>JBFWMF010000003.1:0-178477 GCA_050251735.1 Desulfitobacterium sp.
CAAGCTAAAATCACTGGTTGCCGCCAGAAATGGTGAAGAAATGCTTGAGCCGTATGAGAGGGAAACTCTCACGTACGGTTCTTAGACGAGGGAAAGGGAGCAATCCCTTTTCTTTAGTCGATTTTACGAATCCCGATTACATCAAGCTTCTTGAGGAGAATGGGATTCGGATTTCCATGGATGGCAAAGGACAAGCTTTGGACAATGTGCGAACAGAACGCTTCTTTCGCAGCATTAAGTATGATGACATCTATATCAATGAATATTGCACCCCGAGAGAGCTAAGAAAAGACATCAATAAGTGCATGGTCACGTATAACACATATCGCCCTCATGATTCCCTTGAAGGCGATATTCCAAGCAATATTTACTATCGAAAGAATACATCGTTATGAGCCCCATCCCTCGACCCAAAGAAGCATCTGACGTGAGGTCTCATGTCAAGCCTAACCCCAGAGACCGATCCCAGCAGACTGCAAAAATGAGACCTGATTATTAAATGAAAGGAAAGGAGATAACTTACATTTCAAAAATCATGTCTTGACAAAGGGGTGCGACATATTTCCACCTTCAAATATTAACAATTATCAAAATTATAGCAAATTATAGGCATGGAGAATATTTAGGATTACTATAAAGACCATGGCAACAGTGAAAACATATTTAACATTCCATTTTGGTCCCACTTCAATAAGTGAATGATTTACAAGGCCCGCCATGCTTATTACGTTTGCAGACGAAGGGGAGAGAGTTGTAGCTAGGGACCAAGCAGCAGTAAGAGTGAGCGCTAAGAATGCGGAAGAATTATCAAACATAGAAGGCGGAACTGTGCTTCCAATAATTGTAATAGTAATAATGGGGTGGATTCCTATAAGTCCTAGAAGGATGGTAATTAAAATAACAGCTGATGAAAGAAGCAGAATATTGTTTCCGGTAAGCCCTACAAGAAATGCGGGGATGAAGTCTCCTAAATGAGAAAATACAACTGCTGTTGAGAATAGGCCTGCGCCTGTAAATAGAACTATTTCATTCTTCAGACGAGGCAAATTATTTGGAAAGTAATTATCCATAAATTCAGTAATAAATATTTCCGGTTTGCCCAAATACACTAACCAGCATATCGGAAAAATTAAGGCTACCATAGAGACCACTATTACAGTTGCTAAACCAGTAAATTCTGATATGAGAACGATTCCTAATATAAGAACCATAGTAAAAATAAACAATTCGAAAATTTGTAACCAATTAATTTTATCCTGTGGTTCATTAGACTTTATAACGAGTTTATTATTCAGTCCCCGTTCATTAAACTTTATATTCAACCATCCAACAATAATCGCTGAAATACCCAGTAACACACCATAGGGAAATATAGCAGACCACTTAGCACGGGTAAGTTCAAGAACTAAGGCTGTAGTCGCATAGTTAGGTGCCCAAATGATAGAAGAAGTGATTCCACGGCAAATTGAAGTGCCTAGTAGTTTATGGTTTTTTCTTTGTTCACTGGATTGACATATTTCATACATTAAGGGAAGAGCACCGATATTAACCATAACTCCTAGAAAAAAACTCATAAATGATACTCCAAAATAAAAGTCGCTATCTTTTCTAGTATAGCGCTTAAACATATCCTTTAGGGCTTTGGTATAGCCCCCATGACGAATTGGAAATGCAAGCAAGGGGGCTAAGGTGAACATCACTATTAAATAAAGATTTCGACCTATACCCTGGACCCATACCTCTAGTGGAGCTTTGTAATAAATAAGCAAACTAAAACTTACAACAAATAAAAAATACGCAACTAAACGCGCTGTACTTCGTACTTGCAAAAATGATGTAATAACTAAATAAACCAGTAAAATAAAGTTCAATCGAGTAATTAAAGGAACACTAAGGAAGATATTTGCAATATAGAATACCGCCAGCACAAAAGTAAGTATACTTTTTGATTTAATAAACCAATTCATAATCAACCTCTTTCTTAACTAGGATTCTTGAAATAATATGTAAAGATATTCTTCAACCTGACCCGTACCCGGTTTGTCATACACAGGTGAGTTAGGGTAAAGTAATACCTGTGGAGGGCGATAAAGTGAAGAAAAAAGGCAAGTGCTACGATGAACAATTTAAGAAAGATATTGTAAGACTGATACAAGAAGAAAATCGGTCAATGTCAAGCATCGTAAAATGATTTTGTTTTAATCAGCAAACGGTACGGAATTGGCTTAAAGCAAGTATAGAAAGATAGGACCCTGACAAGTCTAAAATAGCTGAGTTAAAATCCCAATTAAAGGCTAAAGATAAACAGATCGCAGACCAGGAGGTGACCATAGATATCCTAAAAAAGCTACTGCCATCTTCGTCCAGAACAACAGGAAATGATCTATAAAACAATCAAGAAGGAAAGCAGCTAATAAGCTATACAGTGTAAGAAAGAAACCATTTCGCGTAGGCCTCACAAATTCTAATCACAATTTGCCAAACGCACCAAACCTTCTTAATCAGGGTTCTCAAGCAGATGCCCCGAATACCGTATGGGTAACCGACATCACCCAATTCAAAGTAGGAAATCAAAAATTATATCTGGCAGCGATTTAGGACTTATTTAATAAAGAAATCGTAGGCTGGTCTTTAGCAAATCATATGAGGACGGAGCTATGTCTAGAGGCATTGGGGAACGCCTTGAAACGGCACAGATCAGCCAAAGATTTAATCCATCATACTGGTGCAAAAGAACTGGACATTGCTTGGCCTTTAAAGGCCGAAATGACGGATGCTGAATTAAGCAAGTTTTTCCATAATAAATCAGTTTCGGAAACCCAGCGTAAGTATCTTAATCTCGAGTACATCGATAAGGAAATGATGCGCAATGGGGTAACTCTTAAACTGCTCTGGAAATAAGTACTATGAGGAATGCAGGCAATCCAATGAGCTACAACTTATGTATTCTCAGTTTTGTTTCCATTACCAGAAGCATTCGGAAAAGAAACGGGCAACTATGCACATTCCGCGCAAGCCAGGTGAACAGATTGAAGTAGACTGGGCCGGAGATCCAGCTTACAATGTGGATCGTGACACAGAAGAAATGATTCCGGACAACTTAAAGACGGGTGTTGAGCATTCCCACTGGTTCACACCAAAAATCAATGAGACCTACCATGAAATGGCTGAACACTACGACACTGCAGTGCTCCCTGCTCGGGTTAGGGCCCCCAAAGATAAACCTGGTGTTGAATGAACTGTGGGTAACATATCCACTTGGATTACAGCAGCTCTTCGGAACGAGAAGTTCTTTTCGTTAGAGGAACTAAACCGGGAAATAAGAAGTCGCCTCGATGCCTTAACTGTCGCGCTTTTCAAAAGAAGGAGGGCAGCCATTATAGTGTTAATCTCAAAGATGAGAAGCCATTTCTCGCACCATTACCGTCTGCCCCTTATGAACTTGAATAATATGGTCAAAATGAGCCGCGATTCCGGGCTGTTTGAGCCATCCCTCCAGATAGGGGGGCACTTTGGGGTAGACTTGACATGGGACCCCACGTCGGATGCTTCCATGGGTCGAGGGATAAGGCTTCAAAGAAGGATTCCTCTGGAGTAAGCCCCATCCCTTCATTCTAGGGTAGCATCCGCCGCCCCCATATCAAGTCTTGCTCTGGGGTCAACGAAAACAAGCGTGGCTCTAACACCGGAGGAGTGGCTCAATTTTTCCGGAGAGGTGGCTCAACTACCTCCGGAACAGCGGCTCTCGCGAACCATAATATTCATGAACTTGCACAATGGAAAAAACTCACTGTGCAGTTCAATTAGTAATGGCAGTGCTGGGGCCAATCTTTTCGGCCCATTCGATAAAGCGTTGCCCATTCAACTGTAAACATTTCTGATGATCCTCTGGCATATGAACCTCAGTGGTTCTGTATTGACCAGGATGACCGTAAAGAGCTTGGTGATGTAAGCGGAAATAACGGTTCATTCCCCTCTGGAATAACGGACCTAAGGTTCCTTCCCGGAACCAATGAAACCACCCTGTCCGGAATGGTTGGAACCAACCTTCCGGACAGGGTGGAACTTTAAATCGTAATATTCACTATGAAAACTTGAAAAACGATTATTATATTATGGACCTTTCACATGCTTAAGATTTAAGCAATATCAAAATAAAATTATCCGTAGTCATGCTATGATAGTGCCGCATCATGGGTAACTCGAAGCGTTAGCGGAGGGTTATCCATGATGCGGCACTATCCACGGCCCCTAAAGGGAAGCTTTTACAACTTCTTTAATATCTAATGGCTAGATTTACTCAATTTAATCTGCTATTAAATGATGACCAATTAACTTCTGGGGAACGGAGCTTGTTTGATTTCTCCCTATAGCAACAGTATACGGAATGCTTTCTGAGTAACTTAAAAAAATTCTTACTTCAAGCTTGCCACTGCATCTTATTTTTTGTCCATTCCAAGACTTGCTCATCATTAAGCCGAAGGCAAAAGTCTGGTTCCAAGATTACTTTTCCGTCTACAAACTTAGGAGCTTCTATACATATTGGTGCTACAGTTTTTAAAAAGCCGTTTTGTTCACCAGCAGTTTTAACTCCAAGATTAGAACATAGTAGTGCCTCGTGATAACAACCAATTTCTGTAGCAACTCCATTGCCGTATATTATTCCAATTCCATGCTTTTGGGCCAATCTAATAGCAGCTGCCATACTTTGTGCACTACTGGATTTCATCAGTTTGAATTTAATCCACTGAGCGCACTTTTCCTTTGCAGTTCGTTCAACTTCTTCTAAGCCATAAATTGATTCATCTAACATTAGTGGTAGAGGTGAAATCAGGCTGAGCTGTTTCATGGCTCCCCACGCATCGTTACCAAAAGGTTGTTCGAAGAGTTCAATATTGCTAGGGTCAACACTATCGACGAAACGTTCCGCCTCGCTATAGGTGTAATGCTGATTCGCATCAATTCTAATTTTCCCACGGCTACCTACCTGGGATTGAATGGCACGAACCTTATCGATATCGCGCTCAACATCAAAGCCTACTTTTACTTTTAATGTACCATACCCAGACTGAAGAAGTTTTTCAGCAATTCCAAGTGATTGATCTTTAGTGGTGGCATTCACAATGCCGACCAACTCGACTTCTTTGCGTGTCGAAGGTGATTTTAATAGTGATTCCCCTTGCAACAATTCGATTGCTGTTAAAAATGCAGTGCAAGCAAATGGATGCTTATGAACCCATGGTTGAAGTTTTTCTTTGGCATTAGTTAATTCCTGATTTAATAGCTCGACACCATGTGCCTTAGCAAACCCCCACGCATCTTCCGGACTCTCCCAAGAATAGCCAAGTACTGTTGTACATTCCCCAAGACCTTCGTTGCCCTTGTCATCTCTTAAACGAACAACCAAACTCGTAAAGAAAGGTATATCAGCAATCGCAGTATGGTAGGGAACTTTTAGTGGGACATTTAGGTCAAAGACTTCAATACTTTTAATCATCCCTTATACACTTCCTGTACAATCTTTTTATATATCCCTAAATATTTGTAGATACTTCTACTTAATCTGAAAAGTACTTCTCAATATCCGCCATAACCTCATCCTGTGAAAGTCCACTCTTTTCTGCTTTCTTTTTAGCAATGTATAATTGGATAAATGGCAAAACGAAGCTGATAATAGCTAAGATTATGAACAAAAGAGATATAGGGCGAGTCAGAAATATCAGAGCGCCATTGTCAGATACAGCCATAGCTCTTCGGAAATTGCTTTCTATCATAGGCCCTAGAACAAGTGCTAAAACCATTGGAGCCAGTGGGAAATTATATTTTCTTAATATGAATCCCATTATTCCAAAAACTAACATGGTTCCGACATCAAAGAGACTATTTCTTAAGCTATACGAGCCAACTACAGCGAAGGCAAAGATCAATGCTGTTAATGCGCCTTTGGGTAGTTCCAAGAACTTCGTCCAAACTCTTATACCAAAAAATCCCATAATGCCCATGACGATATTGGCTAGAAATAGGGCCGCAATAAGTCCATATACTACTGAGCCATTCTTCTCGAATAATTCGGGCCCTACAGTTAATCCATGCAGAGTAAAAGCACCAAGCAAGACTGCTGCTGTAGCAGATCCGGGGATTCCCATGGTTAACAACGGGATTAAGGCTGTACTAACTGATCCATTATCAGCCGCCTGAGGAGCCGCTACGCCTTCTAAACTTCCCTTTCCAAATACCTCTGGGTGTTTTGACATGTTACGTGCTTGATTGTAGCCAATCCAACAAGCTGTTGCAGCACCTACTCCAGGAAGTGCGCCGAGAAATGCTCCAATAGCCGTACTCACCGCAATTACTTTGCTTAATCCTTTTATTTCTTTGAGAGACGGGATTTTATTAGTAACTTTCTGAATTACAGTTTTAGGACCTAATTCTTCAATTGAGACTAAGGCTTCGGAAAGCGCAAATAAACCAACTAAAGCTGGAACGAAAGAAATTCCACTAAGTAAATTTACGTTACCGAAGGTGAAACGTGGGGCTGCCACAAAGGAATCAATACCTATCGTGACGATCAGCAATCCCAAAGCAGCTACTAGAAATCCTTTGAGCCAATTCCGTCCTGAAAGTCCTGCTACAATAGTTAAACCAAACAATGCTAATGCGAAATATTCTACAGGACCAAATCTTAATGCTACTGCTGCAAGAGGACCAGCTGTAAGGGCGAGCATAATATTTGATACCAAACCTCCGATTACTGAGGCATATAAAGCTACAAACAATGCCTCGCCCGCTCGTCCTTTTTTCATTAATGGGTATCCATCAAGCAGCGTAGCTGCAGCTGCAGGGGTGCCTGGCGTACCAATACATATCGCTGTAATAGAGCCTGCATATGAAGCTGCTGCGTACAGCGATGCTAAAAGAACGATTGCTGTAGTAGGCTGCATACCGTAAGTAAACGGAATTAGTAGTGCGGTTCCCGAGGTGGCATCCAATCCAGGAGTAAGTCCAAACATCATTCCAATACCGACACCACATACTACCGCAAGTAAGCATTGCCAGCTCAAGAGAACCTGAATACCTTCCATAACATGTTCCATAATTCTCGTCCTCTCTAACCTAAGATTCCCATTGGTAATGGTAGTTGAAGTACTTTATAAAAAGCAAAGTAAATAAATAATGTAAAGACTGCTGCTACTGAAATTACAGCCACCCAGTTTTCTACTTTGAGCACACGCATGACTAGGATTAAGAAGATGGGTGTTACAATAAAGTAACCTATATTGGTCATGAGGATCGTGTACGATAGTAATAAGATTAGAGAAATAATGATTAATTTCCAATTATTAAGTTTAACTGCATTTAGTTTAGCTTCTGGTTTTCGATTCTGCCACAATCCTAATAAACTCAAACCCAAGATTAATATTAAGCATACTCTAGGATATCCTGCAGGTCCAACGGGATCACTTTGCACGTCAGAGAAACCGAATGTCAACCAGTATAGGTAAACAGATAATAGCACAAAGATAGACAGAATAATGATCGTTCCTTTGCGCATCTTTCTCCCCTCCTTATTATATATATATTTAGGGGTAAGGGTGGGAATGAGAATATCCCACCCTTTGGATTATTTAACTAGACCAATTTCTTTTAATACTTTTAGATCGTTATCAGCTTGTGCGTATACCATTTTAGTGAATTCCTCAGTGCTACTGTATCCTTCAAGCATTGCAGCATCTTCAATGTATTTCTTCCACTCTGGGTCTTGAGTCATATTTTTAAACCCTTCATCTAATGCTTTAACAACGTTTTCCGGGGTGTCCTTTTTCACTAAGATTCCACGCCAGTGGTATTTAGTAAGGTCAGGCAAGTCTTTTGAAGCAAAGGTTGGAATGTCAGGAAACTGTTCTAGTGGATCATGAGAGGAAACAGCTAAAGCAATTACTTTACTCTGCGAACTTGGAAGAAGGCTGGCATTTGAAAGTGTAGCATCTAGATGACCGCCCATTGTTGCGACTAAGGCGTCATTTCCGCTATCAAAGCTAATCCATTTAATTTTAATATCTACTTGCTTTGCAAAGGTTTCGGCAAAGATATGATGTGGAGTTCCTGTACCATAGCCACCAACTGTCAATTCACCGGGTTTCTCTTTAGCCGCAGCGATAAATTCTTCAATTGTCTTATAAGGACTATCCTTACCTACATATAATACAAATGGGTCATTCTGGAGTTGGCTGACATAAATAAAATCTTTATAAGTATACTGTGCACCAGGCAATTGGAGGACTGATGTAATTCCTGTAGCTTCACCATGGATAGTATATCCATTAGCTGGTTGGGATTGAGTATAGGCTAACGCTACGTTGCCGCTTCCACCGGTCTTATTGAGGACAGTTACTGTTGTTCCAAAATATTTATCTCCTAGTTTGGAAATGATACGCGCCATAACGTCAATAGAAGCACCTGGGCTTGAGGGAATAACGATTGAAATGGGTTTTGTAAACTCCACTTTACCATCATTCGCATTGGTCTGAGCTGTTTGATTAGATCCACACCCCGAGAGTAAAAGTAACCCTATAACAAGCAGAGATACAATGCTAAATAACTTATTCTTTTTCATAAGATTGGCCTCCTTTTATATAACCATTGTTATTTGCTTATGCCCACAAGATCAAGCTGATTTAAAATGTTAGAGATTGTCCTTTAGCAATAATCATTAAATCCTCAACTAAACTGTCATACTCAGATATACCTTTTTTCTTCTCCATCTTTTGGTCTAGTTGTTCTTTATGATATTCCATCACCTCCTTTGGAATAGGCACATTACCTGGATCAAGATAGCGAACTGCCCCTGTATGATCCCTAGCGCCTAATACCTTACCCTTAACACTGAGATTCGGGCTCCACGGACAATCCAAAATACCATGATCAAAACCTATGACAGCACCTTTAGCTACATCTCCTTCCCCTAGTTCTAAAGCTCTATTTAAAATAGATCTTGCCTCTTTCTTAAGTAGTTCTTTTTCGAATTTGAACTCCTCTGTTTGGGGGTACCTATTTTTACCGATAATATTCAAAACTTGTCTTGTTACAAGAGTAGCCATTGCATTATTCTTTTCAGTAGGAACTGCTATAGCCTCATCAATTGTCTTAATAGACACGCCCTGAACACCCGCTAGGCCTGCGGCAGCTGCCACAGCACCAATTGTTCCATATGCAAGTGCTTCGTTTTCCGGGAACGGACCACCATAGGAGAGAAGTGTTGTAAACAAATTAACGTCTTTATAATTGAAACGCTCTAAGTACTCAGTACAAATTTCCGTTAGTGCGGCAACCGCTACAGCATCCTGAAGGAAATTTAATTGCGCACTATGCCCAAGACCATAATACTTAACTCCTTGCTCAGCAGCTAAAAGTGCATCTATTGTGTTTAATGCGATTTCCACACTTGGGGGAACTAAAACCCAAGTTAAAAATCCCGCTGTTTCACGGTAGATAGAAATCCCCTTTTCTTGGTAAACACTGACTAATCTATCAACATATTGATAGTTCTTAATTCCTTGCTCAATTGAAACGTGTTTGCTATAAGCAACTGGAACACATATTCCCGATCCCAAATACCCCGTAAAACCAGATGCAATACTAATTTCTGCATTTAGGCATGGCAAAGGATTTCCACCAAGTGCATACAGCGGTCTATTAGTTGCCTCTTGAAGTTTCCTACCATTCTTAACCCCATGGTTAACTGTCGGATATCCATTTATCCCCAGCTTATTTCCCTTTCGGCAAAACTCCAAACCCTTTTCAACGTCGGCAAATCTTTCTGAACGTGTATAACTATCGGTTGTAACAGGAAGCAATACATGTTCATCACCCTCGTTCTCTAGGGTTTTGTGGAGATTGATCATATCATCTAATAATGGAAATCCACCGCGTGGTTGAGAAAGGCATATTCCTTTTTCCTTCGCTTCTAGCACTTTTGGCACTACGAATTTATTCTCACCTAGTGTTTTTAAATACTCCGCAGATTCCTCTATATCTACTTCAGCGCCTGTAGCCCAACGACCAAGTACTTCTTTGCGGGTTTTATAAAACTGTTCATCGTCCCATCGTTTATTTGTTATCTTTGGATTAGTCTCCATCAACTTTCAACTCCTCTAGGTATTTCTTGGCAATACGCAATGCTTTTTGGGGAAAGACCTCTGACAAGAGGCCGCAGGCATAGAGTATATACTTCTCATCTAGCAAGAAGTTAGCTCGTATGGGTTTGAGATTCTGAGGCTTCTGATGATTGCGGCAAGCCATCTCCAAAATTGATCTCGGACAAGGATTGTTAACTAAAGGACCACCAGTGCCGATAACATAGTTAATTTCTAGTAAGTTCTTACCTTCCTGAATATACACTTTTTCAAAAGGCATCTGCACTTCTTGGATACTTCCTACATGCCTATCTGTAGCTATATCAACTGCTGCCTTAGCTAATGCTGTATCTAATTCTTGATCAACACTTGTAATGGGTACAGTTTTCGGATGTAATTTCAAGTGATTTACTTTATCCAACAAGTCTGGAATGGCTCCCCTTAGATACAACTGAAAATATTTTTCTCCAACTGTCGATACTATTGAATGTGCGTTGTAACGTACTCCTAGATCACCCTCTACAGATCGTTTCGCATATGGCTCTTTTAAGCCTTTTAGAGTCGCCCCCTGTAAGACAGTCCCCGAACCAATCGAATGAACATCAGTCGTAGCTCCTCCTACGTCAACTAGCATTAGTTCTCCTAACCCTTCCTCATCTCCGTAACCATCAGCGATTAGCTGGGCGGCTTTAAGGACTGCCGTAGGAGTTGGCATCACTACGGGACTTGCAAATTGTTTTGCTTTTTCTAGACCTTTTGCATCTACAATTCTCTTAATAAAAACTTCTCTAATTGCCGAACGGACCTTTTCTACATTTAAAACACCTAATTCAGGCATCACATTCTCAGTCACTATTACTTCCTTGCCTTTGCCGAGCAATATTTCACTACATTTTTCTGCGACTACTTTATTCCCGGCATAAACAAAAGGAGCATTGACACTTGACTTAGACAGCATTTGGGCGTTATTGATAACCACTTTTTTATTTCCTCCATCAGTGCCTCCACAAAGAAGCACTATATCAGGGGATAAACCTTCAATTTTGACAATTTCATCATTTGTCAGCTCGTAGGCGAAAGTTCCAACTAAATTAGCTCCTGCCCCGAGCGCTGCTCTCTTGGCAGCTTCTAAAGTGAGTTGTGGAACTAGCCCCACAGCCACCATCTTGAGACCTCCTGCCGCACTACTTGAGGCAAGCTTGAGAGAATAATCTTGATGGCCTATTTGGAGTTCCAATTTCTCTAATGCTGTGAATAAACCAATTGTAATATCCTCGATTGTTGTATTTGACATTGCCTTGCCGATTAACTCTTCAGCATCCAAATCGAAGACCGCGAGTTTGGTAAAAGTACTACCAAAGTCTATTAACAAAGCTAGGTTATTCACTGTTACCACCTTTTCTTAACGCTAAATCTTCCTCTAAATCTTTAATGGCCGAAGAAGGGCTTGTTCCTGGTGGATAAACTCGATTAAAGCCCATAGCTTTAAATTTATCAACAGTTGAAGGCCATTCTTTTTCCTGATACTCTGCGCAGATATTGCCACCTAGATATAGGAGAATATTGTCCAGTCCTACTTCGAGAAACTTTTCTCTAAAATTGGCACAATCTAGCTCGGCCTGCCCATAAATTGACGATACCATGATTGCATCTGCATTGGTTTCGACAGCTGCACGAACAAACTCTTCCTGGCTAACAAAAGCACCTAAAGGAACAACCTCATATCCTGCTTGATTGCACGCATGCTGAACAATACGAGTTCCTATTACATGGGTATCTGCGCCGATTGTACCTGTAATTACGATTCCCTTTTTCTCCACTACTTTCACTCCCGAAAATAATTTATTTAAGAGCCCTTGATTGAAAAATTCTAAAGCAAGTAAATGCTTATTACTTCTTCTTCCTTTTTTGCTCGTATTTATCGTTACTCATCCAACCTAATAAACCACCACCATCGACATCAAGAGCAACTCCACAAATCATATCTGCATTATCCGAAGCTAAGAACAAACAAGCATCTGCCATATCTTCGGAACTGCAGAACTTTCCTCTGGGTATATAGGTTAATCTTTCTTTCAACGTTTCTGGTGTTGCAATTCTCTCTAATAAGGGTGTCATGGTTGCACCTGGACATACACTATTTACATTAATGCCGTAAGGGGCTAGCTCATAGGCCAACTGTCTTGTAAAGCCAAGGACTCCCTCTTTCGCCGCGGTATAGTTTCCGCTACCATTAAAGCTAATACGTTTCGCTGCATTTGAAGACATATTGATGATTTTTCCATAGCTGTTTCCTTTCATAACAGGAATAACGGCTTTGCAACATAAGAAAATTCCAGTTAGATCAACGTCGATGACCCTTCTCCAATCTTCTTCAGACATATCTTCTATCATAATCGGGCCAGTAGAAATTCCAGCATTATTTATGAGAATATCAACAGTACCCCATTTCTCAATGGTTGTATCCACCATTAGTTTAACATCTGCGCTATTAGCGACATTTACCTTAATAGCCTCGGTTACTCCACCATTGTCACTAATTTCCTTGACTGTTGCTTCTGCAGCTTCAAGATTCCAGTCCGCTATCATTACCTTCGCGCCTTCTCTAGCAAAAGCTACAGCTATTGCTTTACCAATTCCCATTCCCCCACCTGTTACGATCACTACTTTGTCACTGAATTGTAAATCCTTCATTTAAATTTCCCTCCATCTCATATTGTTGACGATAAATACATTTATTAAGATTAAAAAATGGACTTCTGCTTAAGCATTTCCTCCTCTCGATACCATATGGTTTGAGTATTGGAATAACATTAAACAAATATAATGCAAAAACCGTGCCAAGTTATTTGAGAAATTAAACCTTTAATTTGTGCAATATAGGATAAGCTGATTATGATTATTCATTTTTTAAATGTAGCGAATCAGCATAGTGTTGTCATTCGATACACTGCAGTACCAACACAGTTAGTGTACAGTTACCTATGACCTTTCATTTAAAATTATTGCAAGATGATATGCATCGTGAATGGTTTCCATTATTTTTCCTATTTCAGCACTATCACCAATGGAATATACTTTTATACCTTTTTGCCTAAGAGCATCTACCAATTGAATGTTCATATTTGGATACCGTGGAGTGGATGCGATATATAAATCTGCTATTAAATCTTCAGTCAAGTCTCCTTGTCTTATCCTTAAACATTTAGAATTCAAGACTTCTCTTTTGTTCACTCTATCTTTAACAATTACTTGGGACTCTTTAAGTTGACATATTAATTCGTATCTACTCAACGGCTCCATATCTTGTGCTAAAGCCGTCCTATTTCTTTGAGTAACAAGGACAGTCTCTACTCCGCCTTGCGCAGCCATGAGTGCAATTTCACAAGCAACTGCCCCACCTCCAGATATAACTACCTTTTTAATTTTCGGTATCAAAAATTTAGTTGGTTTTATCAAGAATTCGTCACTACTAATAAAACTGTTTAGACCATAGTTTTCAGGTTGCCTGGTTTTGGAACCTGTAGCCATTACAACAACACCAAAACTATCAAGTACATCGCTATTATTCTCTGTTATCTCGGTATTAAGGGAAATCTTAAAGGGGAGTTTAGAAGCTTCTGCTTCTAAATACTTAATTAACCAATTAATTTTTTGTTTGCCAGGTGGTACAACCGCCAAACGTAGTTGTCCACTAACAATTTGGCTATTTCTTTCAAATAGCTCTACATCATGGCCTGACTTTGTCGCCAAAATAGCGAAGGAGATACCAGCTAACCCTCCTCCAACAACTGCAATCCTTTTGCTATGGGTTGGGTTAATATTTAAGTTCTGAATTCTGTGTTCACGACCTGTTAATGGGTTCACAGCACATCTTAGTTGCCTACTTAAAAAAGTACGATTCCGAGAGCAACCTACCCTACAAGAAATACATGGACAAATCAATTCCGATTCACCTTTTTCTACTTTAGCTACCCAATTTGGGTCAGCAAGTAAAGCACGTCCTAATGCAACATAATCAGCATAGCCATTACTCAAAATCTCTTCTGCTATAACTGGAGTTCTAATGACACCAACAGTAATTACAGGTATACTAATTTCTTTTTTAATAGCTGCGGCTAGGTAGGCTTTCCACCCTTCTGGATAATTAGAAGGTTCTATAGTTATTGCACTTGACTTTGATAAGCCAAATCGATTTGCGCCAGCGCTCACATGAATCCCGTCAATACCCTCTTCTTCTAAAGCCTTTACGATCTCTATTGTTTCTTCTATTTGGCGCCCATTTATTAGGAACTCATCACCACTAATACGAAAAAGTATAGCAAATTCTTTTCCTACGCTCTGTCTAATTTTCCGTACAATCTCTAGGGCAAAACGAGCACGTTTCATGGTCGTTCCACCGTAGTCGTCTTTGCGCAAATTCATCACCGGAGATAGGAACTGTGCCACTAAATATGCATGAGCGCCATGAATTTCAACACCATCGAATCCTGCCCTTTTTGCCCGTACTGCAGCCTTGTTATATAAATCAATTAGCTCTGTGATTTCTTCTAAATCCAACTCTCTCGGAAAATTCTCTAGTGTGCGATATGGAACCCTTGAAGGTGCAACCGGTGTTATCCCCTCAGGAATATTATGAGCATTGCCACCCGAGTGACTAATTTGTATTATGGCCCTTGCCCCATATTGTTTAATACATTCGGCCAATTTGCTTAACCCAGGTATAAAAATATCACCATCAATTCTTAATTGAATAGCGCCATTGCTCCCGCGTGGGTACTCGATACACGTGCTTTCAACTATTATTGTACCAACTCCACCTTTTGCTCTGGCAGTATAATATGCAATTAAGTCATCACTCACTTCACCGTTAGCACTAGCCAAATTATTTCCCATAGGAGCCATTATAACCCTATTACGAGTCTTTAGTTGTCCTATTGATCCAGGTTTTAATAAGTTTTCATATGTCAGTGATCCATAGAATTCTTTCATCCTGAGCCTCCTTTTAGTCTTATCATCCCTACTTTAAAACGTTTAACAATCCAACTGGATGCAGGAACAACCAGAAGCAAAACAAAGAGTAATCTAAAAAATTGAAATGCAATTACTTTTGGAAGGTCAGCATGAACTGCCATTGCAGTTAAGCCCATCTCCGCCATACCACCAGGTGCTGTACTTATAAAGGCCGTTAAGAAACTCATCTGTGCTACTTGTGTTAGATGGTAATCTATTAATAGGGTAGCAATTAGTATGCCTATAACACTAAGAAAGCTAAGTGCCGAGATTCTCTTCCAGTTGCTAAGAGTGTTAATATTAATCGTGCTACCTATTCGAATACTAACAAAGATCTGAGCAATATTGACGATGGTTGCCGGCAGCTCTGGGGCACTTACTCCAAATAATAATATGATAGCTGTGATAATAAGTGGGAGTATTACATACAGAGTTCCCGATGTTTTAAAAAACTTCGTGATTATAAGTATAAGGATAGCTATAATCGTAAAATATAAGAACAAAATCTTTAAATCATGAATAGTCAAAAAATTTGTAGTATTAGATACAATTTCTACTTGATCAGATAAGGCGTGAAACGATATGAAGGGAACAACTATAACCACTGTAAAGACGCGAATAGTTTGCATTAATGTTATTGCACCAATATCCGCACCTTCAATTTCTTCACATATTGAGGCCATTTGATGGAGCCCTGCAGGTAAACTTCCAAAAACACTTGTAGATAAACTGAGACCACAAAATCGCCAGGTGACTAAACCTCCTAACAAACACAACACAATATTACCTATAGTTACAAGAAATAAAATGGGTAATAAAGCTATAATTTCTTTTGCTGTTTCTGGTGTGAATGTCCTGCCCATAATATAACCGAGAATAACCATACCAGTATTGCGAATTCGAACAGGCCAAAAGATATCGGTTTTCAGCCACATTTTAGCAATAACAGTACTTATCAATGGACCTAAGGTCCACGGAATGGGTGTATTGATAATACTAAAAATCCAACCGCCAATTCCTCCTATCAAAAAAGCCTTTAAGAGTTTCATCATCATGAAGTCACCTATTTCCCAGTTATTCTATGTGTTAAAAAATCTGATTTAGCCATTGAATAACATTTCATTAAAACATTATAGGGGAAACCTAAATGGTCTCCCCATATACAGTTAACTATATTACTAGACTATTTGATGTTCTGTTCGGGAAATAATCTCATTTTGGAGCCCCGGACTTAGCTCTGTAAAGTAAGCGCTATAACCTGCAACGCGAACAATCAAATTTCGGTATTTTTCGGGATCTTTTTGCGCTTTTAGTAAAGTCTCTCTGTTAACCACAGCAAATTGAATATGCCACAACTTCAAATCTACGAAGCTCCTAATCAATCGAATTAAATCCTTTGTTCCTTTTTCCCCTACAACTGTTTGAGGTGTAAGTTTGATATTCAATAAACGAGCAAGGCTATTAGAATGGACACGGCTCTTTGCATTGTCAATTGAGATTAAAGTTGCTAAAGGTCCTTCCTTATCCACGCCTTGGCTGGGTGAAATACCTTCGGATAATGACTCACCTGCTCTACGTCCATTAGGTGTAGCACCTACTTTACCACCCATTCCTACATGTGAAGTTACTGGAACAAACTTACAATATCTTTCTCCATAAGGTGTAGTATATTTTTTTACAGTTCTTAACAACATTTCATCCAAATTCCGCGCAATTTCATCAGCATATTCATCGTTATTACCATATTTGGGGGCATTAAGAAGCATTTGACGAATAGGTTCATATCCTTCAAAGTTTGCCTTAAGGGCAGCTTTTAGCTCTTCTAAAGTAAATCTTTTTTCTTCAAACACTAATTTCTTAATAGCTGCTAAAGATTCTGCACATGTACCAAATCCATTAAAGTTACAATTACCGCAATCCTTATAAACTCCACCTATATTGGGTTGGTGGATATCCTTCATTGCATTCATACAAATGGGATGGACTGCAGATGTAAACGGTGCAGCCAAACGTGCTTTATTTGTTAACTCTAGAGCAGTCTGACGTTTATAGTAATGTTGAACAAAGTAATCAACTGCTTCCTCTAAGTTCTGAAATACATCCTCAAAAGCCATAATACTGTCTGCTTTAATAGACGGAACCATTAATTGTCTATGATTGGCACCATAGGTTACAAAGCCATTATTCATTGCCATTTCGAGGGCAGAAGCTAGATTGATATTACCTCCAAGTGGTAAATAAGTATCTACAGTGCTCATACGAATTTCGGTACACCCACTTTGAGCATAATCTCTTGCATCTTCAAGGGAAGCTCCATTGTTTTGAAGCATGGGAATAATCTCTTCGTCATTAAAGAATTTTGGAAACCCTACTCCTTCCTTTACCAACTCTGCAGCTGAACGAAGAAGTCGCTCTGGTGAACCTGAGTGTAAACGCACAGCGATTTCTGGATAATGAAAGGGGAATTCCTTTTTCGACCTTAAAATTAAATATGTCAGCTCATTGGTTATATCTTTGCCAGCTCGATTTTGACCACCAATTGTAATATCTTCAAAGTGTGCATAACCTTCCCAGTAATTATTTGCATTTGTAGCATTGAATGGTACGTTATCTGCAATTTTGAACCACAAGCACTCCAAGAACTCTAAGGCTCCGTTTTCATCAATTGCACCTGATTGAATATCAGCAATATAAGTAGGATACATATATTGGTCGAATCGTCCAAGTCCAACTCCTCCATTAATTGCCTGTTCAAATCTATAAGCTACTTGTACGAACCATTGAGCTTGTACAGCCTCATGAAAATTTCTCGCACTATTTGCAGGAACCCACTCACAGTTTGCAGCAATAACTTCTAGTTCCGATTTTCGTTGAGGATCCTTTTCAATTGCAGCTAATTCTCTTGCTTTATTGGCATAACGTTTTGCATACGTAATTAGGCCTTTGCAAATGATTATTACAGACTCCAAAAATGGAATACTATCATAATGGTTACACTTAAGATTAGATTTAATTGCAGCTAATTTATCTTCTGCTTCTTTTATGATAGAATTTAGACCTTCAGATATAATTCTTTTATACTCGCCAACCCAGTTCAAAGTGGAGCTGATATTAGAGTTATCTTGCATTAAACCAGTTGCGCCATAATCATCGTCGCCGTAAATTATTTCCCTAGTTTCTTTAGGGAGGATTGATAGGTAATGTTCGTGGGCGGTTTTCCCTTTCCAATAAGGAACGACTTTATCCATTACTTCCTTAATAGCTTCGTCCGAAATGGTATAAGCATCTTTCTTCTGTGTATCTGGCAAACCCTTCTCAAACCATCCCGCTCTTAATTCAGGATAAAGGATACAATAACGCCCTGGACCACCGCAGGTTCCTACAATCAATTCACTATCTTGTATTACTACTTCGATGTTTTCCATAACATAGGCAACTGCCTTCGCCCATCGTATCTCTAAAGGATATGCTTCAGTTTCTTTCATAGATTCAGTAAATAATACAGCCCTTTGAACATCAATGCGAGGGACTTGATTGTTATAACTTTCTAAAAATTTATTAGTTCTTAATCTTGGACTTGAAAGTCCAGCACCACTTTCAAGTCTTTTCTCTTGAGGAGTTAAAAAACAATCAGAGTTATTCAATGTTTCTACAGTTCCCATACTTGACTCTTCACTCCCTAAATTTTTAATAATCACTTAGCCCTCTTTAGGCAGAAGGACACCCTTATGCCGCAGACTTGATCTTATTTGGTCATTAATTACTTGTAATTTTACTTTATTCTTTGGTTGAGTGGTTTTTAGCAAATAATTCATTCCTAATTGTTCATACTTTACACTTCCGTAGTTATGAAAAGGCATCAACTCATAATCCTTGATACCTGATAGAGTTTCTAAAAAATCTTCTACTTCTTTTAAGTCCTCGATGGAATCATTAATTTCGGGAATTACTGGTGTTCTAATGATTAAATCTAAATTAGGGAAATTCTCCCGCAACCTCTTTAAATTATTTAATATTAAAGAATTATCAACTCCTGTATATTCTCTATGCTTATCGCTGTTAATCATCTTAATATCGTAGAAAACCAAATCACACCACTTTACCACTTTTTGCATATCTTCCCATGGTGCAAAACCACTTGTTTCAATAGCGGTATCGATACCAGTTTCTTTAAACTTTTTAAGTAATTCCTCAACGAAATCTGACTGTAGTAAAGGCTCCCCGCCACTTATCGTTACTCCACCATTTGCTCGCCAAGCACTACCATATTTCTGGGTTTTATTATAGACTTGCTCAACCGTCATTTCTTCACCAAAGACATGCAGGGCTTTAGCGCAACAATTATACACACATTGGTGACAATTCACACAAAGCATTCTATCAATAGTAATTGTTCCATTTTCTGCTCGAGAAAGTGCACCTCTTCCGCAAGAATCTATACATTGGCCACATCCAATACATTTTTCTCTACTATAAGCAATTTGAGGAGTATGGGATTGAGACTCGGGATTAGAACACCAAATGCAACTTAGAGGACACCCCTTCAAAAATATCAAATCACGTATATTAGGCCCATCATGAACAGAAAATTTTTGAATACTAAATATTTTCCCTAATGTATTCTTCAGAAACTATCACCTTATTTCCTTGGAATAAATGCTTATTACTTCTTCTTCCCTTTTTTGCTCGTATTTATCGTTATTCATCCAACCAAATAAACCACCACCATCGACGTAAAGTGCCACTCCACAAATCATATCTGCTTTATCTGAAGCTAAGAGATTGGAAGTGGTAAGGCTAACGGTCTGAATGGCTATAAATACCTTTGTTTTATCTTCAGCGAGCTTTCTAGGTGTGCAGTTAAGTCTTTATCCGGAATTTCCTGAAGATTATGTGCCGTGGAGTCCAAATGTCCAGGCAACCTGCAAATAGAGCAAAAACGAAAACGTCAAATAATTGTGGATACTTTTTTTACATAGGATCATCCTCCTCATTAATCATTTCACATGGATATATTACAGTAGTTATCATATGCAAAAACTATGCCAACCATTGTTAAATCTTATTCAGTAGGTTTCATTGGAGAATTACATGTAAAATATCTATTTATATAAAACTAAATGTAGCGAATTCAAGCAGTTGTTGTCATTCGCTACATTGGTTAATATGTCTTATGTAGGGCGTGTTAAATATGTCCAAAAATTAATAAAGATATTGATTTGGGTTTTTGAGTACTTTCGCGAAATTTTAAGGTACATCAAAATATCAATTTTGGTTATAAAAACCGTACACTTGGAGGTAAAACGATGTACCGTAAACAGAGCCCACAGTTTACTATAGATGATTTCAACCTGCCTTTTTCAGGAAAACTAAACCCACAATAACCGTTGGGTTGAACTTGCTAATATTATACCTTTGGATGAATTTGAAGAAAAATACGCCTTCATATTTACCAGTGACCGAGGTAACGTCGCCAAACCAGTTCGTATGGCATGCTCTGGTACGTTAATCATTCAGGCCCGTTGCAATCATACAGACCGGGAAACGGTACAGCAGATTACGGAGAATCCTTACCTTCAATGGCTCACCGCTCTTAAATTGACATGCACTATTACGCAGATATCAGCGTACTTGCTTGACCGTGCGAAAGGGAGGGTTGGTTTACAATCCCTAGTTTATTTTGAGATTATACTTATATAGCTTCCTATAAAGAGTAGTTCTTGCAATTCCAAGTTTTTCAGCTACATGAGTAATATTTCCATTAAACTCTTCAAACAAATCAACGATTAGTTGTTTTTCTAGCTCTTCGAATGAGTTACTTACGATAGCTCTCCTATTCATTGTTTTATTAGATGTTCTTAAAATTTCTGCAGGTAGTGCCTCAGTAGTTAATTCTATACCATTACACAAATTCATAGCTCTCTCAATTACATTATAAAGTTCACGTACATTTCCGGGCCAATAATAATCCATTAAAGCCTGATAAACCGAATCACTAATGTTATTAATATTTTTATGTAATATGCTATTAATCTTATGCACAAATTTCTTGACTAATAAGGGTATATCCTTTTTATGTTCTCTTAATGGTAATAAATTAATCGTAATAACATTTAAACGATAGTATAAATCTTTTCTAAAACTGCCTTTTTCTACTTCTTTCAATAAATCCCTATTTGTAGCTGCTATAATTCTAATATCTACGGGTATAGCATCTTGTCCTCCAATTCGAGTAATAGATTTATTCTCAATTACTCTTAATAACATAGTTTGTAATTCACAAGGCATTTCACCAATCTCATCAAGAAAGATTGTGCCGCCATCAGCCATCTCAAATTTACCTGGATTGCCACCTCTTTTAGCACCTGTAAAGGCTCCTTCGGTATATCCAAAAAGTTCACTCGCAATTAATTCTCGTGGAATTGCCCCACAGTTTATTGCAATAAAAGGACCATTTGCATTATTGCTTGCATTATGAATTGCTTGGGCAAATACGTCTTTTCCTGTGCCACTCTCACCTAAAAGCAAAATGTTAGAATAACTATGAGATGCAATTTTAGCTAGTCCAACAGTCGATAGAAAATTATCTTCCTGACCAATAATGTCATTGAAAGTTAATTTTGCTTCTGCTCCTGACATCCTTTGTACCAATTTTTTTGTTCTAGCAATTTCGTTGGCTATAATTACCCACTCTCCCATTCCTGGAAGAAGATCTTCAATTTTTCTTATAGATATTATAGCTTTTCGAACCTTCTGATCACTAATGATATCAACTTCCTGATCCGTCACGTTTGCGAGGTCAGGCAAATAAGGTACTCGGAAGAAATCATATAAGCTTCTCCCAATTAAATTACATTGTTCCCTACGTAATATCTTGGCTGCACAGCTGTTAGCATGAGTGATAATTAATGCTTCATCAACAGCTAAAATGCCTTCCGAAATTGATTCCATTATAGCTGTTTTATGTATAATTGCAGATTGGTACTTCATCCAAGCAAATTTAGTTTCTAGTTGCTTTTCTATTCCATGAACAGCAGCTACAATAATTCCTAGAGTATGCGGGTGAGCTTTCTTACTCTCACCAGTCATATCTAAAACGCCAACAATATTTCCGTTCGTATCGTGAATTGGGGCGGCTGAACAAGTTGAACCATGTGAACAAATACAAAAATGCTCGTAACTAATAGTCTGAATAGCCAGATCAAGTTTTAACGCAAGTCCAATAGCGTTTGTTCCAGCACTTTCTACGCTCCAATCAGCTCCTACAACAAAGTTTCCCCTTGAAACAGAATTTATCACTTCTTGATCTCCAATAATTTTCAAAATATAACCATTTTTATCAGTTAAGGTAACTGTAAAACCAGTGCCTGCTACAAATTTATTTAACTTTTTCATAATTGGTAATGAATGTTCTATTAAATCAATATTATTTTTTTCTAATTCAGTAGCTTCTTTAGCACTTAATAGTTTATTGACTCTTTTTTGATATGGATCAACTCCATTTTCTAAGCTTTCACACCACGAATCATAAATTACTTTTCTTACTAATCCTAAATTAATTGAGTGGCCTTTAATGAAATTACTCCATACTGTAAATAATTGGGAATTCGTACCAAGATCATGATTGAGGTAACTTTCACTTAGATTCATGTTAAATTCCCCTTTTCTTTTACTTGTAAAATTACAAATCATCAATTACAACTATTGTAAAAAATAGTATATTTTTGTGATTTTCAATTTAAGTCAAGGAAGAATTCTCTTCTTTAAACAAGTTTACTTGTAGATTGCAATTTAGATTTTATTTTATAGATATACCCTGAAGTTCCGCACCCATAATTTTAGTTATTAGGCCATAGCGAAATCAGATCTAAAAAGCGCAAATATCCCCATGACACTAGGTTTTGATATAATATGAGCTGCTCCAAACAAATCAAAAACGAGTTGCTATCATGTAGGAAATGAAATTGAAACGCACTCAATTCACATGCCTATTCAGTTAACAACATCATATTCGATGTGACGAAAACTTTCAAGCTGAAAACATTCTGAGCCTAAGTAATATTTAAAAAAAAGGAGACCTACAACCCCGATGTTGGATTTTATCTCTTATTATGCTAAGTAATCAAAAGATTGAGTCCAAAAAAGAGAAAATGCCGTCAATCCAGCTTCTATTTAAGATTACACTAACAAAGCAAAACCTTTAGACAAATTGGCAAATTTCTTTTGTTCATAACCACGCCGACATCAAGAAAAAACTTAGCTTTAAAACCTAACTTTAGAGTTCTTTGATGGGAAAAGCTTCATACCCCTTGATTTTAGTCGTCACTCTGAAAAAGTTCTTAAGAAAGGCCGCCAACATTTTAAGAATCAACACGCTCGGAGACCTCTTTGCTTATTTGAGTAAAGAGTTTAGTCCTTCTATAGTCTTTCGTTGGGTATGGGAAACCCTTGGTCTCGATAAAATTCTTGTTGTGCTCTTTAGTGAAAGAGAATTGAGCATTGATGTCCAAGATGCTGTCTTTGCATGGTCTAAATCGAGTTATTTACACCTTAAGGGTGCGAATTTCAATATACATTACCGCTACACCAAAATGACAAAGAGCTAATTGTATTGTTTGTCCATAGAAAGTAGCAACTATTATGGTTGACAGTTATCTGTATGTGAGTGAACTCAGTTAAGGCCCCTCATGAGACTATTAATTTGAGCAAGATATTGAAGATTACTAAAAAAGCACAGACTATTATCCAGAAGCCGTTTTGGCAGATTAAATCTACCAAATCGCGACAACCAAGCTTTCGGCAAGAGGAATGGTATTGCCTAAGCGCTCCAGCGTTAGGACGCCCAAAAGCTGGTAAATACAGAAATAGAAACGGCTAAGAGTGTGATCATGCAGCAATTCATTTGCCATGAACTTGGAGCATCCACTCAAGGTTCTTTTTAACCCTTTTATCGTTTTTATTTTTCATTAAAGTTTACAAGGCTTACTTAAAATGTACAGAACTATTATAAACTTAATTTCCATATGGTTGTTCTGCATCCCTATTTCGGAAGCTTCAGCTTAGCAAGAGCATCCGCTAAGGCCGTATTCACCGGAGCGACCTCTTTTTGCTTTTGCAGGTACTGATTGACTTCTTTTTTGTTGTAGGAACCCTTGCCATCTTGCTCTTTGCGCTTATTGAAGGCGGAGAGCTTCTCACGGTAGCCACAGCCGCAAGTAAATAGCTTGTTTTCCCCTTCTCCTCGCAGCTCCATTTTCTTATGACATTGGGGGCATCTGGCATTCGACTGCACAGAAAGACCCTGCCGATAACCGCATTCCCTATCTTGACAGACAAACATTTCTCCACGCTTGCCCTTAACTTGCAATAGGAACTTGCCACACTCTGGACATTTGGCCCTTGTCACATTGTCATGACGATAGGTTTGGCTACTCCCTACAACCTGACCGACAAGCTGTGCCGCATAGCTTTTAATCCCTTGGATAAAGTGTTGTTGGTCTTCACGCCCTTTACTAATCTCATTAAGTTGTTGTTCCCACTTGGCTGTTAATTCCGGGGATCTTAGTTCAGTGGGAACCAATCCAACGAGCTGAATGCCTTTGGAGGTCGGGATAATCTCTTTGCCGTTGCGCTCCATATAGAAGGAGTTGAAGAGTTTTTCAATAATATCTGCGCGGGTTGCTGGGGTACCCAAACCACTGGTTTTTTCCAAGGTCTCTCGTAGTTCGGCGTCTTCCAGTCGCAGACCGGGATGCTCCATAGCCGATAGTAGGGTGGCCTCAGTGTAGCGCTTGGGAGGCTTAGTTTTGCCTGAGGCTGATTTTATAGATAGCACCTCAATATCTTGTTTTATTTTTAGATCTGGCAAACTTTGCTCTTGATCCTCCTGATCCCCTTCCTCATCAATAGAGTCATTCCCCTCATAGGCGTTACGCCAGCCCCTCTGCTTCACGATTTTGCCTTTGGCAGTAAAGATTTCCCCTTGGATATCTACTTTAATCGTGGTTTGTTCATACTCAAAGGCAGGGGATAGGACCGCGATAAAGCGGCGAACGATCAAGTCATAAATTCTTGCTTCTTCCTGGCTAAGCTTGCCTAAAAACACGGTTTGCTCGGTGGGGATAATCGCATGATGATCCGTGACCTTTGAGTTATCTACCAATCGCTTCGTGGTAACAATCTTGGTACGCAGAACTCGTCGAGCCAATTCAGAATAGGGACCCACAGCGATAGATTTGAGTCGTTCGGGGAGAGTGGCGACAATATCTTCTGTCAAGTAACGCGAATCCGTTCTAGGGTAAGTAACTAATTTATGCTGTTCATAGAGTTGCTGCATAATCGAGGAAGTTCTCTTAGCCGAATATCCATATTTTCGATTAGCATCTCTTTGCAATTCAGTTAGGTCATAGGCCTGGGGGGGCAGATCCTTCTTGGCTTCTTTCTTAATCTCTGTAAGGCGTCCTTGCTTTCCTGTCAACCTTTGCAAGAGCTTCTCCACTTTCTGCTCATCAAAGATCCTGCTTTGCCCATTGCTTTTATCTTGCCAGCGTAGGAAATAACCCTGCCCTTGGGCATGGATGGTCCAGTATTCCTTAGGAACAAATTTTTGAATTTCTTTTTCTCGTTCGACTACGAGCGCTAAAGTGGGGGTTTGTACTCTTCCTGCAGAGAGCTGGGCATTGTACTTGCAAGTTAGGGCTCGTGTCACATTTAAGCCCACATACCAATCTGCTTGAGCTCGGCACTCTGCTGCCGCATATAGAGACTCATAGGCCTTACCTGGTTTGAGGTTATTAAAGCCTTCTTTGATAGCCTTATCTGTCTGTGAAGAAATCCATAACCGCTTGATAGGCTTTCTCCAACCCGCCTTTTGAATAATCCAGCGAGCTACCAGCTCACCCTCACGCCCTGCGTCCGTGGCTATAATAAGTTCCTCCACATCAGGCTGCCGTAAAAGTTGTTTCACTGCTGAATATTGTTTTGACGTCTCTTTGATGACGACTAATTCCATTTGTTTCGGTAGCATGGGCAGGTCTTCTAGCCGCCAGGTTTTATATTGATCCCCATAGGCTTCTGGATCAGCAAGAGTTACTAAGTGACCCAAGGCCCAGGTTACAATATATCTAGAGCCGATGAAGCATCCATTGCCTTTTTGATTGCAGCCTAATAACTTCGCAATATCACGACCCACGGAGGGTTTTTCAGTCAAGACCAAACTTTTTCCCATTGTTTCTCTCCTATATCCGTTTTCATTGACACTTATGCAAGTACGATTCAGTATATCTTAGTATAACACAGTCCTTCTGAGAACAAGCACTAATAGATCACCCTAACCGCGTCTGCCTATGGTGTAAAGAAAAGAAAACACCATGGCAAAATGTCATGGTGTCGGACTACCTTTCTTTAGATAAAGTGACTTAGTCCCGGGATAAAAGTGTTGAAGAATTTCTTCATAGGATTTGCCTGCTTTCGCGAGATCGTTGGCACCGTACTGAGACATACCTACTGCATGCCCGTTGCCATAGGTCGTGATCTTAAGCTCCTGGGACGTTAGCTGGATCTCTATATCTGTTGAAGCTAAGCCGAGGAGGGGGCGCAACTGAGCTCCGGTGTAGTTTTTTCCCAGAACCCGTACGACTTTGGCTCTCCCCGCTCCCGTTTCGCTTAATATAACAAAATCCGCATCTGCAAATGCTTTGGCCTTCCCGGTAACGCCTAGCTTTTGAGAGAGGCTACTCGGGGTAAAGGAATAACTTTTCACGAAGCGATTCGGGTTTTGCTCTCCCGCAGGTATGTTTTGTAGATAAGGTCTTGAGGAACTCCAAACATCCTCTGCTCGCTCAGTAGGCTTGCGACCGGAACTACTATGAAAAAAGGCATCAATATATTGTCCATTAGCGACCAGCACTTGATTCTTCGTGCTGGTAACCGCTCCTTTAATTTTACCATGGTAACGCCAAAAGGACAGCCACTTCCATTTCTCTTTCATTTGGCTTTCTGATATCCACGCCTGTGTGTTGACAGTGGTGTCTACATCATAAGTTTCACCATTGCTCGTTTGCTGGGTGATGCGTTTGGCCGCATAGGTTCGTGCCGCAACAGCCTGGGCTTTAAGGGCTTCTTCCTCAAACTCCGCGGGCATTTCGGCGGCAACTACACCGATCAAATACTCCTCCAGACTCTGGTTTGCCACTTCACCATCCGGCATGAGAACCCTTATTGTGAACTCCTCATTATCTAAATCTCCCTGTTGGTGCCAGCGGAGGACCGTCCAAGGAAATAGGATGACGATGATGACCACTAGAACCAGTATCCTGAACCATTCTTTACGCACAAAAGTCCCTCCTCCTCACCTAGGCCAAGCCTATGCTTAACACTATGCTGAGGGAAGGGACAATATGTTATCTACTGAAGAATCCTAGATTATCGTATAAAATAAAGCCCCACTCCTCCTTAGTCTCAAATTTTTAATGCCTTCGACGGGCATTTATCTATACATAGGTGGCAGTGTGTGCAATTAGACATATCATCAAATTTGGGATGCGAGTTCCAGCCGCACACCTTTTCGCATAATCTGCAGTTTTCTAGGCACATTTTCTTGTCTCTCTGAACATAGACAAGTTTTTTTCTTCCCAGCAAACTGAGCAAGGCACCTGTAGGGCATAGATAATTACACCAGAAGCCTTTTTGCACAAAGATGTCCACAAATAAAACTACTATGACTAAGATAAGACCCGGCCAAAGAACCGATCCGAAGGTCAAATGATAAAAAATGCGGCCGAGCTGAACATAAAGTAATATATAGGGGAATACAGCGATGCCTAATACTGTAAGAATGAGTCCAATTCCTAAAATATAATAACGTAAATAGGGATCTGTATACACCAGTTTATTAGTCCTTGAAATACCTAGTTTCTTTACAGCAAAGCGAACTAACTCTTGCAAGGTATTATATGGACATACCCAACTGCAGAACACTCTTCCGAAAATAAGTGCGATAAGTATGGGTAGGGTAATCGATACCAAAAAACTCAAGTTCCAGGAGTACTCTATGTTTGGCACTTGAATAAGGGCCAAAGGATCGATAAAGGAATAACCACCAATCGTTACGGACCAAATGAATCCACTAAATCCATCAAGAAACCGATTGACAGCATAGATATTATTAAATAGTAATCCAACCAACCAATCGAGAAGGAGTAGGACCGGCTCTAAATAACCTCCTGTTAAAAATAAATCTAAGGAGCTAAGCCCCTCTTCATAAAGATTGCCAATAGAATCCTCGGGTATGTAGTAGAGGAGTCTTTTATAGCTCTTAAAGATTGGAATTAAAAAGATTAAGAAAAGCGACCCGAATTGCATCAATCTCCTTAGCCACTGTACTGACATTTTAAATCCTCCTTGGGAACCGGCTCTCATAAAAGGATCCCCTATTGATTCTCTCAAACAGCTCATAAGAACGTTTATCTTCCCTACTGAGAGGCATGGTTATGGCTATTGGAGGACAGGCAATTTCACAGAGTCCACACCCATAACAGACGACTTTATCAATGACAGGCCTTCCTCCTTCGTCAATATGAAGAGCTTTGTCTTGTAACGGACAAACCTCATAACAAAGAAGACATTTCCTGTTTCTTCCGCGGAATAGAATACACTTATCTTTCTGTAATTGGGCCACTCCAAGGTTGAAGCTTGGGTGGGGGTCTTGTTCCTTAGAATAGCTCTTTTGGGCCTTCTTCGCTTGTAACTCAGGGTTCTCCGTTAGAGGACCTAAGGCTCCCGTTGGACATATGCTAATGCAGTTCATGCATAAATTACACTGATTCTTATCTCTTAGGATAGGTGTTTCAATAACCCCTCCCTTGAGTGATTGAGCAAATGTAATGGCACCCGTAGGACACTCCTCTCCGCACTTTAAACAGCGAATACACCGAGCTAAAAAATCCTTCTCATTCATTGCCCCTGGTGGCCTCTGGTAAGTCTCTGTTGTTACCATCGAAAATGAGGAAAACATACCCAATGCAGAAATGGCACCCAGCCTTTCTAGAAACCTTCTTCTCGACATCTTCATGAGCCCCTCCAAAATCAGTCCACACATTGTACATAGTAAACGAGGGTTAAAATAGCTTCAACCCTCGTTTCTTAATAATCTCTATGTTCATTTTGACATTTGAAGATAACCTTAAGCCGATACGTTTTGCCCACCTGTTGCTGACTTTCTTTTCTTAGCAACCATAGGAATAATCCAGATGAGTGCAGCTAAGACAACTGCAGGTAACCCCATTGCTAGCAAAACGAAGTTAGCCGCATTGGACTCGATTTCCATCTTTAATCCTAAATAGTTTTCTATTGTGAGCAGCAACATGAATACAGCGATTATCGCAAGGACCCATTGATACCACTTCACATCAAATCGTCCGGCTCTAACCTGTGTAAGTACTACGCCCAATCCAAATCCGATGACAATGCCTAAGAATAGCCAAAGCATAACTTCACCCCCACCTATGTTACTTATACTAGATTCTACGTCCGCCTCTTCTTGTATCGATGCCCATTTCAGCCAAGTTCGTGTCCTTCCACCAATCTTCTGGATTCTTAAGCGGTTGCTCCGGCTGTGCAGGGAAGGCCATACGATCAGCAGCCACAAGTACTGAATTAAACATAGTCGTACTGGCAATGGTTCCTTTAACTATCCTGTGCAAGCTTGCTTCATCATCTACTGCATAAGGACAGACGGAGAAGCAAATTCCACAGTTCGTGCCACATTGATTCCAGTAATTCCGACATAACACTGAATCCTCAAAATAGGCTCTATGCCCTGGATTGTTCCACTGTCCTTTTATCTCCCAAGATGGATCCCTATCCATGCTCAAAGCCTTCGATGGACACATCTCAGCACACGTCTTGCAATCTTTACAGAAATCCATCACACCAAAGTTAATAGGTTTTGTCGGAGCAAGGGGCAAATCCGTCGTAAGTGCAGCTATTCTTACCATGGGTCCATACTCTGGAGTAATAATTCGATTTAGTCTCGACAATTCTCCAAGACCCGCCATGACGGCCAAGGCTGGACCAATTCCGAAACCATTGATGGCAGTTGCACCATAAGAATGATAACCTAGAGCTCTAATAAACTGATGGAGCTGAGCATAAATGGTGTACAAACGAGTATAGCTCAATGTAGTTGTCTGAGATCCAAGAACAGTTGGTCCATACTTCATAAGTTCAGTCGACATCTGAACGGTATATACAATGGCGTAACGCGCCTTTTCAGGAATAACTAACTTTTTCTCATCTTCATAACCTACATCAATGTTTTCAAAGACAATTGGCTTCTTATTCGGTGCTGGTTCTTCAGCATAAATTAACTTACGCGTCGTTTCAGACTCTAACTCAACAAAACCCACTGTCGCAGCACCCATATGACGTAGAGCTGCGGTAACCATCCTTGCATTTTCCTCTGGGGTACCCTCATAACGGGGTACTCCTCGCTCTTCAGGTGTTGAAGCTGTTTGTGGGCCCATGAATTGTATCTTAGGCTGTCCAAATCCCACAGCCTCTTTTAAGGCTATATCCTTCGTAGTGTAGCCTGGTAAACCTTCCTTTTCGAACTTAAACAAATTATCCTTTTGCAATTGATTCATCTTTTTATTGAATTCTTCACCACGGTATTTGGCAAGACTCCCTCTGGTTGTCTGCCATTCTCTAAAACGTTGCATCTGTTGCCAATCAATTTCAGTAGTCGGCTTATCAACATTTTTTACCCACCAGTAACGTTTAGCGTTTTCTTGTGCATTTGCAGTTGCCTCAGCAGCATTGGTTACTCCTGGTGCGCCCAAAATACCTGTTGACGCCAACGTTAAGCTTGCTCCAGCAAATCCAATCGCTTTTAACAATTGTCTTCGTGTTAATTGCCCCGGCATAATTTCTGCCCCCCATACTCTAGATTTTTGCTCAGAAGTATAAAGCTTTTATATGTAAAGCTTATCACAAGGGGCTGAATGTGTATCTCAAAACCAAATCAAATTTTTCCGTTAAATGCCCATAAAAAATAAAAATTACATTAAAATCCCGGACATCCTAATCCTTAACCCAAAAACTTGCTTTGGGATCATAAATATCTGGTCCACAATCGTCCAGAGATTCCAATAGATTATCAATCAAAGTATTACTCTCTTTACTAGAGTTCAGAATACTCTTCGTCCATTTATATCCTCTATTGTAAGAACAAACGGTGATGCAGATATTACAGTTTGTTCCACATTCACTCCAATAGTTAAAGCATTTCTTGTGGTCGATTGACCAGCGCAAGTAGCCAGTATTACTTAACTCGTCTATTCCGGAGCGCACTTTTACATTGGAGTCGATAGCACCGACAGGACATCTTCTCGCACATTTTCGGCAAGCTTCGCAAAATTCATTTACTCCAAAATCGATGGGTTGATCATAATCGAGAGGCAAATCAGTTATAACCTTAGCAATTCGCATACGGGTTCCTAAATAAGGATTAATAAGTTTACCATTTCTCCCCATTTGTCCTAAACCAGCATCGATAGCCAAGGGAATATTGAGCGCTGTACAGTTCACACTCGGTATAGCATTATAGCCTAATTCTCTAATTAACCCCGCTAAACTATTGATAGTCAAACCCATTTCGGAGTAAACAAAACGGCCATTAGCATAGGGCAGTATGGTTGGCGCATACTTCAAACATTCAGAGTCCATCTCAAATAACATGACAATGGCTGTCTTCATTCTTGCCGGAATCACTCTCACATTATTCTCTAGAAGCGTAGGATCTTCGATACCCATATATTCCGGGGCTTCATCAGAAAACCGAATAGGATAACTTTCTCCTGTTTGTAAGTCATACCAATGAGAATACACCCATCTGCGATCCAATTGAGCTATACCTACCGCAGAGGCACCATACATTTTCGCTGCTTTTTTAATTGCTTTTGTCAAGGCGAAAGAGTCCATTTCTTTTTCTTTAGCGCCTTTGTCACCGTGCCAAGCATTGAGTTCCTGATCACAGATATGAATATTTCGGACAATCTTCTCCTTCATAAAGTTATTGGTCCCAGCTAAAAAAGCTTTGTCGAATTTTGAATATCCTGGCTTATTATCTTCTGAGTATTTTTCAAAATTTTTCTTTCTTGCCTGCTCTAATCTCTTCATTTCTTCATCCCAAAACAATCGTATAAAAATGTTATTCTTTTGGTTATACCTTTGATAACTTTGATCAACTTCATAGAATTCTGCGGCTGTGTTATTGAGCCTTTGGATATTCATATAGTTCCTCCTACTCTTTTACCATCATATATCCGACCATTTGAACTGTCTGAATATAACCAGGTTTCCCTTCAGGGATATTAATTTTCTGCCTGATTCTCGCAATACAAACTCTTAAGTAATGGGTTTCCTCTCGATATTGAGCACCCCAAATCTTAGTTAACAAGTCGGTATGTGTTAAGACACAACCTCTGTCTTTTGCTAATAGAACCAGCAGCTTATATTCAGTAGGCGTTAGTTTTATATCCTCAGCATTCACCCTAACCGTATGCGTTACTAGGCTAATCAATAATGACCCAATAAGAATATCCGGGTTTTTCTCTGGTTTTTCGGTTATGGTTCTTTTTAAAACTGCTTTCACCCTAGCTAGCATCTCAGTGATATCAAAGGGCTTGACGATGTAGTCATCCGCTCCTAATTCCAACCCTCTCACCTTATCTGTAACATTTTCTTTAGCAGAGATGAGAATGACTGGAACATCCGAAAATTCGCGTATTTCCCTTAAAACCTGATAGCCTTCCTTCTTAGGGAGCATGATATCCAAAAGAACGATATCTGGCAAAAATTGCTCATACTTGCTTAAGGCATCTTCCCCATCTCCCGCTGTGTGTACTGTATAATGACTAGCTTCAAGGTTAGCTCGCATGAATCTCAAGATTTTTTGTTCATCTTCAACGATGAGTACTTTTTTATTCAAAATAATCACCAGCTTTAGTTTTATTTTAGGGGCAGTGTAAAACAAAAAGCACTTCCCCTACCTAATGTACTTTCAGCCCATATGCTACCTCCATGAGCCTCAACGATACCCTTACAAATGCTTAGCCCTAGTCCACTCCCACTATTCACTGAGGTCCTTTCCGATTTAACTCGATAGTATTGTTGGAATATCTTATCTAAGGCATCCTTAGAAATACCTGGGCCATTATCTTCTATGGTAAATAGCACTCGGTCCCCTTCTCTTTTTGTACAGCCATTAACCTTGACCTGAGGCGGTCCATACTTTACAGCATTATCAATCAAATTCTGGATTACTTGTTGAATTTTTTGTTCGTCAATTTCAATTACGTCCTCCTTGTTTAGAGCTATAAAAGAAATGTCACCTTGTTTGGCATATACTCTGGAGATCAACTTGTTTACCTTATCTATGAAGAATCCAAGCGTCATTGCTCTCTTATTAACCCTATATTCTTTGGTATTGATAAGGGAGATCGTCAATAGTTCATCAATCATTTCATTCAATCTATGACACTCCTCGGAAATCTCTTTTAAAAACACTTGTTGATCAGTTTCCTCCCAGCGAATATCTTCTCTAAGTAAAGAAGTGGCATTCCCATTGATAATGGTCAAGGGTGTTTTTAGCTCATGACTCAAAATGGATATAAAAGCATCTCTAAATCTTTCCTTTTCTTTATATTCTGTCACATCGCTTAGCAATAGTCCTGAACCAAACGTTTCATCGCAGGCGTTTTTAATATTAAACTTGGAGAATTTCAAAAACTGATCTTCTTTCGTTTCTATTGTAAAGTTATAGGAATTATTCGCCGATAGGAATGTATCCATATATATAGAAGTATAAAAAGGATTCTTACTTAATTGAATTAAATGAGAGCAAAATCCCTCAATTCCTTTATCTTCGTTAGAAATATTCATTTTTAGTAATTGGTTCGCCCTAGAATTGCAGTAAACTTCTTTATCTTGTAGCATAATGATTCCTTCATTAAGGCTATTAAAAGCAGAGTCAAATCTTAACTCTAACGAATCCGTTTTTTCTTTAAAGAATTCCTTCTCTAGGGAGAATCCAATTTGATTAGTTATTACCTGTAAAATATTTAAATCTAACTCTGGTTCTATATTTTCTTTTTCTGTTAATATGCCAAACAATCCTATAATCTTATTTGACGTCCATAAAGGAATAGCAATAAGCCAGTAATCCCCCTCGTCAGATTGTAATAACTTGTTCTTATCCTTACTGCAGCTGATTTTCTGTGCTTGTCCCTCCATCATATTAATAAAAATTGCTGTTAGAGGGCTTAACATATATTGAGGAGTTTTTTCCATGACGCCTACTATGGGCAGTAGCTCACCTTGATTGCTCTTGATGGCAACGGTCACTTCCTCCGCCTGCCAAAAGTCAGAAATTAATTCTAAAATATCACCGAGTATACAGCTGCAACTCGGTGATCGAACCAGAAGGTTAGATACTTCGCTAAGAAGATCAACGTTCCGATGAATATTATCCAAGACAATCACTCCAATGCATTATGCTAACTACTAATTTCAATAATGTTAGATTAGATTTATATTATTTGTTTTATGTAGTATTGCTTTTTAGTAATTGTTCGCTACTTTCGATAATAAACCTTTTTCAGACACTAGACGTTAAGAAACTGGCAATCTACTGGAAATATAAATGGAGCATATCAAAGATCTTTTGATACGCTCCATACCCTACACTTTTCATTTTAGGCGCAAAATGCCTTAGCCTTCTACTCTCCGGACTTGGGCACCGATTCCACTCAATTTCTCTACAATATACTCGTACCCGCGGTCAATATGATGGACTCCTTGAATCTCAGTTTCCCCATCAGCTGTTAAAGCAGCCAGTATCAAAGCAGCTCCAGCCCGTAAGTCTGTGGCAGTTACCGGGGCTGCATTGAGACGCTGGATACCTTGAATAATCGCACTACGGCCTTCAATTTTAATATCAGAGCCCATGCGTTTAAGCTCATCCACATGCATAAAGCGGTTCTCAAAGACGGTCTCCGTGATGACCCCTGTGCCATTAGCTCGGGTTAAGAAGGCCGAAAAAGGCGCTTGCAAATCCGTAGGGAAACCAGGATGAACTTGTGTCTTCACATCCACGGCATTATAGACCCCTTCACCAACCACACGTATTCCATCATCTACAACGCGGAAGTAAACCCCTGCTTCTTCCATTTTCGCTAAAAGGGGTTTGAGGTGGTCGGCTATGACATTTTGAACAAAAATATCTCCACCGGCAGCGGCGGCCATCAAAAGATAACTGCCTGCTTCAATACGGTCGGGTATAACGGTATGGGTGGCACCATGGAATTCGCGAACGCCTTCGATGCGAATCACATTGGTTCCGGCTCCCCGAACCTTACCGCCCATCTGATTTAAAAAGTTAGCTAAGTCAATGATTTCTGGCTCTTGAGCTGCATTTTCAATATAAGTCATCCCTTGAGCTCCAGCAGCAGCCATCATAATATTCTCGGTAGCTCCCACGCTAGGGAAATCCAGGTAAATCCGAGCTCCTTTTAAGACAGGAGCACTTACATCCAAATAACCATGATCCATTCGGACCTCAGCGCCTAAAGCCTCGAGGCCCTTAAGATGCCAGTTAATCGGTCGAGAGCCGATCGCGCACCCCCCCGGGTGGGAAATCCGTACTCTGCCCGTTCTTGCAAGGACTGGACCCATCGTTACGATGGAAGCTCTCATGCGGGATACAAGATCATGAGGCGCTTCGATACTTGTGATCTCTGGTGTTTCTATGTAAAGCCGCGAACCCTCTCGCCTTACTGAAGCTCCCAATGTTCCAATAACCTGACACATGACATCTACATCCAATAGGTGTGGAGCGTCGTCTATGCGTATAGGCTCAGGAGACAGCAAGCTGGCAGCAATAATTGGCAATACTGCGTTTTTTGCTCCGCTCACGGTAATCTTTCCTTCCAAAGACCTACCGCCAGCCACGATAATTTTGTTCAAAGTGTCTAGGCACCCCCAATTACATATCACTGCCTTCACATGGCAATATACTCATATATTCTATCCGACTTGCTTATATTCTCTTCGAATCGCCTAATTTCCTGCTAAAACACCCGGTTTAGCCAATTTTAAAATTCTTCCAGTAAAACCGGTAGAGCTAGGGCCGTTCTTCCCTTGCCCCCATGTGTTTGGCTGATGATTTGAATATTCACCCGATCATCACCTGCTAGGACCTGGGAAAAAAGTGATTCTTGCCACCCCGTAACGGAAATGGTTCGTTCAGAAAGGGAAAACTGGCGAGGGAGGATATTCTGCTTGAGGGCGTAGTGGGCAATATCTATTCCTTCCGGAATTCTTTCATCGAGATAAGCGATTCCACCCACTTCACTGACTTCCTGCTCGAGGTCCTGGTACCAAGCGAAAATCTCAGGCTCCTCCTCTGTAACTATAGTCCTATAACCGGCAAGAGAGTAGGGTAATTCTGCTATACCCGCTGAATTAGACTCCATCCACGCCCAACCTGTTTGTGGCAAATCCTGCTTAAATCCCCGATCCGGCTTTCCCTGTTCAAACCAGAGGACAACACGCACTTCAGCTTTTTGGGCCTCCACGAGACCTGAATTTAAAAGCAATGGATTGCTGATCTGGCTCTCCAAGCGACTGTAAAATTCTCTCTCACCCACTTCTTGAGAAAAAAACCAAATCTGAAACATAGTATAGCATAAAAAGATAACTCCTAATACTACGATTCTATTCCTATACTTTTTGGGGGTCTCCATATTCTTCCTCACACCTTTTCTTTAACTAGCAGAGTATAACTCCATTCTTCAGCTTCTACCTTCTAGTTTTGCCAAAGCCTAGCCAAGATAACGGTCTTTTGTAAGGAAATTAATTTAAAATACGGAAAGAGGTTATCTCGAAGCTATGAGTAAACTGGGTATACTCTGGCTTAGAGACAACCTCTTCTTCATATTTACAATTATAGCAACTTAATCCTGGGCTGCATGAATCCGGGCTACAGCTCGTAAAAGCGCCAGTTCAGCACGTCTGGAGTCGATTCCATCCGTTCTGTGAGCGAGACGTGTTTCCGCTCTTTCCTTGGCTGCTATAGCCCGCTCAAGATCAATTCTATCTCCAGGCTCCGCTGTATCCGCTAAGACCGTTACTTTATTGTCTGATACCTCAACGAATCCACCGGAGGTGGCTATTTTTTCTACTTTACCATTGGCTGTATAGCGAATGACCCCGATCCCTAAGGCGGTAATCAAGGGTGCGTGATTAGGCAAAATTCCAACTTCTCCGGTTTCCCCGGGTAAAACCACAAATTCTGCTTCTTGCTTAAGCACATTGCCTTCCGGGGAAACGACACGGAGTGTAAACGTCCCTGCCATAATTATGCCCCCAATGCTTTGGCTTTTTCAATGGCTTCCTCGATGGTTCCCACCATATGGAAGGCTGCTTCAGGCAGATCGTCATGCTTTCCTTCCACAATTTCCTTAAAGCCACGGACGGTTTCTTTAACCGGGACATATTTTCCAGGTGATCCGGTAAATACTTCGGCCACGTGGAAGGGTTGAGAAAGGAAGCGCTCAATCCGGCGAGCACGAGCCACGATGAGTTTTTCATCTTCAGAGAGCTCGTCCATACCCAAGATAGCGATAATATCTTGAAGTTCTTTATACTTCTGCAGAATCTGTTGGACACTCCGTGCCACTTGATAATGTTCTTCGCCGAGAATTTGGGGAGAAAGAATCCGTGAGTTGGAATCCAAGGGGTCAACTGCCGGATAGATCCCTTTCTCAGAGATAGCCCGGTTAAGAACTGTGGTAGCATCTAAGTGAGCAAAAGCAGTAGCCGGAGCCGGGTCAGTCAAGTCATCCGCAGGCACGTAGATAGCCTGAACGGAGGTGATAGAGCCATTCCGTGTGGAGGTAATCCGCTCTTGCAGGGCACCCATCTCAGTTGCTAGGGTAGGCTGGTAGCCTACCGCGGATGGCATCCGACCGAGAAGTGCGGAAACCTCTGAGCCTGCTTGAGTAAAGCGGAAGATGTTATCAATAAAGAGAAGAACGTCTTGATGTTGAACATCACGGAAGTATTCCGCCATAGTCAATCCACTCAGTCCCACCCGTAAACGGGCACCGGGGGGCTCATTCATTTGACCAAATACCATGGCCATTTTGTCAATAACCCCAGACTCTCTCATTTCGTTCCAAAGATCGTTTCCTTCACGGGTTCTCTCACCTACCCCGGCGAAAACGGAAAGACCACCATGCTCCATAGCGATGTTATTAATAAGCTCTTGAATCAGAACGGTTTTACCTACTCCTGCACCACCAAAGAGTCCTACTTTACCCCCCTTAGAGTAGGGCGCAAGTAAGTCAATAACTTTAATCCCTGTTTCCAACATCACTGTGGAAGGATCTTGATCTACGAAGGATGGTGCCGGACGGTGGATGGGATAGGTCGTATCGGTGTGAACTTCAGGTCCATTGTCGATAGCAACGCCGAGGACGTTGAAAATCCGACCTAAAGTTGCCGGGCCGACAGGTACAGTAATAGGAGCACCAGTATCTAACGCTTGCATTCCCCGCTGCAGACCATCCGTTGAGGACATGGCAACACAGCGCACTGTATTATTACCCAAGTGCTGAGCGACCTCAAGGGTGAGATCGATCTTTCTCTCGGGAACTGTGACCTTAATGGCACTATAAATCTCTGGCAGTGCTTCGGAAGCAAACTCAACGTCAACTACCGCTCCCATGATTTGCACGATTTTGCCGATATTCACAGGCGAGAAACCTCCTTTTTATGTTTTGCCCTTACCTATTCGAGAGCGCTGGCGCCCCCAACAATTTCGGAAATTTCCGTGGTAATTGCCGCTTGGCGAGCACGATTCATCTGCAAGGTCAGCCGCTCAATCAATTCCTTGGCGTTATCCGTTGCAGAGCCCATAGCTGTCATCTTTGCTCCCATCTCACTGGCCTTGCCTTCAAGGATGGTGCGGAATACTTGCGTCTCTACGTATTTTGGTAGAAGCGTCGACAGAATCTCCTCTGGAGAGGGTTCAAAAATGTATTCTTTATGAGACTCTTCCTTAGGGCTTTCAATGGGAAGAAGCTTGATTTTTGTAGGACGTTGGGAAATCGCACTTAAAAACTCGTTATACACGATATAGACTTCATCCAACTCACCATTGACATAGAGGCTGATGACTTCTCGAGCAATTTCCTTAGCCTTTCCATAGGATGGGTTATCGCTGAGCCCTACGAATTCAGCAATGGTCTCAACCTTACCACGTCGGTAGAAATCTCGCCCTTTGCGTCCGATGATGACGAGTCTCACCTCGCGGGACTCTTCCGCTATGATACCATTCATCATCCGAATTAGGTTCGCATTATACCCACCGCAGAGGCCTCGATCAGATGTGATAACGATATAGCCCACACGTTGCACAGGTCGTTCTTCTAAGAGGGGATGGGTTACATCCGCATGATCCTGGGCGAGTCGTGCTAAAACCTCTTGCAATTGACGGGCATAAGGGCGGGCAGCGATGACCTTTTCCTGAGCTTTACGCAATTTAGATGCAGCCACCATTTTCATGGCCTTCGTAATCTGCTGCATGTTCCGTACGCTTCGTATTCTGCGTCGTATATCACGTACATTTGCCACCTAGTTTCACCTACCCCCTTAATAATCCGCTCGATAAAATGATTACCCTATGAAATCTTGCTTAACTTCGTAGATCGCCTTTTCAATCTCAGCGTTCAACTCATCATTCAGCGCCTTTTCGGTGCGGATTCTCGTCAGGAGATCAGCTTTTGTGGTGCGCAAATAGCGCAGATAGGCTTCTTCAAATTCTTTAATCTTATCTACAGGAATCTCATCAATGAAGCCTTTTACGGCTGCATAGAGAACAACAACCTGCTCCTCAACCAACATTGGCTCATATTGCTTTTGCTTAAGGATTTCCATCATCCGTTCACCGCGATTGAGGCGTTGTTGGGTGATTTTATCCAAGTCAGAGCCAAACTGAGCAAAGGCTGCCAACTCACGATACTGAGCTAGATCCAAACGCAGTTGTCCTGCGACCTGTTTCATAGCCTTAATCTGAGCGGAACCACCTACCCGGGATACGGAAATCCCTACGTTAATTGCCGGACGGAAGCCGGCATTGAAGAGATCCGTTTCCAAGAAAATCTGGCCGTCAGTGATGGAGATAACATTGGTAGGAATATACGCCGATACGTCACCCGCTTGGGTTTCAATGATCGGCAGTGCGGTCATGGAACCGCTGCCTAAATCCTCTGAGAGTTTGGCAGACCGTTCCAAAAGACGGGAATGGAGATAAAAGACGTCACCGGGATAGGCTTCACGGCCTGGGGGACGTTTCAAAAGCAAGGACAATTCACGGTAGGCTGCCGCTTGTTTGCTGAGATCATCATAGATGATCAAGACATGCTTACCATTGTACATAAATTCTTCACCCATGGCGCAACCCGAGTAGGGTGCAATGTAAAGCATAGGTGCAGGTTCAGATGCAGTAGCACAGACGACAATACTGTATGCCATCGCCCCATGATCCTCGAGGGTCTTTACGACTCCGGCAACCGTAGAAGCCTTTTGGCCTACAGCCACATAGATACAAATAACATCCTTACCCTTTTGATTGATGATGGTGTCGACCGCCACTGCAGTTTTTCCGGTTTGGCGGTCACCAATAATCAGCTCCCGTTGACCACGGCCAATGGGAACTATAGCATCAATGGATTTGAGTCCTGTTTGGAGAGGTTCATGTACAGATTTCCGATACACGACCCCTGGGGCATTGTTTTCAATCGGACGGAATTTATCGGTTTTAATTTCACCTTTTCCGTCGATGGGCTGACCTAAAGAATTGACAACACGGCCGATTAAGGCTTCCCCTACGGGAACTTCCACAATACGACCTGTCCGTTTGACTTGGTCTCCTTCTTTGATCGCCGTAAATTTACCTAGAATAATGCAGCCAATGTTATCTTCTTCAAGATTCATGGCCATCCCGTAAATACCACCGGGAAACTCCAAAAGCTCCCCAGACATGGCCATTTCCAGACCATGAACCCGGGCAATTCCGTCCCCTACTTGGATAACGGTACCTACATCCACGACTTCTACTGCACTATCATAACGCTCAATCTGTTGTTTGATGATTGAACTAATTTCTTCTGGACGTAAATTCATCTTCGTCTATTCACCCCTATTTTCTGAGGTTCTCTCGACCCTTTTCATGCGTGGCTGAGGCTTTGGCGAATCCGCTGAAGCTTAAAGGCCACGGTTCCATCCATCACACGGTCCCCGATTTTAATCATCACGCCGCCGATTAGTTCTGGGCGTACTTCCTTAACCATCCGTACATTTTTCCCAGTGATGCGGGCCAGTTCCTTCTGCAGTCGCTGTTCTTGGATATCATTCAGCGGAACGGCACTCGTCACTTTCGCCTCCACAACATTACGTGCTCCATCGGCAAGTCGGGTAAATTCCTGGGCAATGTCCGGAAGATAATTCTGCCTTCTCCGGTCAATCAGCAAGTTCAAGAAATTTCCCACAGTGACGCTTAATTCGCCAGCGAAAATCTTCCTCATCAGGTCTTTCTTTACGGAAAGAGAAATGTGCGGATGGTAAAGGACGTGGGCTACCTCAGCATTCTGTTCGAATAATTGTGTTAGCTCCTGAAGTTCAGCCTCAATCCCGTCCAAGTCACCTTGAAGGGCGATTTCAAATAAGGCCTGGGCATACCGATGAGCTATCGCTCCCTTTAACATGGCAATTCCCCTACTTCTTGAATAAATTGCTCAATCATAGCTTCCTGACCACTGACATCTAGGTTTTTGCGAATGATCTTCTCGGCAACAGCTACAGATAAATCGGCCACTTGAGCTTGAACCTGAGCGATTGCCCGGTCACGTTCCCGTTCAATATCCACTAAAGCCGATTTTTTAATTTTCTCGGCTTCGTCATGAGCATCGGCCAAAATCTCGGCAGCTCGTACTTCGCTCATTTTTGTGGCCTTCGCAATCACTTCCTGAGCTTCTTGACGCGCCTTGCGCATTTCTTCTTGATATTCGCGCTTTATTTGTTCAGCCTGCAGGCGTTCTTTTTCTGCATTGGCAATGTTAGCCTCAATCTGATTGCGGCGTTCCTCCATCATATTGATCAGGGGATTCCAAGCGAATCTTCTGAGAATATAGACCAAGAGCAGGAAAGATAAGACCTGGGCTACTAATGTAAAATCAATGTGTATGGGATTCATATTTACCCCCCTCTCAAGTCTTGTCCATCGAATGATTTTTTCAAGGGGGAACGCATTGTTCCCCCTTGTTCTTGATGGGCCGGGACTTAAGATCTAGCCCATGTATTCCAGACTATTTTGTGAACATGAGAAGTAAGGCAAGTACCCAAGTCAGAAGAGGCAATGCCTCGACTAGACCGACACCGATAAACATCGTAGATTGCAGAGCCCCTTTAGCTTCGGGCTGACGTGCAATACCTTCTACAGTTTTCGTGATAATACTTCCATTACCAAGTGAAGCTCCGAGGGCTGCTAAGCCAGCAGCAATCCCTGCACCAAGTGCAGCAGCAGCAGATACGTCCACAGAGTTTCCTCCTTTCTTATTACCCATAAAATTTTAAAATATTATTCCTCAGTGTGTATTATCGCACTGAAAATAAGCTTGTGCTTTCCCTTGCCTAGCAAAGGTGAACCCTCTTAATCCTCGGCGACCGCTTGTGCAACATAAGCAGTGGTCAGGACTGTAAAGACGTAGGATTGAATCGCTCCGATAAATACGCTGAAAGCAAGCCAGATTGCATCGGGTAAAACCCCGCCTAAGACCCAAATTCCAGGTAGCATCAGAATAACTGAAATGAGGACCTCCCCAGCATAGATATTCCCGAAAAGACGGAAAGCCAGGGTCATGGGCTTCGACAACAAGTCAACCACATGGATAATTGAGAACACAGGATGAGGCTCTACAAAGTGATGGAAATAATGAGCTCCTTTGTGCTTAATTCCCATATAAATAACCAAAATCATGGTCATAATGGCTAAAGCTAACGTCGTATTGATGTCCGCAGTCGGTGACATTAGTGCTGCCCCAGCAAAGATGTGATTAAGATGAGCAAACTCTACATTGTGTAGAAGTCCAAAAGTAAAGTTTGGAATTAAGCCAAACATATTGGAGAAAAAGACAAACAAAATTAAGGTAACCAAATAACCGAGAAGTGGTTTCCCCTTTTCATAGTCCATGTTATCAGATATGAGTTTACGAACAAAATCGATAATCCATTCCAAAACATTTTGCATTTTCCCTGGTTTGCCGCTGGTCAGGTGGCGAACTCCTGAGAGTACAAAAACTAAAATAATTGCCATCACTATCCAGGTCATGACTAGGGTCTTTCCATGAAGGGTAAATCCCCCAATCTCCCATAATACAGTTTCATGCATTGTTCAACATTTCACCCCTTTCCACATTTCGTTATTTGTTTCAAGCTTGTAATGAGGAAAACTACAAGGCCTAAGGGAATCCCTAAAGCCAAAGGAAACAGCCAGTCCGGTTGAAACCGGCCCACTGCAACAACCGCTAAAGTAACCATACCTAAACGTGCAAAAAAACTCCGACGCATCCGATTTACTGCGACGAAAACCTCGTCGTCTACGCTGCGCAGAGTATCCCTATGTAACAATAACGTGTAAAGAAATCCAAACCCATAGCCCAGGATTGCGCCAAAAAGGTCCGCATTTCCAGTCACTGCAATTCCCATAAGAATAAAAGAGGTACCTACCAGCAGGAGAAGAAAATTACTCTTTGTCATCCATAACGCCAAACTTTCTCAGTGTAACAACCAAATAGCATCCTCCTAAAACCAAGCCCAAAAGCATCAACAAGAGTGAAAGCCAAGGCTCAGTTCCCAGACGTTGATCTAAAAACCGTCCCAGGAAAAATCCCCCGCCGACGAGTCCGGCAAGGGTCGTCGCAATACTCGTCCCGAAAGCCATTGCCCTGAGTACAGTCCTGCGCGATTCACCCATCTTTGTTTCCCTTCTCAAGGTAATCATAATAAAAGAGTATTAAATATTTTTCGTCTATTCAATATAATAACAACATTTACCTTTTATAGCAACAAACATAAATAATTTAACTTGTGCACAAAATCCAACCCTTTGTTAGCTATATAAAGAAGAATATAACGAATTTCGCATTCTTTCAAGCATTTTCTAAGAAAGATATTTAACCAGAGCTGCAACGATTCGTTCCGAAGCTTGGCCATCTCCATAAGGATTTGTGGCATGAGCCATCTGCTGATATCCATCTCTGTCCGATAAAAGGCGGTCAAGTTCCTCAAACACTTTCTCGTAGGAAGTCCCAACTAAGGCTACGGTACCCGCCTCCACTGCCTCAGGTCTTTCCGTTGTGTCACGAACCACCAAAACAGGTACTCCCAATGAGGGTGCTTCTTCCTGAATCCCGCCGGAGTCTGTCAATATGATATTCGCTTGGGCCATCAAATTCACAAAGGGTTCATAATCCATGGGCTCAATCAAGTGAACCCGGGAGTTGTGCCCCAAGACTTCCTCGACGACTTGGCGAACCGAAGGATTCTTATGGACCGGAAATACAACATATGTATCTGGATAATGATCCAAAACAGCTGCTAAGGCACGATAAATCTGTCGCATCGGTTCCCCAAGGTTTTCCCGGCGATGGGTCGTGACAAGAATCATACGCTGTTCTTCATTTGATTTTAATAGGCTCCTGAGGCTCGGATCTGCAAAGGTATAGTCTGACTTAACGGTTTTCAGCAAGGCATCAATCACAGTATTCCCCGTAACAAAGACCTTCGACCGGTCGACCCCTTCATGCAATAAATTATCTTTAGCTGTTGTGGTAGGAGCAAAATGCAAATCGGCCAGAGCTCCAGCCAATTTACGATTCATTTCCTCCGGAAATGGGGAGTATTTATGACCTGTGCGTAAGCCTGCCTCCACATGACCAATGGGAACATGTGCATAATAAGCAGCTAAAGCCGCCACAAAAGTAGTGGTAGTATCTCCATGCACCAAGACGAGATCCGGCTTAGCTTTCTCTAGGACTTCTTTAAGTCCATCAAGAGCTCGGGTCGTTATATCTGTTAAGGTCTGTCCCGCTTGCATAAGATTGAGATCATAATCCGGTTGTATTTTAAATAAATCCAAGACCTGATCCAGCATTTCTCTATGTTGGGCAGTCACTGCGACCTCACAGCTGAGACTTAATTTTCTTAAGGCCTGAACGACGGGAGCCATCTTAATAGCTTCGGGTCGTGTCCCAAAGACCACCATCACCTTTTTACCTTCCACCTGTATACGCTCCTTTAACACCTGGGGCTCGGTTCATTCCTAGCCCTCCGATTCCTGAGGATTGAGCTGAACAAGCTCCAATTCCGCTTCCGTTGCCAACTCTAAAGCTAAACTATCCGGATAAGGGTAAAGATAGAACACTCGCTCAATTCCTGCATTGATAAGAAGTTTGGTGCAAAGAACACAGGGCTGGACTGTTGTGTAGATATCTGCGCCATTAATGACAACCCCATGTTTGGCAGCTTGAACTAAGGCATTTTGCTCGGCATGAACAGCCCGGCAGATCTCCGCTCTCTCACCCGAGGGTATGCCGAGCTGCTGCCTGAGACAACCTTTCTCGGCACAATGGCTCAACCCTGAGGGGCTACCGTTATAACCCGTGCTCAGAATCTGCTTATCCTTCACGATCACAGCCCCCACTTGGCGCCGCAAGCAAGTCGATCGCCCCGCTACGACCTGTGCCATCTGCATGAAATATTCATCCCAACTGGGTCGTTCTATCTTTTTCATTTAGTTCCAAACAACCGATCCCCGGCATCTCCGAGGCCCGGAATAATATAACCATGATCATTCAGATGGTCATCCACGGCCGCCACAAAAATATCCACATCATCATGATAGGATTGAACCTCACGAATGCCTTCCGGAGCAGCAATCAAGCACATCAGCTTAATATGCTTAGCCCCACGCTCCTTCAAAAAGGTGATGGCTGCTGTAGCCGACCCTCCCGTTGCCAACATAGGATCGATCACAATCAGATCACGCTCTTCGACATCGGTAGGGAGCTTACAGTAATACTCCACCGGCTTAAGGGTCTCCGGATCACGATAAAGTCCCACATGGCCTACCTTAGCCGTGGGGATAAGCTTTAGCATACCATCGACCATGCCTAAACCAGCCCGCAAAATTGGAATCAAGCCGACTTTTCTGCCGGCAATTGCTTTGGCCTTCATGGTAGCCACGGGAGTTTTCACCTCGACGTCTTGGAGGGGAAAATCTCTAGTGACTTCATACGCCATGAGCATCGCCACTTCTTCCACTAGCTCGCGGAAGTCTTTGGAGCCTGTATTTTCATCACGGATGAGGGATAATTTATGCTGTATTAAGGGATGGTCCAGAACATGAACTTTTGCCATGGTTGTCAACTCCTAATCTAGATTGGAATAGAGTGGAAATTCTGCGCAAAGTCCAGCAACAATTTCTCTGGCCTTGGCGGCTCCTTTTTCATTACGCTCAGATAATGCACAATCGATAGCTTCAGCGATTTTCTTCATAGCTTCAGCATCCATCCCCCGACTTGTGACGGCAGGAGTACCAATACGGATACCACTGGTCACTGTGGGGCTAGCTGTATCATAAGGAATGGTATTTTTATTTACGGTTATCCCGACCTCATCCAAAATAGACTCTGCTTCTTTTCCCGTCAACCCTTTCGGCCTTACATCCACTAACATAAGATGGTTATCCGTACCGCCGGAAACTAAGCGGAAACCTTTATCAGCCAGAGCGGCAGCTAGAACTTTGGCATTCTCCACAATCCGCTTTTGGTATTCCATAAATTCGGGTTTTAAAGCTTCCCCAAATGCCACAGCCTTGGCAGCAATGACATGCATCAAAGGACCGCCTTGGATTCCTGGGAAGATAGCCTTATCAATAGCCTTAGCAAATTCCTCTTTACAGAGAATGAGTCCGCCCCGAGGTCCCCGGAGGGTTTTATGAGTGGTGGTGGTCACAAAATGAGCATAAGGAACGGGGTTCTGATGAAGTCCTACAGCCACCAGTCCGGCAATATGAGCCATATCCACCATCAAGTAGGCACCTACTGCATCGGCAATCTCCCGTAATTGAGCAAAGTCGATTTGGCGAGGATAGGCACTAGCACCGGCCACAATAAGCTTCGGCTGGTGTTCAAGTGCCAGCTTGCGCACTACATCATAATCGATAGTCTCTGTTTCGGGATTCACACCATAAGCCACGAAATTGTAATATACTCCTGAAAGATTGACCGGGCTACCATGGGTTAAATGACCACCATGGGATAAATTCATACCAAGGACGGTGTCCCCAGGTTTTAATATAGCGAAGTATACAGCGGTATTCGCTTGGGCGCCGGAATGCGGCTGTACATTGGCATGCTCAGCACCAAAAAGCTTCTTCACGCGCTCCCGCGCTAAATCCTCAACGATATCCACATATTCACAGCCGCCATAATAGCGCTTACCCGGATATCCTTCAGCATACTTATTGGTTAATACTGAGCCTTGAGCTGCCATAACGGCACGGCTGACAAAGTTCTCTGAGGCAATCAACTCAATTTTATCGCGTTGTCTCTCCTCTTCTTGGGCGATAGCCTTTGCTACCTCGGGGTCTTGAGGGAGAATCCATTCCTTAATATAATCCATATTTCCCACTCCTACTTCCAATTTTTCATCCTTATTCCTGTCCCTTTAGGCCATGGGATACATAGCCCTGGGACCGCCGATGAGCCGCGGTCTTGTCTTAGCCATAGTGAGATGTGCGTGCCCAATTTCCTTGATCGTGGGCCGGATAGGTACCACTACCGGACGCAGATGCATGCCGATAAACGTATCCCCCACATCGATCCCAGCGTGTCCGCGGATGGTTTCCACCATCATGGGGGATTGAAAGCTCTGCCAAGCATTGACGGCCATCGATCCTCCGGCCTGTAATGAGGGTACGACCGTGACCGGATCCAGACCATACTGTTCAATACATGCCTCTTCAACCAGCAAAGCACGATTGAGGTGCTCGCAAGCTTGGATGGCCAAATAAATCTCCTTTTGCTTAACTCTTGCCAATAAGGGAGGAAGAAGGGCCTCAGCTACTTCAGCGCTGCTTGCCTTCCCAATGTGATGTCCCATGACTTCACTGGTACTGCAACCGAGCACAAGTATGTGCCGGGGTTTTAAATTTGCCTGAGCAAAAAATTCCTCCAGCACTTGATTCCAATCTTTAATGATATCCCCAAAATTCATTGTTACTGCCTCCGGTGTTAAATACATTCTCCCTTTTCAATGGCTGTGATCAAATCCACCCGACGAGCATGTCGCCCACCGGCAAAAGGAGTCTTGATAAAAATATCAACGATATCTAAGGCCAGTCCCACCCCAGTGACTCGTCCACCGAGTCCTAAAACATTCGCATTATTATGTTCCCTAGCCATCCGAGCCGAGTAGGTCTCTGTGCAGACAGCCGCGCGAATTCCCGGCACCTTGTTAGCGGCAATGGATATCCCTAAGCCTGTCCCACAAACAACAACACCTAAATCCGCTTTACCGGTGTTTATCGCATCACCCACAAGAAATCCATACTTTGGATAATCCACTGAATCCTTTGAGTTCGTGCCGCAATCATAAACTTCAATACCTTGATTCTCTAAATAGGCTCGGATTTCGTTTTTGAGTTCGAACCCGCCATGATCTGCTCCTAAGGCGATTTTCAAGGTCACACACCTCCATGTTCTATTGCATTTTTCTACATTAATGAGGCAATCCCTGCTCACCCAATGAAAAAAGAGTTTTCATATAATTTACAAAAAGGATAGTTAGAGAATATGCTTGGTTTTACGCCAAGCTAATAATCATCAACCAAACTGATGATTCTCGCCTATTAGTTTATCCATAAATATTCAACCCTATTACCTTAATGAGCCTCAAGGCCCGCCTTGACCTCATAAAGTAAGGTCTCTATTTCTTGAGCACATTGTCGATAAGTCTCAACGCTACCGCCCCAGGGGTCACGGACATCCTGATATTTCCCTCGGCTATGCCAAGCCCCCAGTCGCTTGACTTTCGAGCTCCATTCCGGAAATGCATCTCTAAGCTGCCTCTCATGAGCTTGAGTCATGGGAATAATCCAATCGGCTGAGGCAAGAATATCTCTACTCACAGCTCGAGCCTGATGAGAGGTGATATCAATGCCCTTTTCCTTTAACACTTGAATGGCCTTGATATTCGCATGATCTCCCCCCCAAGCAGCAAGACCAGCTGATTCTACTTCAACTCCCGGTCCCAAAAGCTGTCTTGCCAAGCCTTCGGCCATGGGGCTACGGCATGTATTTCCAGTACATACAAAGACAATTCGCACCATGATTACTCCTATCCCAATAGCATCCTTATCCCAATCATCACGAGTACGAGACCACCCATGGCCTCGGCTCGTTTTCCTAACCAAGAGCCCACATAGCGACCAAGCACTAGACCGCTGCCCATCATAATTCCGGCAACCGTTCCCATCACCAATACGGTAAGCCCAATCCGGCTGTCCACCGTTCCTAACGAAAATCCCACGCTGAGAGCGTCTAAACTTACGCTGGCTGCTAAGGCATATAACCCTACCCCGCTTAAGCATATCCCCGCTGGTAGCTGCTGTTGATGCAGAGCCTTTCTTGCTCTAGATAGAGGAATACACTCCGGCTCCGGCCTCCAGACATGAAAGAGCATCCTCCCGCCCAGCCATAACAGGACAAGTGAGCCAATTCCTTTTGCTAAATAGCCCAGAAACAGCCCCAGAGTTTGGCCCAAGAGCAGGCCTCCTAAGGGCATAAACACGTGAAAGACTGCTACCAGCAAGGAAAGTCGAAGGGTCATGCGTTTTCCGACTCCCACTAGGCCAATGGCTAAGGCTAGACTAAAGGCGTCTGCGCCTAAGGCCACAGATAGTGCTAAGATCCAGGCAAGATTCAATCCCCATTCCTCCTGTTCGAGGTATAGAATACAAAATGGCGTCTTTGTATTCTATGCTGGGGGCGGGGCTTACATGAATCATGAATCCTTTTGCTATAGATGTTCGTGGAGGAGGCTTCTCCAGGATTTTGCTATACACGTTCGCTCAGAAAGCTGCGCGCACCCGTTCTAATCACTCAAGCTCTCCGCTCCGAAAGGTGCCCAGCCAAATCGCCATCCTTGGCTCTATGGCTGGTTGGAAACGTCCTGTTTCCAACCTTTCTCCGCTGCAAGCTTTTCGCGAAGAACGGGTAGCTGCTCGCTTTGAAGTCGCTCTCTTCCGTATATCAAAATCCTTGGGTCAGGCTTCTTAGGAATTGCCCGAGGAACTCGAGTTTGCTTTTTCAGCCTAGAACTGGAGCTTCTGGGGGCTCCGCTAAGGCAGAGCACACGAAGCGCTTCTTTCAAAAAGAGACCCGTGAGCGCAGCTTCACGCACAAGAACGAATGATTTTCACTGTGTATAAGGCAGCTAAGGCTTCTGCTTCGCTCACTCACCATAAGCCAAGCTTTCTTTAAGCGGAGGGGTGGTCAGGCGAACGATGCTTTCGTTGCATAACGGAGCCGCCGGTTGCTTGGACATGGATGTCCTGATGCCGCGAGCACATGGACGTGCAGGAGCGGCCACATCAGGTATTACCCTGAGGTTTGGCGTAGTTGCGACGAAAGCGAGTTTGCCAGCCCCGGAGCTACTGAGTGAGTGTTGTGCGTGAAGCTGCGCGACCCGAGCTATTCTGCAAAAACCCGCTTTGGCCAAGACCCAAACTTCAGCAAAACCGAAGGCCTACACCCGAAGCACCTTCTGTCCCGAAGCCTTAATCAGCCGATTCATAATCGCAAAGCCTAGACCCTTATCCGAGACCCCTTCGGCGAGAATGATATCCATACCCTGCTCATCGCAGAGCCTTAGGCCCTCGTAGAGATTACCGGCGACTTCTGCGGGATTGCTTTCTGAACCTAAGACGTAGAGCAGATCTGGTAAATGGTAGTGGAGCTCCGCTGCGCTCTCTAGGGTGCAGAGGATTCCCACTTTCTTCAAACGGGATTGTCCTTTGCGAATCTCCTCAACCATCTTGCGGATAACTTTTGCCCGTTCGCCGATGAGGAGGGTTAAGTCCCCTTTTGGGGCATAATGACGGTATTTCATACCAGGTGCCTTAGGAGCCTGTAGCTCGGAGGGGTGATCAACCGCCACTTCTCCCAGCACCTCTTCCAGCTGTTCCTTAGTAATTCCTCCGGGGCGGAGAATGGTGGGCACTTCTCCGGTTAAATCTAAGACTGTGGATTCTACTCCCACCGCGCACGCTCCGGCATCCAGGATCAAGGGAATTTTGCCATTTAAGTCCTGCCAGACATGACTTCCCTTGGTCGGGCTGGGTTTTCCGGATAGGTTAGCACTGGGAGCGGCGATCGGAACCCCTGCTTCTTGAATCAACTGTAAGGCTACGGGATGCTTAGGCATGCGAATGCCCACGGTACCTAATCCACCACTTACCACATCCGGCACTAAATCAGTCTTCGTCAGCACGAGGGTTAAAGGGCCCGGCCAAAACCGTTCCGCACAGAGGGCAGCTTGTGGAGTCCAATGTTCTGTCAATTTTTCGGCCATACCCAAATCTGAGATGTGGGTAATGAGCGGATTATCTTGGGGTCGGCCCTTGACTCGGAAAATCTCCCGACAGGCCTCAGCATCCATGGCATTGGCCCCTAAGCCATACACCGTCTCGGTGGGTAAGGCGACCAGCTTTCCATCACGGATTAATTTTGCTCCCTCTTGAATCCATTGGAATTCAGGGTTTTGGGCATCGATAGCAACTCGTTTTGTTTCCATTATTCACACCTCGCGAAAACTACCCGATCTCTTCCACCTAAATCTTGAAAAATCTGAGTAGCGAAACCCTGTTCTTGAAAAAGTCGTATTACCGGTTCAGCCTGTTGCCATCCGATTTCCACTACGATTATTCCTTTGGTTTTCAATAATGAGGGTGCTTCCCTGGATAGTTCGCGATAAAAATCCAAACCATCCTCGCCCCCCAGGAAAGCCATCCTCGGTTCTGCTTCAATCTCCGGAGCAAGTTCAATATATTCACCTACGGCAATATAAGGGGGATTACTCATGATGATATCCCAGCTTTCGTCACGAATCGGGGCCAGAAAATCTCCCTGCCGCCACTGGACTTGAACCCCAAGCCGTTCACTATTAAACCGAGCCACCTCAAGAGCATCTGGTGATAGGTCCGTCCCCACAACTCTAGTCTGTGGCCAATAATGAGCAACGCTGATAGCTAGAGCACCGCTGCCCGTACAGAGATCGACAACAGCAGGAGGGTTTCCATCCTCAATGGGACTCCACGTTGTTTTTAATTCCAGAATCTTTTCCACTAGAATCTCGCTATCTGCTCTAGGGATAAGAACTCTTCTATCCACATAAAAATCAAGCCCCATGAATTCTTGGTGCTTTAAAATATACTGGAGAGGCTCTCGCTTGACCCGGCGCTCGAGCACCTGAGCAAAGGCAATTTCCTGATCAGGATCAAGCAATTGATCCCTACCCAGATAAAGTTGTTCACGCCTTAGCTTAAGAACATGCCCAAGCAGAAGATCCGCATCCCAGCGCGGATTTTCCACTTGGGCCAGTTTTAATTCTTGCTCTCCCCATAAAAGGGCATCGATGATACGCATTATGCCTCCGCTTTAAGCCGCTCTGCCTGATCCGTGGTAATTAGAGCATTGATTACATCCTCAAGTTCACCTAGCAAAATAGCATCGAGTCGATGAAGAGTCAAGCCAATGCGATGGTCTGTCACCCGGCCTTGGGGAAAGTTATAGGTCCGAATCCGCTCACTGCGATCACCCGTCCCAACCTGACTGCGGCGCTCGCTGGCTAATTCCCCTACAGCCTCTTCCTGAGCCCTTTCCAGGACCCGTGACCGCAAAACTCGCAAAGCCTTTTCTTTATTTTTTAATTGAGATTTTTCATCTTGACAAGACACCACTGTACCGGTCGGAATATGCGTGATCCGTACTGCTGACTGGGTAGTATTAACCGATTGCCCCCCCGGGCCGCTGGAACAAAAAATATCAATGCGCAAATCATTAGGGTTGATCTGGACATCCACTTCTTCTGCCTCAGGAAGTACTGCCACTGTGGTCGTCGAGGTATGAATCCTCCCCCCGGATTCGGTGGCGGGCACCCGTTGCACCCGATGAACACCACTTTCAAATTTCAGCTTGCTATAGGCTCCCTGGCCTTCTACAAGAAAGATAATCTCTTTAAAACCACCGATATCCGTATAGCTGGCGCTAAGCATCTCTGTCCGCCAACCTTGGCCTTCGGCATATTTAGTGTACATACGATAAAGATCCCCGGCAAAGAGGGCAGCTTCTTCCCCACCCGCACCGGCACGGATTTCCATAATGACGTTTTTATCGTCATTGGGATCCTTTGGCAAGAGCAAAACCCGCATCTGCTCAGCCAGAACATCTCGCTTCTCTGTCAATTCCTCAAGTTCAAGCTCGGCCATCTCTTTAAATTCGGGATCTAATTTCTCTTGAAGAAGACTTTGCGTCTCTTCGAGATTCTTCACCACCGAGCTATATTCACGAAAGGCTTCCACAATATCCGTCATACCCGACTGGGCTTTGGCATACTTCTGCCACTCTTCTTGTCTGGCAATGACCTCAGGATCGCTTAAGAGCTGGGTCAGCTCATCATAGCGCCTTTCAATTTCAATTAATTTATTTTGCATCTTTCACACCTCAAGCGAGCTAGAATAGTTCTGACGAAGTAACCTTGATATTATCTATGAAATGACATAGTGCTAAAGAAAAAGCAGAGCGTGCGCTCTGCCTTTCCTTTAGCAACGACCGCAGGCCGTTGTTCTATTACATTCCGTATTTTTTCTTAAAGCGGTCCACTCGTCCACCAGTATCTACAAAACGTTGAACACCGGTATAGAAGGGATGGCACTTAGAACAAATTTCCACCTTAATATCCTTCTTAGTGCTGCCGGTTGGAATTACTTCGCCGCATACACAAGTGATAGTGGTTTGTTCATATTTAGGGTGTGTCTTTTCTTTCATGTCGTCACCTTCTTTCCCAACCGAGTCGTCAACTCTGAACATTGTACCACAACGACTTCATGCAGGTCAAGATATAATCAATAGAATAGAACCCTATCTTGAAATTTTTTTTAATAGCATTAATTGATTCGGGGGAGATAAGGTAGGGGATCAATAGTTTTCTTCTGAAGACGTATCTCAAAGTGAAGATGGGGACCGGTACTTCTTCCAGTATTCCCGGAAATTGCTATAGCCTCACCCTGCTTGACCCATTCTCCGGGCTCAACCAGAAGCTTTTGATTGTGCGCATAGAGGCTTTCCACCCCATTACCGTGATCTAGAAGTATGGTTAGACCATAGATATCCATCCAGCGAGCCTTGACCACTTTACCCTCTCGAGCAGCTAAGACATTTGTGCCATGAGGAATGGCTAAATCAATGCCGTGATGAAATTCTCCATTCCGCCAACCATAATCCGAGCTAATACGGGCATGGACCGGCCAGTTCCAAATCTGTTGAGTTCCACGTGAAAGGGCCTCGACAGCCACCGGAATCTCAATAGTTACAGTTGAATCTTTGTTGAACTGTTCGCGAATGGTCACAGTCCCACCCGGCTGTAGGTTAACCGCTTGGTTGTCTAACCGTATTTGCTGGGCTGTCGTTTGATACTTCCTCGCTAAGTCTTCAAGGGTCTGTCCTTCTTGCATTGTGACAATAGAAAATTGAGCCACCGTGCTTCCTTCTTGGCAATACCCAAGAGAAATCCCGGCATTGATCCAGAAACTGCACACAAGCAAAAGGGCACACCCTTTAAACAAAAATCCCCTTTGCTTATGTTTACTTGTGTTCATTTTTATGAAACCACCTCAAAGGTAGTCTCTCCCATGATAAGGCAAAAAATACCTAGATGACACCCTTCATGGCATAAGCAGGCTTTTTAGCAAAGCTATGACGTGCTTCAATAAAGCGTACCGTACCGGTTTTACCCCGCATCACGACCGTATGAGTCAGAGCACCTTGGGCGGTAAAGTGCACCCCTTTCAATAATGGACCTTCCGTAATACCTGTGGCAGCAAAGAATACATCATCAGAACAGACTAAATCATCCATGGTTAATAACTTACTTACATCCGAAATACCTAAATCTTTCGCGCGCAGAACATCAGCATCATTTTCCGGCCAAAGCCTTCCTTGCATTTCGCCTCCTAAACAACGCAAAGCAGCGGCGGCAAGCACTCCTTCCGGAGCCCCGCCAACCCCCATCATGATATCAATCCCGGTACCTTCAATTGCACAAGCGACAGCTGGGGAAACATCTCCATCTGTAATCAAGCGAATACGCGCTCCTGTTTTCCGCACGTCATGAATAATCTTGTCATGTCGAGAACGATCCATGATGACGACCGTAAGCTCATCGATGCTTTTCCCTAAGGCTTGGGCTACATTACGTAAGTTATCCTGCACCGAAGCATCTAAGTGGATCTTGCCCTTGGCTAGAGGGCCCACAGCGATCTTGTCCATATACATATCTGGTGCATGCAAAAGGCCACCCTTTTTCGCTATCGCTACCACAGCAATCGCACCAGCAAGACCTTTAGCCACAATATTTGTTCCTTCGAGCGGATCGACGGCAACATCTAACTCAGGAGCCTCGCCACTTCCTACTTTCTCGCCAATGTAAAGCATGGGCGCTTCATCCATTTCGCCTTCACCGATAACTACCGTTCCACTCATACGGATAGTGTCAAAAACGGATCGCATGGCTTGCACAGCAGCATCATCAGCAGCCTCTTTGTTACCACGCCCAACCCAACGAGCTGAAGCTAGAGCTGCCGCCTCCGTCACCCGAGCAAATTCCATGGTAAGTTCACGTTCCATGGTTAAATCTTTATCCATGATGATCCCTCCAACTATTTTATCTTATTATTAAACTAACAATTTAAATGAAGTACCATTGCGTCAATCTTTATTGCTTCAACAAATGCATCAGCACCACATGTATTGTCCCATACTTTTTTTGGGGATGCAAGGTGGGATGCCAGAGCTCAGAAAGAAAGCTCTTTCAGCCGAAAATCGTCTGTAAGAGCTTTGCCAATCCATGATCAACGTTTTATTACTTTAGTTTCTGCCAATCAGCTAAAAACTTATCAATTCCTGCCTCAGTCAAAGGATGCTTGAAGAGTTGGCGTAATACATTAAAGGGCACTGTCGCATAATCCGCCCCAAGCTTAGCCGCTTCCGTGACATGGACGGGGTTACGAATACTGGCAGCAATCACTTTGGTTTCCAAGCCATGAACTCCAAAAATCTCGCAAATGTCATCGAGCAGAAGGAGGCCATTTTCACCAATGTCGTCCAGTCTGCCTAAGAAGGGGCTTACATACGTAGCTCCAGCTCGTGCGGCTAACAAGGCTTGAACCGCCGAAAAAATCAAGGTCACATTGGTTTTAATACCTTCAGCGCTGAGAATTTTTACTGCCTTGAGACCATCCTCTGTCATGGGAATCTTAACCACAATATGGGGATGCTTGGCGGCAAGTTCCCGAGCTTCCGTCAACATTCCGGTCGTATCTAAAGCGATAACCTCAGCACTGATCGGGCCATCGACGATTTCGATTAGCTCCTCTAAAAGCTGGTGGAAATCTCTTCCCTCTTTAGCCACCAAGCTGGGATTCGTCGTAATTCCAGCGATAACACCCATATTCCAGGCTTGCTTAATCTCTTCCGGATTAGCTGAGTCTAATAAAAATTCCATTTTATCCTCCTTAGGCTTTTCCGCTACTTCCGAAAAGGCGGATCTTTTCACGGATAATCTCAATCGTCGCTTCACGAGCCGGTCCCAGCATTTTTCTAGGATCAATCTCACGAGGATTATCGGTCATTACCTTGCGGGCTGCTGCAACAAAAGCCTCCCTAATATTGGTGTCGATATTGACCTTACAGACCCCAAGTGAAATTGCTCTTTGAATGGCATCATCCGGAACCCCTGACGAACCGTGCAAAACGATGGGGGCGTTAACCCGCTTACGGATTTCTGCGAGACGATCAAAATCAAGTTGTGGGACCCCTTTGTACTGTCCATGAGCAGTACCAATCGCAATGGCTAAGGCATCGACTGCCGTCTCTTTCACAAAACGCTCAGCCTCATTGGGATCGGTAAAGAGGGCCTCCTTTTCACTGACGGTAATATCATCTTCTGTGCCCCCGATCTTACCAAGCTCTGCCTCTACAGAGACTCCTAAGGGGCGAACCGCTTCAATCACTTTATTGGTTAGGGCGATATTCTCCTCAAGGGAGAGCTTTGAACCATCAATCATCACGGAGGTAAACTGATTTCTTACGCAACTCATCACTTGAGCAAAGCTGGTGCCATGATCAAGATGAAGGGCTACCGGCACACTGGCCTTCTCAGCCGCTAAGCTGGTCATTGCTGCTATGTATTCAATCCCCGCGTATTTGATGGCTCCTTGACTCGCCTGAACAATGACGGGGGATTTTTCTGCTTCTGCCGCACCGACGATGGCTTGAACAATCTCCATATTGTTGCAGTTAAATGCTCCCACAGCATAATGTCCCCTTTGAGCTTCTTGCAACAGCTCTGCCATAGATACCAAACTCATCCTTATTCCTCCTCAATTGCCTTACGAAAACGTCCATGCTGCGTACAATTCAGCAGCACGGTTTTATTTTCGTCTAAATTCACCGCAGTCATACCCTCGAAAATACGAATATTCTCAGCATTCTCTCCGTAGATTACGCCAACCGCTTCACAAATATCACAATAAAGTTCGATTCGATCCGGTAAAAGTTCAAAGGTTAGATTATGGTTGCCGCATTGACAGCCCAAAGCCCCATCCTTTGCTAAGCAATGGAGATGATCCAGCAGTTTTAACATCACTTCCGGATTCTCAAATTCATCTTCATATCCTAATTCAGAAGCAAGCTCTGCGATGGATTTCTCACGTTCCTGGCATGCTTGAGTCACTTTTTGTTTGGGACCAATGAACCCTGCCGAAGCCTCCACTTCAGGACACACTAATGGCAAAGCATTTTTACCCCAGCAAGCACTTCGCTTAAGGCGGAGATAGTGAACCTGTCCGCAAAATGCGCAATTAAAAGATGTATTAAAATACTTGCGGTCTCGTGTTGCTACAGATATCAAGGATTCACCGCAACGGCAATATAAGTTTACCCGTCCCTTTCCGGAAAACGCAAAAAGAGATAGGCCGTGAAATTCTAATTCTCCGCATTGAGAGCACTGTATGGCGACGGATGTATGGGTCGTCAGGATCAATTTTCCCACCTCTTTCTACCTCGAAACTATACTTCGGCAAGTAGTGGGGTTTTTCCTCCATCTCCAATTTAAAAAAATAAGAGACAACCGCTGCAACTTATCTGCGGTGTCTCTTGTTCAACTTAATCTATTGAAGAATTTCACGAACGTAATCACGTAGCTCGAAAAGATCGAAAGGCTTACTAATATAGCAGTTCACCCCTTGTTCCTGAGATCTCTCCATGATATGAACATCTCCATAGGCCGTCATCATAATCACTTGAACATCTTTGTTTAATGTCCTGATCTCTTTTAAAGTGTCAATCCCATTCTTTACTGGCATATTCATATCCATAATTATCAATTCCGGTTGGAAATCCTTGAGCAAACGAAGGGCTTCATTGCCATTTTCAGCCAATTGCACACTATGACCTTCTTCCTTAAAGGCCTCAAAAAGAAGTCGGCGAATCCCTATTTGATCATCTACAACGAGAATATTGGCCATTTTTTACCATCTCCTTCCGCCAATAATTATGGATATTCTGGATAAGTTTGTAAATATCCTTCTTTTATTTCACGTTTCGTGATAAATCTTTCTTCTGACCAGTATTGTCTTAGAATGCGCGGATTCGCCTGAGTCCGTCTTAAGGGCAGAATTACCTCATCCCCAACCTGACAGGGAAGCCCGCCTACATCGAGAACAGTCAACTGCATACCAATCTTGCCCGCGACGCGAATCGAATGACCTTGCCAAGCCACGGTCTCCTGACCCACATAGATCCCGCAAAGAGCGAGGAGGTTTTTAATGATAATCTTAATGAAGTCCCAAAATCCTTGAGGTACAAAATGGGGCTGTACCCCAAAGCCATCGGTATATCCCACGGGAATCACAGCCAAACGAGTCTCGGCTTTGGTGCGATAAATGCTTTGATAGCCGACAAAGGTTCCTTTGGGCACCTGGCGTAGGCTGATGATTCGAGCCTTAGCAACCCAAGGATCCTGAAGCTTTAGCATACCGGCAAAGGCGATCGCAGGAAAATGACCCACAAGAAGAGTCCCCGTCCTGATAAAATCATAATGCCACTCCGGGTAATCCAAAAAAGCAGCACTGTTGCAGATATGCTTCCATAAGCCTACAAAGCCATGCTGCTCCATAATCCTGACCCCGCGCTGAAAGGCGGCATACTGCTGCTGAGTATAGGACCGATCACGCTGTGCGGCCCGCGCCAGATGAGTATAAATGCCGACCGGGTTAATAGAGTCGGTTGCCTTTATGGATTCAGCAAGATCCTCCCAATCCTTCTCCAAAAAACCGGTCCTGCCCATACCTGTTTCTAATTTGAGGTGAACCTGGGCTTCCTTCCCCAACTGAGCTGCCACGGTTGCACATTGAGTAATCATATTAAAATCCCCGAGAGTCAGCTGGAGGTCGGCTTCGAGAGCCTCCTTCATCTGCTCAGAAGATACAGGTCCTAGCACCAAAATAATGCCTTGAATCTCGTGCTGACGCAAAATCAGGCCTTCCTCGACAGTCGTCACCGCAAAGGCCTCGCAACCTAATTTCTGCAGTGTCTGAGCGATGGGAACTGCTCCTAAGCCGTAGGCATCAGCCTTCACTACAGCCATGACTCGGGCACCTTGGCTAAGGCGTTGGGTTATTTCCCGGTAGTTATTGGCTATGGCGTCTAGGTTAATATCGATCCAAGCGTTACTCATTGTGATCGCCACCTTTTTCTTAAGGAAATTATTGAGGGAGTGTCTCCAGGATTTTGCTATACACGTTCGCTCAGAAAGCTGCGCGCACCCGTTCTAATCGCTCAAGCTCTCCGCTCCGTCGGGTGCCCAGCTAAATCGCCTTCCTTGGCTCTCTAGCTGGTTGGAAACGTCCTGTTTCCAACCCGACTCCGCTGCGTGCTTTTCGCGAAGAACGGGTAGCTGCTCGCTTTGAAGTCGCTCTCTTCCGTATATCAAAATCCTTGGGTAATCTCATACTGAAAGTGAATACCCGAGGAACTCGAGTTTGCTTTTTCAGCGTAGAAGTGGAGCTTTTCTTTTGGCTCAGCTAAATCAGTGCACACGGAGCCCTTCTGCTAAAAAGACCCGAAAGCGTAGCTTCACGCACAGGAGCGAACGATTTTCACTGTGTATAAGGCAGCTAAGGCTTCTGCTTCGCTCACTCACCATAAGCCAAGCTTTCTTTAAGCGGAGGGGTGGTCAGGCGAACGAGGCTTTCGTTGCATAACGGAGCCACGGTTGCTTGGCCATGGATGGCCTGATGCCGCGAGCACATGGACGTGCAGGAGCGGCCACATCAGGTATTACCCTGAGGTTTGGCGACGAAAGTGTCCAGTGGACATTTTCGCCGAGGCGGAATCTACAAATGATGCTCACCCGCCGAGGATTTTGCGATGAAAGCGAGTTTGCCAGCCCTGAAGCTACTGAGTGAGTGTTGTGCGTGAAGCTACACGACCTGACTCTTCGGAGATGAGCTTTATCCCCGATATCTCCGCCTCAGCTTCCCAATAATCCCCTTAACCACATCGGAGTAAATTGGTTCAAGAGTATTCCAGAGCGAATAAATCACGGGGCGGTAGACCAGATCCCATTCGCCGATGAACTCGGTATATTCACCATTGAAGCCTTTCTTAAAACGGTATAGGCCGTAGAGAGGATTATCTTCGGTGAGATGTCCGGGGACACCGCGGAAATCATAGAGGGTGCAGCCTCTGGATTTGGCCCAGCGGATCATTTCCCATTGGATCAGATAGTTGGGCATGACGTTGCGATGAGCGTTAGAGGAGGCACCGTAGAGATACCAGGCCTTCTCGCCGATAATTAAGGCTAGGGTGCCGGCGATGACCTGACCTTCATATTCGGCAATAAATACCTCGGCCATTCCTGCCGGGTTGAGCTCATCATACATATCTTCAAAGTAGGAGTACGAACGAACTAAGAATTTATCTCGCTCGGTGGTTTCTTTAAGGACGCGATAAAATTCCGGCAAATCAGCTTTGGTGCCGATCCGGATGGACACTCCCTTTTTCGTTGCCAGCTTGACATTATAGCGGGTCTTTTGATGCATTTGGGCTAGGAGAGTTTCTTCAGTGGGGCTAATATCGAGTCGAAAGACGTATTTGGGCTGGACACCTTCAAAGCCCTTTCCTGTTTCTGCCGAGCGAAAGCCACGGGATTTTAAATAATTTTCAAGATCCAGTGCGGAGGATGGAACATCCGGATCGACCTTAAGGAAAATTGCTCCCCTCTTTCTGGCTAATTTCCTGACCTCTAGGAGGAGGGCATCGAACAACGACTCATCCCGCCAATCCAGAACAGGTCCTCGTGAAGCGTAGAAAATCGGGGTCCCAATCACCGGGATCTTCCGTTCCAAGATAGAGATTCCCGCGACAATTTCCCCTTCGCGCTCAAGAACCAGCCGCCAAGGGTGCCAACCGGTTTTACTTTTTAGCTCTCCCCAACCCCAGGTTTGCAGCACATGGCCTTTGGGGTGGCGAGCCATAAATTCATCAAAACGCTGTTTTTCTGCGTCGCCAATTATTCTTGCTGTATAAGGCATCCCAACAGCCTCCCGTTATTATTCTAATCTCTATGTTAATTTTTGCCATAATAAGACAAACGCAAACTTTCTTATTTTTGCCTAGGCTCACCTAAAATTATTCCATGGCTCATAAAGCCATGGAATAATAGATTCTTATTTCGTCAATGTAGCTTTGACAAACTCTCTAAAGAGCGGATGAGAACGATTGGGACGAGATTTGAATTCCGGATGGAATTGAGAAGCTACAAACCAAGGATGGTCAGGATATTCGGTAATTTCAACTAAGCGTCCATCTGGAGAGGTTCCCGAGAACACTAAGCCCGCCTTCTCCAATTCAGCACGGTATTCGTTATTCACTTCGTAGCGATGGCGATGGCGTTCGTAGATCACTTCATCCTGATAAACAGAGCTAACCTTAGTATTCTCGATAAGCTTCACAGGCGAAATCCCCAGACGCATGGTGCCGCCCTTATCTTCAATTTCTTTTTGTTCAGGGAGAAGGTCAATAATAGGGTAAGGCGTATCCACATCAAATTCAGAGCTATTAGCGTTTTTCATACCACAAACATTGCGCGCGAATTCAATTACAGCCGTTTGCATGCCTAAACAAATCCCTAAGAAAGGCACTTTGTTTTCCCGGGCATAGCGAATAGCCTCGATCTTTCCTTCGATTCCCCGATTACCAAAGCCGCCGGGAACGAGAATGCCTGACACTCCCTTCAGGTGTTCCTCCGCAGAGGATTCTTCAATCCCTTCGGAGTTAACCCAGCGAATTTTTACCTTCGTGCGATGTTCAATTCCAGCATGACGTAGAGCTTCCGCTACACTAAGATAAGCATCAGGAAGCTCCACATATTTTCCGACAATTGCAATCTCGGTTTCACTTTGGGGATTATTAATGCGATCGACCATGGCCTTCCATTCTGTCATATCGGCAGGCTTTGCTTCAAGTCCCAAAATCTTCAGGACAATATCGTCCATTCCTTCTTCAAGAATATTCAGGGGTACTTCATAAATACTCTTAGCATCCACCATCTGAATAATCGCTTCTTTGTCAATATCGCAGAACAAGGCCAGTTTTTCCTTCATATCATTCGATATTTCATGTTCTGTGCGACAAACTAGTATATTGGGTTGAATCCCAATTCCCCGCAGCTCCTTAACCGAGTGTTGGGTAGGCTTTGTCTTCAGCTCCCCCGAGGCTTTGAGATAGGGAATCAGAGTAACATGGAGGTAGAGGACATTTTCTTTGCCGATATCGCTACGCATTTGGCGAATGGCTTCAAGGAAAGGTAGGGATTCAATATCTCCCACTGTTCCTCCGATTTCTGTAATAACAATATCCGGATGATTTTCCCGAGCTACTCGGTAAATCCGCTCTTTAATTTCATTGGTAATATGAGGAATGACTTGTACCGTTCCACCTAGGTAATCCCCGCGTCTTTCCTTATTTAAAACAGACCAATAGATTTTTCCTGTCGTTACATTGCTATTTTTAGACACAGGTACATCAATAAAGCGCTCATAGTGCCCCAAGTCCAAGTCTGTTTCTGCTCCATCATCCGTCACAAATACTTCCCCATGTTGGTAAGGACTCATGGTTCCTGGGTCAATGTTAATATAAGGATCAAATTTTTGTATAGCTATACTTAAGCCTCGATTTTTGAGCAAACATCCCAAAGCGGATGCCGTGATTCCCTTCCCCAAGGAAGATACAACACCACCTGTGACAAAAATAAACTTTGTCATTTTCCCCCATCCTTTCTTCGACCAAATTCTCTTTTCAAATATCCATGAAGATTTCCGCACAGCAGTAAAATGATGAATTATCATTGAAAAAGCCGAACGCATACACATAAAAAAAGCTAGTCCGCAAGACGCACTAGCTTTATTTTTACCATTTATACTTATTCTAGCCAGATTTCAAAGGGCTGTCAAGGCGATTCAATAGGTTTTCCCGCAGTTTATTGCAATTTTCCTCGATTATTGTTCATCGCCATGAATCATCTTTTTGATAAGAATCTTCTTCCGCCTCTGAATCCACTATTCCCTCGACATCTTCTTCACCATCGTCGAAAAGCAATTCCTTATCTAAATCTAACTCGACCTCATCATTTACATCATCTTCAACCGTTCTTTTGTTGAGCAAAGTAATGGTCGGAACCTTGCGTGAGCTCTTACCGGGGGACCATACTTTTAGGCCCCATTCTCCATTACCAACATAGGTAAACCGGGCATCCAAATTGATCTGAGTCAATACTCTCGAGATTGCCGCTGGATGTTGAGGTCTCTCTTGTTGGCTTAATACCTCGACAATAAAGTCTTGATAATACATGGGACGACCTTGTTCTGCAAGAATCTTAACCGCTATATCTTCATCTGATGGTTTGAGTTTCTGTGGTAGGGAATGGGTCAATGTAACACCGCCCTTCTTCAATCTCTGAATAGTTAGACAGTATATTCGACCCGCCCCTAATTATTTCCTGCTAAGCTTCACTTATATTACATTCTTTCTGGTGCCGTTACCCCGAGAATGCCCAAGACATTGGCTAAAACGTACTTTGTTGAATGTACTAGGCCCAAACGGGCTTCTCTAATACCTTCCTCTTCCACCAAAACTCTTTGACTGTTGTAAAAGGAGTGAAAAAGTGCAGCTAGGTCTAAAACATAGCGTGCCAAACGATGTGGCTCAGTCAAACGGGCTGCCACTTCTATTTCATTGGGGAGTTCGGCAATCTTCTTTAAGAGCTCTCGCTCTTCTGTGCTGTCGAGACCCTTAAGATTGTCTGCTTGGGGTATTCCTTCGGTGGTGTAGCCAAGCTCAGCTGCTTGTCGCAGAATGCTGCAAAGCCGGGCATGGGCGTATTGGACATAATACACTGGATTATCGGAAGACTCTGCTTTTGCTAAATCCAAGTCAAATTCTACAGTAGAATCAGGATCCCGCATGATAAAGAAGAATCGAGCGGCGTCCTTCCCTACTTCATCCATCAATTCTCTTAAGGTGATGTATTGTCCGGAACGTTTAGACATGCGCACGACTTCGCCATCCTGAATCAAACGAACCAGCTGCATAAGGATAATCTGGAGATTTTCCGGATCATACCCTAAAGCAGACATAGCTCCTTTCATCCGCGCGACATGGCCATGATGATCAGCACCCCAAATATTGATGACCCGATCAAATCCACGCTCATATTTATTGCGGTGGTAGGCAATGTCAGCGGCAAAATATGTAGGTGTCCCATTGCTGCGAACTACAACCTCATCCTTCTCATCTCCAAACAAGGTGGATTTCAGCCATTGAGCACCTTCCTTTTCATAGATATAGCCTTTTTGCTCCAGCTTCTCCATCGTATCCTTGACAAAACCAGAATCATGGAGGGATTGCTCACTAAACCAGACATCATAATGGACGCCCATCTCGGTGAGGGTTTCCCGTATATTGGTGAGTTTCTCCTCCAAGGCATAACGGACCAGAAATTCCCTACGGAGGTCCTCTTCCACATTGCCATATTTATCTCCGACCTTGGCAATTAGTCCTTTGACCGTATCCACTAAGTCTTCTCCATGATAGCCCCCCTCAGGGAAGGGCACATCCTGACCCAACAGTTGGAGATAGCGGGCCTCCAGCGATAGGGCAAAATTATGAATTTGGTTACCCGCATCGTTAATATAGAATTCCCGGCTGACTTCATAACCGGCCATATCTAGCAGAGAAGCTAAGCTATCCCCTAAGGCCGCCCCCCGGGCATTGCCCATATGAAGCAGTCCTGTGGGATTAGCACTGACAAATTCCACCTGAACCTTCTTCCCTTGGCCTATGTTGACCCTTCCATAGTCTACACCCTGGTTAAGGACCTCCGGAATGACACCTGTCAACCAACTTGGATCTAAACGAAAATTAATGAACCCCGGACCGGCTATTTCACAAGAAGTTATATAGGTTCCTTCTGTATCCAGATGCTTAATCAGGATCGTCGCAATGTCGCGGGGGGCCTTCCGGGCCTGCTTGGTCAAAACCATGGCTAGATTCGTGGCCCAGTCTCCATGTTGCTTTTCGCGGGGTTCTTCCAAAACATAGCTAGGCAAGCTTTCAAAGCTAAGTTCCCCATTCTTTTGCGCTGTCTCCGCAGCCTTTGATAAATTAGAGTAGATAGTGTCTTTAATAGTGATGTACAAACTCATTGAGGAGCGTCCTCCTTTATATTAATTCGCAATCTATTGTGACTGACTAACTGATCGCCAGAAAAAAGATCATATTTTAGAGTAATCTTTCCTTCCTGCTCTGTCAAGTGAATCTCCATTTCCTTCGTCTCAATCTCCAAAAACAAAGAGCCCTGTGGTGTAACGTAAGACGAGCCGTGGCGTATCCCTCGTTCAAAAACCTGCTTATGATCGATTGCCCCCATTCGATTCAGAGTCACTCGGTTAGACTCGATTTTAAGGGAGGTTGTTACTCCGTCCATCCCGGTTATCTCTGTATCCCGGTAAATGATGTAATAGGCCTCGGCGCGATGATGTGAAGTGCCTACTGCAGTAAATTCCATGCGATCATTCTGACCTTCAGGATATTGTTGGGTACTGCTAACCTGAATAATTACTTTATCAACCACGGGGATCTCCTTTCTCAGCCAATCCTTATTTACTATGAGATGCTAAGCAGTTGGGGATACTAAGTACTTCGACAGTGTAAGCTCATTCTGATATAAGCACTATTATATATTAATCTCTACTCTCTGTGTGCTTAAAACTTCCGGTAAATCAACAAGGTGATAATGTCTAAGCATTATCACCTTGTCTTCTAGTATACCCTATTTTGGCATGACTTCAACGAAGTGTTGTCGTCATAAATGCTTTATCACTGCAGATACTCACCCTTTGGTGTCTTAATAATCCGTTGAATTCTTTCTTCAATACCGCTTCCGACGTTGATATATACTAAATATTCCTCATCCTGATACTTACCTCGGAACTCATAGGCCATGACCTCACGATTTCCCATGACAGGAATAACCGCCATCCGGTTCTCCTTGATCTGAAAGCCTTTCCTCAGTTTGGTTTTGGCCTGCTCGAGGGTCAGCTTCTTCGTAAAGTTGCGTTTTTGATGATAGGCGTAGTAGGGGGTAGAATCATAGCCAATGATCTGGCCATTATCTAAAGCTACCGTAATGCGCAATTTATCGGGGTAATAGCGGACACCATTCTCATCTTGAACATATTCGAGCTGCAGATAGCCTCCGTAGTCCTCAGTTGAAGTCAAAACGAGATCCCATTCCAAGGCTTTCAGGGTCTGGGCTACTTTCTCCTTGGCTTGGTCAGGGCTCAGGGTTCTCTCACTAAACTCCCGCTGATCCCGATAGTTAATCACCTTTCCCCCTCGTTTGCTGACAGTCATAAAGAGATTGCCCTGCTTAAAAATGTACACTCCCAAGGCTCCTTGACTGACGCCGCTGAACTCTAGTTCGGTAGTGGGGTAACCCATTTTACTCAAAAAACTTTTAGCGGCTTTTAAGGCGACATCCTTATCGACCTCTTGCTTGGGTAAGGCTAAAGGTTCTCTTACGGAACGGGAATCATATTCTCCCACATAGGAAAATGGCGGGAGCTTTTGCAAACTGGCATTGAGCTGATCGAGTCCGGAGCGTACAGAACTTGCGGGTCCATCAGCTGCTGCCGCGGCTGCTTCCGCAGTTTCTGTCTGCCAGAACCCAGCCACCCGAGTCCAGACGGATGGATTATCCACCCAAGCCAAACCCTCCGTATCCACACGTTGAACTAAATCCTGAACATTTTGATTGACTGTCAAAAGACGCTCATGGACATCGGTGAGGGTCTTGTCTTCTTCTGTCGTCGGTGTATGTCCGACGGAGATTTGATATGCGAGACTCTTTGTAAAGTCTCCTGTGCGATTTAAAAACTCACTAATATAGCTTAGTCCATTTTCCTCCGCAGGGAGCTGCGCTAAATCTTTAACTGCAGATTCGCTAATCGTACCTGCTTGGCTCAGGTAAAGGACCTTTTGACTTGAGGTAGATGCTACACGACCTTTCGCCAAATCTGTTTCCAACTGATCTAGGTTACTGGCCAAATCCCTTAAGGAACGCTGATATTGATTGACACTGACTCTTTCAAATTGCTCCGCTTGCCGATACTCAGTAAACCCCCAAGCCAGGGAGAGGACGAAAGCGGTTCCTAGAATACCAATCCAGAGATTTCTCATGGAATCCCCTCCTAACGAGTGAACATATGATTTCCGATTTGCATTATTTGCGGTCTCGACCAAATAAATTTATTCTTGGTCTTCGCCGGATTAAAGAAGTAAATGGCCCCCCCAGTGGGATCCACACCCGATACCGCTTCTTGGGCTGCCTTCACAGCTGAAGAGGTGGGTGCCATGTTAATCTGACCATCGGCAACACTAGAAAAGGCCAAGGGCTGATAAATGATATCCGCAATCGTATTTGGGAAGGCTGGGTCCTCCAAGCGATTGAGCAGAACAGCAGCTACCGCTACCTGCCCTACATAGGGCTCTCCTCTGGCCTCAGCACTGACACAACGGGCCAATAGGTTGATATCCACGTTTTTCGGTCCAACGGATTTTCCAGAGGCATTGGTACTATTTCCGGTCATTAATTTGAGCTCCTTAATCGTCTGGGTACCGGCCATACCATCCACCTTTAGACCCCGTTCCCTTTGGAAACGAGTAATGGCGGCCTTAGTCTTGGTTCCGTAGATACCATCGACCTTACCGACCACATACCCTAAGGAAGCCAAGCGCTTCTGTAGCTCAGTTACTTCAGGACCCCTTGACCCTTGACTTAAGGTGCGATCACCCAGTGCCCCATAGACTACCCCGGCAAGGATTAAGGCAATGCTTAGGGTGAATATCCCTACCCAAACTCTCTTTTTTGCGATCATCACGCTCACCTCACACCTAGATTTTCTTTCTTAGTGTGTCTGAGAAAATGGGTTTTTATCCAGAAAATGCGGTTTTTGCCTGATAGAAAAATATTAAATGTGAATTGTATATTAAAATAATAAAAAGAGGCGAAATGATCATTCTCAGATAATCAATCGCCTCTTGGTTTATATTTCAAAGAATCACTTGATACGGACGAATGCGAAGTGGGACCTGTCCCCAGTTCACACTTTTACTCAGCTAAACCCAATCCATAGACCCTTTTAAAGGTCTCAACTGCTTTTGCTGTATCAGCTTTGAAGCCCATTTCCTTAAGTGTTTCACCTACCAGCTCCATGGCCTTCACAAACATTTCTTCGGTCACATTGCCCATATGGCCAATCCGGAAAGCCTTTCCGGCCAGAGCTGCTAGGGAGCCGGCAATGACCATCCCTTTTGCTGCTAGTTTGGCACGGAATTCTGCGTCATTGACCCCTTCAGGATAAAGGATACAGCTTAAGGTCGGTGCAGCGATTTCTTCTGCAGCCAGGGCCTTCATGCCATACTCGGCAAGCCCTGCCCGGACCGCTCTTCCTAAGGCAGCATGGCGCTTGTAACGAGCTTCCAGCCCTTCAGCCATCACGATTTCCATCCCTTTTTCTAAGGCATAAATCATGTTGACAGGATGGGTGGCGTAATATTTTCCCGGATCCTGCATCGTCGGCAACCACCGGAGGATGTCCATGTAGTAAGCAGCCACCTTGTCCATAGCTTCTCTGGCTTTTAAGGCCTTAGGTCCAAAGGCGACAATCGCCAACCCCGGCGGAACGCCGATGGCTTTTTGGGACCCTGTCAAGACCAAGTCGATGGTGTAATCAGGATGTCCATATTCCTTACTCATATCCTCTTCAACGGCAGCTGAGGCGCATACCCCATCCAAGAGAAAGAGTACGCCATATTTTTTAACTGCAGGAACCAGCTTTTCCAGATTAGAAATAACTCCGGTAGAGGTATCTACATGAGTCACAGTGACAGCTTTAAAGCCACCCTGAGCTAACTTTTCCTCTACGGCAGAAATCTCGATGTGTTGTCCCCATTCCGGTTGCAATACTTCCACCTGAATGCCATGGGCTTGAGCGATGGGGATAAAGCGATCTCCAAAAAATCCATGACTGATCACCAGCAGTTTTTCTCCCGGTGCCACCGTATTAACGATGGCCATCTCCATGGATAGCGTTCCGGAACCTGCTACAATAAAGACCTCACCCTTTGTATTAAAAAGGCGTTTGGTCATCTCCAAGCTGTTCTTGAATCGTTTAACTAACCGTGGATCAGTATGGGCATAGGTCTCTTGGGCTAATGCTTCATATATTTCATCCACAACCGGTGTCGGTCCGGGTATGAGAAGCATTTCTTGATTTGGCATGGGGTCATCCTCCTTTTATTTACGACAGTATTATTCCTAATCTATCGAAAATTATCATTGCATCTACTATTGGGGACTGTTAAACATACCAAGGGGATCACTAAGTGTTCTATATCAGAGGCAATTATCCTGCCTCTTTCAGCCAAAAACATTGTATACATTAGAAATAGCATATATTCCACTGCTGAAAGAAATATTTAGGGTCGTTATACTACGTCTTCTTCCGCGGTGATTAGAATATCGAGAATTGCACTGTGCTTAATCATTTGGAAATTACTATATAGTGCACTTGTTAGCACTATATAGGTTCTTTCATTGTCCATATCAGAGGCCCATTCCAGCAATTTTTTTGTATTTTCAGCTGACATTAACCGCTTAATAATATCTCCGCCCATATTAAGCCTAACCTTATAGTTGGCGGCACATTTATCCATGTCAATGACAAGACTAGCTTTGGCAAGGACGCCCGACTCATCTGCCATATTGTAGACACCTGCATTCTTGGCTACTTCCATTACAATCACTCCTCCTCATTAAAAATCAGCATTATTCACAGTTCTCGGGAAGGCAATGACATCGCGAATATTGGCAACTCCCGTTAGATACATAATCACCCGTTCAAAACCTAAGCCATAACCGGCATGACGAGTGCCTCCATATTTACGCAGATCCAAGTACCAGCTATAGTCTTCTTGGTGAAGACCCAGCTCTAGCATTCTCTTTTCTAAAGCCTCTAACCGTTCTTCACGCTGACTGCCTCCGATAATTTCGCCAACGCCGGGAACGAGCAGGTCCATGGCCGCTACAGTCTTTTGATCATCATTAAGGCGCATGTAGAAGGCTTTGATATCTTTAGGATAATCAATGACAAAGACTGGCTTCTTGTAAACATGCTCGGTGAGGAATCTTTCGTGCTCTGTTTGCAGATCGGCTCCCCACTCGACAGGATATTCAAAACGATCCTGCTCTTTTTTCAGGATTTCAATCGCCTCTGTGTAGGTCACACGTCCGAAATCGGAATTCACAATGTTCTCCAAACGACTCAAGAGCGATTTATCCACAAATTCATTGAAGAAAGCCATCTCTTCCGGTGCATTCTCCAAGACATAGGTGACTAAATACTTCATCATCTCTTCCGCAAGTTCCATATCATCTTTTAAATCAGCAAAAGCGATCTCCGGTTCAATCATCCAGAATTCAGCAGCATGGCGAGCAGTATTAGAGTTTTCAGCGCGAAAGGTGGGTCCGAAGGTATAGACATTACGGAAAGCCATGCTGTAGGACTCTGCATTTAACTGACCACTCACCGTTAGGTTGGTTTCTTTGCCAAAGAAGTCCTTGGTGAAATCCAGTTGACCTTCCTCTGTACGCGGCAAAGCCTTTAGGTCAAGGGTGGTGACTCGGAACATTTCTCCGGCTCCTTCAGCATCACTTCCGGTGATGATAGGTGTATTAATATAGACGAAGCCTTTCTCTTGGAAAAACTTATGGATTGCATAGGCAACCAAAGAACGAACCCGGAATACGGCAGAAAAGGTATTCGTCCGCGGCCGCAAATGAGCGATTGTTCGCAAATATTCAAAGGAGTGGCGTTTTTTCTGTAAGGGGTAATCCGCAGCGCATGCTCCTTCAAGCTCTATGGTTTGGGCCTTAAGTTCGAAGGGTTGCTTGGCTCCGGGGGATTCTACAAGTTGTCCTGTAATGATTAGGGAACTGCCCGTGTTTACTTTAGCTATCTCCTCAAAGTTACTTAAGGTTTCATCAAAGACCACTTGGATATTCTTAAAAAAAGAACCATCGTTGATCTCGATAAAACCAAAGGTTTTAGATACTCTGAGTGTCCGCACCCATCCCGAAATCTGAATCTCTTCATTGAGGTAAGGGCGTGGATCGCGATAAATCGACTTGACTAAGGCGTTTTCCATTGCTGGATATTCTCCCTTCCTATCCTGCTATCTCGTATTCACTCAGTGGATACTCAACTAGACTTCATAGTAATTATTATACCCGATTTATTCTACGTATTTGTAAAATAATCCTTCATCTTCATGAATACAATACACACGCTTAGAACAAAAAGGGATTTACTCGATCATAGAGAATATTTCAACGTTACTTCTGTTACATTAATAGGAACAGGAGAAAAAAATCTAAACAAAGATGTTTAGGGGGAAAATTTAATATGTCCTATGTACAAGAAGTTCTCAATCAAACCATTAAACGCAACCCCGGTGAAGTTGAATTTCACCAAGCTCTCAAAGAGGTGCTCGAATCTCTCGAACCCGTTTTTAAAAAACGCCCTGATCTTCAAGAAGCAGGGATTTTAGAACGGATTGTTGAGCCTGAGCGTCAAATTTTATTCCGGGTTCCTTGGCTAGATGACCAAGGTAAGGTCCAAGTTAATCGAGGTTTCCGTGTCGAATTTAATAGTGCCATCGGTCCTTATAAAGGGGGACTCCGCTTCCATCCCTCAGTTTACCTTGGTATCATCAAATTCTTAGGTTTCGAGCAAATCTTTAAAAATTCTCTAACAGGCTTACCCATCGGCGGAGGTAAAGGCGGTAGTGATTTCGATCCAAAGGGGAAATCCGAAGGAGAAATCATGAGATTCTGCCAAAGCTTCATGACTGAGCTTTATCGTTATCTTGGCGCAGATACTGACGTACCTGCCGGAGATATCGGGGTAGGCGGTCGCGAAGTAGGCTATATGTTTGGACAATATAAACGGATTACCAATAAATACGAAGGTGTTCTCACCGGCAAAGGGTTAACCTTTGGCGGAAGCTTAGCCCGCACCGAAGCAACAGGCTACGGCTTAGTTTACTTCATGGAAGAGGCCCTCAAGGCCGTCGATAAGACCTTTGCCGGTGCTACCGTGGTTGTTTCCGGTTCGGGTAATGTTGCCATCTATGCCGTGCAAAAGCTCAACCAGCTCGGGGCTAAGGTCGTCGCCATGAGTGATTCTAACGGCTATATCTATGATCGCGACGGCATTCACCTCGATACGGTTCGCCAGTTGAAGGAAGTGGAGCGGAAGCGGATTAAGGACTATGTATCCCAGCATCCTTCGGCTGAATACCATGAAGGCTGTGCCGGCATCTGGTCTATTCCTTGCGATGTTGCTCTACCTTGTGCCACGCAAAATGAATTGGATAGAGAAGCTGCTGAGCTTCTGATTAAAAATGGTTGCTATGCCGTGGGCGAAGGGGCCAATATGCCTTCCACTCCGGAAGCGGTTGATGTTTTCCATGAAAACAAAATTATCTTTGCACCGGGTAAAGCATCCAACGCCGGTGGGGTGGCAGTGTCCGCTCTGGAAATGTCCCAAAATAGCATGAGATATTCTTGGACCTTTGAAGAAGTGGATGCCAAATTGAAAGACATTATGGTCAACATTTACCATAATGCCAGCAAAGCAGCTGCCGAATATGGCTTCGAAGGTAACTTAGTGGCCGGAGCCAATATCGCTGGCTTTTTGAAAGTCGCTGAGGCAATGAAGTCTCAAGGCGCTGTATAATACCTCAAAACAACACAGTGGTTATGCCAACAAGAAAACCTGCTTCATAAGGAGTATTAACTCCTTGAAGCAGGTTATTTTTAATTCCAGGCACGTTTCCTTTTATCACTGAACTGATTTGGTTCAAAGATCGCTAAAGTCCAAGGTGGCAAAATAATCATCCAGAGTCTCGGCCCGGCGAATCATTTTTACATTACCATCCGTCTGCAGCAACAATTCTGCATGACGAAGCTTACCGTTATAGTTAAAGCCCATGGCATGCCCGTGGGCACCTGTATCATGGATGACAAGAGTATCGCCAATCTCCACTTGAGGAAGCTCCCGATCCACAGCAAACTTATCGTTATTCTCACATAAGGCCCCTGCCACATCGTAGATATGATCCTTGGGCAGATTTTCTTTTCCCACGACGGTAATATGATGGTAGGCTCCATACATACCTGGACGCATCAGGTCCGACATGCTGGCATCTACACCTAGGTAATCCTTGTAAATCTCTTTTTTATGCACTACCTGTGTTACAAGATAACCATAAGGTCCGGTCACCATCCGCCCACATTCCAAGCAAATGCGCAAGGGATCTATGCCATTGGGGATAATCCTTTCTTCGTAAGCTTTCCTTACCCCCTCGCCGATATACTCCAAATCGACCGGTTCTTGCTCCGGACGATAGGGAATACCAATGCCGCCGCCAAAATTAACAAACTCCAGACGGATGCCCAGCTTCTCTTTTAATTCTATGGCTAAGTCAAACATCATTTCTGCTGTCTCAATGAAGAATTCTGGCTTAAGCTCGTTGGATATAATCATGGTATGCAGGCCAAAACGCTTGACGCCCTTATCACGGACAATTTTATAAGCTTGGAACAATTGCTCCTTCGTTAAGCCATACTTGGAATCCTCGGGATTCCCGATAATAGCATTACCTGCTCGCAATGATCCAGGGTTATAGCGGAAAGAAATCACTTCCGGTAGTCCCGCATGCTTTTCCAGATAATCAATGTGGGTGATGTCATCAAGGTTAATGATCGCCCATAATTCTTTAGCCTTTACGTATTCTTCAGCCGGAGTGTTATTGGAGGTGAACATAATGTTCTCCTCAGTGATGCGAGCCGCCTCAGCTAAGCTCAGCTCAGCCATGGAACTACAATCGGCCCCAAAGCCTTCTTCCCGAAGAATCTTAAGGATATGGGGATTGGGAAGAGCTTTGACTGCAAAGTACTCCTTAAACTCCGGCGCCCAAGCAAAGGCCGCTTGTAGTCTCCGGGCATTTAGTCGAATGGCCTGCTCGTCATAAATATGAAAAGGCGTTCCAAACTGCTCGATAATCTTCATTAATTGTTCTTGGCTAAAAGGCAAATTCTTTACTGCCATTTGACAACCCTCCTAATCCTAGTATATGAACCTTACTACTATTGCGACCTATGTGAGTAGGCTCCTCGACCCAGACAATACTTTCCACTCAGCAAGTGGTGTTGCCTAGGCTGCATAGAAGTCTGGTAGTTAAAAAACGGTTACGAGTCCGCTCGTAACCGTTTCTAAAGGCAAAAGATAGCCTTCACCTCTAACTTCACGAGATAGCACTCCACCGAGATTTCGGTGACAGTCTTACATTTTTTCAATGGAAGACCAGCAAAAGGCCCTTTGTCCTTGACCCCACGCTTCGGCAATGATTCCTTTCATTATCCGTCATAGCCTGACCAGCTCAGGATAATTACTCTTAATCCACTGCACCTCTATCATTCACTTTATGAATTATCTTTATATTATGGAACAAGACTCATCACCTGTCAATAGCAGCATTGTCATTAATTCAATAGTGTAAATATTGGCTCGCCAACTGATGTTAAGCCAATAATCAAAAGCAGTCCGTAGACAACTTTTTTAAACTGATCTTCATTGATACGCTTTCGAATGGGCTTTCCAATAAGATAGCCGAGTACAATAGCTAAAATCATGCTGGCCAGCAAGACAGCAAAGGGAAACGTGAAGTTCCCTTGAAAAAGAACAGCTTTGGAGATAGATGCCACAGCATATTGCAAAAAGAAAAAATTGACGGTCGTGGCTTGGAAGGCATCTTTTTTTAAATATTTGATGAGTAACGCGACGATGGGGGGACCGGGAATAGCTGCCAAGCCATTAAGTAGTCCCGAAGACAAAGCCACGAGGATAAATACTAGGGAGAAGGTCTTGAGACCTTGATCGGCTCCTTCCGGTTTGTCTTGAATTACAACCTCTGAAGGAGGCGTTTTTAATCTAAACCACTGCCACCCCACATAGCTTATGAGTACACTACCGACGATTCCTTTGATATATAGTCCGTTTATATACTCACTTAAGATAATACCGATGACGAGCCCCGGAATACTAAACAGCAGAAGCCGAAAAATTAAATCCCAGCGAGCCAAGTGACGCATTTGCACCCCTTGCATGGCCGAAGATAGCATGGATAAGATCATTCCTGCTAAAAGTGCTTGTTGGCTTGGTAAGATAAATAAGAGAAGGGGAACTGCAACCAGTCCAAAGCCAAAACCGGTTAAGACTTGAGTAAAGGTCGCACAGAAGATAATTCCGCTCATCATCAGCCATAACTCTATTGATAACAGCTCCAAATCTACACCTTCTTTGATACAGGCTACTTTTTTAATTATCTTAGCTATCATAACGAGAAATAGTCAGCTTGTCTAGTCGAAGGTCAGTCATCACTTGACAAGCGTCCACGGCTTTTCCTATAGTAAGTGCAGAAGAACTTTTCTAATCTATTTTTTCGACAATAAGAAAGGTGAAATTGTATGGCCCAGAAAACCAATGCCGCTCGGATCCTCGATCAAGCCGGCATACCTTATGAATTGATGCCTTATGAAGTGGATGAGGCAGACCTCTCTGCCACCACTGTTGCCCAAAAGGTTGGCATGTCTCCGGAATTAATCTATAAAACACTCGTCACGCGAGGGGATAAAACAGGCATTCTTGTGGCTTGTATCCCTGCTCATTATGAGCTCAATCTTAAAGCTTTAGCGCAAGTGAGCGGTAACAAAAAAGTTGAAGTTGTTCCTCTCAAAGAAGTTCAGCCCTTGACCGGTTATATCCGCGGTGGTGTATCGCCCTTAGGAACCAAGAAGAAGTATCCTGTATTTTTTCAGGAAGATATCCTGCTGCACGAGAAAATTGCTATCAGCGCTGGGACACGGGGACTGCAAATCTATGCTCGTGCCCAAGATTTGCTTAAAGCTACCCAAGGACAAGTGGGTCCCATCGCGCATCATTCCACGACATTGGACTAAAGGCAGGGCTGCTGACCAGCCCCTAAGGGGAGGATAGGAGTGCTATGAAGGTTATGATCCTCTACAAAGAGAAATAAGAACGCACAAAGGGGCGTTGCTTAACGAAGTAGTCTTCGCTAAGCAACGCCCCTCTCATATCGTGTAGGCTCAACAATGAGTTAATACCGACTTTCCCTGATTAATCCTCAGCTCGCTACCTTATTTGATCACAAAGGAGCTCTTTAGAGAAACAATGAGGTTAAAAACCAACTTTTCGGGAGTCGTATATTTCGGATCGACGTTGAAGTAACCATGACGGGGGAATTGGAACTTATCCTGAGGCTTTGCCTCTTTCATAGGGGGCTCGACAAATCCTTGTAAGATCTCCAAGGAGTTCGGATTGAGATAATCCAAGAAGGTCTTCCCTTTCTCCTCTTCCACATCATCAAGAATCAAGGTGTCATAAAGTCGAAACTCGGCAGGAACTGCTTGAGTAGCTTCTACCCAATGAATAGTCCCCTTTACCTTACGTCCGGTAAAGCCGGTACCACTTTTCGTTTCCGGATCATAGGTACAACGAATCTCGATAATCGTGCCTGCTTCATCCTTAATGACCTCTTCACACTTGATGAAGTAAGCGTCAATTAAGCGAACCTCGTTGCCCGGATAGAGTCGATGGTACTTTGGCGGAGGATTCTCCATAAAATCCTCTTGCTCAATATAGATTTCGCGGGAGAAAGGAATTTGGCGCTTGCCCATCTCCGGATTCTCTTTATTGTTATCGGCGTCCAGCATCTCCACTTGACCTTCTGGGTAATTGGTGATGACGACCTTTAAGGGCCTGATTACTGCCATAGGCCTCGGTACTCTGAGCTTCAGATCCTCGCGAATAAAATGCTCCAGCATTTTGGAATCGACGACACTTTCCGATCTGGCCACGCCGATCGCTTGAGCAAAGGCGCGAATAGCTTCCGGAGTATAGCCCCGACGTCGCAATCCTGAGATCGTTGGCATTCTAGGGTCATCCCAACCATCAACAACCTTGTCATCCACCAGCTGTTTTAATTTACGTTTGCTCATCACAGTATTCGTCATATTTAAGCGGGCAAATTCATATTGATGGGGAACCTTTTCCATCTCACATTCCCGAACCACCCAGTCATAGAGAGGACGATGATCCTCAAATTCCAAGGTGCAAATGGAATGAGTAATTCCTTCGATAGCATCCTCTAAGGGATGAGCATAATCGTACATAGGATAAATGCACCAGGTATCCCCTGTATTATGATGGCTGGCATGAGCAATCCGATACAGCACAGGATCACGCATGTTGATATTCGGGGAGGACATATCAATTTTCGCCCGGAGGACCTTTTCCCCGTCCTTAAATTCCCCTTGCCGCATTCTTTCAAATAAGTCGAGATTCTCCTCGACACTGCGATTGCGATAAGGGCTTTCTTGGCCGGGTTCCGTCAAGGTGCCGCGGTTTTTACGCATCTCCTCTGCTGATAGATCACAGACAAAGGCCTTACCCTTCTTAATTAAGAGCACTGCTCGTTTGTGCATCTCCTCGAAATAATCTGAAGCAAAGAAGAGATTATCCCATTCAAATCCCAGCCACTTCACATCTTCTTTAATCGACTCGACATATTCCGTATCTTCCTTCACGGGGTTCGTATCATCAAAACGCAGGTTGGTCTTCCCTTTGAACTCGTCACCTAAACCAAAGTTTAAGCAAATAGATTTTGCATGTCCAATATGTAAATATCCATTTGGTTCGGGGGGGAATCGTGTATAGATTTGATCCACTTTTCCTGTTCGTAGATCCTCAAGAATAATATGGCGTAGAAAATTGGACGATTTATTATCATTGTCCATGGATATCAACCTTTCCTGTAGAATGTTCTAAGGCTCATAAATCATAGTCTCCGGCAGCCTCAGGTTGATAAACAATCTTTTCGACTTTGAGGCGAACCACACCATCAGGGACTTTCCAATCAATGGTATCCCCTTGGCGATAACCAAGTATAGCTGTCCCCACGGGGGCAAGGACGGAAATCTTATCTTCCAATAAATCAGCATCCTCAGGATAAACCAAGGTATAGGTAGTCTCTTCTCCGGACTCCATATCCTTAAGCGTTACTTGGGTATTCATAGTAATGGCATCACGAGGAATCTCTGCTGAGGATACCACATCCGCATTATTCAATTCCTGCTCAAGGTTTTTTAAATAATCCTGGTTTTTAGCGCTACCAAACTCTCTTTCCTTATTGATAAGCTTTAAGAGACGCTCCTGATCAACGGCTGTGATACTAATTTTCCTTCTCATTTCTCCTGAACCTTCCTTCTCTAATGATCACTTGTGATAAATATAGAGCGACTATCGCCAGATAGCCGCTAATAATGGTTATATATTTTTCGAAAAAAAGGGAATGTTGAATTGTCTTTTATTATATACCATTTCCTAAAATAAGTAAATATTATATGCAAGCGCAATTCAATGCAACAGGCAAGCCCTTTTCAAAAATCTAAATATATTCCTAAATATCTTGAATAAAATGGATAGTTTCTTTATAATTATAAATATCTTTATTGAGATGTTGGACTAATCGGAATAGTCAGATAATGACAAACTTCATAATTACTGAATGAGATTTACGGGAGAAGGGCTCTAGCCCGCCGAAGAAGTTAAACTTTCAGGTGACGAAACAAGTCGAAGACCGGAAATGGACAGAACTCTGGAGAGACTCGATTTAGGGCGCCGAAGGGGCAATACAATGATGTGTTGTAAATCTCTCAGGCAAAAGGACAGAGATAAAAAGGAGTTGCTACAAAGCATTCTCCTTATTGTGTATCCCTCGTCCGCCTACTCAGAGTCAATCTTTAAGATTGGCTCTTTTTATATAAACGCAACCCTAATGAGCAGTTGAGAGGGCAGATACATGAGATTAAAGGAGGAGAAAACATTATGGAGACTTTGCACAACTTTATTATCTGGTTGAACGGTTACCTCTGGGGACCACCTATTCTGGTCTTGCTCTTTGGTACGCACTTATTTCTTACTTTTCGTACTCGTTTTATTCAAAAGTATATCATCAAAGGGATTAAACTCTCTCTCACTAAGGACCCCGACGCAGCGGGGGATGTCAGCCAATTCGGAGCCCTGACGACCGCTCTAGCGGCCACCATCGGCACCGGTAATATCGTCGGCGTGGCTACGGCTGTTGCCTTAGGCGGCCCCGGTGCGGTGCTTTGGTGCTGGTTGACTGGAGTATTTGGTATTGCCACTAAATATGGTGAGTCTTTATTAGCGGTAAAATATCGGGTCAAGACTTCTGACGGCACTATGCTCGGTGGGCCCATGTATGCACTGGAAAGAGGATTGGGCATGAAATGGCTAGCAGTTCTGTTCTGTATCTTTACCTCGATTGCTGCCTTCGGTATTGGCAATATGACTCAGGCTAACTCTATCTCAGGTATGCTGAATACTCAATTCCACATTAGCCCCATTATTACGGGTCTTCTCTTAGCTGCCTTGACGGGGGTTGTCATTATTGGCGGTGTAAAATCGATCGCTCGCGTATGTGAAAAATTCGTTCCCTTTATGGCTATTGCTTATGTCCTGGGGTGTCTCATTATCCTGGTTATGAATTCCCAATACGTATGGCCTGCTGTTACTTTAATTTGTAAATCCGCTTTCACTCCTACCGCTGCCGGCGGCGGCTTTGTCGGTGCCAGTGTCATCATGGCCGCTCGCTATGGTATTGCCCGCGGGCTCTTCTCCAATGAATCTGGTTTAGGCTCCGCTCCCATCGTGGCCGCTGCTGCTCAAACGAGAAACCCTGTTCGTCAAGCTCTTGTCTCAGCTACGGGAACGTTCTGGGATACAGTTGTCGTCTGCTTGATGACCGGTCTAGTCATTGTCAGCAGTATTCTTCGCAATCCGACCGCTGCTGAAGGATTAAAGGGTGGAGATTTAACATCCATGGCCTTTAGTCAAATTCCTGTCGTTGGTCCCATCGTTTTGACCTTTGGTCTATTAACCTTCGTTTTTTCAACGATCCTTGGCTGGTCTTATTACGGTGAAAGGGCTGTTGAATATCTCTTGGGTAAGAAGGGAATTCTCCCTTACCGCCTTCTCTGGGTTACGGCCGTCTTTATCGGTTCGATTGTCACGCTCCAATTCGTCTGGGATTTTGCCGATGCCATGAACGCGATGATGGCGATCCCCAACCTTGTGGCCCTCTTGCTCCTAAGCGGTGTGATTGTATCGGAGACAAAGAAGTATCTATGGGAAGATCGCTTGGATGAAGTCTCCAATGAGCCCATCCCTGTCATCGAGAATAAGTAGTCACTGATAATAGTCCTGATGCTAGCAAAGAAGGGTTCTGATTTACTTAACGCAAATCAGAACCCTATCGCTATTAATTCTCCATCTGCAATGTGAGCTGGCTGCTTCTTAGGCCATGGAACTCGGCAGAATCTCTAGCCAATAATTGTCGGGGTCGTTAATAAAATAGATGCCCATTGCCTCATTTTCATAACAAATGCAGCCCATCTTTTGGTGATGCGCATGAGCTGCCTCGTAATCATCCACCTCAAGGGCGAGATGAAATTCATTTTCCCCAAGATTATAGGGTTCACTCCTGTCCCTTAACCAAGTAAGCTCTAGGGTATGTGAGGTTGCTCCATCCCCTAAATAGACGAGGATAAATTCACCGCTTTCCGGCGCTATTCTCCTTACCTCTTGGAACCCTAAAGCTTCTTTATAGAAAGCCAGACTTTTCTCGAGATCAAGCACATTAAAATTATTGTGGGTAAATTTAAACTTCATTGCGATATCCCCCTTTTTTCCACATTGACCCGTATTCGTATTGCACCCTTATCCATAGTGTAGTAATTTTTAAGAAAGAACACAAACTCTTTTTGTATAAATCTCATAGAATGGAGGGCATTTCATGAACACTCCCATAAGAAGCCTTGGCATAACTATTGAATATATCCAGCACAGTGGTTTTAAAGTAGAAACAGACCAGTCCCTTCTGGTCTTTGACTACTATCAAGGTCCCATTCAACTTCCCGACAATAAGAAAACCTATGTCTTTTCTTCTCACTCCCATCCAGATCACTTTAATCCGGTAATTCTCGAATGGCAAAAGGATCATCCCAACATCCACTACATTTTTAGCTCTGATATCAAGGGAGACTCCCACATCCCCCCAAAAGGTGAAAATGTCACTTTTTTATCCCCCTATGAAAAAACCCATATTGATGATTTAAACATTAAGGCCTATGGATCTACTGATATAGGAATCTCCTTTCTCCTTGAACTTGTGGATCAAAGGGGAACACAAGTCTTCCATGCCGGAGATCTTAACTGGTGGCATTGGTGGGGAGAACCTCAGGCAGATATTCAAAGAGCTGAAGCCATGTTCAAAGAGGAGATTGCCAAAATAAAAGGAGAAAGCATCGACATCGCTTTCTTCCCTGTAGATCCAAGATTAGAGCAATATTACTCCCTTGGGGCTGAATATTTTATTCAGGAGGTAAAACCGCAAATTCTCTTGCCCATGCATTTTTGGGATGATTTCAATACAACAAAAAACTTCGCAAAAAAAATGGCTGGGACGCCGACCCGTATTTTTGAGATTAACCATTCCAATCAGAAATTCACCCTATAACATGATGGCTTCAAACTATCCTTATCCATTCCGTCCTCTTTACCCCTTTTTAAGGTAGTCTCAAATAAATATTCAATCGGATCGAGACTGACAATCCCGATGGACTCAATCGTCACATCGATAGGGCTAAAAATCTTAAGAATATGACCAAGAACCTCAGGTATATCAGCCAATGGAGTCTCCAGGGAAAGGGTGCAATGGGGATACCAGGCCTGAGGTTTATAATAATCCGAACCCTGCTCTTCATAATCTTGGAATATTTGATGTAACTGTCGATGGATATAGAACAATTCATCAATCAGGTTGGGGGTTAAAAAGATCGCCCCTTTATTATGAGGAAAAATGCCAATCTGCAGAAGCCTTAGTTTAAAGGAAGTGATCTCCTCAGCAAGCTCTTGGATTCTTTCCTGGGCCATGTCTAAACTAAGGCTATCATAAATGGCTAAAGTAATATGAGGTCTCCCATTATCACAGGCCATACATTTGCCACTATCTAATGTTGATAATTCCTTCCAAATGTCCCGTATCTCATTTTCTGCCTGTTTATTAAAGTACAAATTTACAGCATACTTCATCCCATACCTCCACCAAAAACAATCAATTGATCTTCATAACTTTTTCTAAACAAGAGCCATATTCACCAAAGATATTACATCATATATTAAAATACTAGCATAATTAACCGAAGGAGTCATATCTTTATGAAAAAGCTCAGCTGGACAACTATGATTATTTTATGTGCCTCTTTATTGCTGACGTGAGCTTATACTTTATTGATACTTTCGACAAACTCCTTAGCAGCGTTCGATAAAGGAACATGATCTAAAAAACAGATGCCGATGCTTCTTTTGGGAATCTGCTCCTCAAGCTTTATCTCATATAAATCTCCTCTCTCTAAATAATCCTTGGAAAATTCTTTTATGACACAAGAAATACCAAGATTTATTTTTGTAAATTCTAAGGCGAGATCGTGGGAACCCAATTCAAACGCTGGTGAAATAGGATAGCCTTTCTTTTTCAAGAAGTTTTCCACATACATTCGTGAATTCGAATTCCTTTCTAAAAAAATCAACGGCAATTCCATTAGATTCTCTAAGCTAATGGGAGCTTCCGTTATTTTTTTATACTTTTCTCCACAAACAAAGATGTCCTGAATCTCCTTACAGGGTATAACCTTGAGGTGCTCGTCATGGATAGGTAAATTGCATAGTCCCACATCGGCCTTTCCTGATTTAATATAATTGCAGATCTCGAGTGTTGTTCCATTTAATATCTTTAATTTAATACCTGGGTAACGTGTATGAAACTCCTCCAAATAGGGTAATAAAAAATAGCGAGATATTGTGTCTCCAACCCCAATGCGCAGTTGCCCCGTCTTCAAGGTTTTAAATTCCAGTATCTTGTCCTCTGCGGCATTGATAATTCCTAGAGCAGATTTTATATGCTCATTTAATAAACTCCCTTGTTGTGTCAATACTACTCCCTTGGAGGTTCTATAAAAAAGCTGTACTTCTAATTCTTTCTCGAGCTTTGAAATGGATTGACTGACAGCAGATTGGGTCATATAGAGTTCTTCTGATGCTCTGGAAATACTTTTCTTACGACTAACCACATTAAATACTCGATATAAGTCTAATTTTCCAACCATATTACCTCTCCTTATATCTGATATTATAAATATTAACTTTACTTATGATATCATAAAATAGTATAGTAGAATATGGTTGGTAATTTGTGCAAAATTTATTATAAAAATTGCTTTCATTTGAAGGAGAGATTATTTTGGAAAGAGTCGTTGGCACGGTGGTACGAGGACTTCGCGGTCCTATTATTAATCAAGGCGATAACATCGAAAAAATCGTTGTCAATACTGTGTTAAATGCTGCAAAGGTTGAGGGCTTTCCTATCGAGGATCGTGATATTGTCACTGTCACAGAATCTGTTGTAGCACGTGCCCAAGGAAACTATGCCACAATTGAGGCTATCGCAGCTGATGTTAAAGCTAAATTTGGCGAAGAAACTGTGGGTATCATTTTTCCTATTCTCAGCCGTAATCGATTTGCTGTCTGCTTAAGAGGTATTGCCAAAGGGATCAAGAACGTCATTTTGATGCTGAGCTATCCATCGGATGAAGTAGGTAACCACCTTGTAGACATTGATGCACTCGATGCTAAAGGGATCAATCCTTGGAGCGATGTATTGACGGAAAGCGAGTTCCGCGAGCATTTTGGTTATATCAAGCACCCCTTCACTGGGGTTGATTATATCGAGTACTATAAAGAATTAATCGAAGCTGAAGGTGCTTCTTGTCAGGTTATCTTTTCCAATAATCCAAAAACCATTTTAGATTATACTAAGCATGTTTTAACTTGTGATATTCACTCCCGTTTTCGTACAAAACGTATTCTCAAAAGCAATGGAGCTGTGACTGTCTTCGGCCTGGATGATATTCTCACTGAATCCATTAATGGAAGCGGTTTCAACGAATCCTATGGTCTGCTTGGTTCCAATAAAGCAACAGAGGAAAGCGTAAAGCTTTTTCCAACAAATTGCCAGCCGATCGTTGATGGCATCCAAGCAAAGATCAAGGAGCTCACAGGCAAAACGATCGAAGTCATGGTTTATGGTGATGGTGCCTTCAAGGATCCCGTGGGTAAGATTTGGGAGCTGGCAGACCCAGTTGTTTCGCCCGCTTACACCGAAGGACTTAACGGTACGCCAAGCGAAGTAAAGTTAAAATACTTGGCTGACAACAACTTCTGCCACCTCAGCGGTGAAGACCAAAAGCAAGCCATTTCCGATTATATCCAAAATAAATGCGAAGACTTGGTAGGTGCCATGGAATCCCAAGGAACAACACCCCGGAGGCTGACAGACCTCATTGGTTCATTATCGGATTTAACCTCCGGTAGTGGCGATAAGGGTACACCCATGATTTATATTAAAGGTTACTTCGATAACTATACAAAATAAGTTGCCAGATGAATCTGCAGACTTAAACCTCTGAATTACTGAGCCCCCAGATACCACCAAAATAGTGGTACCTGGGGGCTCTATCTTGCTCTATTAAGTATTCTGAAGAAACTGCACCTCTTTTCTTAAAAAATATCTGCTAAATATGATTGAACTGAGTTAGGTAATAGATGAAAGAATAATCCTTCATACTTAATATCAAGTAGACCCGCCATGATAAAAGCAATAACTAGTAATAATAATACAGGTTTCTTATTCTTTTTAGAAATCCATTTCAATTGGTATCCCTCCACTGAAAGAATGACATCGTGCTGGCATATTATAGGGGAAAGGTAATTCTTCTGTTTCTTAAATCTTATCTACTTATGATACGGCTCACCCTTGCTGATCTTCATAGCACGATAGATTTGTTCCAGTAGAATCAAGCGCATGAGGGGGTGGGGAAAGGTGAGTTGGGAAAAAGACCAGCGGTAATCGGCACGTTGCCTTACTTCCTCAGAAACTCCTAGGGAGCCGCCGATAAGAAAGGTGATATTGCTCTGTCCTGTCAACGCGAGATGGTCCAAGTACTCCGAAAGACCCGGAGAAGAAAATTCTTTCCCCTTGAGATCCAGCAGAATGACATGCTCTTGGGGCCCAATCCCTTTCAGGATCCGCTCTCCTTCTTTTCCCTTCACTCGCTCTTCATCGGCCGTGGAGAGACGCTCTGGACAAGGTTCATCAGCTATTTCTACAATCTCTAGACGAACATAAGCACTTAAACGCTTCACATATTCTTTAACTCCTTCGAGGAGATATTTCTCTCGGACTTTTCCTACGGCAACAACCTTGATCTGTAGCATTTTCGACGCTCCTCGGCAATCATAATCTAGGATACATACTACGAGGGAGGATGATGAACTCATCATCTCCTCCCTCAATTATCTTAGTCACCACTTAATTGGGTTAACTTGTTCTTATCTCAACGAGCTTCGCTTGCACATCAGTTGTTTTACCGTTGCGATAATAAGTCACCGTGACGGTGTCTCCAGGTTTAAACTTAAACAGCTCATGGGTTAACTCTAAGGAAGTCTGCACCGTTACCCCGTTGATCTTCACGATAATATCTCCGGGCTGAATACCGGCTTGACCCGCCGGTCCTCTGGCATCCACATTGGAGACGTAGGCACCTGCCGGCCAGCCCTTTTGAACTGCCCACTCTGGACTATAGCGTGTGTCAATAGAGACCAAGAGTCCGGGGTGGCTAAAGTAGCCCTTCTCAATCAGTTGCTGGATGACGGGTATGGCATCGGTAATAGGGATCGCAAAGCCCATCCCTTCAAAGCCTACTTCGGCATTCTTGGCAGAGTTAATCCCGATCACTTGACCGTTATAATTGACCAAAGGTCCGCCACTGTTCCCCGGGTTGATCGCTGCATCGGTCTGAATTAAGTTAAAGCTAGATTCACCTTCGATTAAAAGAATCCGATTCTTAGCGGAAACCACCCCTTGGGTGACAGAACGCGCAAATTCTTCTCCTCCGGGGTTGCCAATGGCCACGACCGGTTCGCCGACTTGCACCTGATCGGAGTTACCTAGCTGAGTTGCCGTCAGATTCTCAGGAGAGATCTTAATTACCGCTAGGTCAGTACGCGGGTCTTGACCGACCAAAGTGGCTTCTACATTTCTCCCGTCGGCTAAGCTAACCAGTAGCCGTGAGGCATCGGCAATCACATGGTAGTTCGTGACGATATAGCCATAGTTGGCATCAATGATAAAGCCTGATCCCGTCCCCGCTTCCGACAAACCCGTACCACCGAAGATACTGCCCCGAGACTGGAAATTGGCTATACCCACAACAGCGGGTCCCACGGTTTTAGCGACCTCCACCACTGGAAACCCGGTCGGGTTCGTAATGCTCACCGGGGGTGTCGAAGAACCTTGGCCTAAAATAACCTCTTTTTGGACAGGTGCTTGATTTCCATAGAGAGTGGGTACTAAGGCTACGGAGATTAAGCCGCCGATGATGGCACTAATCAAAGCCAAAGCAATCGTTGAGAAAAAACGCGGTCTATGTCTCTTCTCTGGATAATCCGGATAGTCGTTTTGATTATAATAGCCCATGTTATTACCTCCTCACTGCTTTAGTATTCATCTAAAACAATCAGTTCATGCGGTGTATATCGGGGAGCTACCCTTAATCTCAAGTCCGGGTTCTCTTTTGCTACTCGAGACTCCTTGAGGATACGCAGAATGGTCGCAAGGGCTAGTTCCGGCGTATTGTTTTCTTCACTTAAATGCGACAAAACGATCCGCTTAGTATTCCCCTCGATCCATTGGAGAAGCCCTTCCGCCAGCTGGCTATTCTCCAAGTGTCCGAAATTGCCGCTAATGCGTTTCTTAAGATACCAAGGATAGCTACCTTGCCAGAGCATTTCCTGATCATGGTTAGCCTCCACCACTAAGGCATCGCAGCCTTTTAAGGCCTGGTGCATTTCTTCCGTGATGATTCCAGTGTCTGTAGCAATACCAATTGCCTGACAGCCACCTTGCTCCGCTTCGATGCGCACCCCATAGCTTTCTTTACTATCATGAGAGGTCGGAAAGACTCGCACTTGCATGCCGGCACAGGTAAAGGAATCCTTGACAATCACCCGCTGTTCGTCCTTGAGCTTCCCAATCGCGGGGTTGAGCTCATCCCAGATCTTCGCCGAGGCGTAGATGGGTATTTTTAGTTTCCGCGCAACTGCCCCAACGCCCTTGACATGATCCGAGTGCTCATGGGTAATAAATATTCCTTCAACTTCCATAGGGGATATATCCAGCATCGATAGATTATGTAGAGTCGCCTTGAGGCTGATACCGCAATCCACAAGAAGATTCCTCTTCTCATGCCCAACCACAATCGCATTGCCGGAGCTCCCACTTGCTAGGGTTGCTAGATGCACATCCATTCCTTCTTCCCTTATACAAGTGTATTATAACAAATCCTTTGCTTAAACAAAACTAGGCTGATGACAGCAAAATCAGCTCAGAGCGCAAGAAAAAAACTGAGGCTATTTAGCCCCAGAGGTTGATTCGGATGGATCCACGCTACCCGTTTTCTCGAAGTTCTCAACAATTTTATCTTGGGCCAACTTAATACTGCTTTGGAGACGCTGTTTATTCTCTTCCGAAAGATTTTCAATGGTTAAGGCTTTTTCCCATTGGGCAATGGCCGCCCCGAAATCTTCCTTGGCATACATGAGAAAGATACCGTAATTAAACAGACCATTAAGGAACTTCGGGTCCAGCTCCAAGGCTTCCTTAAAAGTTTGCTCTGCTAGGTCATCCTGACCCCCATAAAAAGCTGCTGTAGCCATATCAACTAAAACGTTCACATTCTTATTCGATTTAATAACTTCTTGATATTCCGCTACCGCCTGCTGGAAAATAACTCCGGCTTTCTCGGGTGTGTTTCCACTTTGGGTCTGAAGAGCCCAATCATAATAGATATTCGCAAGATTTAAACGGGTCTGGGAATCCTGTGGATTGGCCTCTAGTGCTTTGTTGAGGCTTGCAATTTGACTTTCATAGGTCCCGGTCACCGGGGCATTGGTATTACCTGTATCCCCAAAGAACATGACAAAGGATGATCCCACCAAGCTTATTACTAATAATGCTACTATCACATATACGGTAAGCTTTTGTGATTTTTTACGCACCGTTTCACATCTCCCTAATCCAAAGTAACTCTAATTTTATCATCTTGTTGGAAGTTAGTCCACACAGCTATTTTTTCGTCTTTTGTTATACTGAATACTACTGCGGTATCAATCCACCAACCACTTGCGCAGCTGACAGCGTGCTTCATAATAGGGTGTGCTTTCCCCAAAGTCAGAGGGTTTCCCGATAAGCAGCTGGTTAACTCCAAACCCATCGACGCTACCCCCTTCAGGTATAACTACCGTTTGGGGATGAATATCCTCTGATACAGAGACCCAAGCCAGAATCTGTCCGTGCTCTGTCTCAACCAAGGCCCGATCCCCAGTGGATAGATAATACTTTTCAGCTATTTGTGGATGGATATAGAGGTGAAAATCTTCAGTCTCCTGGAACTGGGAATGAAGGGCATGATGGGGATGGGGAGTAAGAAGATACCAAGGGTATTCCGCTTGAATCTCTGACTTCGAGAACTCCTGAAGCCTTTGCAGAGCTTCCTTAGAGTGGTTAAGTAAGGGGTCCGCCACTGCATCTCCATACTCATTAAGCGCTACCTCTGAAGCTAGCTCAATCTTTCCACTGGGGGTTTTGAACTGCAAATCGCGCCAAGCTACCTCCGGAATATAGGGTGCCCGAATGGGCCCTTGCCTTAAGCTTGCCAAAGTGATGCCATATTCTTTAAGGGGAGAGAGCACATAATCAAGCCATTGCTCAGGGGTATAAAGGAAATCCTCTCCTCGGCCTAAGCGTTGTGCCAACTCCGTAAAAACAACGGCCTCCGATCTGGCCTCTCCCTGGGGCTCGACAATCTTTTGGGTAAGCTGAAGAATGGGGCTCCAGGAAGTGGCAATCAGGTCCTCATCTTCAAAGGCTGTCGTTACTGGCAAGACTAAATCCGAATGACGTGCCGTCTCGGTCAGGGTGGTATCAAAGGTCACTTTAAAGGGAATCTCTCGCCAGACTTCCCGCCAAAGCAAGGAATTCGGTTGCTGTACTAAGGGATTAGAGCGCGTCACCACGGCCAGCTGAATAGGGGGATCGGCCTTTTTTATTTCCTCCGCCAAAAAGGGATGGGGGAAGGTCCGGGACTGATAACGGCTGGGATCTAACTTAACTTGATTCAGATAGCTTCGATGATATTGATAGCCATATTGGATTCCTGCACCGGGCTTACCGATGTTACCCGTCAGGGCTAATAGCGCGTCAATAGCGCGCAAGGTATTACCCCCACCGCTATAGCGCTGCAATCCGTAGCCGGACAGGATGGTCACAGGTCGGGTGTGACTCATTTTCTGTGCTAATTCTTCTTGCTTTTCCACGGATACTCCGGTCAGCTGGGCAACTCTCTCCGGATCGTACTCCTTCGCCCGTAAAGCGAAGGCCTCTAGTCCATGGACGAATTGGCGGACAAATTCCCAATCCAGCCAGCCCTCTCGCAAGATAATGTGGGCGATTCCCATAGCAAGGACCCCATCACTGCCCGGGTTGACTTGAATATAGTCCTCGCTAAAATCCGTACTCTTGACTCGGACTGGATTGATCACAACAATGGTCGCACCGGCCTTCTTGGCCTCAAGTAAATGGGGCACCATATGCAGATTCGTAACCGCAGGATCCCGCCCCCAAAGGATAATGAGCTTGGCCTGGGTCACTTGGGTCCAATCGTTGGCATAAGCCCCACCAAAATCAATCTCCTGGGCTCTAAAGCCTGCTCCCCAGCACATACTTCCTCTCGGCTCCGTGACTCCGCCTAGGGCCTGAAAGAAACGCCGATCCAGCTCTCTTAATGTTCCGTTGTGACCATAATCATAATGATGAAAAATCCCCCAAGGTCCCACTTCCTTAAGGGTCTCTTTGATTTTATCGGCAAATAGGGTATAGGCTTCGTTCCAGGAGATCCGGCGAAATGTTCCTTGTTCCTTGAGAAGAGGAAAACGAAGCTTTTCTGCCGAGAAAACCCGTTGAGCTTGAGCCTGAGCCTTTGAGCAAAGATATCCTTGGGTTAGAGGATGTTCCTTATCCCCGCGAACCTGCAAGCCTTTTTCATCACTATACTCCACAACAAAGCCGCAGCTATCAGGACAATTCAACGGACAAGCCGAGCGCAGAACGGTCATTTTTATCCCCTCCTAAAAACTATAATCGCCATTATCTATCTTACAGAGTGTAGCGTCTGCAAAGTTCCCCTTTGCATGACAAGTTACACGGAACTAATAAGATTGAGTAAAATACTCACTCCATACCTAGCCTTGAGTATTAAGTGATGCTTCTTTGATCTTCATGTACAAAGCCACCTCAAGACGCTTTTTCTGTAGCTCGCAGCCCAAGGTATAAACATCGTTAAGTTGACCACTAAAAGCCTGGTTTGCCGAGTGACAACCACCGCTACAGGAAAAACGCGCCCAACACTGACGACAGGTGGATTTGCTATAGACATGCGCTGAACGAAATTTATCGACAATCTCCAGATTCAAACTAGGCTTTTCCTCATTCAAAGATCCCATTTTAAATTCTTCTTGTCCTACGAATTGATGACAAGGATAGAGATCCCCTTCGGGTGAGATCGCCACATACTCATGACCCGCTCCGCAGCCGGATAACCGTTTGGGCAGGCAAGGACCTTGATCTAAAGCCACATTAAAGTGAAAAAAGCTGAAATCCTCACCTTGGCGCCGCCGCTCCAGTAACTCTTCCCCTAGACGGTCATAGGTCTTTAAAATCTCTGCTAAATCTCCCTCTTGAAAGGCATAAGGATCACTAGGCTGGGCGACCACAGGCTCTAGAGATATCTGCTTCATACCCAGATCCAACAGATGGGTCACGTCTTTGTCGAAGTCCAAATTATAATGGGTATAGGTTCCTCGTGCGTAGTAATACGTACCCACGGCATAGGGAGAGCTATCCGGCCGCTTCTTAGCGAATTGCTGTAAGCGTGGGGCTACTTGGTCATAGCTACCCCGGCCATTAGCATATGGACGCATGCGATCATGGACCTCGGGGCGGCCATCAATACTCAAAACGACACTAATATCTTCTGCCTCGAGAAAGTTTTGGATATCCTCTGTTAAGAGCACGGCATTGGTGGTTAGAGTAAACTTGATGGTCTTGCCTTTAGCTTGGGCCGCCTTCTTGCCGTAATCAACAAGGTCCTTCACCACCTGAAAGTTTAACAGCGGTTCCCCGCCAAAAAAGTCCACTTCACAATGCTTACGGTGCGCAGAGGCTTCTAAAACAAAGTCGATCGCCTTCTTGCCTGTTTCCCAATCCATTAGTCCCCGCTGACCACCAAAGGCCCCGGTGCCCGCGAAACAATAATTACAGCGCAGATTACAGTCATGGGCGACATGGAGGCAGATGGCTTTAACAATAGGCTTGGCCGGGTAGGAAGGTCCTTTTTCTTCTGCTTCCTTAGAGAATAGAACCCCTTCCTTTTGAAGTTCTTCCATTTCACTAAGGATTTCCTTTACTTCCTCAGGAGATAGGCTGAATTCTGGTGCCTGTAGCTGATTGATAACCTCTTCACTACCCAAGGATTTTCCTTCCTCTTGTAGCCTTTCCAGAACCTTCACAATGGTATAGGTCAAGTCATCTAAGATATGCAAGGAGCCTGAATTGACATCATAAGCAATATTCAGGTCACCTTGGCGGTAAGTATGAACATTTCTTTTTATCTCGTATTCCTCAAGAAACATAGTGGTCATTACCCTCTCTCTAGCAAATATAAACAGAACCCGCCTGAATCAGGTGGGTTCTTGATAACCTATGTTCAATCTTCACTTTCATCTTGGCTTATGTTCTCTATGGGTTAGATTGACAAACTTACTTTACGCAAACTTGGTTGCCTACTGTACAGGATGTTTTGCAGGCAGATTGACAGGAAGTTTGGCACTCTCCGCAGCCACCTGTCTTTAAGGTTTCGCTTAGATTCGCTTTCACAACTGTTTGAATATGTTTTGCCATCCTCGTAACCTCCTCTCAAGCACATCAGAATTCGTCACTCATTATACCATGAGGACAAGTTCGAGTGCAAAATGAAATTAATCATTTATTACTTCCTTGCTTGGGTTGACTGAATAAGTATATCACTTTTCCCTCTTTAGAGTATCCTGTAATATCCGCATCAACTGAGGGAACCTGATCCTTGCTAATCAAACTATACCAGAGGCGATAATCGCCGGACTGCACAATCTTTGCTTTCGATACCTCTCCCCTAGTGGTCTTTACTTCTATCTCGGTAATTTTAGGGTCTTCGACAAAACCATAATAAAAATAGTATTTTGTCGTTTTATCGCCCAAGCTTGAATAGCGCCAGGATAATCCCTTCGGATGAGTGACTAACGGCCCTCCCTCGGTTCCCAGCCATTTCCAACCGAAAGCATCTTTTTGAAACAGGCCTGAGCCAAGTTCATCATTATTGATATAAAAAACAATGTTTGCCTCATCTTTTACTTCTTGGTAATGGATTACCTCCCAGTCACCCGGAACTACTTTTTTGGCCTCTTGAACAGCCTCTTCAAGGGAGCCACAACCACTCACTAACATGGTCGCTAGAATTATAGCACTAACCAGTAGTTTTTTAAGTTTCACAGGGTTTCCTCCAGTAATACAAAAATATCTTAGTTCTTCGCAACAAAACAGCAAATTCATCAGCTTTTATAGTTTAGCTTATTTTATGTCTATTGACAATAGTTTAAAAATAGTACGACAACAAAGCAACATACTTAACAAATTCCAACAAAGTTCTTCTCCCTTGAGCACAAGGGGTTAAGGGACAAATAAAAACTACACTGCTGTCGACAGTGTAGCCCAAAAGAAGAGTCTTCTTTAAATTCGGAATGGTGCCTTAGGACGGAATCGAACCGCCGACACGAGGATTTTCAGTCCTCTGCTCTACCGACTGAGCTACCAAGGCAAATAAAATGGTGACCCATACGGGATTCGAACCCGTGTTACCGCCGTGAAAGGGCGGTGTCTTAGGCCGCTTGACCAATGGGCCACGTTGACTGTGAGCCATTCTCCGCTCACGCTTTTGTATTATACACAAAAGAACATTATAAGTAAAGGCCTTTAACAGGCCTTTAATAACAATTTTTCTTTATTGCTTTATATAATATGCGATCGCTATCGAGTATCTCAGCCTCCCAGATAGGCTTTGCGGATCTCATCGCTCTCAGACAGTTCTTGTCCGGTACCAGAAATTGAGATAGAACCAGTCTCCAGCACATAGGCTCGATCCGCAATGGATAGGGCCATCTGAGCATTTTGTTCCACAAGGAGCACCGTGGTTCCGGCCTTGTTCATCTCCTGAATAATGGTGAAGATTTGTTCCACCAGTATCGGCGCAAGGCCCATGGAGGGCTCATCTAACATCAGAAGTTTGGGTCGGCTCATCAGTGCCCGCCCTATGGCCAGCATCTGCTGCTCGCCCCCGGAGAGTGTACCTGCAACCTGTCTGCGGCGTTCCAGAAGCCGCGGAAAAAGGGTATAGATCTTTTCTAAATCTTCCTCGATGCCGCCGGAAGGACGGGTATATGCACCCATATCCAGATTTTCCTGGACAGTCATCTGCAGAAAAATGCGCCGGCCTTCAGGGACATGGGCCAAACCTCGTTCAACAATCTTGTGGGGTGCCGTGCCAGTGATATCCTCTCCCAAGAAGCTGATGCCACCGGTCTTGGTACGCAACAAGCCGGAAATAGTTTTTAAGACGGTGCTCTTTCCGGCGCCGTTGGCCCCGATCAGGGTCACTATCTCGCCTTCATTGACCTCTAAGGAGATACCCTTGATGGCGTGTATCGCACCGTAAAAAACGTTAATGTTATCGACTTTTAACATGTGGTCAGCCCTCCCTCTTCTTGCCTAAATAAGCTTCGATGACCTGAGGGTTGTTCCGGATTTCGCTAGGGGTGCCTTTAGCAATAATTTTACCAAAATTAAGCACAGTAATTTTCTCGCAGATACCCATGACCAGATTCATGTCGTGCTCGATGAGCATAATTGCGATATTAAAGGTGTCACGGATTTTCACAATATTCTCCATCAATTCAGCTGTCTCAGAAGGGTTCATCCCGGCGGCAGGCTCATCTAGGAGAAGTAGCAAGGGTCTCGTAGCTAAAGCACGAACTATCTCTAGTCTGCGTTGGGCGCCATAGGGCAGAGATCCCGCTCGTTTTCCCGCCAAGCTTTCCATATCGAAAATGGACAAAAGCTCCATGGCCTTCTCATGGGCCTGCTTCTCGCCCTTCCAGTAAGCAGGGAGGCGGAAGATGCCATTCCACATACCATAGTTGATATGATTATGCATGCCAAGCTTTACATTGTCCTCAACCGATAGATTTGAGAAAAGGCGGATGTTTTGAAAGGTCCGGGCAATACCGGCTTTGTTTATTTGCACCGTAGTCATATTGCTCGTGTCACGACCATCCAGCAGGATGGTGCCGTCAGTAGGCTGATAGACTTTGGTAAGCAGGTTGAAACAAGTGGTCTTTCCTGCACCGTTGGGGCCAATCAATCCGGCTATCTCCGTGCGGTCGATGGTCATGTTGAAACCATTAACAGCCATAAGACCGCCAAAGTTTATACCTAGGTTGCGGGTTTCCAGGACCGGCGTCTTAGCGGCTTCGCGCTCAGAAACAAGGTCGACGGAGGGCATGGTAGCCGCCTGCATCTCGGGTGTATTAGCTTTGTCCATCTTCCGCACCTCCCTTCCCTTCTCGATGATTTGAGGGAAGCAACCTTTCCCTTAAAGCTCGCAAGCGGGCCTTAAATTCATCGTTGTTGGTGGCCAGCATAATAATAATGAGAACGATGGCATATAAAAGCATGCGGTAGCTGTTAAACTGACGCAGCATCTCGGGAAGTATGGTAAGTACGGTGGCGGCGATGATCGAGCCCCGGATATTACCCAGTCCTCCCAGGACCACAAAAACAAGAATCAGGATCGAGGTATTGAAGCCGAATTTAGAGGCAATGATGGTAGAATAATTCATGGCAAACAACGTACCTGCAGCACCGGCTAGGGCGGCGGAGGTGACAAAAGCCATAAGCTTATACTTAGTGACGTGAATACCCACACTCTCTGCTGCGATGCGGTTGTCGCGTAAGGCCATGATGGCCCGTCCCGAACGGCTGTCAATCAGATTGAGTACGATAAACAGAGTAATTAGAATGAGGGCAAAACCCATGGTAAAAGTGGATAGCTTGGGTATACCTGTGATTCCTAGAGGTCCGTCGATAATGACTCTGCCACCTTCAGCAAGATTCAGTGCCGAAGAGTCGGTCAGAAAGCTGAAATGCAATCCGTCTTTATCTTTCCCTACATAGAGGATGTTGATAATATTCTTGATAATTTCCCCGAAGGCTAGAGTGACAATGGCCAAATAGTCACCTTTAAGACGCAGAACAGGTATCCCGATAAGGAAACCGGCTATTCCGGCAAAAAGTGCACCTACGATTAGAGATACGATCAAGCGCAGAAGGGTGATGGGTATGATAGACTCTAGGCTAATACACGCTACGACACCCGCAAAGGCACCGACACTCATAAAACCCGCGTGGCCTAAAGATAGTTCACCCAGGATGCCTACGGTCAGATTCAGCGAAATGGCCAAGATCACATAGGCGCAGATAGGAACCAACTGTCCTTGCAGGGAAGAGCTGATATTGCCCCTGTTTATCAGCAATTGGACAATAATAAAAGACACGATAACAAAAGCGTAAGTATAGATGTTATTACGTGTAGTTTTTTTCATGGTTATCATTGCAGCTACCTCATACTTTCTCGTTGATCTGTTTGCCCAGAAGACCGGTGGGCTTGACCAACAAAGTAAGAATAAGGACAGAGAACACAATAGCATCCGAAAGCTGCGTGGAGATATAACCCTTACCGAATATCTCGATAATGCCCAAGAGTATACCGCCGATCATAGCGCCGGGTATGGAGCCGATGCCGCCAAGCACAGCAGCAGTGAAAGCCTTGATGCCGGGCATGGAGCCCGTGGTGGGCATTAAGGTGGGATAAGCGGAGCAGAGGAGAACGCCAGCAATCGCCGCGAGGGCTGAGCCGATGGCAAAGGTGACGGAGATGGTAAAGTTAACATTGATGCCCATCAGCTGAGCTGCTCCCTTATCCTCTGAGCAGGCGCGCATAGCCTTGCCCATTTTGGTTTTGCCAGTAAACCAGGTCAGGGCGGCCATAATTACAATACAAGCGACTATCGTGACGATAGCGATGACGGAGATAGTCAGTTGTCCGTCGAAGAGCTTTAAGGATCCATTTCCTACTACTGATGTAAACGCCTTGGGATTAGAACCCCAGAGCAACAAAGCGGCATTCTGCAAAAAATAGCTAACACCTATGGCCGTAATAAGGACAGCCAAGGAGGTAGCTGCTCGCAGCGGCTTATAGGCTAAGCGTTCAATGACCACCCCAAGGACAGTACAGACCACCATAGCCAGAAGCACGCCGACAACCGGGGGCAGGTTTCCCCGGGTAGTGGCAAAAAACGTAACATAGGCACCGACCATAATAACATCGCCATGGGCAAAGTTCAGCATTTTTGCAATGCCGTAGACCATTGTATAGCCCAAAGCTATGATAGCATAGACGCTACCAAGACTGAGTCCGCTAATCAGAAAGGAAAGAAAGGTCATAACTCACACACCTTTATTTAGTTTGAGCATATTTGGAAAAGTATATATATAGATAGGTTAAAGGGCTGCCGAGTTTGTACTCGGCAGCCCTCTCAACAAACCAATGGAAAGGGCAGTATCTTCTTAATCCATACCGACGTAAGCACCCTTTTCAATGACCATACCCTTAGGGGTCTTAGAAACTTCACCAGTAGCGGCCCACGTCATTTTCTCACCGGTCAGTCCGTCAACAGAGATCGTGGGGAATACTTGGACCAGTTTCTCATTGATATCAGCAGCCTTCATATCAGAAGTGATGCCGGCAGTCTCAATGGCTTTCTTATAGGCATACACAACGTCATAACCGTCAGCTGCAAACTGATTAGGAGTTTCTTTAAATAGTTCATTGTATTTCTTGACGAAGTTGACAGTGCGCTCATCGGTAGCGTCAGCACTGAAAGGAGTTAACAGCATAACGCCCTCAGCCAAGGATGCGTCAAAGTTTTCCAGAGTTAGAATGCCGTCCATGCCGTCCACCCCAAAGTATTTAGGGGAGTAGTCCATAGACTTAGCCTGCTGGAGGATCAGAGAGGCCGGGGTGTAATACATAGGCAGGAAGATTAAGTCAGCGCCGTTTTTCTTAGCATCAGCCAGTTGAACGGAAAAGTCGGTCTGGCTGTCTTCGGTGAAGGTGGTTGTAGAAACGACTGGGAGGTTCAGTTCTTTAGCTTTGCTAACGAAAGTATTATAGATTCCCTTGGAATATACATCGTCATTCTTGTAGATAATCGCAACTTTTGTGCCAAGCTTTTTGTCAAAGATATACTGAGCAGAAGCTGAACCCTGGTTAGGGTCTGTGAAGCACATCTGATAGACATTATCCTTGCCCTCAATGACAGCGGGGGCGGAAGCGGAGGGAGTCAGGGCAAATATCCGGTCGTTAAAAGTCTCTGCACTGGTGGCCACACCGGGGGTGCTGGTCACGGAGCCGAGGGAAATTTGCATACCCCAATCCTTCAGCTTGTTATAAGCATTAACGGCCTTCTCGGCGTCATGCTCATCATCTTCATATTTGAGTTCGAACTGGATGCCGCCCAAAGCATTAATCTCATCAACAGCGATTTGCGCACCATTCTTGGCCGCGTTGCCGTAAATGGCTGCTCCGCCGGTCAAAGGACCGGTACCGCCAAGCTTAAAGGCTACTGCAGCAGGTTCTTTGCCGCCTGCATTGGTTTGTCCAGCAGGAGCTTTATCCGTGCCTCCGCAACCGGACAGAAGACCGAGGGTCAGAGCGAGAGAGAATACGATACCGAACATTCTTTTCATTATACATTCCCCTTATCACAGATTTTATGATTATTCGTGTTCGTGAATTTTAGCCCCCGAATAATCAGAAAGATAGGATAATTTTAGCCTCCAAGGCCCTACCTGTCAAGGTAAATATTATGCAACAGATAAATAATTTTATCCAATCAAATATAACAGTTTAATTTTATTATTTCCTATCTGTCCTTTGAATACTTCATCGTGAATAAACAAAAAAACTTGCATCCCTTAAAAAGAATGCAAGCATTTTTATTAGATAATGGTGAGCCATCCGCGACTCGAACGCGGGACACCCTGATTAAAAGTCAGGTGCTCTACCGACTGAGCTAATGGCTCATAACTCACTCACGAATACTGATTTTACAGGAAGACCGATAGCTTGTCAACTTTTTTATAAAATAAAACCGGCATTCATAATGGTCTTAGAAAATTTCCCCACGAACAATCGTCTGCTCCCGACCAGGTCCCACCGCAATCAGGGTCACTTGGGTTTCGGTAAGAAGCTCAATACGCTTCACATAGTCTTGAGCAGCCTTAGGCAGATCAGCAAAGCGAGTCACCCCAGTAATATCCTCCTGCCAACCTTCAACCTCTTCATAGACGGGTTCACAGGCTTTGAATATCTTCTGACTTTGCGGAAATTCATAAATAACTTCGTTATTCACTCGATAGCCAACACCGATCTTTATTTTCTCGAAACCAGATAAGACGTCCAGCTTCATCAAAGCAAAATCAGAGATTCCGCTCACCCGAACAGAATAGCGAGCGATTACGGCATCAAACCAACCACAGCGGCGAGCTCGGCCTGTAGTGGTACCAAATTCATGACCATTTTCGCGCATCCGTTCCCCGGTTTCGTCCAGAAGCTCGGTGGGGAAGGGTCCTTCGCCAACCCTTGTTGTGTAGGCCTTAATGACTCCAACCACGCGGTTTATGCGTGTCGGTCCGACTCCAGCACCGATGCAGGCTCCACCGGCAATCGGATGAGATGAAGTGACATAAGGGTAGGTACCATGGTCCAAGTCCAGTAATGTCCCTTGGGCACCTTCAAATAAAACCTTTTCCCCGGCCTTTAAGGATTCATCAATAACTAAGGAGCTATCGGCGACTAAGCCGCGAATCCTCTGGGCATAACCGGTATACTCAGCATATATAGCTTCATATTCTAGTGGCTCAACACCATATAGCTTGGTTAGGATATCGTTCTTTTCTTTCAAATTGCGGCGAAGCTTCTGCGCAAATTCCTCAGCATCAAGCAAATCTAAGATGCGAATACCAATCCGGCTGGTTTTATCCATATAGGCAGGACCGATTCCTCGCTTGGTGGTGCCAATTTTATGCTCTCCACGAGAATCTTCTTCCAGGGCATCGAGCAAACGGTGATAGGGCATGATCACATGAGCGTTAGAACTGATTAAGAGTTTTCCGGTCTTCACCTGGCGCTCAGCAAGATAATCCAATTCATCCAGCAATACCTTGGGGTCGACCACTACTCCATTACCGATCACGCAGGTCTTGTCCTCATAGAGGATCCCCGAGGGAATCAGGTGAAGTTTAAACTCCTCCCCCTTAACCACTACAGTGTGACCGGCATTGTTCCCCCCTTGATAGCGAACGACTAAATCCGCCTTTTCAGCGAGAAAGTCTGTCACCTTACCTTTTCCCTCATCACCCCATTGGGTACCTATTAAAACAACAGATGCCATCCAAATTCCCCCGATCCCCGAATGTTCCCAGTAATATTCCAGCAAACTGTAACTTCTATTACTTTTGCCTTATTTTCGGGAAAACATTCATAAATTCAATTTATCTTAGCAGTCAGCAAGTATTCTTGTCAATGCAAAGCACGAACATTATGCGATTTTTTTCAAATAATATTCGGTTTAACCACTCCGTTATTATCTTATGCTAAGAAGCGTAAAATTGTGAGGATGAAGAAAAAAAGAGCCTAAGGACGATTTGTCCTTAGGCAGAGATATGTTGACGGTCTAGATTCACAAATTTCGTAAATTCCTTAAGATATCCTAATTCTACTGAGCCCACCGGACCATTCCGATGCTTGGCAATAATGATTTCAGCAATTCCTTTTTTATCTGATTCGGAATTATAGTATTCATCTCGATAAATAAACGAAATAACATCTGCATCGGCCTCAATGGAACCGGACTCTAGCAAATCAGACATGATCGGGCGCTTATCCTGGCGCTGTTCAACCCCACGATTAAGCTGGGAAAGTGCTATAACTGGAACCTTTAGCTCTCGGGCAATACCCTTTAATCCCCGCGAGATCTGGGCAACCTCCTGCTGGCGGCTTTCCGCACGTCTTCCCAAGGACATTAGTTGCAGGTAGTCAATGACAATTAACCCTAAGCCATTTTCCATCTTGAGGCGTCTTGCCTTTGAACGTAGCTCCGCTAAGGAAATTCCTACCGTATCGTCAATATAAATTGATGCATCAGAAAGGGGACCCACAGCCCGGGTAAGCTTCGGCCAGTCTGTATCTAATAAATCTCCTGTACGGACCCGCTGCTGATCCACCATAGCTTCTGAACAGAGCATCCGCTGGACTAATTGTTCCTTGGACATTTCCAAGCTAAATAAAGCAACCGAAACATTCGCTCTCACCGCAGCGTTTTGAGCCATATTCAAAACAAATGCTGTTTTTCCCATGGAGGGACGCGCTGCAATAATAATCAGATCGGAAGGCTGCCAACCGGAGGTCATCCTATCTAATTCTGTAAAATAGGTAGGCACTCCAGTCAGGTTCCCCTTATTAGCATAAAGAGTTTCTATCTTTTCAAAAGTATGCAATAAAATATTGCGGATGGATTCAAAGCCATCTTTGACCTGCCGTTGTGAAAGATCCATGACCATCTTTTCCGCTTCTTCCAACAAAGCGGTAGCCTCTTCTCCCGGTTCATAGCCCCTTTCCGAAATCTGACCGGTAGCACGAATGAGCTGGCGCAGCAAGGATTTCTCGGCCACGATGCGCGCATAATACTCGCAGTTCACTGCTGAAGGAACCGAGCGAGCGATCTGCGAGATGGTGGCGATACCCCCGATTTGCTCCAACCGTCCGCTTTGACGAAGACCCTCGGCGACTGACACCAAATCCACAGGGTCTCCCTGTTCAAAAAGATTCCGGATGGTTAGGAAAATCTGTCGATGGTTATCCCGATAAAAGTCCTCAGGCTGTAACACTTCGAAAACGGAACTTCCCACTTCCGGTTCCAGCATTAAAGCACCTAAAACCGATTGTTCCGCCTCTAAATTATGGGGAGGAACTTTGGTCAGTTCCATGCTTCTCTCCTCCTCATTGCCGTACAATTTTGTTCGTGAATAATGCATGCTCCAAGGCTTCCTGAATTGTCTCAATCGGAATCACTTGAATACCTTGGAGACCGGACGGAACATCAGCTTGGTTAGCTTTGGGTATGAGCACGGTTTTGACTCTGGCTTGCTTGGCACCAAATATTTTCTCAGCGATGCCTCCGACCGGACGCACTTTCCCTTGAATGGATATTTCTCCGGTCACGGCAACATCTTGGCGCAAAGGCGCACTTTTAAGAGCGCTGTAGATGGCTAAGGTGGTGGCACAGCCTGCCGAAGGTCCGTCAATATTTCCACCACCCACCACATTGACATGGACATCGTAATCCTTTAAATCTACTCCTGCCAGGCTGCGCAGGACCGCTGTTGCATTAAATACGGCATCCCGCGCCATACTTCCTGCTGTTTCATTAAAACGAATGGCTCCCTTTCCTTCCCTACCCGTAAAGACGATGGCCTCAATCTCCAGGACGGAACCCACAAAACCATGGACCCCAAGTCCTAAAACTCTCCCCACCTCACCATCCTCAATGGCTTTATGGGAGATATAGGGGGTAAGTCGAGCTGAACGTAGCACCTCATAGACTTCCTCACTCTTCAGGATAACCTCTTCCTGATGGGGGCGACGATAATGAGCAAGCCCATAAGTATCACTAAGGATTGTATTCGCCTTGCGACCTTCGAAGACGTAGTCGCTAATAATCTGCGGAACCTGTTCCTCTAAGGTTGCTCCTAACTTTTGAGCGGCTTGGACAACAATATGTTGAATATCCTTGGGCTCGAGAGGATTAAAATAGATTTCAGCACAGCGCGACCTTAAAGCCGGATTAATCTCCCGTGGATCCCGTGTCGTTGCTCCAATCAACACAAAATCTGCAGGTGCACCTTCTTCAAAGAGTTTCTTAATATACATTGGCACTTGCGGATCATTAGGATCGTAATAGGCGGATTCAAAAAATACGCGCTTATCCTCTAACACTTTGAGGAGTTTATTCAAAAGTACAGGGTCCATCTCGCCTATCTCGTCGATAAATAATATCCCTCCATGGGCATCACTGACTAACCCCATCTTCGGCTCGGGTATCCCCGTTTCCGCTAAATCTCGCTTAGCCCCCTGATAGATCGGATCATGAACGGATCCCAATAAAGGGTTCGAAATATCCCTTGGATCCCAGCGCAAGGTCGTCCCGTCGACTTCGATGAAAGGAGCCTTTTCGGCAAAGGGGGTATGGGCAGTGTTCTTCACAGCTTCTAAAGCCACTCGGGCTGCAGAGGTTTTTCCCACCCCCGGTGGACCATAAATAAGTAGATGTTGGGGATAGGGTGTAGCCAACTTAGCTAAAAGAAACTGCATGGGAATCTGTTGACCGATGACTTCTTCTACGCTTTGGGGCCGTAAAACCTCCGAGACCGAATTGGCCAGCTTTACTTGATTCATCTTTTCAATATGGGCCAATTTTTTTAAAGTTTGAGCATTATCCGGACCGGAATTCTCCTTAACAAGCTGGTTTTTTATTTCCTTGACATAATCCTCATGTCGCTCCTGCATTTTATCGGCTACAGCTTTGTCCAAGCGTTCTTCCACAGCTCGCCGAGCAATCAGTTCAGCGAGATGATCTTCGATCTCCAGAAGAATTTGTGAAATTTCTTCTGGCTCGGGCAAGGGGCGATCAGTCGGATCATCTAAAACAAGCTTAAGAAGTCCAGCAGCTCGTTTTTGAATGTCTTTGGATTGTATAAGGTGAATAGCCTCAAGGCGAGTGGCCTTTAGGACTAATTTGTCACTGCCATAAAAATTGGCAAGCAGGGTGTAGAGGGTATCCACTTCATGATGCCATTTTTCGTTATCTAATGTTTCAGTTGGGATTAGCTCGTCCTTTTCTTCCGGTGGCGAATCCTCCAATTTATTCTTAACTTGGGTAAACCACTTTGTATATAACCCTTTCATAAGGGACCCCTTTCACGATTGCCTGATCATGTTGCTTCCACAAGAACTTGAAATTGCGCTGTAACTTCAGGATGTAGCTTAGCTTGCACATTATAGGTGCCGAGTGCCTTGATGGGTTCTTTAATTTCTAGTTTGCGACGATCCACTTCAATCTTGTGCTTCGCTTTTAAGGCTTCGGCAACTTCTTTATTGGTAACTGAACCAAAAAGTCGTCCGCCTTCTCCGCTCTTCGTCTGTACTTCTACCGTTATAGAATTCAGCTTTGTCGCAAGAGCTTGCGCATCTTCTTTTTCTTTTTCTTTCTTCTTATCTTCATTCGCCTTTTTCGAAGCAAGATCACTCAAGTTGCCCGAAGTTGCTTCGACAGCTAAACCTTTGGGGAAGAGAAAATTCCTTGCGTATCCATCGGAAACTTCAAAGACTTGGCCTTTCTTGCCTAATGCTTTGACATCTTCCTTTAATATAACTTTCATTGCAAATCCTCCATTCTGCACTCCATTGTTTTCTAAACAGTTCCTATTCTTTCTCCTTGGGAGTAGATCTCTGGCGAAAATCAAACACCAAGTCCAGTAGCCCCATGATAATCAATAGAGGAGCCGTCACTTGGATATAGAGAAAACTCGCAAAAAGCAATATAAATTTAATAAAGCCAGATAACATCGGTTTTTTTAGGAAGGAGACAAAGATCGCACTTCCTAAGACGAGAGCTACAGCCCCATAGACTAGCATCAAGTTAAGACCAATATTCTTAACGGTTACCCATTGTAATAGATCCCCTATAAGGTAACTAGCTATGGCTAGGTTCATTCCCCATACTGCATACCAAGGTAAGCGCCATTCCGTGAAGGGCTGATAAGTTCGCTCGGGGATTGGAAACCAGCGCATATAAAAATAATAGACCGCCCCCCATTTGGCAAGTGCCGTAAGGGCGACAAGGCCCGGAGTCAGCATAATCATCGTATTGACAATCTGTTCAAATAAAGTTAGAAGCTCTCTCTCGGTTATCCCTTGAGTCTTGAGATTTTCCAACATTCCGGCTTGGGTATATTGGTCCATCAGGCTTTGCACCAAAACTTGTACACTGTCTTGGGTTACACCCTGCAACAGCATACCTAGGGTAGGAATTATTCCGGCAACACCAGCGGCTACTAAGCTCCAGAAAACAACTGCACGATGAGAAATAGTCGCTCTCATCCCCCAAATAGTCACTAGACCTGCCCAAGGAACAAAGCTAAAGGATGTGTAAGGGGGGAATCCGTTCAAGAGCACTGCTAGGCCATAGCCAAAAATCAAAAAAATCGCCCCAAAGCGCAAGCCCTGTTCCCGATCAGTTCGCCCCACCCATAAAAGGGCCAGTAGTAAGAGGATATCTAGCATCCAGCCCCAACCCTCTTTTGATACTCCCAACCAGGGCCCTGCTACCAGGACAAGAACAGCCAACATATTGGTGGTTTTTTGGTCACTGACGTACATTCTGATGCTCCAATCTATTACAGGACTATTATAGAAACGGCCTTCAGTAGGCTCACTGAAGGAAGTCTCGTTCAATCTTCAGGGGCCAAATAGCATAATAATAAGCTAAGGTCACCCCATTGGGTTTCTAATTTTTGGTGATCGTTTTCTTTCCATTCCTCTAACCGCTGCAACAGGATACGATCCAGACGTGAATAATCAAATCCCATGCGACGCGTTAATAAATAACTTAAAGCCACAAGATCCGCTAAACCTTGCAGCATTTCACCTTCCGAGCCACGCATCGACCCTTCCTGGAATTCCCACTGTGCTTTCAACATCTCAACCTTAAGCTCTTCAATAGCCTTTAGCCCTTTAACTACATCGACTTCAACCACGGGGGCCCCTCCCGTCATATTTATAATACCATGATTATCTCTATCTCAAAAATGTTCGCTAATCCAACACCAATCTCCTGCATGAGTGCTAAAGAAAACCCGGCTTCGCCGTGCCTCTTATCACTCTCCCATAAAGGCGAAGTCGTTGTTTGCCCTTATACTGGAGGAAAGTATGCACGGTCGATATGCTTTCAGAAAGTGCAAAAAAGGAGAGCCATGCTCCCCTCTTCTTTAATCTACGATATAAGGCAATAACGCAATGTGGCGTGCTCTTTTAATTGCAATAGTCACTTGACGTTGATGCTTTGCACAGTTGCCAGAAATACGGCGAGGCAGAATCTTGCCGCGTTCCGTAATATATTTGCGAACTTTATGAGTCTCTTTATAGTCGATAGACTCTACTTTATCAACACAGAAGCTACATACCCGCTTTCTTGGTCTGCGTCCGCGTTCACGCTTCATTCAATTCACACCCTTCCCGGTTTAGAAGGTTACTTCCTTCGGAATTTCTTTACTTAAAATGGGATATCGTCATCTAAGCTCACTTCATGACCATATGTCCCAACATCACTGGCCCCTGAGGATGATCCATGTCCGGAATTCCCGTCTTTGGGGCTGAGGAATCGTACATTTTCAGCAACGATCTCATAAACCCAACGGCGCTGTCCATCTTGACCATCATAGGTACGAACCTGCAACCGTCCATCGACTGCTGCTAATTTCCCTTTGGAAAGATAATTCGCACACAGCTCAGCCAGCTGTCTATATACCACACATGGAATAAAATCCGCTTCCCGTTCCCCGTTAGCATTCTTGAAGTTACGATCAACAGCAAGTGTAAAGCTGGCTACCGCAACCCCATTCGGGGTATAACGTAACTCGGGGTCTTTCGTTAAACGGCCTATTAAAACGACGCGATTCAACATAGTAACCCCTCCCTACTAATCTTCTTTCTTTGTGGTCAAGAAACGCACAACAGTATCGGAGATCTTCATGATCCGCTCTACCTCTTGTGCCGTACGAGCTTCGCCATTAAAGTTCATCAGAATGTAAAAACCTTCCCGATAATCATTAATTTCGTAAGCTAAGCGGCGTTTGCCCCATTTGTCAACAGCGACATCTGCTCCACCATTGTTGGTAACAACTTCGGAGAACTTGTCCACTGCTGCGGCAACAGCCTCATCATCCAAATCTGGACGGATGACATAAAGTACTTCGTACGCTTTCATAATTGCACCTCCCCTCGGACTTGCGGCCCCCATGACAGGGGCAGGGATACATAGTCTAGCAAGACTATTTTTTAAAGACTACCAATTAAAGATTATAGCACGTATTAGAAAGGTATGCAAACAAAAGATCTTTAATGGGGAATTTTACTAGACGTTAAACCGGAAATGAACGATATCCCCATCATTCATCACATATTCTTTACCCTCTAAACGAACCAAGCCCTTTTCTTTAGCTCCGTTCAGGCCTCCGTATTCAACAAAATCTTTGTAAGCAACCACTTCGGCACGAATAAAGCCTCGTTCAAAATCAGTATGAATGACCCCGGCAGCTTGCGGTGCTTTGGTCCCTTGGCGGATTTCCCAAGCTCTTACTTCGATTTGGCCGGCAGTAAAATAGGTCATCAGCCCCAGCAGGTGAAAAGCCCCGCGAATCAGACGATCCAGGCCAGATTCGGCAAGACCCAAGTCTTCCAAAAAGGCCGTTTTCTCTTCTTCCTCCAACTCGGAAATCTCAGCCTCGATCTTTGCACAGACCACAACCACTTCGGAATTCTCAAGGGCAGCAATCTCCCGAACCCTCTGGACATAAGCATTCTCGTCCGGATTGGCAATATCCTCTTCACTGACATTGGCCGCATAGAGGACGGGCTTCATGCTTAAGAGGGGGAAGGATTTTAAGAGCTCCCGCTCCTCGTCGCTAAAGTCTAAGCTCCTTGCTGCCTGACCCTCATCTAAAACTTCTTTTAAACGATTGAGAAGAGCAACTTCCAGCTGAGCCTTCTTCTCCCCTGATTTTAAAAGCTTTGCCGAACGTTCAAGGCGTTTCTCGACACTCTCTAAATCCGCGAGAACCAATTCCAGCTGAATGGTGTCAATATCCCGTTTAGGGTCCACACTGCCTTCGACATGAACCACATTGCTGTCTTCAAAGCAACGAACCACATGAACAATGGCATCTACTTCCCGTATATGAGATAAAAACTTATTACCCAATCCCTCACCCTTGCTGGCTCCTTTGACCAATCCAGCAATATCCACAAACTCCACAGTCGCCGGGACGATTTTATCAGGCTTAACCATTTCCGCCAGAACCTGCAGCCGGGAATCCGGTACCTGCACAATTCCGACGTTAGGGTCAATCGTACAGAAAGGGTAATTCGCGGCCTCTGCACCCGCTTGGGTTATAGCATTAAATAAGGTTGATTTTCCTACATTAGGTAAACCAACAATCCCTGCGTGTAATGTCATTTAAAAAAACCTCCAGCTTATTTCAGGCAACAGTACTTTCATTATTAATTAGTATTAACCTTTAAGATTATATGGGAATCTTGGCTAAACCGCAAGCTTTCCTCTTACAACTCGTTTGAATCCGTTTTTTGCAGAATTTCCTTCAGCTGTCGTTCAAGCTTAACCCGAGGAATCCAAGCCTGATGTTGACAGCCCAAGCACTGAATACGAAAATCCATACCCGTACGCATAACTTTCCAATCTGAGCTTCCGCAAGGATGTGGTTTACGTAGACGAATGATATCTCCCACTTGCAAAGGAATCATAGAACTTACCCCCTTTACAACTTCTCTTTTCATGCTCAATGCTCTTAAATCACCTTATAAGGATGACTCCTCCGGAGTCCCTTTATACGATGAACAAAATGAAGCTCCTCATGCCCTTTATAGATTGATGGCGTTCGGATCCTTCAGGTTTAGATCTGGTATGTTTGGGTTAGGTAAGGTTAGATCCTCAAGGTCTACAGGTAAGCGAAAGCCTTGTTCAATGTTTAAACGCATAAAATCCCCAAGAAAGCTATAGGTTTGGAGCAAATAAGGATGCAGGGTTGAGCCCTCGATAAATCCTATGGTCTCTCCCGAGTTGGCAATGATAAAGAGGGGAGAGAACAATCCGAAAAAGACAGCAAGCCCCAGAAATGTGACCAGTCCCCCCGCAAGCAAGCCACCACCGCCATTGATGGTGCCCGACAAGAAGCCTAAGGGAGCTAGTAGGAGTGCCGAAATAATCTCAATGATGATTATTACTCCAAAATAGACCAAGGCGAAGGCAATGATTTTCATGGCGTTATCGGAAAGGGCTTGGGCAAAATTGTGAGTAATGGACTGCAAGGCACTATCCGTATAAAGCTCTACGTCCGGAAGGTTTGAGCCCCCTAGGGCGCTTCTGAACTCCTCCGGAAATATGGATAAAAACTTCTCAACAGTCTGCTCCTCAATCACTGCGGCTTTGGACTCGATGGTCGGAAGGATTCGCTTATAAATAGCAGCCTCCAACCAAACCCGCAAAGGAATCCTCTGATCCAACCACTGCACCAAGATTTGATAATTTTGCGCAGCAAGAACCAAGCCGACCAAACTTCCACCCAAACTAATGATGCCGGAAATAAGACCCTTGCGATACCCTTGAATTGCCCCAATAAGAACAATTGCCAGAATGAAGATATCGAAGCTATTCATGATTCTCCTCCTAAAACCCAGGTTCCCTCTATTATACTTCATCCACCCCAAAAGATTAAACAAAACTTAGTGGGTGCCAAGTCGAAGACGACGGCAGCCGCTTAGTTGCGTTATACTATTTTCCGATAAAATTCAATAGAAAATAGTGAAAACAAAACTTGGCAGGTGACGAAGGAAGCTGCCTTAGTTGCGTTATACTATCTTCCGATAAGCTCCCATTGAAGATAGTGAAAACAAAACTTAGTGGGTGCCAAGTCGAAGACGACGGCAGCTATCTAAAAAGGAAAAGCACCCTAAAAGGGTGCCCATCACATCTGCTACTATTCTCCATTGTTACACACAGCCCGATCGACTAATGGCTTAACTCATATCCCTTGGCAACGAGGCTGGCCTTTACTTCATCCACCCGATCTCCACTAAGACGGGCTAAAATCTGTACACGATTATCTCTGAGATGATAAACCGCTAAGCTGGAGATATTGACATCGTGTTCTTGCATAGTAGATGCCAGATCCACCATCACACCCACTTCATCCTTAGTCTCGATAACGAAGCGTTGCCCCGGGCTTCTGAATCCCATAATATCCAAGAAGGTATCAAAAATATCCGACTCAGTGACAATCCCTACTAATTTATCGTTCTCAACGACCGGCAAGGCTCCAATACCGTTTTCCCTCATCAATAGAGCTGCATCCTCAATCTTCGTGTCCGGAGTACAGGTGATTACATTTTTAACAGCGACCTTGCGAATGGTGGTTTTCCCCACCAGATAATTGAGTTCAAAAATACTGAGTGTTGTTGCCGGAGAGGGAGATACCTCACGAAGATCTCCATCCGTAACAATACCGACCAATCTTCCTTTTTCCACCACTGGTAAACGATTGATTTGTTTCTCTCTCATAAGAGCCATGGTATCCGCAATATTATCGTCCGGGCTAACTGTAAAAACACGAGATGTCATAAATTGCTTCACATACATGAAAATCACCTCTTCCTAACACTCTAGTCCTGCTATGAGTATTCGACTTACACCCCTGATCTTCCTCTAAACCAAGTGAGGGCATTGTATTGTAAATGTTCACCCATATCAATTAATTTTATTCTTTTGGAATAAGACCTTAATTCTTGAAGCGGACCATTTCGCTTGCCGTTTAACAGTTTTTAGATTCTTAGCCGGAATGGGATTATGCGGGTCGATCTCAACCGCCCTTTGATAATAGTGAATGGCTTGCTCCATCTCTCCATTCTGTCGAGCAATATTACCCAAGTTGTTCCAGGCATGGTTACATTGCTCGTCTAATTCGATGGCTTTCTGAAAACACGCTTTGGCACGTGTAAAGTCGTGCAACCTACCATAAACCACGCCTAGCTTATTATGTCCCATCGCATCTTCCGGACACTGCTCTAAATAGCGCAAGAAGTCCTCTTCGGCTTCATCAAGGCGTCCAGCCTCTAGATGGTCTAATCCTTGTTGAAAATAGCTATTACTCATGGGTTATTACCCTTTGTCTGCCGTATTTGCTCATCGAGCCACTCTACCCATTCTTGAAGCCCCTCCCCGGTACGACAAGACACCTCAAAGATAACTATCTCCGGATTAATCTTCAGGATGTCCTCCTTCATGACATTAAGGTCTGTCTCAACCAAAGCAAGCAAATCCATTTTGTTTAAGATAGCAACTTTGGAACTGCGGAAGATGACCGGGTATTTTGAAGGCTTGTCATCCCCCTCCACTACGCTGAGGACTACGACCTTAAAATCCTCCCCCAAATCAAAATCAGCTGGACACACTAAATTCCCTACATTCTCAATAATCATCAGGTCCAGTTGACCCCATTGGAACTCCGGCAGAACTCTTTCCACCATTTTAGAATCCAAATGACATCCACCACCGGTGTTAATCTGTATCACAGGAATATCATGTTGAGCGATCCGGTCTGCGTCCTTGCTTGTAAAAATATCTCCCTCGATGACGGCCACCTGATGGTTTTCCTTCAAGTTAGAGAGTGTACGCTCTAAGAGTGTTGTTTTTCCTGCTCCAGGGGAACCTATAATATTAATCGCTAAGCAATTATTCTTCTGAAAATGCTTACGATTGATCTCTGCATGAATATCATTATTCTGTAGCAAATTTGCCATCACTGCGATCTCACGTTGCGAACTCATTCTTCAACCTCCAAACTTTCCAGAAGTAATTCTTCTCCTTCGATGATGTCAATACCAATATGCTGGCAGCTTGGACAAGCAAATAAAATGCCGGCTACCGGAAATTCATCGCCACAGCCTTTACAGCGACCCTTGACAGGTATCAACTCGATCTGAAGCTCAGCCCCCTCACTGACCGTTCCCTTAGCATACGCCTCAAAAGCCATCTGGAGGGCTTCCGGCTCAGCGTTGGTGAGTTTCCCTATTTTCAACTTCACTAATGTCACTTTTTTTACCTGATGTTGAGCCAAAGTCCTTTCTATGACCTCGAATACTCCACCCATCAAAGACATCTCGTGCACCTCATCACTCCTTGCCTTCCTTGTAGCTTGTGCATGGACTTATCGGCAACTCGTCCTCCTTGTCACCACATAAGTTGTCTCTATATTATCCCAAATAATGCCTTTGAACAAGGAGATGTTATGTTTTTCTATACTTCCAAATCAGCACGGGGATAAATATCAAACCCAAATAACCGAAAAGAGGATAGACTGTCTTGACGATAAAGGAGAATTGAACGCTGGAAAGGGGAATGACAAGTAGTAATAGGAAAATTATGGAATACCGATAATTGAATCCGTATCTTTTCTCCATATGATTGACGAGGCTAAAGCCATTACCGATGGCGGCTGTCAACATGGCTAGCCATAAAACAACCACATAGAAAAATCCCGCCCAAGCCCCTAACCTACCGGCAACAGCGACCATGGGAATTTCATAGCCTCTAACCTCCGGAAATCTTAGGAGTGCCATACAGATGACTAGCGCAAAGACACCTAGGGCTATACCACCAAAAACTGCACCAATGCGTGCTCCTGGCTTTTGTATTTCTTTTCCTAGAGAAGCAAAGACGACCATGGCTAAGGTTAAATTGAATGAGACATAAAGGATCCCTGAAAACACCCAGTTTTGAATCATAGGATTCGCTACGATTTCAACATCAACACCCTTAATTCCTTCTGCAAAGAGTATGGCCCAAAGAGCTATTCCTAGACAAAAAATAAATTTGAGGGGTATTAACGCTGAATTAATCCAAAGAATACCCTCGCTCCTAAACCATAAAGCAATAGTGATCACTAAGGCAGTCAGGAATATTCCTACCCAAGGGGATAGTTCAAAGTACTGTTGAAACACTGCCCCCGCCCCTGACATCATTGCCGTCATACCAATGAATAAAAGCAGACTAATCACAACATCCATACGCGCTCCCCAGGTCTTCCCAAAAAGCCGCGCAAAAAACTCCATATAGGAGGATATCCGCCACCGCCTTTGGAGATCGATCATAATCCAGCCTAGAAGCGAGAAAAGCACTGTGCTAATTAAAATTCCCAATAGCCCACTACCACCAAAGTTCGCAAAGAATTGCTGTATTTCTTGTCCGGATGCAAAGCCAGCACCCATCACTGCACCGACATAGGTTGCTGCAACTTGAAAAACTATTTTTATGTGCATGAATACTCCCCCCTGCCTCATGCATATGGTCTCTTCTTTTGTCCCATGCATAAATTCCCTTTTTTCGGGGAAGAATTTAGCGGAGACTATCTTTTTATTTAGCGGGGGGTTTGTTGATGAGTATTCTTTCTGTTTTTACAGAATCTCATAAATTCAAAACACATTTTGATGATAAAATTGGGACACAAAAAATGGAGGCTAGGCTCATTGATGTTCTCTATGAGGAACGCCACCGTCCATTAGTTATCTTATGCATCGGTACCGACCGTTCTACCGGAGATGCCCTTGGCCCACTTACTGGAACCTATCTCAGCCGCTTAGGCTTGCCTAAACTCACTGTTCTAGGCACCTTAGAACAGCCTGTGCATGCCACAAACTTAGCCGAGAATATTCAATACATCCAAAGTACTTATTATAACCCCTTTATTGTCGCTATTGATGCTTGCCTAGGCAAGATGGACTCTGTTGGCAATATTACTCTTGCAAATGGACCGCTTAAGCCAGGTGCTGGAGTTCATAAAGAGCTCCCAGCCGTTGGCGAAGTCCACTTAACCGGGATTGTTAATGTTGGTGGTTTTATGGAGTACATGGTTTTACAAAATACACGGCTCGGGCTAGTCTGGAAGATGTCTGAGGCACTTAGTGATCTATTAGCTAATGCCTATATCAAGACGAGAGTTTCTTAACCACCTCATGTTACTTCATCTTTAATTGTGCATTTTAGATCTCTTTTCTAATATAAAGGGAGATGATCACCTACTTTTGTCAGTAGCGATCGTCTCCCATATTTGTTGTCTATTATATTTTAGTAGTATTAGGTCAGTATTCTTATTTAAACTAATTACTATTTACACTCATCTCACGCTCATACACATTATGCCAGTTGATGTCCAGCTTATACTTTTACACTATCTTTAGTCTTACTTATTGCCAACTTCTCTTCTTCTGAAAGATGGTATGTTGATTCACCTTGAACGATCGGTTTGGCGTAAACTCTTGATTCATCGCGATTGTTAATCGAAGAAATGACAACACCATTCGCTTCCTGGTTGAGGAGCGCCAAGGAAAAGCTCAAATCGCTACCCATATTTTCAAAAGCACTGAAGCGGACCAATTCTGCACGATCTATGGATACCCGTAGTTTCTTTTCTGTTCGGTCTACCCTCTCCTGAATTTGTTTGATATCTGCTTTATTATCTTTTACCTCTTCGCGATACGCTCTAAGCTCCTGATCCAAGGAGCTACCCTCTACGAAGGTTTGTAATGCGAGATATGCCTTCTGAAACTTCCTCATTTTACTATTCAACATAAGAATCCATATTAACTCAATAAGGCATAGGAACCCCACAAATGCTATAGCCCAATAGGATAGTGGCATGATTTGTTCTAAATTCATAGTCTCCCCCTCGATCCATTCATTACCTAAATCTGTTCTACATTACTTGTGCAAAAAACAAAGTCAAAGGAATAGCAACAAATATTCCTGGTAATAGATTACCCACTTTAATTTCTTTAATTTCAAGTAAAGTCAGCCCTATTCCGACAATTAGCAATCCGCCAGTTGCACTCATCTCAGCTATAACCGCTTCGGAGAGCATGCCTTGAAGGAGCCCTGCTGACACCGTTATTCCCCCTTGATATAAAAATACAGGTATCGCTGACACTAGGACCCCAATCCCCATCGATGATGCTAAAACAATAGATGAAATCCCATCGAGCATGGATTTCGCGTAGAGAATATCATGCACTCCTTTGAGACCACTTTCTAAGGCCCCCATAATGGCCATTGCCCCCACGCAAAACATGAGGCTCGAAGAAACAAATCCTTTAGTGAAATTACCTCCGGCCCCGCACTTAGAAAATTTTCTTTCTAACCACAATCCTAAGTGCTGGAGTCTCATCTCAATATCGATCCACTCGCCAAGGATTCCACCCAAAACTAGACTTGCAATAACTACTATTGGATTTCGAGTTTCTAAAGCCATACTCAAACCGATAAGTATTACCGCTAGACCAATCCCTTGAGTTACTGTTCTCTTAATTTTCTCCGGCAAAGCCTTACCAAAGAGAATTCCTACTATTGCACCAATAATAATTGCCAATGAGTTCACAATTGTTCCGAGCACAAACCATCACCCTTACTGCAAAGTTCAACAATGTTCCACGTGGAACATTGTTTCTTTCTATTTCTTTAGTAGCTTCCTTGCTTTCTGTCGCACCGTCATTTTTAGGGTATTCTCTTGAAGCATAACTCTTAGCAAGCCTTCAACTCACAGCTCCGAAATATTAACATTGTATGCTTTTGATGACTTTGTAAAATCACGAAGCGAATAACGCGTAGGCTGATCAGAATGCATCAAATGTTCCACGTGGAACATTCCCCATCAACAAACAATATTAGGATTATAGCCTAAGGCAGATCAAAACTCAATCATTGCTATCCAGAAAACATTAAAATGCAACGAAGCAAATTATCAAATCCATTCTGATCTGTAAAAAAAATGTTCCATGTGGAACATTTTTAATCAACTCGTATATGCCATAACTCTAATAGTCGGTTAAACTCTTCTTCAGAAAAGTATTCTATCTCAATTTTCCCTCGTTCGGGTTTTCCCTTTAACTTGACTTTGGTTTGGAAGGATGATCTCAATTTATCTTCGATCTGATTAAAAACAGGAGGGACTTTCTTGGGGGGTTTAGGTGATTCTAATTGATCCGTATACTTTAGGATTAAGTTCTCTAATTCTCTGACTGGCAAATTGTCCTTTGCGACTTTCTGTGCCAATAAAACTTGCAGCGAGGTGTCTTTAAGCCCTAATAATACTTTGGCGTGGCCGAGACTTAACTTACTTTCTTGGATCAATCTCAATATTGGCTCTGGCAACTGAATAACGCGGACTAGATTCGCAATAGTCGGTCGACCCTTGCCAACGCGTTCAGCTACTTGCTCTTGGGTCAATCCATACTCTTGAATTAGTCGAGCATAGGCCATTCCTTCTTCTACTGGTGATAGATCAGATCTTTGGATGTTTTCAACTAAGGCCTTTTCAGCGAGCTCCTGTTCACTTCCCGATTGGATGAGGCAGGGAATTTTACTAAGTCCGGCTAGCTTTGCCGCGCGAAATCGTCTTTCCCCCGCAATAATAATATACTCATCATCTCTAGCTTGAACTAAAATAGGCTGGAGCAAGCCATGGACCTTTAAGGAAGCTGCTAGTTCTTCCAATCCCTCTTGGTCAAAGCCCTTTCGCGGTTGATCAGGATTCGGTATGATTTTTTCCAGCTCTATTTCTCTGCTATTACTTTCATTTTCCATAGGCTCAGCACCAATTAAAGCTTCTAAGCCACGTCCCAAAGCCTTTTTAGACACGTTCTAATACCTCCTCCGCAAGATCCCGATAAACCTCGGCCCCACGAGATCGTGAATCATAAAGAACAATTGGCTTTCCATGACTAGGTGCTTCTCCTAAACGAACATTTCTAGGAATAATGGTCGAGAAAACTTTCTGCTTAAAATACTTCTTTACTTCATCAACTACCTGAATACCGAGATTTGTTCGTGCGTCGAACATAGTTAGCAATGCACCTAAAATATTTAGATTGGGGTTGAGGTTGCGTTTCACCCGGTGGATCGTATCCATAAGCAAGGTTAAGCCTTCAAGTGCATAATATTCACATTGAACCGGAATAAGTACGTCTGTAGCAGCAGTCAAAGCATTAAGGGTAAGAAGTCCTAAAGAAGGAGGGCAATCAATAAAAATGAAATCATAGTCGTCCTTTACTTTCGTCAAAGCAGAAGAAAGCTTTTCTTCTCTTTTTACTAGACCAACCAGCTCAATTTCGGCACCGGCAAGCTCAATTTTGGCAGGAGCAATCATTAAACCTGGTATTTCTGTTTTCATGATGATCTTCTCTAGAGGAACTTCATTAATAAGTACATCATAGATACTTTCCTCAAGTTTATTCTTATTTATTCCACATCCGCTTGAGGCATTTCCTTGAGGGTCTAGATCAAGAAGCAAAACCCGTTTGCCATGTTCAACAAGACATGCACTCAAGTTAACAGCTGTTGTCGTTTTAGCAACTCCACCTTTTTGATTAGCTATTGCGATTATTCTAGCCATACAGTAACCTCCTCTCTCAATCTATCAAGCTTACTCTTTCCTAAGAGTGTCTATCTAGAACTAAGCTATTGACTTAACCACCCTCGGAACTCACCGTCTATAGGGACGGAGAAAATAGGCGATTAGTCCTGTGTTTATACACCACCTTTTTATAGTATCAAATCATCCTCAAGAAAACTAGAGACTTTGAACTGAAAAGGCAAGTAAAAGCATAATAATTAAAGTGTTTGTCATTCGTTTCCTAAGGAAAATAAAAAAGCGTCCCCAATAAACTATTGGTTCAGTTCATTGAGGACGCTTTAACACTATTAAATTAATGGCTTCTTTGCCGGTGTGCCCGCTTTGCGCGGGTATGCCTTAGGCGTTGGCGATATCTTCTCAATAACAACAACGGCTCGGTGTTCTGCTTCCTCACCCAAGCTAAATCTTCGGATATCTTTTATCTCAGCACCTAATATCTCCGCAGCTTTCTTTGCCTCGGTTATTTCCTCGTCGACCTGAGGTCCCTTAGCTGCTAAGAAAACCCCTCCTTTTTTCAAAAGTGGGATTGCATATTCAAGCAATACAGGTAAGCGAGCAACAGCCCGAGAGGTCACACAATCAAAGGTCTCCCGATAAAGTGGATTTCGGGCAAAGTCTTCGGCACGGGAATGAACCGTTTCAACCTCTTGAATACTGAGCTCATCTAGGACGGCATCCAAAAATTCCAATCGTTTAGCAAGAGAATCAACAAGATACACCTTAAGCTTCGGTAACATAATCTTAATGGGCAGGCCAGGAAACCCCGCACCTGTTCCAATATCTGCCATTTTGGTTCCTGCTACTAAGGGTAGCAGTGAAAGGGAATCCACAAAATGCTTGAGAATAATCTCTTCGGGATCCGTAATACTTGTCAGGTTTACTTTTTGATTCCACTCGACTAAACGATCTGCATAAACTGAAAACTGCTCCAGTTGATCGTCCGCTATATGAAGATTCAACCTTGCCAAGGAGAGCTGGCGAAGAAGATCTTTATGCTCAGGTTGCATCAACATTTCCTCCTCTGCGACGCTGTTCCAAATAGACAAGCATAACCGAAATATCTGCCGGGGTGACTCCGGTAATTCGCGATGCTTGACCCATATTCGTCGGGGATACTTCCTTAAGTCGTTGTCTTCCTTCAGTGGATAAACCCTTGATTTGATCGTATATTATGACCTCGGGGATCAATCGCTCTTCCATCTTGGTCAATCGTTCAATCTCCAGGAGTTGTTTTTCGATATATCCAGTGTATTTGATTTCGATACCCGCTTCTAGCAGTGCCTCTTCCTCATATTCGGCTAATTGGGGTAAGAGTTGCTTCATCTCGTTAATTGTTATTTCCGGTCTTCTCATCAGTTCTTCTGCAGTTATCCCACCATGAACCGGGGTAGAACCGGCTGCGGCCAAGATCTCGATCAATTGTTCATTAAGAGGAGAAAAGGTCGTTCCTCTCCATAAGGCATGTATCTCAGTAAGTGAATCCTTTTTCTTCTGAAAGATCTCCCAACGCTGATCATCAACGAGCCCGATTTCTCTTCCCCGTGGTGTTAAACGAAGATCCGCATTATCTTGCCGGAGAATTAAGCGATATTCGGCCCGTGAGGTGAGAAGGCGATAAGGTTCTTTCACCCCTTTATTGACTAGGTCATCAATCAGCACACCTAAATACCCTTCCGAACGTCGCACAATAAAGGGATCCTTACCCTTGACTCGCTGAGCTGCATTAATTCCAGCCAATAAGCCTTGGGCAGCAGCTTCCTCGTAGCCTGAAGTGCCATTGAGTTGGCCCGCAGTGAACAAACCCGGTAGCTTGCGTACTTCCAAACTCAGAGAAAGCTGATGGGGCTTGACGTAATCATATTCAATGGCATAGCCTGGACGAAGCAACATGGCCTTCTCTAATCCTGGTATACTTTGCAATATCTCATATTGAACTTCCTCAGGCATACTGGTGGATAAACCGGCGATATAAAGCTCATCACTGTCCCAACCTTCTGGCTCGAGAAAAATCTGATGGGATGGACGATCAGCAAACCGTACTATCTTATCTTCAATGGAAGGGCAATAACGGGGGCCAATGCCTTCGATTTTTCCAGAGTAAAGAGGAGCTCGATGAAGATTTTTTTGAATGATTGCATGAGTCTCTGGTGTTGTATAGCCTAACCAACAGGGGATTTGTTTGTCTGTATCTCTTTGCCAGTACATACTTTGGGTCGGCAGAAAGGAATATCGCCAAGGGGTGCTATCCCCAGGCTGAACAGTGAATTTTGAAAAATCGACAAACCGTTTATTGATCCGTGGTGGAGTGCCGGTTTTAAATCGCCCCAGCTCCAGTCCGAGTTTAGTTAAAGCCCCAGAAAGATTTTGCGCTGTTTCCTGTCCGTTAGGTCCGCCTTCATACATGGCATCGCCAATAATAATCCGTCCACGTAAATAAGTACCACTCGTCAAGACGACCGTCTGCGCTTCGAAAAAAGCCCCCGTCCGCGTTACGACACCGCATACTTGACCATGGGCCGTTTTAATCTGCTCTACCATACCCTGAAGCAGGGTTAAATTTTCTTGTTCCATAAGAACATTTTGCATATGAAGGTGGTATGCTTGTTTATCTGATTGTATCCGCAAAGCGTGAACAGCGGGACCTTTCCCTGTATTCAACATCCTCGCCTGAATAGAGGTTTCGTCAGCGGTGATGGCCATTTGCCCACCCAAGGCATCAATTTCCCGAACGAGATGTCCCTTAGCTGGTCCTCCTAAGGAAGGATTACAGGGCATATGAGCAATCGTGTCAATGCTTAAGGTCATCAGCAAGGTCTGGCAGCCCATGCGTGCGGAAGCCAAAGCCGCCTCGCAACCGGCATGTCCAGCCCCAACCACAATAACATCATATTTTCCAGCAAAGTACTCCACTGTTTCTCCTACTTTCCTATACAAAATCTTGAAAAGATATCATCAAGCAAGGACTCCTGAAGAGTATCCCCCGTCATCTGCGATATTTCTTGCAGCGCTTGACGAATATCAATGGAAACGATATCCCAGGGTAACCCCTTTTGCACGGATTCCTGGCCGCTTGTTAAAGCAAGAGTTGCCCTCTCCAAAGTAGAGATTTGCCGAATATTCGAAAGTAAGGGTTCTTTAGCCCTTTCCTCGTTACCCTCATAGACACGCCTCATGATTTCCGCTTCTAATTCGGCAAAACCAATGTCTTCCTTAACTGAAAAGGGAATCCACACCCCAGGTCGAGGTTCCGCCGGTAAGGTATCCCCTGGTAGATCCACACCTTCTAGAAGATCCAGTTTATTAATCAGGACAATCGTATTCTTAGGGTATCTTTTCAGTATCTCAAGCTCGTCCCCGGTAAGTTTTTCACCTGCCTGAACTAAGAGTAGAATAAGGTCTGCTCTTGCCATAGCCTTCCATGAGCGCTCAATGCCCAGTTTTTCTACTACATCATCGCTTTCCCTGATGCCGGCAGTATCAACTAACTGTAAAACGATACCACCCACATTCACGGATTCGCGAATTTCATCCCGAGTCGTCCCGGGAACATCGGTAACGATAGCTCTATCTTCGCCCATAAGAGCATTCAATAAGCTGGATTTACCGACATTGGGCTGCCCAACGATGACTGTTATCAATCCTTCGCGCAGAATTCTCCCGGTTCTGCTGCCATTGAACAAATCCTGAGCATGTCGAAGCCCAAGTTCAATTCTCTGAAGAAGAGCATCGCGATCCAGACTTTCTACACCGTCTTCGGGAAAATCGATACCGGCTTCAATGAAAGCGAGGGTTTCTAAGACCTGTTCGCGCAGTACCGAAATCTTCTCCGAGAGCTGACCACTCATCTGATTCAGAGCGAGATCTGCGGAAATATCAGTTTTTGCACCAATCAAGTCCACAATAGCCTCAGCTTGAATCAAGTCGAGCTTACCGTTAAGAAAAGCACGTTTTGTAAATTCTCCAGCTTCTGCTAAACGTGCACCCTTGCGAAGACATTCTTCCATGATCCGTTCGGCCACAAATAAGCCACCATGACAATTAATTTCGTAAACATCCTCACCAGTATAGGAGCTAGGAGCTAACATTCTGCCCACAAGGACTTCATCAAGGATTTTATCTCCTCCATAAAAATGACCGATATGCAAGGTATAGTTTTTATTCTCTTGCCAGCGTTCTCTGTGACGAGGAACAAAGGTACTATCTATAATTCCTTGGGACTGAGGTCCACTCATTCTTATGATATGGATACTTCCCTCACCTAAGGCTGTCGCTAATGCAATAATCGTATCATCCATGGGATTCGCTCCACTTCCATCCTATTTTACTGGTATTGAATTAAAATTACGACATATTAAAAAAAAAGAGGGGTAACTCTCACCCCTCAGAAATTCTCTTTGGTCCGTTTTAAAGAAATGACTACTTTACGATTGGGCTCTTCACCTTCACTAAAAGTCGAGATGTGAGTTTCTTCTTGCAATGCTGTATGAATAATCCTTCTCTCATGAGGATTCATAGGTTCGAGAACCACTCGTGTTCCTGTACGCTTTACCTTATCAGAAAGTCGCTTCGCCAAACGGACTAAAGTCTCTTCGCGCCGTTGTCGATATCCTTCCACATCCACGATAATCCGTACTTTCTCAGAAAGCTGTTTAGAAACAGCAAGATTGGTTAAGTATTGGAGAGCTTCTAGAGTATCTCCACGGCGACCAATTAATATACCGAGCTCTTCTCCAGTGATATTAACAAGCCAATGCTGACCCGTCGTCTGTGACCAATTAAATTCAGCGTTAACTCCCATGGACTGGCATACATCCTTTAGAAAGACACTAGCTATTTCACCTGGTGAATCCTCATATGTAACCCGCACTTTCGCTTGGGTGGTTCCTAGTAAACCAAAAAGTCCTTTTTTTGTAGGCTCCTCTAGAACTTCAATCTTTACTCGATCTCGATCTACCCCTAATTCAGCGAGACAAGCACTGATGGCCTCATCGACAGTTTTACCGGTTTTCTCAGCAAATCTCATGGATACCCTCCCTCAGTCAAGCAAACTTACCTAGGTTGCCACCAAGCTTATGAAGCGGCAGCATCTAACTTTTCTTTATCAAGTCTGCGATTGATATAAAGCTGTTGAAGTATCGAAACAATATTCATTGTTAAGAAGTACAACGCTAGTCCAGCAGGAACAGTCCAACTGATATAGGCCATGAAAAATGGCATAAAATAGAGCATCATTTTTTGAGTTGATTGAGTCGGATCAGGTTTGCCACCTTTATCAGCATTCATAGTTGGATTGGTCGCAGTAGTAAGCTTTGTCTGCAAAAAAGTGGTTGCCCCTGCCAGGACGGCAAAGACTATATTTCCAGTCGCGGTGATATCAAATCCTAAGAACATCGCTTGACTTGGATCTGAAATGTAGTTACTAAACTTAAAAAGAGTCTGATACAAAGCCCAGAAAATTGGAAGCTGGACAATCAAGGGTAGACAACCACCTGCTGGGTTCACATTATGCTCTTTATACAAAGCCATGGTTTCTTGATTCAGTTTCTCTGGCTTTCCTTTATACTTCTTTTGAAGTTCTTGAAGCTTTGGCTGAATCTCAACGGTTTTTCTCATAGATTTCATTTGCTTCCAGGTCAAGGGGAAGATGACAGTTTTTATGATTATGGTTAGAAGTATAATAGCTAGACCATAACTAGCAAATCCCACCATATCAGTTAGACTATATAACCACTTCAATAATATAGTCATCCATTCAACAAAAGTACTCACAAGAACCCTCCTTATACCGGATCATAACCGCCAGGGTGAAAGGGGTGGCATTTAGAAATCCTCACAAGGGATTTCCAGCTTCCTTTGATAACCCCGTATTTCTGTAGAGCCTGAATAGAATATTCTGAGCATGTCGGATAAAAGCGGCAAGATGGCCGTTTTAGAGGAGAAATAAATCGTTGATAAAACCGAATTAATCCAACCAAAATAGCTTTCATACAAATCCCATCCTATGGAACAATTAACCTAGCTCCACACCCTTGATAGCTTTTGCTCTATATAAGCTTTTTACAAGACTATTTTCTACTTCTGAATAAGAAACTCCTTTAATAGAAGAACGAGCAATACAAATAATTTGAGTATTTTCTTTAATCTCTAGAAGATGGCGCCGAATGACTTCTCTCATTAAACGCTTGGCCCGATTACGAACCACAGCATTACCGACTTTTTTAGAGGCAATGAATCCGAATTTAGAGGGACCCTCTGCCACATAAACGACAACATACTTTCCAGAGAAACTTTTTCTTTGTGCAAAAACCTTTTTGAAAAGAGATTTTTGACGCAATCTAAGATTTCTCTGTAACATGGCTCCTCCACAATCCCAATTGTCGTAGTATTACCTAATCTTACTTAGTTTTCCTCACTCTACCTTAGAATAAACCTATTCTATGAATAAAGATGAGATAAAAATACCCCATACTATAAAAAATTAAATATTTTTCTTTTCAATAGCATGAAAAAGGCCACAAGATTGCGGCCTTAAGCTGATAATTTCTTCCGCCCTTTAGCACGACGGCGTTTAAGCACGTTTCTACCGGTTGAGCTACTCATTCTGCTTAAAAAACCATGTACTCTCTGATGGCGACGATTTTTCGGTTGCCAAGTACGTTTCATAACTTTTATTGCACCTCCTTTGAAAGGGAAAAAACCACTAAAAATTGCATATCTCTTGAGATTATACTCTAAGTTTTTTAGCTCTGTCAAGCAGACATTATTAAATACTATGTGGATAACCTCTGGGTAGAAAAAGTTATCCACCTGTGAATAAATTATTTTTAGGACCAACTTCCTGTTGATAACCCTCTCGAAACTTGGTATTATATTTTTACACCATCTTTACATGAGCAGTATTTACTCAAATTTATTATTCACAGCAAAAAATTTATTAAGTTATCCACAAATGTGTATAAGTTTGTGTATAACTTTTTTATTGTCATATTTTCTACTTTTATTCGACAAGGGAGGATCACAAAATGCCACCCCGTACTCTTCATGTACTCTGGAAAGAAACCCTAGCAAAATTAGAAACTGAACTCTCTAAACCCAGCTTTGAGACTTGGCTTAGTTCGACACACCTTCTCGACATTGAGGGAGATACACTAATTGTGAGTGTACCCAATGAATTTGCGAAGGATTGGCTGGAGAGTCGCTATTCCCCTTTGATTCGCTCTACAGTTCAATCGATCCTTGGCCAATCCATGAATTTGCGCTTTATTATCACTCAGCAACAAGAGGATGCACATCAGAAAGAAGATGTATTTATATCTTCGACCGATACCAAAGAGGAATCTCCCTCTAATCGGACCTTAAATTCTAAATATACCTTTGATACCTTCGTCATTGGTAACAGTAACCGCTTTGCCCATGCTGCAGCTTTAGCCGTAGCTGAATCTCCGGCACTTGCCTATAACCCCTTATTTATTTATGGAGGGGTTGGACTAGGCAAAACCCACTTGATGCATGCTATTGGTAACGCTGTTATTCAGCGCTCCCCCGGTACACGTGTGCTTTATGTCTCCAGTGAAAAATTTACCAACGAACTTATTGAATCGATCCGAGATCAGAATCCTATTGAGTTCCGTAACCATTATCGAAATGTGGATATATTACTTATTGACGATATTCAGTTTCTTGCCGGTAAAGAGGGTACCCAGGAAGAGTTTTTCCATACGTTTAATGCCCTCCATGACGCAAACAAACAAATTATCATTTCATCTGATCGTCCTCCTAAAGAAATTCCTACCTTGGAGGACCGTTTGCGCTCCCGCTTTGAATGGGGTCTAATTACAGACATCCAACCACCAGATTTAGAAACTCGAGTCGCTATTCTCCGTAAAAAAGCTAAATTAGAGAATTTACAAGTGGCTAACGAAGTGATGGTTTATATTGCTGACAAAATCCACTCCAACATAAGGGAACTCGAGGGAGCATTAATTCGCGTTATGGCTTTTGGATCCCTCACCTCTAATCCCATTACGATTGAAACTGCTACCGAAGCATTGAAAGATATTATTCCTGTGAATGTACCCAAGGAAATAACCATAGAAAAAATTCAGCAAGCGGTATCTGATTACTATCATCTTTCTTTATCAGAATTTAAAGCGAAAAAGAGGACAAGGGCAGTTGCTTTTCCACGTCAAATTGCTATGTACTTATCTAGAGAACTCACCGATAGTTCTTTACCGAGAATAGGGGATGAATTTGGCGGAAGAGATCATACCACAGTCCTTCACGCTCATGATAAAATTTCGGAAGCACGCCGCAATGATCAAATGTTTGATCGGAAAATCAATGAAATTATAAAAATCATTCAAAGCACCTAATGTGGTATAATATGTGAATAACATGTCAGTAAAGCTGGGATAAAATTTATAAATAATTGAGGATGTTAACATGTGGATAAAATTCCGAATTAATTCACATGTTTTTACTCTTTTTTAAACATACTCTCCCAAGGACTTAAGCCAATTATCCACATAGAGACAAGCTATACTACTTATACTACTAAATTAATATCTTATTATTATTCCCCTTAAAATATTCCTAAAAGTTTTGTTGTTGCCAAGTTATTTATAGGAGGCTGCCTAATGAAAGTTTATTGTTCAAAGGATTCCTTATTGACAGGTGTAAATACTGTCCAAAAAGCGGTATCAAATAAAAATACCTTACCTGTCCTACAAGGTATCATGATTAAAGCAGAAGGACAGTCATTAATATTTGAAGCCACTGATTTAGAAATTGGCATTCGTTGTGTAGTTCCTGCCCAAGTTGAAGAAGAAGGGGTCGTCGTTCTGCCCTCCCGAATTTTCTCTGATCTTGTTCGCAAACTACCGGATGCTGCCATCGTTTTAGAATTAGAAAATGATGTTCTTACTATTAGATATTATGAATCGGATTTATCCCTGAGAGGTTATGATCCTGAAGAGTTTCCTTTATTACCGGATCTCTTAGATGCAGAAACCTTCACTTTACCTGTATCCCTTTTTAAAACGATGATTAAGCAAACAATCTTTACCTGCTCAACTGAAGAAAGTCGTCCTGTCTTTACAGGCTGTCTTTTGCAGATAGAAGATAATACAATTCGTTTAATTGCTACCGATACCCATCGTTTAGCTTATCGATTTGCGGAAATCTCTAACTCCGATAAATTTAAGTTTCAAGGGATTATTCCAGCTAAGACCTTAGGAGAAATCTATCGCTTACTTAAAGATGAAGATGAGAATTTGCTTATTCGTTTCAATCCATCCCAAATTGTTTTTCAGTTTGGTTCTGTTTATCTTCTCTCTCGCTTAATTGAAGGGCAATTTCCAAATTATAAACAAGTCATTCCTCAATCCTGCCAGACGAAGATTATACTTCCAACTAAGCTATTCCAAGAATCAGTAGAAAGGGCTTCTTTGTTAGCGCGGGACGGTAGTCATGCGAGCATTATCAAGCTGACCATCGACACGGAACATTTATCCATTGATCAAACCTCTGACTTGGGAAAGATTTCCGAGCAAATGGAAATTCGCAAAGAAGGTAATGATGTCAAGATCGCCTTCAATTCCAAATTTTTATTAGATGTTCTTAAAATTATCGACTCAGAAGAGATTGTTTTTGAATTATCCGGGCCCTATAGCCCCGGTATTATTCGTCCTGTGGATGATCCAGACTATCTTTACCTCGCTTTACCTGTACGCACCTCTTAAGCTGGCTGCAAAATGGAAATACAATGGCTACATCTAAAGTTTTTTCGAAATTATCTGGATCAAGAGGTTCGTTTTCAATCCGGATTGAACATCCTCCAAGGAGAAAATGGCCAAGGCAAGACCAATATCCTGGAAGGAATCTACTATCTATTGACAGGAAAATCTTATCGAGTCCATCGTGAACAGGAGTTGATGAGCTGGGGGGAAAATGAGTTTCACCTTTATGGAGATTTTCTTGTTCAGAGACGAAAGCTCCGTTTAGAAAGTCATTATAAAGAGAAAAGAAAAGTCATCAAAATTAATCAAATTCCCTGTCGGAAATTATCTGAGTACGTAGGCACAATCAATGTTGTATTTTTTTCGCCTGATGATTTAGCGATGGTCAAAGGAGGACCCGCTGAACGGAGACGCTTCTTAGATTTACATATTGCTCAGCATCATTCAAAGCATATACAATTGCTTAATGCTTATAACAAGGTGATCCAGCAAAAGAACGCTCTCCTCAAACGCGGCCAAAATGGGATAAAGAGCCAGCTTGAACTATGGAATGAACAAATGGTTCGCATTGGTTCGGAAATAATTAAGAATCGCTGGGAATTTACAGCCTTACTCTCCCAAAAAAGCCAGGAAATTTACGGGCAAATTTCCTCAGGTAGAGAAAGACTTACTATGGAGTATCATTCTTTAGGCAAAGATAATCTGATGGAAGCCATAGAAATTTTTCCGAAGCTTTTGGAGGAAAAAACACCTCTAGAAATCGAAAGGAAAATGATTTTAGTCGGGCCGCATCGTGATGATATTCTGTTTAAATTAAATGATCGTTCAGCACGTCTTTATGGATCACAAGGTCAGCAACGCTCCATTGTCCTAAGCACCAAATTAGCTGAATTGGAGGTTATTCGTCAGAATAAAGGTGAATATCCTTTGCTGCTTTTGGATGATGTTCTGTCTGAATTAGATGAATTAAGGAGAGACTATTTATTAGATTATGTAAAAAATTTACAGCAGACGATAATAACCATAACAAGTGCGGAAACCCTAACCCCTAGAGCATCATTAATGCTGAAAGTAGAAAATGGCCAGATTAGGAGGTTTAATTGATGTTTTTACACTTAGGTGGAGATGTACTCATTAGTCAAGATAGAATTATTGCAATATTAGACTTGGAATCTGCTATGCAAAATCCTACCTCGGTAACATTTTTAAATGGCATCAAAAAGAATAAAAATTTAAACTATATTTCCGAACCCGGAAAAGAGAAATCCTTAGTGATAACCAAGCAAGGTAATTTTTTTTCACCCATATCGTCAACCACATTACTTAAGCGATCAAATTTAAAGGATTTGTATGAAGAATAAGCACTTGAAAAGAAACCTCCCTGAATAATAAGGAGAGGTTTCTTCGATTTCCTAATCATCCTATATTTGTATAAAGGGTAAAAAAGTTGTATAATTAAAAGGTTAATTGTTTAATTAATCAAAAAAATTTTGTAATACATAAGAATTAATTCATTTTTTATTATGAGGGATTATGATTGGGAGGGATCAGCTTTGCAAGAAAATGCTGAATCAAAGGTAAATATGCCAAATGATGATTATAATGCAGGGCAGATTGAAGTACTTGAAGGGCTAGAAGCTGTTCGTAAACGTCCTGGCATGTATATCGGTTCTACTAGTAGTCGTGGATTACATCACTTAGTGTATGAAATTGTTGACAACAGTATTGATGAAGCATTAGCAGGCTTTTGCGATACGATTGAAGTTAAAATTCATGAAGACAATAGTATAACAGTGGTAGATAACGGACGGGGTATTCCGGTGGATATACACCCAAAGCTTGGTAAGCCAGCTGTTGAAGTTGCCTTAACTGTGCTTCACGCCGGAGGAAAATTCAGTGGCAGTGCCTATAAGGTATCAGGTGGACTCCATGGCGTGGGGATGAGCGTTGTTAATGCTTTGTCTACTTGGTTACATGTTGAGGTTATGAAGGATGGCAAGATTTATCACCAGGAGTTTATGCGTGGTAAAACGACATCCGAGCTTACTGTTATCGGTGAAGCAGAACAGGGAAGAACAGGAACAAAGATATCTTTTGCGCCCGATCCGCAGATTTTTGAAGAGATCGTCTTCCAATTTGATATTTTAGCTCATCGCTTGCGCGAGCTCTCTTTTTTGAACAAGAAAGTCGCGATTACTCTCATTGATGAAAGAGAGGACAAGAAAGAACTTTACTACCACACTGGTGGTATCTTTGACTTTGTCAAATATATTAACCGTTCTAAAGAAGTTCTTCATCCTGAACCTATCTATTTTGAAGCGGAAAAGGATGGGGTCCAAGTTGAAATATGTATGCAATATAATGACGGTTATATTGAAAACCTATTTTCTTATGCCAATAATATCCATACACAAGAAGGGGGTACTCACGAATCCGGGTTTAAGGCAGCTTTAACTCGGGTGGTGAATGATTATTCCCGCAAGAATAAGATTCTTAAAGACAACGAGTCTAATCTGACCGGAGAAGATATCCGGGAAGGTTTAACGGTTGTGATTTCGGTTAAAGTACCGGAACCCCAATTTGAGGGGCAAACGAAGACCAAGCTAGGGAATTCAGAAATTAGATCAATTGTTGACTCAATCACAGGAGAAGGCTTAGCCGTTTTTCTGGAAGAAAATCCTGCGATAGGCAAGAAAGTCATTGAAAAATCCCTGCAAGCTTCTCGTGCCAGAGAAGCGGCACGCAAGGCTAGAGAGTTAACGCGGAGAAAAAGTGCTCTAGAAGTCAGCGCTTTACCCGGTAAATTGGCTGACTGCTCTTGGAAGGAAGCGGAGCTCTGCGAAATGTATATCGTGGAAGGGGATAGTGCCGGTGGTTCGGCAAAATCAGGCCGGGATCGTCGTTTCCAAGCTATTTTGCCTATACGGGGTAAAATTCTCAATGTCGAGAAAGCTCGCTTGGATCGGATCTTAGGTAATGCCGAGATTCGGGCTATGGTTACGGCTATGGGTACGGGGATCTCTGAGGATTTTGATATTACCAAAGCACGTTATCATAAACTCGTGATTATGACGGATGCGGATGTGGATGGTGCTCATATTAGAATCTTATTGCTCACTTTCTTTTTCCGTTTTATGAAACCCTTGATCGAAAATAATTATGTCTATATTGCCCAGCCTCCTCTCTTTAAGATCAAGAAAGGGAAGGATGTTCACTATGCCTATAGCGATGAAGAATTAGCAAAGATTCAAGATAAAATTGGCCGCGATAAAGTAGAAATTCAACGCTATAAAGGTTTAGGGGAAATGAACGCAGACCAGCTTTGGGATACCACCATGGATCCAGCGAAAAGGACGATTCTGCAAGTGACCATGGATGACGCTATTAAAGCAGATGAACTCTTTACGATTCTCATGGGAGATCAGGTTGAACCAAGGCGTGATTTCATCCATGAAAATGCCAAATATGTACGTAATCTGGATGTTTAAGGGGGGATAACACATGTCAACTGAAGAAATCCAGGGAGGGAAAGTTCTCCCGAGGGAAATCTCGGAGGAGCTTCGAAAATCATTTATTGATTATTCTATGAGTGTTATCGTCAGCCGAGCTTTGCCCGATGTACGAGATGGCTTAAAGCCAGTTCATAGGCGCATTATTTATACACTTCATGAGTTAGGAATGACCCCTAATAAGCCTTTCAGCAAATGCGCAAGGCTTGTTGGAGATTGCATGGGAAAATTCCATCCCCATGGTGACAGCTCCATTTATGATGCAGTCGTTCGCTTAGCCCAAGATTTTTCCACTCGTTATCCTTTAGTCGAAGGACATGGTAATTTTGGCTCTGTTGATGGTGACTCAGCGGCAGCTATGCGTTATACCGAGGCCAGAATGTCTAAAATAACGCAATATATGCTGGCTGACATCGATAAGGATACAGTGGATTTTCAACCCAACTATGATGAGAGACTAGAAGAACCCAAGGTTTTACCAGCAAAATTTCCTAATCTTTTGGTCAATGGTTCCTCTGGAATCGCGGTGGGAATGGCCACCAATATTCCTCCCCATAATTTTGTTGAAGTGATTGATGGAACGATAGCTCAGATGGAAAATCCCGATATTGAGATTAAAGAACTGATGACCTATATCAAAGGCCCTGATTTTCCTACAGGTGCAACCATAATGGGAACCGAAGGAATTATTTCTGCTTACAAAACCGGTAAAGGAAGTTTTAAAATAAGGGCTAAAGCCCATATTGAGGAAATGGAAAAGTCCGGAAAAATGCGGATTATTGTTAGCGAGCTTCCTTACATGGTCAATAAAGCCAGACTTGTAGAAAAAATTGCCGAGTTGGTAAGAGAGAAAAAGATCGAAGGGATTACCGACCTTCGGGATGAATCTGACCGTACAGGCATGCGGGTTGTGATGGAACTGCGCCGGGATGTTAACCCCCAGGTCCTTCTCAATCAGCTCTATAAGCACACCCAGATGGAAGACAGCTTTGGAGTTAATCTTTTAGCCTTAGTGGATGGCCAACCTAAAGTACTCAACCTTAAGCAAATCATTCATTATTTTATTGAGCATCAAAAAGATGTTATTACCAGGAGAACCCGTTTTGAGTTGAATAAGGCAGAAGCTGAAGCTCATATTTTAGAGGGCTTGAGAATTGCTTTAGACTATATTGACGAAGTCATTAGTATTATTAGAACTTCTGCTGATGAGCAAGATGCTAAAGACAAATTGATGTCACGCTTTGGACTGAGTGATAAGCAATCTCAAGCGATTGTGGATATGCGTCTAAAGAGACTCACCGGGTTAGAGCGGGAGAAGATCGAAGAACAGTATCAAAAACTTCAAGAAACCATCGCTTATTTAAAGGCTGTTCTCGAGTCGGAACAAATGGTCTTAGATATTATTAAGCAAGAGCTTCAAGAGGTCAAAGAAAAATTTGGGGATGAAAGACGCACGGAAATTTCCATTGATGTGTCTCGTATGGATATCGAAGATTTAATTGATGATGAGGAAGTGGTCGTGACCATGTCTCATCGGGGTTATATCAAGAGAATCCCCTTGAGTACCTATAAAAGTCAACGCCGCGGTGGTCGAGGCGTTCAAGGAATGTCCACCCGTGAAGAGGATTTTGTGGAACATCTCTTTACCACCACGACACATCATTATATTCTGTTCTTTACGACCCGTGGGAAAGTCTATCGTTTGAAAACCTATGAAATACCCGAAGCTGGTCGCACCGGCAAAGGGACAGCGATTGTCAATCTCTTAAATATTAACCCAAGCGAGGAACAGATTACCACGGCTCTATCGATAAGGGAATATGATGAAGATTTTCATCTCTTTATGGCTACCAAGCATGGTATCGTGAAAAAAACCTTGTTAAGGGAATACAACTCCTCGCGTAAGGATGGTTTAATCGCCATCAGCTTACATGAGGATGATGAACTGATCGGCGTCCGCTTAACGAAAGCGGATGAACATATCCTTATGGCTACTCAAAAGGGTCTGTGTATTCGCTTTGCAGAATCGGATGTCCGTCAGATGGGACGCACAGCCCATGGCGTCAAAGGGATTTCTCTCGGCGAAGGAGATTCCGTGGTCAGTATGGATGTAATATATGAAGAAGACGCGGAAATACTATCCATGACCGAGCATGGCTTCTCGAAACGCACCAATCCTTCAGAATACAGAGTTCAAGGACGGGGTGGTAAGGGTATCATCGCTTCGAAATTAACAGAGAAAACAGGTCTCTTAGTCGGACTAAAAGTAATTGTACCGGATGATGAACTCATGATTATTACCGATGATGGTATTATTATCCGCCAAGAAGTCACCGGTATATCGAAGCAAGGACGTTCCGCCCAAGGCGTTATGGCTATGCGAACAACCGGCGAAAGCAAAGTGGTGGCCATCGCCAAAGTCGCCAATAAAGAGGATGACGACGAGTTAGAAAACGTGGGAAATGAAGAAATAGCCACAATAGAAGCAACCGAAATAGAATCTAACGAAGAATAGCAATATAATATAAGACCAGTGTGCAACATTGAATATTTCAGTGTATAAACTGCCAGTCAGACAAGAACGGGGCTGAAAATGCATGAACAAGCGGATTGGGGTGTTGTCTCTCGATAGAACCTTTATTCATCCTTGTCTGCCATGCTTAGACTCAGACTTTCAAGTGGTTGAGGTTCGGACAAGAGAGAATTGTGATACTATTCATGGCTTGATGATTGTTGGTAGCGAAAGCTTGCCAGAGAGTATTCTTTTTCCAAAGGAATTAGGAGAAAGAATTAAGGAATTAGCCAGGCTAGATTTCCCTATCTACGGAATATGCTCCGGAATGGTTTTAATGAGTAAAGGCTCTCCGGAGCAAGGGAATAATCGACTTGGCTTGATGGATGTTGCTGTCGCCGGTGAACCTATGGAGGGAAAGATCGATGCGTATCTGTCTATACCTGCTTTGGGAACAAAACCGGTGAAGGCAGCTTTTGACGAGTCGTATTATATCCAAGAAGTTGCCCCGAATGTAGGGATTTTATCAGAATATAATGGTAAAATAGTGTTTGTGAGACAGGGTAATCTGTTGGCCAGTGCCTTCCATCCTGACAGCAGTGCAGATGATCGTGTTTATCGCTATTTTCTGGATATTGTCAATGGCAAAATCTAAAAGTAAGTGTTCAGATATGGAGGATTTCAGATGCTTGATCTAAAATTTGTACGCACAAACCCTGAGGTAGTAAAAGATGCGCTCCAAAAAAGAAATTCCAATGTCAGCTTGGACGAGTTTTTAAAGCAAGAAGAGGAACGACGTAAGCTTCTTTTTGATGTGGAAACCTTAAAAGCTAAACGCAATACTGTCTCTGAAGAAGTAGGACGGCGCAAGAAGAGCGGTGAAGATGCCGAACAGCTCATTTTGGAGATGCGGGAAGTTGGTCAAGATATCAAGAATCTTGAGGAACAACTCACTAAGATAGAAAATGATATGGAAACCGTACTCTATGGGATTCCAAATATTCCCCATGCCTCTGTGCCGGTAGGTAGCGATGAATCAGCCAATGTCCAAGTGCGTAGCTGGGGAACTCCGGGACGTTTTGATTATCAGCCCTTGGCCCATTATGAAATTGGCGAAAAGCTGGATATTCTGGATTTCGCCAGAGCGGGAAAGGTCACGGGAGCCCGCTTTACCTTTTATAAAGGCTTAGGGGCCAAGCTGGAAAGATCTTTGATTAGTTTTATGCTGGATCGGCATACTGCGAAAGGGTATGTTGAAGTCCTTCCTCCCTATATGGTCCATCGGAATTCCATGATTGGTACCGGCCAGCTTCCCAAATTTGAGGAAGATGCCTTTAAGGTGGCAGGGACGGAATATTTCTTAATTCCGACAGCAGAAGTGCCGGTGACCAATATGTACAGAGAGGAAATCCTCGAGGCGGATCAGCTGCCCATTCACCATTGCGCTTATAGCGCTTGTTTCCGGGCCGAAGCCGGGTCTGCAGGTAGGGACACTCGGGGATTAATCCGTCAACATCAATTCAACAAAGTAGAATTGGTGAAGTTTGCTATGCCTGAGAATTCCTATGAGGAGCTAGAAGCCTTAACACGAGATGCGGAAAGTATCCTCCAGGAGTTGGAATTGCCTTATCGGGTCATGGCGCTCTCCACAGGAGATTTAGGCTTTAGTTCTGCCAAAACCTATGATTTAGAGGTATGGCTGCCCAGCTTTAATACCTATCGGGAAATTTCTTCTTGTAGTAATTTTGAAGATTTCCAAGCACGTCGGGCCAATATACGTTTCCGTCGAGCACCGAAAGCAAAGCCCGAGTACCTTCATACCCTCAATGGTAGCGGCTTAGCAATTGGCCGTACGGTATCAGCAATTCTCGAAAACTATCAAGAAGCTGATGGACGGGTTAGAGTTCCCAAAGTACTTCAACCCTATATGGGCGTCGAGTATATTGGCTAAACAAAATTGAGCTATGCAAAATTGAACATTTACATCGACAAAAAATTATGATATACTAACTTCCGTCACATCTGGAGGGGTGTCCGAGTGGTTTAAGGAGCCGGTCTTGAAAACCGGTGACTCCGCAAGGGGCCGTGGGTTCGAATCCCACCCCCTCCGCCATCATAAAATCAGGATTCGAACGGGAGGGAGATAAAAAATGCGCCCTTTGGAAGCATTTTCCCGACCCGGCGTGATAGTGAGGGAACCGAACGGAGCGAATCCCACCCCCTCCGCCATTATTTTTACCAATTAGCGATGATCGAGGTTCGAGGCACGAGTTTCGAACCTTTTTACTAATTCTGGCCTCGTAGCTCAGGTGGATAGAGCGGGGGTTTCCTAAACCCTGTCTTGCGGGGGTTCGAGTCCTCCCGGGGCCACCATTATCAAATTATGTAAAAGGACTCGAACGGGCGTTAAGAAAATGCGCCCTTTGGAAGCATTTTTAGCCCTGGCGTGATAGCAATCCGAAGGATTGCGGAGCGAGTCCTCCCGGGGCCACCATTGAAAACTGAGGTACTATGAGTCATCAAAAGTGGATGAGTTTAGCACTTGAGGAAGCACAGCTTGCCTTTGAGCAAGGGGAAGTACCGATCGGGGCGGTAGTTGTGCATAATAATCAAGTCATTGCCAAAGCCCATAATGAAAAGGAATTAAGGCAGGATCCCACAGCACACGCCGAAGTGTTGGCCGTGCAGAGGGCTACCCAAGCCTTAGGAGTTTGGCGTCTTTCCGAAGCCACGCTTTATGTCACCCTCGAGCCCTGCCCCATGTGCGCAGGAGCCCTTGTTCAAGCTCGCTTGAAAACTCTTGTTTTTGGAGCAGCTGATCTTAAGGGTGGGGCCGTGGGTTCAGTAATGAATGTCTTAGACATGAATCGCTGGAATCATCGTGTAGAGGTTGTGGCGGGGATTCTTGAAGAAGAATGTGCCCAGATTTTGAAGGATTTTTTTAAAAAGCTACGCTAATTTTTGTTAGTTTTGCTCAAGTGCAATGAGTATTGTCATATCATTTGAGCTTATATACGGAGGAGTATCGAAGTGGTCATAACGGGGCTGACTCGAAATCAGTTGACGGGCAACCGTCCGTGGGTTCGAATCCCACCTCCTCCGCCATAAGTAATAGATCCGCATGAATTTTGTGTTTATGCGGTTTTTATATGCCCAAAATGTGTAAAGGAGGTGGGATTCGAACGGGCGGAAACAGAAAATGCGCCCTTTGGAAGCATTTTCCCGCCCCGGCGTGATAGCGAGGGTATCCGAGCGGAGCGAATCCCACCTCCTCCGCCATAAGAAAGTGAAACCCGCGTTAGTATGTTAATGCGGGTTTTTTGTTGGAATGAATGTATGTGAAGAGGTGGGATTCGAACGGGAGGGGAATAAAAAATGCGCCCTTTGGAAGCATTTTCCCGACCCGGCGTGATAGCGAGGGAATCCGAGCGGAGCGAATCCCACCTCCTCCCCAATAAGTAATAGATCAGCATGAATATAGTGTTCATGCGGTTTTTATATGCCAAGAAGGCGTAAAAGTAGCCTGTCCCAAATTAGACAACGTTGTCTAATTTGGGACAGGCCTAGAGTGATTAGTTTGTATCATCATCTTGGGCGGTGGTCATGATATAAGATAGAGTGCAGCCCGCCCATGATATGTAAAGCTACCGCACCAACCACCCGTAATCCTGCCGGCAATCAATTATATAATCAACATAACTGTTATTATCCGCAAAGCTATCTAAAAATCTAATACCATGATGACAAATATACTCGAAGAATTCTGAATTAATTAATCTAATTTTCTGACAATATATTGACAAACTCGTACTTCCGGGTTATACTATGATTAATCTAAGAAATAGCCTTCAAGGAGGTTAAAGTATTAGATACCACCCTGAAAATAGTGAGCAATAGTAAGAAGTAATCTACTGAAGACATAAGCTTTGTTGGCGAAATTACTGAAAAAGCCTAGGCTAAAGTAAGTAAACAGGCTAGCTGAAAGACTTAGTAACTAGGGAAACTGAAAACTAGAGTTAAGAGTAAGAAAGCCTAAGCTTCGAGTAATGAGGTAGATGAGATAAGTAGAGACTTCGAGCTAAAGCAAACGAAATTCAGGGAAACTTCAAAAGGAGGAGTGCTCAAGTTGCACATCCTAGCCGGCAAAGGGTAAGCAGGGTTCCAGACAAGGAATCAGTAAGCTTGCCCTTTGCTATTTATTTCCGTGTCAGGTTTACTTGACTTCATAAGGCTAGGTTGTTATATTATATGTAAGGTAAACCTTACATATAGAGAGGATTCCTTAAAAGGAGGTATTGCCGTGCAAAACCATGTTAAGCGCCTCCGGGAAGAGCGCGGGCTGACTCAAAAAGAACTTGGTGAAAAGGTAGGCGTATCCCGCCAAGCCATCAACGCCATCGAGATGGGCAAGTTTGATCCTTCGATTTGGCTTGCCTATGATTTGGCGAACTACTTCGGGATATCAATTGAGGTACTATTTCTTTTCAAGGAGGAGGATCGGAAATGAAGCATCTACTGAAGAATCCAGCGATCAATGCCATTGGACTAGGCATTTTTTCGGCCTTCTACGGATTGATATTTATTATGACTTCTGGGCATATGGAGTTTGAGAATTTACTGTATTACAACGGAGCAACTACGCTTGAGCCTTTTTGGACTGGCTGGAGCAATTTCTTAGCATCTGGATATCAGGCCTATATTGCCTATGCATTGATTGCCCTATCCAGCGTGGTTGTGCTGATGCTGCTCATGCGCAAACATCCCTACGATGAGTATCACGCGGACGTCCTGATCCAATGTCTGGCGGTTGCAACGATACTTACATTGGCTGCGATTGCAATATTTTACCTTATGGTTTTGAGCAATGCCAACGGTATTGTTGAAAAGTTTACTCTTTTTATCGTGATCCATTGGGCAACCGTGGTACTGGCCGATTTAGTCTATGTGCTTGTGTGTAGATGGAGATAAAGACATGAAAATCATGCTGATCCAGCCGAAAATGAATAAGCGGCCCATGGATACTGACTTGAAAACACGGATGTCTCCCTCCTTGGCTCTGTTGACTTTGCTGAGTCTCACCCCTGAGGGTCATGAAGTTATCATGATCAACGAAAATATAGAGGAAGTACAGGATCATGTGGATGTCGGGATGGTTGGCATCACCATAACCCTGGATGTGATGCCCAGGGCGGTGGAGATCGCCCAAAGATTCCGCAGTTTGGGGATTCCGATAGTAGCCGGCGGCATTCATATCACGAGCAACCCGGAGGAGTGTCTCCAATATTTTGATGCAATTTGTATCGGCGCTGCTGAGAGGGTATGGGCAGACATGATCAAAGACGCGGCACAAGGTAGGCTGCAACAGGTCTATCACGATATGGACAATTTTCGCGGAGAGGAGATCGTTTCCCCGGCGTATCACAGGATTGATAAAAGTCGCTATCTCTATACGAATGTTTTACTTACGAGTCGGGGCTGTCCTAACCGCTGTGATTTCTGCTACAACAGCTGTCAAAACAGAATTTATGTACGTCGCCCTATTGAGGATGTGATCAAAGATATTAAAGCTCTTGGCACCCGGCATGTGTTGTTTATTGATGATAATTTTATCGGCACGCCTGCTTATACCCGTGAACTTCTTAATAATCTAAGGGGCATGAATCTAAAATGGAGTGCCGCTGTAACCACCAAGATAACCGATCATCTCGACTTACTGGATCTGATGGCCGAGACAGGCTGTCAAAGTCTTTTTATCGGCTTTGAATCCATCAACAACTCGTCCTTGCACGGGGTAAACAAAGACAACCATTTCGAAAAATACGAAAGGATGGCTGCCGAAATTCATGGTCGGGGTATCATGATTAACGCTAGTATGGTCTTCGGTTTAGACGGGGATGAACGGGATGTTTTTACCAGAACTTTGGAATGGCTGGTCAAAAACAAAATTGAAACCTTAACTTCCCATATTCTCACCCCTTACCCCGGCACAGCATTGTACCGACGCATGGAGAGAGAAGGACGTATTGCCGACTATGAACTAACCAAGTATAATACAGCGCATGTAGTTTTTCGGCCAAAAGGAATGTCAGCAGCAGAACTATATGAGGGCTACCTTTGGATTTACAGGGAGTTTTACTCCTTTCGTAACATAGTACGCCGTATGCCACACCATAAAGCCCAGCGCAAATCCTATCTTATATTTAATTTACTCTACCGTAAATTTGGGCGGATGACTGCGTTGCTGGCACGGATTATCCCTATGTGTTTGGTGGGGAGGCTGGCGACCCAGATTTCCTTCAAGATAAAATAGTAACCATTTTCCGACATTAATTTCCCTTTTTATGGTTAAAATACCGTTGTAAATAAGCTCTACATCTATTAAAATCTTCTTGATGTGTGTTCAGGAGGAGAATTAGAGTGGAAGAAAAGTTATTAAGGAAAATCGAAGCCCTTCGTAAGAGTTTATATCAAAATGGGACAACCTATTGCTTGACCGATGCACGTGTTGTTGCAATGAGCCAAGAGTTAGATCGCTTATTAAACGAATATCAGAGGATTATCTCAATCGAGCAGCTTTCCTTTTGGTAAAATACAGCTGTTGCCAAGGGAGGAAATAATATTTTCTGCGACTTTTGTTGACATGTCCACCATGTTTGGCTTATAATAAGCTTCGTCACGAATTTCATAAGTCTTTTTTTAGAGACAAGCACGGAGAGGTGGCTGAGTGGTCGAAGGCGCTCGCCTGGAAAGCGAGTACATGGGCAACTGTGTCGAGGGTTCAAATCCCTCTCTCTCCGCCATACTATTTTATTAGCATAAACGTAATCTAGCCAAGTTTGATTCGTTCCGTATTCGACTTAGGCTTTTTATTTTGTTATAATTGATTTGGCCGTGCTAGACGGGGAGGTAGCGGATCCTTGTACTCGCAACCCGCTTTAGCGAGGTGGAATTCCTGCATGAGGGCAGCGTTTGTGGAGCGGCTAGGGCTAATTGTGATGAGGTCTGGGTCTTACGCAACAGAGCACTTCGAACCGTGTCAGGTCCTGACGGAAGCAGCACTAAGGAGCAAACTCTGTGTGCCGTAAGGTTGCCTAGGTTGAGCAATGAATCCTGGATTCGTCCGGAAGCGTCTGTTCGAGTAAAGGTGCACGGCCTATAATATTCATATAAAAAGGTGGTTTTGTACCATCTTTTTTTGGTATATGGTACAATGCTTATGGGTGCCTTCCGGGAGGGTAAGGCGCTCAAAGGTTGCAAAGGTAAGGTGGGAGTCCAATGGCTTATTTGGCCTTATACCGCGAATGGAGACCGAAGAATTTTAGGGAGATGGTTGGGCAAGAGCATGTGACAAAGACCTTGATCAATGCTCTCGCGCAAAATAAAGTGGCTCATGCTTATTTATTTAGTGGTCCAAGAGGAACGGGAAAAACCACCACGGCGAAGGTTTTAGCTAAGGCTTTAAACTGTGAGCAGAGGGATGGAGTTGAACCCTGTAATCAATGTGCTTCCTGCCTGAGTATTGATCAGGGAAGTGCTATGGAAGTCTATGAGATCGACGCTGCTTCGAATCGAGGAATTGATGAGATCCGCGATTTAAGGGATAAAGTTCGCTTAAGTGCCGGCGAAAGCAAATTTAAAGTGTACATCATCGATGAAGTGCATATGCTGACCACGGAGGCCTTTAATGCCCTGCTTAAAACTCTAGAGGAACCTCCAGAACGGGTTGTCTTCATCTTAGCCACTACTGAGGTACATAAAATACCCTTGACCATTCTCTCCCGGGTGCAACGCTTTGAATTCCATCGAATTCCTCTGGAACAGATTCAAAACCATCTAGAGAAGGTGTGCCAAGCCATCGGTCGGGATCTGGATGAGGAAGCTTTGCAGGTGATTGCCCAAAAGTCCGAGGGTGGACTTAGAGATGCCTTGAGTATTCTCGATCAATGCCTACTACTCGATGGGAAACTTGGGGTTGTCCAAGTCTACCAAGTATTAGGGATGGTTGGGGAGGAGTTTAGTGCCCAACTGGTAGATCAGCTTGCCGAAGGAGATTATGCGTCTACCTTGGCTCGACTGGGGGATGGAATTAATCAAGGGATGGACCCACGCCAGATCATTCGCGAGTTACTGGAGTATTTACGTCAGGCTCTGCTCTATGCGGCAACACAGGCCTTTCCTCAGATTGCCCCTCATCTTAAGGAGAAATTAGCTTTTCAATGTGAAAAGATTGGATTAAAGACCTTATTGCAGTGGATCGGAATTTTACTGCAAGGAGAGAGTCAGTTAAAACATGCAGCAAATGCCCGCTTAGCTGCCGAGCTTCTTTTAGTTCAGGTGATTTATGACTCTCAAAAGGGTGGCGCCCAGGATTCTTCGCAGGTGCTGCAAAGATTGCAGGAGATAGAAGAAGAGATTAAGAGCCTCTCTAAGGGGCAGGTTAACCCAAAGGAAAGTGGCAAAAGTCCAGCGCCTAAACCCAAGGAAGTGGCTTTGGGATCGACTCCGCCAAGGAATCTGGATCATGTCAAGTCAGCAGTCCAGCCTCTGGATCACAACGGTAGCGGAGGGCAATCCCACACTTCCCAATCCATCCAACAGATTCAAGGACGTTGGCAGGATGTTTTGGAACAGGTGCGCAAAGCAAAGAAATCAACCCATGCTTTTTTAATGGAAGGAAAGCCTGTTGAATTAGATGGGAATGGTTTGGTTATTGTATTTAAAGATGGCCTGTCTTTTCATCGGGATAAAGTCAACCAGAAGGAAAACCGGGAAACGATCGAACAGGTTCTTAAGAGCATGTTTGGCAGTCCCTTAACCTTGCAATGTGTGTTGGAAGGAGAGTATGGCAAAGGAGAATCTGCGGCTAACCCGGAAGCAGTGGATGATTCGATAGAAAATCCCCTGCTCAAAAAAGCTGCTGATTTGTTTGGCTCAGATTTAGTAGTTATTAAAGAATAAAGTGTTATTCTGTCATTCTGGTGCATGAGTAATTCTAGAATGACTTGAAGAATAAATAAAAGCTTATCCTATTAATAAAGAATGTAAGGAGTGTAATGATATGGCATTTAAAGGCGGCGGCGGTATGGGTAATATGAACAATATGTTAAAGCAAGCTCAGAAGCTCCAAGAAGAAATGGCAAGAGCTCAAGAAGAGCTAAAAACACGTACAGTTGAGGCATCCGTTGGCGGTGGTGCTGTGCAAGTCGTAGTCAATGGAAAAAATGAATTAATTGAATTAAAAATCAAACCGGAAGCTGTAGATCCTGATGATGTAGAGATGCTGGAAGATTTGATTAAAGCTGCCGTCAATGAGGGTCTGCGAAAAGTAGAAGAGATGACCTCCTCTGAAATGGGCAAATTAACCCAGGGCTTTAAAATTCCCGGCCTCTTCTAAGCGAGGAACTATGGATTTTTTAAACTATCCACAGCCCCTAGCGGATTTGATTGCCGGTTTATCCCGTTTGCCAGGAATTGGGCCGAAAACCGCAGGGCGTTTGGCGTTCTATCTGTTACAACAGCCTCAAGTAGCAGAAAACTTGGCAGAAACGATCATCAAGGCCCAAAGGGAGATAAAACAATGTTCTCTTTGCTGTAATTATACAGATCAGGATCCTTGCCCCATCTGTGAGGGGGAGAAAAGGGATCGCACCCTCTTATGCATTGTTGAGCAGCCCAGAGATGTCGTGTCTTTAGAAAAGACGAGAGAGTTTAAAGGCCTCTATCACGTGTTACATGGTGTAATCTCTCCCTTGGAAGGGATTGGTCCAGAGCAACTCACGATTCCCAAGCTCTTAACGCGCCTGGGGGAAATCAAGGAAGTAGTTATGGCCGTGAACCCTACCGTAGAAGGTGAAGCAACGGCCATGTACTTAGCTAAGCTGTTGAAGCCCTTGGGCGTAAGAGTGACGCGGATTGCCCATGGTTTACCCGTAGGTGGTGACCTGGAGTACGCGGATGAGATTACCATTGCCCGTGCTCTCGAGGGTCGCCGTCAAATCTAAATCGAATTCATATCTATATCTAAACTAAATCTATCAAAAATAAGGTCAGAAGCGTTCTTCTTTGTCCACTTCGTGCATAATGTTGGACTAGTAGTGGTAATGGAGGGATGTCCTATGACCTTAATTTTTTTAGCATTATTTATTCTGCTGATTGCCTTGGTGGTTAAAAGCACTTTAGGTAAGCCTAACTTATTTTTAAAGACGACAATTCACATTCTCGGGGGAATAGTGGGTTTATGGATTTTCGACCTTATGTTGAGTGTTGTTGGCATTGGGATTCCTATCAATGTGTTTACGATTTTTCTGGTGGGATTTTTAGGTTTCCCTGGGGCAGTGGCTTTAGTTGGCCTACAAATCTTGGGCATATGAGGATTCTCAGGGCAACCACCGGCCTCGCAAGGGGGAGCATGACTTAGAGGTCTGGCGAAATCGGGTTTTCTATGTCATCTGGGCGCTTTTCAGAGAAACTTTCCCCATGCTCCATATTACGACTTGACGAATTTATGAAACGCAGAGTATACTGATACTGACTACAGGGGGACATTTCGGCTTTGTACGCCGAAATAGTTCCCTCGACGTATTTTTATGGGATTTTTGCGAAAATTGAATCTTTTGATATCCGAAATATAAAAGCACTAAAAGCATTTAGATGGCTAATATTTATTTTTTTATCTTCTTAATTTTATTAGCCTGGGCTTATATTTACTTAATTACTTTTTTCGCAAAGGGATCAGGGTTTCTACTTAATTGGCGTAATTTGGGTGGCAGAGAGGTGCCCTTTCTTAAACCCTTATTATTAATTAAAATTTTCATTTAGGAGGATGTACCAAATGGCAAAAATGAAGACTATGGATGGTAATGAGGCTGCTGCTCACGCGTCGTATGCGTTTACCGAGGTAGCGACTATCTTCCCCATCACTCCCTCTTCAACAATGGCTGAGTTCGTAGATGAATGGGCTGCCCATGATAAGAAAAACATCTTCGGTCAACCTGTAAAGGTTGTTGAGATGCAATCGGAAGCCGGAGCTGCCGGTGCAGTTCACGGGTCCCTGCAGTCGGGTGCACTTACCACCACCTATACCGCTTCACAAGGGCTGCTCTTAATGATTCCGAATATGTATAAAATTGCTGGGGAGTTGCTGCCTAGCGTTTTCCACGTCAGCGCACGTGCTTTAGCAACTCATGCTCTTTCTATCTTCGGTGATCATCAAGATGTAATGTCTGTACGGGCGACTGGCTTTGCTCAATTGTCTTCCCATAACGTCCAAGAAGCGCTGGACCTTGGTTATATTGCGCATTTAGCATCGATTAAAGCAAGAGTTCCTTTTGTCCATTTCTTCGATGGTTTCCGTACATCCCATGAAATTCAAAAAATCGAAGTTACAGACTATGAAGATGTGGCAAAGCTTTTAGATCGCGATGCACTTCAAGCATTCCGCAATAATGGACTTAACCCTGAGCGTCCCGTACTCCGTGGTACTGCTCAAAACCCTGATGTATACTTCCAAGGCCGTGAAGCATCGAATCGTTTCTATGATGCTGTTCCTGACATTGTTGCTCATTATATGAAGGAATATGCGAAGATCACTGGCCGTGAATATCTACCATTCCAATACTACGGTGCAGAAGACGCAGAGCGTATTATCATTGCTATGGGCTCCATCTGCGATACCATCGAAGAAACTGTCGATTACTTAGTTGCTAAAGGTGAAAAAGTGGGTGTTATTAAAGTTCACCTCTATCGTCCTTTCTCGGCTGAGTATCTCCTTAAGGTTCTTCCTAAGACCGTTAAGAGCATTGCTGTTCTCGATCGGACCAAAGAGCCAGGTGCTAATGGCGAACCTCTCTATCTCGATGTGAAAGATATATTCTATACCAATGACCTGAAGCCCGTCATTGTTGGCGGCCGCTACGGCTTAGGTTCTAAGGATACTACCCCTTCCCAAGTTCTGTCTGTCTACAAAAATCTTGCTGCTAAAGAGCCTAAGAATGGCTTTACTATCGGCATCGTAGACGATGTAACCTTCAAATCCTTACCGGAAGACGAAGTGATTGAAACTGCTCCTGAAGGCACTATTGCTTGTAAATTCTGGGGCTTAGGCTCTGACGGTACTGTTGGTGCAAATAAGCAAGCTATTAAGATCATCGGTGACCACACCAACATGTATGCTCAAGCTTATTTCCAATACGACTCTAAGAAATCCGGTGGTATCACCATTTCTCACGTTCGTTTTGGTAAAAAGCCAATTAAATCGCCCTACTATGTTACCGGTGCAAATTACGTCGCTTGTCATAACCAATCGTATGTCGGTCAATATGACTTGACCAAGGGCCTGAAAAAAGGCGGTACTTTTGTTTTGAATTGCCAATGGAAGCCTGAAGAGCTAGAGGAAAAAATTCCAGCAGCTATGAAACAATTCATCGCTAAAAATGAAATTAAATTCTATATCATCGATGCTGTTGCTATTGGCCGCGAAATCGGCTTAGGTTCCCGCATTAACATGATTATGCAAGCTGCCTTCTTCAAGCTGGCTAATGTCATTCCGGTTGACCAAGCGATTGGTTACCTGAAAGATTCCGTAGTCAAAGCGTATGGTAAAAAGGGTCAAAATATTGTTGACATGAACAATGCAGCAATTGATCGTGGAGCAGATTCGTTAGTTCAAGTTAACGTTCCCGCTTCTTGGGTTACTGCTACTGATGCACAAGCTGAAGCAGCAGCAACAGTTGAGCTTCCTGAATATGTTGAGAAAATCCAAAACGTCATGAATGCACAAGAAGGAGACAATCTCCCAGTCAGTGCTTTCAAAGGTCGTGAAGATGGTACTGTCCCTGTCGGAACAACAGCTTATGAAAAACGCGGTATCGCTGTAGTTGTTCCTGAGTGGGATGTTGAAAAATGTATCCAATGTAATCAATGTTCTTATGTTTGCCCCCATGCTTGTATTCGCCCGATCTTGTTGAATGAAGAAGAAGCTGCTAAGGCACCTGCAAGCTTTGTCACCAAGAAAGCTCTCGGCAAGGGTTCAGAAGGACTTCAAGCTCGTGTACAAGTCAGTCCGTTGGATTGCACTGGTTGCGGGAACTGCGCCGAGGTTTGCCCAGCTAAGGGTAAAGCACTTGTCATGAAGGATGCTGCAGAGCAGACTGCTCAGCAAGCTGCTAACTGGGAATTTGCCATGACTGTTTCGAATAAGAGCGACCTCTTCGATCTTACGACCGTCAAAGGTAGCCAATATGCTCAACCTCTCCTCGAGTTCAACGGCGCTTGCCCGGGTTGTGGAGAAACAGCTTATGTTAAGCTTGTAACTCAACTCTTTGGCGATCGCATGATGATTGCTAACGCTACAGGTTGTAGCTCCATCTGGGGTGGCAGTGCTCCTTCCGTTCCTTACACTGTGAACGAAAAGGGTCAAGGACCTACTTGGGCTAACTCCCTCTTCGAGGATAATGCAGAGTTTGGTTATGGTATGTACCTTGGTGTTGGTCAACAACGTGCTAAGCTTGCCCTCTTAATGGAAGAAGCTCTGGAAACAGGAATCAGCAGCGAGCTGAAAGAAGCTTTCCAAGAGTGGATTGCCGGCAAGGACGACGCAGATGCATCCAAGGCTGCCGCAGCTAAGATTCGTCCTCTGCTCGACGCTTATACCGGTGACAATGAACTGATGAGCCAAATCAAAGATAGAAAAGATCACCTCGTGAAGAAATCCCAATGGATTGTCGGTGGCGACGGTTGGGCTTACGATATCGGTTATGGTGGCTTAGACCATGTCTTAGCTTCCGGCGACAATGTCAACATCCTTGTTCTCGATACCGAAGTTTACTCCAACACCGGCGGACAATCTTCCAAATCTACCCCTCGCGCTGCTGTAGCTAAGTTCGCAGCTGCTGGTAAGAAGATTCGTAAGAAAGACTTGGGTATGATGGCTATGAGCTATGGCTACGTTTATGTAGCTCAGATTGCACTCGGTGCTAATATGGCTCAAACCATTAGAGCGATTAAAGAAGCTGAAGCTTATAATGGACCTTCTTTGATCATTGCCTATGCTCCATGTATCAACCATGGCCTCAAATCCGGAATGGCTAAGAGTGTTACAGAAGCTAAAAAAGCGGTCGAGTCTGGCTACTGGCATCTCTATCGTTTCAACCCAGATCTCGAGGATCAAGGAAAGAATCCGTTCTCCCTTGACTCCAAAGAGCCCACTGCTTCTTTCCGTGACTTCCTCATGGGCGAAGTACGTTACACTTCCTTGCTTAATACCTTCCCAGAAACTGCGGAAGAACTCTTCCAAGGTGCTGAGAAATACGCTCAAGTCCGCTTAGATTCCTATAAGCGCTTAGCGGAGCAAAAATACGAATAAGATTATTTCTTGAACCATGAAGAGCGGGCTTGCCCGCTCTTTTCTTTTATATTAAAGACATTACATATTTCTGACTTGACTGAGTCAAACTAGCATAGAAAACTTATATTCAAAAATATTAACTTAAGGGCGTCACTCGATTTAGAGAAGAAAAATTTTTAATCATCTAAGTACTTAAGGAAGGAAGATAGTATGGATCGGGAGGATTTACTTCGTCGATTAAATTGGTTTTATAGCCTAGAGATCAATCAAGTTGAGCTCTATAAGGTGCAAAGTAACCAGTTTAAGGATCACTATGCAGGGAAAGTATTTGAGCGCGTGGCAGAAATTGAGCAGGGTCATGTGGAGAATATTGAGAAAAGAATTCTAACCATGGGAGGAACGCCTACTGCATTGGGAGAAGTGATTTCACCGATTATCGGCATGTCCTTAGGAAGCTTAATGTCTTTAACCGGACTGGAAAGAGCACTGCAACTCAATGCTGAAATTGAAAGAAAGGCCATGAGCGATTATAAAAAACTCGTTGAAGATTTAGTGTCAAGCGGAGAGGACCCGGATGGTGAAACTTGTATACTATTGAAGTCTAATTTTATTGATGAGCATCTCCATACTGCGTTTTTTGATATGCTAAGAGAAAACCTAATGGAGGATAAAATCGAGGGAATTTAGTCATAGAGATTAATTGATGAAATAGGGAGATAGGTCCATGTTTTACGGACCTATCTCTTTTTGTATAGTGTAAGTCGTTTTTTGGCAAATATCACCTGAAGTTTATGAATAAATGGATTGATGAATAAGGTGATCGTTTAGCGCGGACACTAGCAAAATAAGGAGAGGGGGGTAAATCTTGAGAAATAGTTTTTTAAAGATGATGAAGGATCTTACAACGCGTCCTTATACGAGAGAAATACGTAACTACCCTAAAATCCCTATTGATAAAGAATGGGAAAAACCCATATCTTATGCGCGTATTGAAGAGGAATTATCACAAAGTAGTGATGTTGTCTTTCGTAAATTTTTGATCCGTGGTAAAGAAGAAATCCCCTGTATCCTTGGCGTGGTGGATGGATTAGTGGATAAAAATTTACTGGATGCCTACGTGTTACGAATCGTTATGGTTGACGCGACAGCTGACCCGGCATTTAAAGAGATAACTGTAAAAAATATCATCAATAGCCTATTGGATCGTTTCACCCCTGCTAATGAAGTAAAAAAGATCACCCGGATGGGGGAAGCGATCGATGCCATGCTTGCTGGGGATGCTGTATTTTTTGTAGAGCAGAGTCAGGAAGCCCTCGTGATTAGTGCCAGGGGTTGGCAAACTCGCGGCGTAAATACCCCCCAGAGAGAAGCTTCCATTCGTGGACCCCAGGAGGCTTTTAATGAGACACTTCGAACCAATACTTCTTTAATAAGAAGAATAATAAAACATCCCTCCTTGCGCCTTATCTCAATGAAAATTGGAGCTCTATCTAATACGGATGTAGTGATAGCTTATGTGGAGAACCGTGTTAGTCCTGATGTCGTCGCTGAAGTCAAGAGGCGGCTCAATCGAGTAAAAATTGATGGTGTTATTGCGGGTGATATTTTAGAGGAATTTTTAGAAGATCATCCCTATTCGCCTTTTCCCCAGATTATTCATACCGAACGCCCCGATATTGTGGCCTCTAATCTTCTCGAAGGGCGTGTTGCCATTATCATGGATGGGACACCTTCTGTCTTGATTGTGCCGGTCACACTCGCCATGTTCATGCAGACGAATGATGATTACTACGAACGGGCGATGATCGTCATCCTTGTGCGCTCTATACGCTATTGGGGAGCATTTATCGCTGTTTTAGCCCCCAGTATATATATTGCGGTAACAACCTTCCATCAAGAAATGCTCCCTGTAGCTTTAGCTTTGAGTATTGCTGGAGGTAGAGAAGGCACTCCATTCCCAGCTTTAGGTGAGGCCATGCTGATGTTAATTGCTTTGGAGGTTTTACAAGAGGGGGGACTGCGCCTTCCTAAGCCCATTGGGCAGACGATCGGGATTGTAGGTGCTCTAATTATTGGTGACGCCGCAGTGAAAGCCAGTTTAGTAAGCCCTATTATGGTCATTGTTATAGGACTGACGGCGGTTTCAGGCTACACTATACCGTATTATAGTCTAGCTATCGGTATTCGTCTTATTCGCCTTCCGCTGATGATTTTAGCTGGGACAATGGGGTTCTTTGGTCTGGGGATCGGACTATATTGTATCATCATCCACTTATTGGGGCTTCGTTCTTTTGGCACTCCCTTTTTGAGTCCTATTGCTCCTTTGAGAATTCGCGCCTTTTTCCAGGATACTTTTGTAAGGGCGCCTTGGTGGGCATTAAAGGAAGATCCAGATCTCATCGATACGAAGCACCCGAATTCAGGAGGGAGGAAATGATGCAACGTCTATCAACCCATCAATATACGATGCTTACAGCTGGTGTATTATTAGGTACTACCTTTATGGTTTCCGGTTCGATCGTAACTCAAGCTGCCGGAAGAGATGGTTGGATGGCAATCTTGCCCGCTTTCCTCGTCGCTGTGCCTTTTACATGGATGATTTTTTCCTTAGTGCCGAAATATCCGAATCAAAACCTGATTAAAATATCAGAGAAAGTCTTGGGAAAATGGTTGGGCAAGGCTTTCGGGTTGCTTTATAGTTGCATTATGATCTATTTCGGTGGCCTTTTTTCGAGTCAGGGGGTAGATATGTACAATCGTACTGTACTCCCCTTGATGCCCCATTATATTCTTATTTTAGGAGTATCGCTTATTATCTTTTATCTTTATACATCAGGGATAGAAGTCCTAGGTCGTTTTGCAGAGGTCATCTTTCCTTTGATTTGTCTGTCTTTACTATTTATTTCAATATTTATCATTCCCCGATTCGAGCGTGGAGAGCTTTTTCCTATTTTGCAAAATGGAATACTTCCTGTGCTCTCTGCTACTACAAAAATCTCACCATGGGCAATGGAGTATGTCTTGTTTTTTGCGGGTCTATTACCTTTTTTACCGAATAGCCGCAAGGATATAAGGATTCTGAAAAATAACTTCTTTAAGGCATTATCGATTGTTATTTTTCTTAGCACAATCATTGTTTTAGTCCAAATTATAACTTTTGGACCTTTTGAAACAGCACGCCTGACTTATGGTCTTTTGGTTCTAGGTAATATGGTGGAAATCACACGGACCGTCGCGGGAATTGAGGCAGTCTTCACCCTCTTTTGGACGGGTGCTTTAGCCATAAAAGCTACAGCCTTCTTTTTTGGCGGGGTATGGGGTCTACAGAGTGTCTTTGGATTCAAAGGCAGAAAATCAGCACTGAGTGTAGGCATCATTGTTGTGCTTATTCCTCTATTAGGCCCAAAAGGAGCCAATGTAGTTATTCAAATGGCCTTAGTCGACAGGTATCTGATTTTACCGTTTGCCGTATTTTGGATTTGCACAGTATGGGGGGTGGATCTATGGAAAAGTCGCAAAAAAAGTTTTTAAACAAGCGCTTCCTCGTTGTAATTACGTTTCTAATTATGCTTCTAATTTCCCAATTCATCGTTGCAGGTTGTGGAAAAAGCGAAGTGGAAAAGTTAGCTTTTATGATGGGGGTAGGAATTGACAAAGGAAAGCAAGACGGAACCTATCTTGTGACGATTCAAGTCGCTAAGCCAAAGCAAGATGGTGGGGGTAAAGAGCTCGAGGACTGGACACTGAGCGTCGAAGGTGCTAGCATAGCCGCAATTTCTGAGAAAGTAAATGAAATGTTTGATAAGCAGCTTTTTGCTGGGACGGTCCGTGTCATAGTGATTGGAGAAGAACTTGCACGGTCCGGAATCAACGAAGTTTTAGATTTTTACCAACGTTATTATAAATATCGCAGGACTATTTATCTCGTGGTTGCAAAAGGTAACGCGAAAGATCTTTTGAAAACCGAGATAGCGACACATAGCCTTCCGAGCCTAGGAATGTTAGGGATCATAGAAGGGAATAAAAGTCAGAGTACGTTTCCCGTCACGCGATTAGGACATTACCTGACAATTTTAGGGAGGAAAAGTCAGAACCCGCTGATTCCGACTGCAGAGGTCGTTCGCTCAGGGGATAAGGGAATATACTTGTCGGATGATCAGCGGAAAGAAATTATCATCAGTTGTTCTGGAGTGTTTGAAGATGGAAAACTGGTGGATTTTTTGGATGATCTGGAGACGAAAGGATATGTTTGGTTAGATGATGAGGTGAAAACCCGCCGATTAGAGGCGGAGGGAGACGGACTCAAGATCAGCGCTTGGGTGCGAAGCTCGAAAACTAAATACAAGGTTGAGACAATTGATGACAAATTGGGGATAAGGTTTTCCATAAAAGCCAATATTACCCTCAATGAAATTTTAGGACAACAAGGAGAAATGAGCACCGAAGAATGGCAGAGGTTTCTCGAGGAGCTCCAGCCCATCGTTGAACAAGCGATTCAGAAGGAATGTGAAGCGGCAGTGGCTAAAAGTAGGGAGCTTGGGTTGGATTTCATCGGGGTGGGTAGGAAAGTGGAAATAAAGAACTCCAAGTATTGGGAGGAAATTAAGGATAATTGGCCACAGGGGGTGAAGGATTTTCCGGTTGCCTTCGACATCAAAGCTGATATTGAACACACCGGGCTGGCAAGAAATTCACCGGTAAGCCCTCAAGAAAGCGAAAACCAAGGAGAATCCGAGTCGATCAATAGATGAATGTATGGAAAAATTATGATATAATAATTTGTATTACCCTCTGTCTAGTCTGGAGGATGAAAATGTGTTGAACTTAGGTGATAAACTGCTTCAGTACGAGAGACAAGGGTTAGTTTCTTTCCATACCCCCGGACATAAAGGAAAAGCAGAATTCTTTACAGGACTGCATTTTCCTGTGCAGGATTTTACGGAGCTGCCAGGGTTAGACATGCTTCACTCCCCGGTCGGGGTTATAGCGAGGGCCCAGGAACGGGCGGCTGAAGTCTACCACAGTGATGCTAGTTTTTTCTTAGTGAATGGTGGGACTGTGGGAAATCAGAGTATGTTTTTGGCCTTGGCTAGTTTAAGGAAGCCAGGGATGTCTTCGCAAAGAAAAAATAAAATTTTGGTCGAGAGGCAATCCCATCGCTCCGTCATGTCGGCGTTAGTCCTGTCAGAGTTAGAGCCAGAATATATACCGTCTATAGTTCATCCCGAATTTCGATTGCCCTTAGGGTTAAGGATTGAAGGCACGGAGAGATCCTTGGCTGATTTTCAAGGGGTACACATTACTTATCCGGGTTATTACGGAACACTACCCGATTTAGGCACACTCATTGAAAAGAGAGAGGCGTGTGCTCCTGAGGTTTGCATCTTGGTGGATCAAGCCCACGGGTCTCATTACTTGAATTCATTTTTTCCGCTAGGAGCACTAGAGCTTGGTGCTGATCTAGTTCTATGTAGTACTCATAAAACCTTAAGTGCGTTGACTCAAGCAGCTATGCTTCATGTGAGGGGAACGCGGATTCCGCTGTCCACCATTAAAAGCGCACTTGAGTTGTTGCAATCCTCCAGTCCCAGCTACTTATTGATGGCGTCCTTAGAAAGGGCTGTTGAATATGCCTTAGACAGCACACGCTGGGGGCTGCTTTATGAAGCTGTGCAGGAGTTGCATCACCGTGCAGGGAGGAACTTGAGGATATTAAATCCTCAGGATGTGGGAACCTATGGGATACACAAGGTGGATTGGTCAAAGATTCTTGTGAATACGAAAAGACTGGGAGTTCCGGCCCCCCTTTGTGTGGAGCATTTGCGTAAGGATTATGGTATTGACCCCGAATTATGGGATGAAGAAAATATTTTATTTTTATTAGGGATTGGCAATACTCCTGAAGAGATTGAGATTCTTACAGAAGGTTTATTGAGCTTAGAAGGTCTAAGAAAAATGATTACGCCCGGAGAAGGGCGTATACTTAAGCAAGAACAAGCTGGGGACCCTACAGTGTTAGCTGGGGAAATGCCCCTGCCAACTAGGAGACTCACTCCTCGCCAAGCATATTTTGCCAAGAAACGTCAAATCCCATTAGGTGAGAGCGCGGGCAAAATATTAGGTGAGAGTATTTCTCCTTATCCTCCAGGGATTCCCTTGATCGTTATGGGGGAAGAAATGACACCTGAAATTCTAGAGCTCCTCGCCCTGCATAAAGGGCGCTGGCAGGGCTGGGAGGACAGTGGCCAAGGGGTGGTCTGGGTCATTGAGGAGGTTTAATGTGAATGTTGCACTTCATCTAATTGAAAAAGCAACTCAGGAAGGGCGGCTGGCTCACCTGCTCCTTTTTCATGGTGGGAGTGCTCCTGAGAGGCGTAAGGCCGGCTTAGCTATCGCCCAAAGGTTGAATTGTACTTCCAATCAGGAAGGGGAGGTGCCTTGTCAGAATTGCCCTTCCTGCCGGAAGATAATTTCCGCAAATCATCCCGATGTAGAGGTTATCAAGCCCGCCAAGCTTTCCCTTGGTATAGAACAGATTTTAGCTTGGCAGGAACGAGTGTACCGCAAACATTATGAGGGTAAATATAAAGTTTTTATACTAGAAGAGGCCGATAAGTTAACGATCCCAGCGGCTAATGCCTTGTTAAAGGTTATCGAGGAGCCCCCGGAAAGGACGCTGATTATTCTCAGCACCCAAAATGCCGAAGTCCTCTTACCAACCATCCAAAGCAGAGCTCAGGCTGTTTATTTCCCTGTCCGTGGGGAGAGGGAATGGTTAGAATCTCTTGATGAATCCATCGATGACCTAGAGGCCAAAGAAGCCTTTCACATGGGCAGTCAAAATCCCGAATTAGCCTATGAGATTTTGGCAGTGGGCGTAGAAAAAGCAAGGGAATGGGTCCGCGGATTTCAGCAGGCCGTAGAGGAACGAGATTTCCTTCAGCTTTTCCCCCTTTTTGCCGGTAATAAAGCGATTGAAAAGAAAGAAGCTGAAATTTATCTTCAGATCTTTGCCATGGGGTTAGGACGTCAAAAGGAAGTCAATCCCCGGGGTATTCTAGCCGTGGGGAAGGCGATAGAGAAGATCCGTATGCAGGGTAATCCTCGCCTAGTTATTGAGGGATTGGCCCTAGAATTATTCCGTGAGGAGGGAATCTAAGTGGTTGAGGTCGTGGGGGTTCGCTTTAAGCGAGCAGGTAAAATATATTTTTTCTCGACTGGGGATTTGGCACTGAGTGCCAATGACAAAGTGATTGTAGAAACGGCTCGGGGAGTCGAGTATGGGGAGTGCGTCATGGCACCTCGTCAGGTGTCTGAAGAAGAAGTAGTCATGCCCTTGAAGCCGGTGATTCGCAAAGCTACACCTGAAGATGAGCTGATCATTGAGGCTAACAGCAACAAGGAAAAGGAAGCCTTTGAGGTTTGCTTAAAGAAGATTACAGAGCATCAGCTGCCTATGAAGCTTGTCGATGTGGAGTATACTTTTGACGGGAATAAGATTATCTTTTCTTTTACCGCGGAAGGGCGGGTGGATTTCCGGGAGCTTGTTAAGGATCTGGCTTCGGTCTTTCGGACGCGTATTGAACTTCGCCAGATCGGGGTTCGGGATGAGGCTAAAATGCTGGGGGGTATCGGTTCCTGCGGTAGAGTTTTATGTTGCTCTAGCTTTTTAGGGGATTTTGAACCGGTATCTATTCGCATGGCTAAGGATCAAAAGCTTTCCCTGAATCCAACGAAGATTTCAGGAATTTGTGGACGACTCATGTGTTGCCTAAAATATGAGAGTGGAGATTACGATGAATTAAAAAAGGCGGCTCAGGGCAGGGAACGCTGTGGAAAGCATTGCCAAAAGGGTGATGAAGAGGTTATTGTCCTCGACGATGACGCAGTTGTTAAGATAGAGGAGGACAATAAACAAGATCGGGGACCTGCAGTGCCGGTTGGGGGCAAAGGTCGCCAAGAAGGTCGCCAAGAAGGACGCTTTAAGAAAGGGGAAAAGTACAAAGGAAAGAGTGAGAAAGTATGAGTCAATTGACCCAGGCCTTTACAGAAGTAGAGGAGAAACTCAACTCCTTGATTGAAGAAGTGCAGCGTTTGCGCCCTTATGTGACAAGCCTGGAAGAAGAAAATGCCAGGTTGAAGCGAGAGCTTTGTGCCCTGCCGGAGCAGGAGACGGAGCGGGTGATCGCTAATGCCGAGAGGATACAGGGCGTTGCCCATGACAACTTGGAGCGGCTTTATCGGGAAGGGTTCCATGTCTGCCATTTGCATTTTGGGCAGCCTTTGGAAGAGGGAGATTGTCTCTTCTGCATGGGCTTCCTACGCAAAGATTAGTGAGATTGGAGCGGTTCTTTTGGCAACGGTTCAAGGGGGAACCCTTTATGTTTGTGCAACTCCCATTGGGAATTTGGGGGATATCACCTTAAGAGCTTTAGAGGTGCTGAAGAGTGTGGACCTCATTGCTGCTGAGGATACTCGTCATTCTCGAAAATTGTTGGATCACTTTGGCATTACGACTCCTCTGACCAGTTATCATGAACATAATGAAAAGGCTAAGGCCTTAGAACTGATCAAGCGCTTAGAGCAAGGAGCATCCATTGCTTTGATTTCTGATGCCGGCATGCCGGGAATCTCGGATCCTGGTCAAGTGATCATTCAGCTGTGTTTGGCAAGGGGACTTCCCTTGGATGTATTACCGGGGGCTAATGCGGGTCTTACTGCTTTGTTGCTTTCAGGTATGCCTAATGATCATTTTTTATTTCATGGTTTTTTGCCCTCTCAAACCAGTGCCCGCAAGAAAGAGCTGCAAAATTATGCTCAGCTGCCCTTTACGCAAATTTTTTATGAAGCTCCACACCGCTTGTTAGCAACCTTGGGGGATGTCCTCACGGTCTTTGGAGAGCGGGAGGCTGCAGTGGTGAGAGAAATCACGAAGCTCCATCAAAATGTGCATAAGGGGACTTTGAGTGCGCTCATTGAGGAATTTCAAGTCAATGCTCCTCGAGGAGAGATCTGCTTATTGATTGCACCCTATATTCCCACCTTGCCGGTTGGCGGGGCAGAGGAATGGAGTGTGGAAGTGGAGGCTCTTACTGAGCGGGGGATGAAGCCCAAGGAGGCTATGAAAGAGATTGCGCAAAAGTATGGGGTAAGCAAGCGCGAAATCTATCAGGCAGTTCTTGAGCATAAAAATGGCTAAGTCTATAGCTAAATAATAGATAAATTTATAGGTGAATAGATAGTTGAATAAATTAATGGGTTGAATACATAGCTAAAAAAAGATAAAAAAATAGAAGGCTTGATGCCTTCTATACGTAGATTAAGCTTTTTTGTGTAGTAATAGCTTCTAAATTAAGTGCTAATGTTGTATTAAACAGCTTCAGATTGACCAGAGGCAGCTTCGCCCATAGCGGCTGCGCATTCGCGACAAACATTTTTGCCACGGAATACTTGAATATCTGCAGCATTATTACAAAATACGCATGCAGGCTCATATTTTTTGAGAATGATTTTCTCTTGATCAACATAAATCTCTAAAGCGTCTTTTTCGTCGATTCCGAGGGTTCTGCGCAGTTCGATAGGTAATACAACACGACCTAATTCGTCTACTTTTCTTACAATTCCCGTTGATTTCATCACAAGTCCTCCTCTATCTTACATCTTTCGACACAATGCAACAACCTTATGATACCAATCATACCATATAAAGTCAACGGGTTTTTTGAAGAAAAATGGAATTTTTTTCAGTGCTCCCTTCGTCAACTGCTAAGTTTTGTTTTCACTATCTTCAATTAAAAAATATCGGAAGATAGTATAACGCAACTAAGGCAGTTTCCTTCGTCAACTGCTAAGTTTTGTTTATATGATATAAAAGTGATAAAATAGGTGAAACGCTTAGAAGAGAGGATGGTCCGACTTGAAATATTATATTACGACCCCGATTTTTTACCCCAATGCCAGCCCTCACATTGGGACTGCCTATACCACTGTAGCTGCCGATACCTTTGCTCGCTATCATCGCCTCAAAGGGGATGATGTATATTTTCTAACGGGTACCGATGAAAATGCTCAGAAGATTGTCCGGACGGCGGAAAGCAAGGGCTTAGAACCGCGAGTGTATGTGGATGGGATTGTGGAGCGGTTTAAGGCCTTATGGGATGAGCTAGATATTTCCTATGATGACTTTATCCGGACGACGGAGGAGCGTCACCATCTCGTGGTGCAGAAGATTTTTACGAAGCTCTATGAGCAAGGTGATATCTATAAATCTGAGTATGAAGGCTGGTACTGCACCCCTTGTGAGACCTTCTGGACAGAAAACAAGCTGGTTGATGGGAAATGTCCTAATCTCGATTGCGGGCGTGAGGTCGAGTTACTGAAGGAAGAGAGTTATTTCTTTAAGCTTTCCAAATATCAAGATGCTCTCCTGCAATACATAAAGAACAACCCGGATTTCATCCAGCCCTCATCTCGCCGCAATGAGATGGTTAAATTCATCGAAGGGGGCTTAGAGGATCTTTGTGTATCCCGAACCACCTTCCAATGGGGGATTCAAGTTCCTTTCAATCCTAAGCATGTGGTGTATGTTTGGTTAGATGCGCTCATTAACTACATCTCAGCTTTGGGTTATCCAGATGGAGATTTGTATAAACGCTATTGGCCAGCAGAAGTACATTTAATGGGGAAGGATATCGTTCGTTTCCATGCGGTGATTTGGCCGATTATTTTGATGGCCTTAGATATTCCTTTACCTAAAATGGTCTATGGCCATGGTTGGTATCTGAGCAAAGAAGGGGGTAAAATCTCCAAGTCCCGGGGTAATGTTCAAGACTCCTTTGAGCTGATTCAGCGCTATGGTTCAGATGCCATACGCTATTTCCTCTTGCGAGATATGCAGGCCGGGGCTGATGGTGCGTATTCAGAGGATAATTTAGTGGAACGGTTAAATAGTGATTTAGCCAATGACTTAGGGAATTTTGTTTCGCGTAGTTTGGCGATGATTGTGAAGTATCGTGGTGGTGTCGTTCCCAAGACCGGATCCTTAACGGCCTTAGAAGAGGAACTGGTCGCCTTGAGCCAAGAAGTTATCGCTAAGCTGGAAGAGCGGTTAGAGGCTAATGATCCGGCAGGTGCTTTAGAAAACCTCTGGCGCTTGGTTGCTCGTATGAATAAATATGTGGATGAGACAGCGCCCTGGACTTTGGCAAAGCAAGAGGATCAACAAACGCGCCTAGATACGGTTCTCCACACCTTTGCCGAGGCCATTCGTATCCTAGGTATTCTCTGTGCGCCCTTTATGCCCAAGCTGACGCCGAAGATGTTTCGGCAGTTAGGAATCTCGGAGGAGCTGCGACCTTGGGAAGAGGCCAAACGTTGGGATGTCTTAGGAGAAGGGATTCAAGTGGCAAGGGGAGACGCCTTATTTCCAAGAATCGACCTATCTCAATTTATCGTGGAACAGGAGAAAATAGCAGTGAGTGAAGCAAATGGTGATAAAAATACTGAGGAAGCAGTGGAGACAGTTTCAGCTGAGGGAGTTGCCTCAGAAAATGTGAGTGAATTCGAGCCCTTGAAAGAGGAAATCTCCATCGATGATTTTGCGAAATTGGATTTGCGGGTGGCGAAAGTTCTTCATGCCGAAAAGGTTGAAAAAACCGATAAGCTTTTAAAGCTCGAAATCGAAGTGGCAGGAAAACCGCGGACCATTGTTTCGGGTATTGCGCAGCATTATGCGCCGGAAGATTTAATAGGTAAGCATGTGGTGATTGTGGCCAACTTAAAACCAGCTAAACTACGGGGGATTCTGTCCGAAGGGATGATTCTGGCGGCTTCCCATGAAGGTGTCTTGGAAGTGCTCACTTTAGACAAGGATATTCCGGCGGGAGCGCGAGTTAAATGATTTGGGACACTCATGCCCATCTGGATGATCCTCGCTACGAAGGAGACTTCCGGCAGGTTCTTGAAAATATGAAGCTGGCACAAATTACTCGGGTCACCAATGTTGGTTTTGACTTGCCTTCTTCCGAACGGTCGGTACGCCTTGCTCACCAATACGAATCCATCTATGCAGCTATTGGGGTTCATCCTCATGATGCCCAAGGAGCCACGGACGCTACCTGGGAATGTCTGAGCAAACTGGCCCAAGAAGATAAGGTGATCGCTTGGGGGGAGATTGGGCTGGATTATTATCGAGATTTATCCCCCCGCAAGATTCAGCAAGAGGTGTTTATTCACCAGATTGAATTGGCAGATCAAGCGGGGCTTCCCATCATTATTCATAATCGGGATGCCCATCAAGATCTCTTAAACATCGTGAAGACTCACAACCCCAAAAAGGGTGGGGTGTTCCACTGCTATTCAGGATCTTGGGAAATGGCGAAAATCCTTCTGAAGTTAGGTTTTTATATTTCCTTCGCCGGACCTCTTACCTTTAAAAATAATCGGAGTACGGTGGAGGTGGCCAAGCATGTCCCTCTCGACCGTTTCTTGGTGGAGACTGATTCACCTTATTTGACGCCGGAGCCTTATCGAGGTAAACGGAACGAGCCTGCCCGTGTTCGAGAAGTGGTTGCTCGGTTGGGGGAGATTCGGGGCATGGAAATCGATGAAGTTGCTCAGTTGGCTTTTGAGAACGGGAATAGGTTGTTTGGGCTATAAAACCTCTTACACCAATCATTAATAATGGTTGGTGTTATTTTTTTTATCCTTTTAACATACCTTCTAGCAGGGGGGAATAGTATGTATTCATTACCTATAGCTACCTATACCGATTATTGGCGTTCCGCAAAGAATCGTAGTTTGACTATGGGTGGAACCTTGGTTATTGCCGGGAGTACGTTGATGTCTGTGCCGACCGATGCTTTTCCGGAAAAAATCGAGTGGAGACTTCCAGCACTAGAGTTCGAGGATGTGGCATTAACCACAGAGGGGGGAGCAATCCCTATTGAAGAGTGGATGACGGGCATTGAGAGTTCTGGCATTAATAGTATTACTGCTGAGCCGGCCTTGCCAGGTATTAGCGGGCAGGTCGCTATGACGTATCGGATCGAAGATGTGGAAATTCCTATGGGTACAGAATATATCGAGTCAGAAAAAGTGCTGCCGGGAAACTCTCAGGTAAGTGAAGAAGGTCAAGTGGGCATTGAACGCCACGTTATACGCACCACAACAGTAGGAGGGGAGCTGACTGATGAACATATCATTCATCAGTTTACTCTTAATGCTCCGAAGAAAAGAGTGGTCATCCAAAACACAAGACCGGTTGAACTTCTACCGGTGGACTTAAGCCAGTTTAATATTGTGAGTACCTTTGAAGTAGAAGCAACCGCCTATACTTATACAGGTAACCCGACAGCATCGGGTGTTTGGCCCAGGGAAGGTTTAATTGCGGTAGATCCTCGGGTAATCGCCTTGGGGACTGAAGTCTATGTGGAAGGATATGGATACGCAATTGCAGCTGATACGGGAGGAGCCATTAAGGGCAATATTATCGACGTTTTTTTTCCCAGCTTTCAGCGCTGTATCGAATGGGGCAGAAGACCAGTGACTATCCACATTTTGGCAAAATAATGACATAATAAAACAATTATGTAATATAAATACATAATTTATTGACATACAGTTCAGTTTAGGTTAAAATCCCAATGTAGGTCAGAGTTAAATTATGGAGGGATGAGATGTTAGAGAAGACACGAACTTCGGTCTTTTCCTTAGTTCGTAGCTCCCGCAAAGCCCAAATCTCCGTTACATTACTGACTGTAGTTTTCATCGTAGCATCAGTATTTTTATTGAAGGCCGAGACATTTACCGTTGAAATCGATGGAGGAAAACAAAGCCTCACAACCCTCCATTCTTCAGTTGGTGTGGCTCTTGAGCGTTCAAAGCTTGGTATCTATCCAGAGGATATTGTAGAACCAAACCGCGACACATTAGTCAGCAAAGGACTCGAGGTTAAGGTTACACGAAGTGTACCGGTCGAGTTGACAGTTGACGGACAGCTGTATTCTGTAAGAACAACTGCATCCACTGTGGGTGAAGCATTAGAGGATTTCTCGAATCGTTTAGGGTTGAATCTCAAAGTAACGGATGAGGTTAATATCGATCGTGAATCTATTATGGCAGCCGATGCCAAGCTAGAAGTTCGTCGGGCAGTACCGATTAAGGTCCAGGTCGATGCTCAAGAAATCAACACATATTTAGCGCCTCGCACTGTTGAGGAGGCCTTAGAAAAGCTTGAGATCGTATTAAGTGAAAAAGATAAGGTATCCCTACCTATGAATCATATGCTAGAGGCTGAGGATGAGATCCGAGTGGTTCGGGTAGAGGAAAAAGTGGAAACGATTAAGAGTGAGGTCCCCTACCAGACTGTTGCTCAAGTGGGGGATTTCCCAGTAGGATTACCCGACCGTATTGTGACAAGAGGAACAAGTGGCGAGCATGAACAGATCGTTAAGATTACCCTCGAAGATGGTAAAGAAGTTTCACGACAAGTATTGAGGCAGGAGGTATTGCGTGCCCCTGTCACTCAAGTGGTTTCCCGTGGATCTCAGACTAAAGTTTCTCGTGGTGGGCAAACTATTGAATTTAAAAGGGCTTACTTAATGAGGGCGACCGCCTATTCTGGAGGCGGCGTAACGGCCACAGGTCATAATGTTCGCTATGGGATGATCGCTGTTGACCCGCGAGTGATCCCCTTAGGCACAAAAGTTTATGTTGAAGGATATGGTGAGGCAACTGCACTGGACACCGGTGGTGCGATTAAAGGGAACCGGGTTGATTTATATATGAATACGGAAGCAGCAGCTTGGTCTTGGGGTGTTCGCTCCGTTGTGGTTTATGTAAAATAAGATTAGTTTATTTATGCCATTTGATTAAATGAAAGTGACCTACACTCCTTTCATGGTATATCGATAAGAAGACTATGGAAACAAATGAAAATGAGGTTCTCCAAATCATGGAGGACCTCATTTTTTTGCTTCTTCCATCATATCTTGATAGAGAATGCAGAAAGCATTGAGAATATAAAAAGCGTTGCTGATTAATGAAATGCGAGGGGTGAGCGGATTGCGTAAACCCGTTGTGATTCCTGGCAGACGAACCCAGGGTATGGCGGTCATTATTGTGTTAACTCTTATGCTAGGCTTAGTCGTATCAGTATTTTATCAAGGCTCAGCGGCGGTACTTGGTCCACAGGAAATCAAGTATAAGGTTGTGTTGGATGCCGGACATGGAGGCTATGACCCTGGCGCCATTACCAAGCAAGGGATCTATGAAAAAGAAATAAACCTGGAGATGGCGAAACGGATTAAAGAGTTGCTCGGCCCCGCGGGAATCGAGATATCCCTGACTCGGGAAGAGGATATCGATTATGTACCCGAAGGGGTACGTGGCAGACAATCGAAAAAGCGAGCTGATCTTAATCATCGAATCTCTCTTGCTACGCAAGCTGAGGCAGATGCACTGATTAGTCTACACTTGAATGCCACCCCCTCGGGAAGAAATACAGGCGCTGAGACCTTTTATCATTTCCAATCCGAATCGGGAAAGCTGCTGGCCGAGACCATTCAGCAAGAGCTTATTAAAGTCCCAGGAATGAATCGCCGCATTGCCAAGCCGGGAGATTTTTATCTGATTAAGAATTCTCCGATGCCGGCAGTGATTGTGGAATTAGGCTATATCAGCAATCCGAAAGAGTTTGCTAAGCTTCAGCAGCCCTGGTATCAGGATCTGCTGGCACAAGCCGTTGCCAAAGGTGTGGCCAATTATTTTGGTTTGCCCTAAGTGAAAAAATGAAAACAGGGGACAGGTCCCAATTTTCACTTTTTTTACGTGCGCTATTATTATGGATAATACTAAATCAGATAGCAGTTGTAACACAGTATAGAATAGACGTAAAATTACAATGACTTAATATGATGAATAATAAATGAAGATTTAAAATGGAATGCTAGGGAAAGAAGGCTAGATTTTAGATGTTTTAAAAACTTGAGTTTTTCTAATGTAAAATAGTGGATTCGTATTCTTGCCATCCTTATACATAAGGTGAATTGAAGAGGGGACAATAAAGTCAGGTGACCGAATCAAGATGAAGGAGTTGATTTCTGAATGAAGCGGTTTCTGACTTTTAATTTAATTGCTGTTTTGGTTATGAGCCTTAGCTTAGTGGGGTGTAATACAGCCCAACAGCAAAACACCCAAGCCCCTAATCAGATCGCCACGGAGAGTGGCGAACCACCAAAAGCTGAGGCAGAGACCCGTCAGGATGTTCTTGGGGAGGAGAAACGCGTTGTCATGGGATTTTATACGGATCCTGAAGGCGAAATCCCCGGTTCAAAGGAAGCCATGATGAAGAACATCAAATTACTTGATGAGGTTTCCTTCTTCTGGTATTCTTTTGATGCCAATGGAAAGATCATGACCACGGGGAAAAAAGACCTCAGTATCAAGGAAGCAGCTCAGAAAAATGGAGCCAAGGCCTATGCTTTGATCCATAACATGCGCGGTGGTCTTTTTGATGCCAATCTGGCCCACAGTGTGTTTGCCAATCCACAGAAGCGTTCCAAGTTCGTCAACAATATTCTGCAACTAACCCTCAATGAAAAATGGGATGGTGTAGCTATCGATATCGAGAAAACACCACCTGCCGACCGTCAAAACTTCACTGCCTTTTTAGGTGAGCTCCACGGTGCCTTAAAGGCGAAAGACAAGGTACTCAACGTATCTATCCCGGCAAAGTTTATTGATTATCCATCCGACCTGTGGTCCGGGGCGTATGATTATGCATCAATCGGTAAAAACGCTGACCAAATTGTCTTGATGACCTATGATGAGCATGGACTGGGAACGACCCATGGACCGATTTCTTCTCATGCTTGGGTAAATAAAGTTATCTCCTATGCAGTAACGAAGATCCCTAGAGAGAAGATTGTCTTAGGGCTTCCGGTCTACTCCTTTGACTGGGGTTCCAACAAACCGACCATGCCCGATTACTTATCCTTTGGACAAAGCATGGCTCGTGCCAAGAAACATGGGGTACAAGTAGGTTATGACGATGAGCATAAGGTTCCTTGGTATACTTATACGGCTAATGGGGTACGTCATGAGGTATACTTCGAGAATAAACAGAGCTTACAACCGAAGATGGAATATGCTCGAGAGCATAAGCTACACGGTGTAGCAATCTGGAGATTGGGTATGGAAGATCCCGCCATCTGGGATAGCCTAATCAAGACCTACGGAACCAATAAAAATAAGAAGTAAAAGCAAATTCGAATGGGGAACAGGAGTTAAAGCCTGTTTCCCATCTTTGTTGTGGAGGAAATTTACCCTGGAGCTGGTCATAGCAGGGAATGAAATATCTATGGAGAAGTAGGGATAGTATCGACGTGTTAGACTCAAAACATTATAATTTGTTAAATTTGCTTAGTTAGGGTAATATAGAAAAGCTGTGGATAATACGGAAATTTGATTCTTAGTCTTAGAGAGGGATTGCGTTCAATATGATAGATGAATTGATAGTGGTCGAAGGAAAAAATGATGCCCATGCTGTGCGAAGAGCTTTAGGGGCTGTGGATATCCTGTGGACAGATGGGTATGGATTAACCCAGGAAAAATTAGATTTTATTGCTGAGGCGGCGCTGCGGAGCGGAGTCATTGTTTTTACAGACCCTGATTCAGTAGGGGAGCAAATCCGCGCACGCATTTGCCAGCGAGTCCCGAGTGCCAAACATGTGTACCTTGCTAAAAAGGATGCGCGCTCGAAGAATGATGATGATATCGGGGTTGAAAATGCCCGGCCTGAGGATATACGACAGGCTTTTGCGAAGATAAGAAGTGGTTCTCTCGAGACTGGACAGGAGAAGAGCGGCGGTCAAAAGGATAAGCATATGGACCAGAACGCCTTTGAAGCGAAGGATCTGTGGGAGGCTGGTTTGGTCGGATCTAAGGACTCTAATCAGCGGCGCTTGGCAGTAGGCAAGTTATTGGGGATAGGGGATGCTAATGGTAAGCAGTTTCTGCGGCGGTTAAATCTTTTTGGCATTACCCGTGAGGAGTTCGCTAAGGCAGTAAGGGAGGCAAGGCATGGAGAACGCAGCTAATTATACTCGGCGTTTGCAGAAGGGCGGAGCGAAGGCCCGCAAATCCTTAGGTCAAAACTTTCTGATCGATGACCTGATTATCGAAAAAATTGTTTCAGCAGGAGTTCGGGATCCTGAGCTACCGATCGTGGAGATTGGACCGGGGTTAGGTGTACTGACCCGCGTCTTAGCGACAAAGGCAGAAAAGCTATGGGCTGTGGAGCTGGATCGGGAAAAAGTGACCCTTCTCCAGCGTGAGTTGCAAGGCTTGCCTGTGGATATCTTAAATATGGATGCCCTAAAGTTGGATTTAGCGGAAATTTGGGGTGATCAAAAAGGAGTTCTTGTCGGTAACCTCCCCTATTACATCACAAGTCCCCTTCTTATGCATTTTTTTGAGCAAAAGGACTCTCTGCAAAGTATGGTGGTCATGGTGCAAAAGGAAGTAGCTGATCGCTTGATTGCGAAGCCCGGGGGCAAAGACTATGGGATCCTTTCCATAGCGGCGCAAATCTCTGCCCAAGGGGAGAAGCTTTTTGAGGTTCCGCCGCAGGCCTTCTGGCCAGCTCCGAAAGTCACTTCGGCAGTGGTTCGCTTCGAGCTTCGTCCATATCCTGGCTTCAACGTGTCGGAAAAGGATTTCTTCCGAGTAGTTAAAGCCTCCTTTAGTCAGCGGCGCAAGACCTTAGGGAATTCCTTAGCTGGCGGACTTAGCTTGGATAAAAAAGTGGTGAGTGAGATTCTGGCTGAGGCCGGCATTGATCAGCAACGGAGAGCTGAGACTCTGAGCATCGAGGAATTCCAGGCCGTGACGGAAGTCGTTTTAAAATCCATAAGATAATGAATAAAGAGAAACAGCAAAATATAAATTGCGTCAGTTTAAGATATAAGGGTTAGTTCAATAATAGAAAAGCGCCTACGTAAGCAATAAAATGCAACGCAGGCGCTTTCTCTATCATTAGAATTATTTCTGTTCTTCTTCCGGAGTAGGGATGCCCAAGATCTTTCCGGAATGGTCTTTACCTAAGAAGAAGTTAGACCAGGAGGAGGTCTGATAGAGATCCCAATTAGCGGGAGGAATGTGATGAGAATCTAGGTCTCCTTCTTCACCATATTTCTTTAGGCGGGCATAGGCCCTGACATAAACACATTGTTTTTCGTTGGGGTACACTTCACACCAACCCTGATAGCTGCCACCGCAGGCGCCATTGCGTTGATTTTTGGGGCATTGGGACATAGGGCAGAGATAGGCTAATTCAAACATAGCACAATCTCCACAGTCCTTACAGTCATTTGTAATGACTTTGGCAAGGTGCTCTAAGCTATGCTTGCGGTTATCGTTCCGGGCTTTATAGAACTTCCGCATGACCGGGAAAAGGTTTTTGTTAGGGGTGAAGAGCATACTGTGCATCAATCGCATACCGCTGTAAACAACACCGACAGGTGAATTTAGGGGCAAGCTCTTCCGATTCACAGGAGTCGTAGTATTCAGACCAGTTTTAGAGTCCTTTTCATAATAGTAGAAACCATTAGGCATGGGATAATCAAACTCAGGTACAAGACTCATCCATTCTTTGCTGAGCTCCTCGCCCTTAGTGATGATATACTCCACTTGCTCGTATTTAAGATTATGTCCACCGATATGCACGCCGCTAAAGCCCATACCTTTCATGAGGGCATACATCTTGGCCGCTCTTAGCAAGCGAGCACTTAAGCCTTTATCCTCAGCAACACGTTCCTTATCTATTTCGGCTAAGAGTTTGTCCGTTACCACGCAGCCTGGTAGCTGATTCTGGTTCATGATTTTGGCAGCGCCGTAGGGAAGAACGTAGATGTTGCCGACCAAGGGAACATTCAAATCATTGAGCTTCATAAATTGCAATACTTCGTGAATTTTTCGGACATCATAGCCAAGCTGGGTGACAATGAACTGTGCTCCGCTAGCCACTTTCTTTTTTAATTTATAGTACTGGACCATAAGCTCCGCTTCAGTTGCCTTAAAAGGAGAGACTGCAGCGCCAGCAAAAAAATCACTGGGCTGATGATATGACATCCCTTTAGGTCCCGGTATGCCTAGACCTTCATTCATCTGGGAGATAAGTTCTAGGGTGTGCGTGGGATCGAGGTCAAAGACCGGCTTGGGACGACCTTGAAAGCCCGAGACAGTGTAGTCCCCAGTCATCACCAGAAGATTACGGACTTCAGCCCGATCAAGAGCATAGAGTTGGCTTTCCATCTGATTGCGGTTTTTATCTTTGCAGGTAAAGTGTACCAGAGGTTCAATCCCCAGCTTGAGAATCTCTTGTCCGAGATAATCAGCGAGAATGGCGGGATTTCCACCAGGATTATCGGTAATGGTTAAGGCATGCACCTTGCCACCCTTAGCTGCCTGCTCTGCTGCGAGCAAGGCGTTTTCTTGAGCCTTCTCACGTGCTCCTCTCCCCGGAACCAATTCCCATGTAATGGAGAGAGTATTAGGGTCTAATAAAGACTGTTTAAAACGGTTCTCCATTTCTATCCCTTTCCCTTCCCTATTTGTTCTTTTCCAATCATAGCCACAGGAAACTTACTCTTATTGCCTCCTTCCGAGCAGAATAAACGAAAGATAAAAACAGGCCATACTAATTGTATAACAATTTGGACAATTCTTTCAATTAAAAAAATCATTTTGTATATCTTTTGTTCGATAGTATCTAGAGGATCTTGAAAATCAAGGGTAAGTTCTTATAAATGCCAATAATTTGACTAGAAGCTCGTAAAGTCTCTACCCAGAATTTTACACTAAGAACATCGCCTTTTCAATGTGTGTAAAAAAAACTCCTGATTATGCTAAAACAGGAAGCAAAGATCCTTACATCGATATAGGACCAATGGCTGAAATCAATAGGACTAAAGTCAGAGTATTATGGGACTAAAGCGAAAATGTTCGACTCATGAAATAAGAAAGAGGAAAAAGGAAAATTTTAACGAATATTAATTAAGGTTTGCATTTTTGGTATCGGATTGAGCAAGATGGGCCAATTTAATAATTACTAGATTCATACTGCTATACATTTAAGGAAGGAGGGTACGAAGAGTGCAGATACCAAGAGAGTCCGGATACTATACATAGGGTTGAACTAAAGATGAACTAAAGAAAGAGGTAGAAATAAGTGAAAAGTATCAGAACCCGGTTAATTCTCGCGTTTCTCATGGCAACGATATTGATGGCAGTTGTTGTTGGCGGCTATAATATATTTACCCAAATGTCAATTTCTAAAGATAATGTGCAGTCTTACAGGGATACCCTTTTTGAGGAATATGACCGAGGAATTAAAACGGATGTCGAGATTGCCATTAGCCTAATTGAAAAGGTATATAAGGAACAACAAGCAGGTCTGCTCACCGAGGATCAAGCCAAGGTCAAAGCCGCTGACTTGGTAAGGGAGCTTCGCTTTGAAGGAGGAAATTACTTCTGGATTGATACCACAGAGGGAGTCAACGTGGTTCTTCTAGGTCGGGATACAGAAGGCAAAAGCCGAATCGATGCGAAAGACCCCAATGGGTTTGCTTTTGTAAAAGATGGCTTCATTAAGAATGGGATTCAAGAGGGTGGAGGCTATTCTGATTATGAATTTGCCAAACCCAATGAAACAGATCCTACTCCCAAGAGAGGTTATACCCTGGTCTTTCAACCTTACGGCTGGGTTGTGGGTACCGGTAACTGGGTGGATGACATTGAACTAAAAGTGGCTGAAAAAGAACTAGTATATCAAGAGCAGTTGACTAAAGATATCACTAAAACAGGACTAGCTGTGATCATTGGTCTTTTAGTTGTTGTCGTTTTTGCCTTTTGGATGAGTCAAAAGATTGCGAAGCAGATTCAACGGGTTGCATTAGGGGCCAAAGAGGTTGCCCAGGGGAATCTGAATATAGATAAGATTGCAATCGATTCTCAGGATGAGCTGGGTCAATTGGCGCAAGACTTTAATTTAATGACCGAAAATCTTACTCAGTTAGTAAAGCAGATTTCCCAGGCAGCAGAACATGTGGCTTCTTCATCCCAACAATTATCTGCAGGAGCCGAGCAATCCGCTCAAGCATCGAATGAGGTTGCCGCAGCGATTACTGAGGTTGCCCAAGGTACGGAAAGGCAAATGAATGCGGTGAATCATGTGGCTGCTGTCGTGGAAGAAATGGCAGCAGGAATGGAACAAGTTTTGACCAATACAGAATATGTTGTTCGTTCCGCTGAGGGTACAGCCCAAGCAGCAAAAAAGGGCCAACAATCAATTCACACGACCATAGATCAAATGGATCATATCCAAAAGGCTGTTCATAATAGCGCTACCTTAGTGGAACAGCTGGGTGTCCGTTCTCAAGAGATTGGTCAGATTGTGGAAACCATTTCTGCCATTGCCGATCAAACGAATCTCTTATCCCTCAATGCAGCTATCGAAGCCGCGAGAGCTGGCGAACAGGGACGAGGGTTCTCTGTGGTGGCCGAGGAGGTCCGCAAGCTGGCTGAGCAATCCCAAGCTGCTGCCAAACAAATCGCCGATCTAATTGGGGGAATTCAAAACGATACGAATAAAGCTGTAGAAGCAATGAAGTATGGAACCCAAGAGGTAGAGACAGGAGCTAAGGTGGTAACACAGGCCGGGAGTGCCTTTGAAGAAATTGCCCGGCTCATTCAAGAAGTCACTGAGAAAGTTAAAGGAATGTCTCAGGAGATTGAACAAATTTCACAAGGCAGCGAACAGATTGTGTCCTCCGTTCATGAAGTGGACCAAATCAGCAAGTCGATTGCTGGACAAACTCAAAATGTTTCCGCATCTACAGAAGAACAATCTGCATCAGTAGAGGAGATCGCTTCTTCCAGTCAGGTTCTAGCCAGAATGTCTGAGGAAATGGAGCAGGCCTTAAGAAAATTCAAGATATAAAAGTCACTGGTTTAAACTAAAAACCCAATGCCAAGAAGAATGGCAAGCAGAATGGGTTGATGAATTAAATAGATTGCTAAGGAGTGGCGGCTGATCCAGGTAAAGATGGGGTCAGCCGCTCTTTCTTTGTACGTATTAGAAGACATATGATGTTCTTTATTAGATGCTGGGTTTTCAATATTCCCTTTTAGTTTTCGAGAGGTGGCAAGAAAATAACGATAGGCGAGAATCCCCAAGAAGGTTGCTCCACTATAGGGAAACAAGGGATAGTAATCCATTGATGAAAAACCAGGATACATGAGGCCTAGGGGAAGTGCTAAGTGCATATCTACAACAATTTCTGAGAAATAAAAGCCTAGAGAAAGTGCAAGAACAGTAGCAAAAATGAGGACAGCATTCGGCAGCCTTCGTAACAGCGGATAGAGAAGCAACATTACCCCTAAGAAGTGGAGAATCCCGAAGCGGACATACTGCTCGGGAAAGATGATGTAAGTCACTAAGGTAATAATCATCCCAAAGAAAAGTACACGAAGCCCATTCTTAACCGCACTGTTGCTAAAACCACTGCTCAGTCCGGAGAGGAATATAAACAGAAGAGCAGCAGTTTTACCAACCACAAACCAAAAAGGAGCATTCACATTCACATTAAGGGTGGTCCACTGATCTAAATCATAAACTAAATGATAGAGAATCATCAATACAAGGGCTAGAGTTCGTAAATAGTCAATTACCAGAACGCGTTGTTGGGTCAATTGCTTCACCATCACTTCAAATTAAATGTATGAGTAAGGCCTGTCAACTCTTTGACAGGCCTTACTTTGCGAAGACAATGCCTTCGGGTTTTTCTCTATTATATCAGGTAATATGGTGAACACCAAGTAACAGGAGTAGCAATAATCAACCGTTACACCAGTCAGTATTTGTGGGAATAATTAGATGCTTTTCACAATAGGAATGAGAGGCGTTTAAAGATTCCGCCCAAAGCTGGAGTAGATCGAACCGTCGATCGGGGTGATAGCCTAACATTTTGTGTTTTTCAAGAGAGCGTGTAACCTCTTGGCCTCGGGCAAGTGTCAAGCCCATGACGCAATCCCCTATAATTGTCTCTGCAATAAGACGAGCATGACGGCGGTGTTTACGAGGCGACTTAAGATCCTGATGGCGAATTGAGGTAGCCACCTTGACATTGAGATCATAACGCTTTGCAAACACTAAGGTAAGGGGAGGAATAGCAATAGCTTCAGGGCTAAGCAGGCTAAGGGCTTTAGCTGATAAAGCATGGGGGCCATGGGTGGGAGTGGCATTGCCTAATGTTTGAAAATACCCAAGCTCCTTATTCAAATTACCTCGAAAGCGGAGGACGAGCTTGGCAAGCTTGGCCCGGTTTGTAATGTAGGGATAGCAGTTAGTTAAGGCTATATCCGTGCCTTCATCCAAAGCGTCTAACAAGTCCTGAAGCTCTGTAAAAACATTCCCCGAAATATCCCCATCCACGAAAAGGACACCAGGGGAGTTTGTAGAGCAGGCATAAAGGGCACCAATCGCCCGAGGTACATCAATGCCTAGGGGTTCAGCAAAATAGATAGTATGAATTCGTTGATCCGGGATGGTACGAGTCAAATCAAGGGTCCGATCCGTACAACCATTCAAGACCAAAATGATGCGTTGGATGGGCAACCTTAATACCGTGGTCAGGACGGCAAGAATACTTTTTTCTTCATTATGAGCGGGTATGACTACATCATACATGCTATCCCCCCTTAGGGAAGCGCTACTTATTTAAAACGTTTTCTCTATATTTATATGCCGTTTTTTATGTTCGGTCATAGGATATAGAGTAGAGGCAGGAAGGAGGTCGCGAATTTTGAAAGTTGGCGACATTGTGGCTAGACAGTCCCATAAACAAGATTTGTTTTTCCGCATTGAGCAGATCATGTTGATGAAGGGTGAGCGGATTGCCATTTTGAAGGGGATTAATCTTCGGCTGATTGCCGATGCCCCTCTTCACGATTTGATTCAAAAGAGTCCTGCAGAGGTTGCTCATTACCAGCGTGAGGATGACCAAGATATATATAACAAACTGAGATTCGTGGTTAATCAGCGTAAATTTGTTCAGGAAGCACAGGATGAATTCTATGAGATTCCAGGTCGGATTCTTCATCTTGATGGGGACGAGGACTATCTGAATCAATGCATTAAGACATATCAACAGCTGGGACTAGAGGCTAAGGGAATCTGTATCTCTGAAGCTGAGCAACCGAAAAAAATTAGGCATGTTCTCCAAGAAAATCCCACGGATATTGTTGTACTCACAGGTCACGACGGGTTTTTAAAGGGAAAAAAGGATTTTAGGAGCCTTGATAGCTATCGGAGTTCACGCCATTTTGTGCAATCCGTCCTCGAGGCTCGCCGCTTTCAGCCTAATCGTGATGCCCTGGTTATCTTTGCCGGGGCCTGCCAATCCAATTACGAAGCCATCATAAGCGCAGGAGCAAACTTTGCCTCCTCCCCTAAGCGCACCTTGATTCACGCCTTTGACCCCGTCTTCATTGTGGAGAGGATCGCCTTCACCCCCATCGATCGCATGGTGTCCCTCAAAGAAATCATCCAGCATACAGTCACAGGAACGGACGGCCTGGGTGGAATTGAAACCCGGGGTCAGCTCCGCAAAGGATATCCTAGAAGCCCTTACTAAATAGAATGGCGCCTGCAGTGATTGATAAATGCAGGCGCTTTTACATGCAAGTTAAAACTTGAAAAACATGACCCAAGGATTTTGATTTATAAAAGAGAGCGACTTCAAAGCGAGCAGGATGCCAAACTTCGCGAAAAGTATGCAGCGGAGTGCTTGAGCGATTAGTTTGGCACCGCGCAGCTTTCTTAGCGAACGATGTAAAAAAATCCTGGAGACAAGCTCTCAAGCTTCCCTACTCAGTAATAACCACCGGTGTTCCCACGCCCACCTGATTATAAAGAGCCTCCACATGTTGATTGTGCATACGAATACAGCCTAAGGATGCCTGTGTGCCGATGCTAGAAGGCTTGTTGGTCCCGTGAATCCCGTAGTCCGGGAGGGACAGACCAAGCCAGCGGGACCCAAAGGCCCCCCCGGGGTTCATGATCTTCGTGGCCACCGCATAACTACCGATGGGTGTGGGTGTGGCATTTTTACCCACAGCGCAGGGATAGCTGGCTAAGAGTTGATTCCCGTCATAGAGCTCCAATTGTCGTGAGGAGCGACGAATAATAATTTTTCGTTGGGGTATAGGATTCATGGATGTGCCTCCTTCTCGTTTCCTAAAATAGTTTATGAATTGCGAGAGTAAAGGTTAATTTTGAATAATCTTAGTCACTAGTGGCGGAGAATAACTAAAGATCAAAATCCCATGAGGTAAAAAAGGGAGGAATTCCATGAGCCATTATGTGGAGGGTAAACTCTTAATTATCGGTGGCGCCGAAGATAAAAAGGGAGAATGCAAAATTCTGAAGCGGTTTATTCAAGAGGCCGGTGGCAAGGAAAGTCACTTGGTCGTCTTGACCGCGGCTACTGAATTACCGGAACAGGTAGGCGCGGAATATAAGGATATCCTTCTCGGCTTAGGAGCAGCCAAGGTTGAAGTGCTCGATATCCCTGAACGCCTTGCCGCCAACGGGGAGTCCATATCCCAGGAACTACAAAAAGCCACCGGAGTTTTCTTTACCGGAGGGGATCAGCTTCGTATTACGGGGGTTTTAGGAGGCACTCGCCTTGGGAAAACTCTGCATCGTCTTTACGAACGCGGGGTAATTATTGCCGGGACGAGTGCAGGAGCCTCGGTGATGTCCGATACCATGATTGTCGGCGGTGAAGCCGGTACGGCCAAAAAAGACACCCTGACCATGGCCCCCGGGTTAGGGCTTCTCCATTCCGTCGTTGTGGACCAGCATTTTGCGCAAAGGGGCCGCATCGGCCGCTTACTGACGGCGATTGCTCAAAATCCTTATGTCCTGGGGATTGGTATTGATGAAGATACCTCAATCCTTGTCTATGCCGACGGACATTTTACTGTGGTGGGCAGTCAGACAGTGACTGTAGTAGATGCCTCACCCTCTATCGCCAGCAATGTATCAGAAGTTTCCCCGGGACAGGCTCTCGTGCTCACCCCGGTTCTTATGCATGTTTTAGCCGATGGGTATAGCTTCGACCTGAAACGACGTGTCTCAAGCATGACACCTGTTTAAGGTAGGCTTAAGAGGGATAGAGCTAGAGAAAGAGATTGTAAAAGCGGAAAAATAAGAGAAGAGGAATATTGTACAGGAAAAGGGTAAAAATAATAAAGGTGTACTTTTCCTATGGGTTGAAGGAGGACAAATAGCACAATGGAGATACTGAAAATCCAGGCGATCCCGGGTGCGAATGTGTATAGCTATCGACCGGTAATCCGGGCCGTCGTGGATCTCCAGGAATGGACAGAACGAACAAGTGACACCCTTGGCGACTTTAATACCCGTTTAGTTCAATGTTTACCCACGTTATACGAGCATTATTGTTCCCGCGGTAAACCAGGAGGATTTCTGGAACGGTTAGAAGAAGGAACTTTAGTCGGACATATTATCGAACATGTGACCATTGAACTGCTTACACAAGCAGGACAGAATATTCCTTATGGGAAAACCCTCTGCCTACCGGAGAATCCGGGGCAATATGAGATTATTTTCAATTATGATTCCTTGGAAGGGTCAATGGAAGCATTTAAGCAAGGATATGAGCTTGTGCAAGAACTGCTCAATGGATCAAAGCCCAATGTTACCCCGCGGATTGAAAAAATCAAGCAGGTAATCCAGCGCTATGAGTTAGGCTCATCCACCCGAGCAATCATGGAGGCGGCTAAGGGAAGAGGGATCCCGGTCATGCGCTTAAATGATAGTAGTCTATTGCAGCTGGGTTACGGTCGTAATCAGAAAAGAGTTCAAGCGGCTATGAGCCATCAGACCAGCTGTATCGGTGTCGATATTGCCTGTGATAAAGGCTTAACTAAAAAGCTTCTGTATGAAGGGGGAATCCCCGTTCCCCAGGGTATTATTGCCGAGTCAGAGGATGAAGCAGTGGAAGGGTATCGGAGCTTAGCACAGCTAGTCGTCGTTAAACCCCATAATGGAAATCAGGGGAAGGGGGTAACGCTAAAGCTCAAGACGGAGGCTGAAGTTCGAACGGCCTTTCGGGTAGCTCAAACCTATGGGGATCGGGTGGTCATTGAAGAATATATTGAAGGGAAAAACTATCGGCTGCTCATTGTCAATGGCAAAATGGTGGCTACCGCTGAGCGAATCCCTGCCCATGTGTTAGGGGACGGAGTTTCTACGATTGAAGAGCTTGTTCAGCAGGTTAATGCTGACCCGAAACGGGGAGAGGACCATGAAAAAGCTCTTACCAAAATTAAAATTGATCCGGTTGTGTTAATGACTTTAACTCAAAAGAACCTTACCCTTAACACAATACCTGCTAAAGGCAGGGTTGTCTATCTACGGGATAGCGCCAACTTGAGCACAGGAGGAATCTCTGTAGATGTAACAGATCGTGTTCATCCCGACAATAAAGCTCTGGCAGAGTACGCGGCACGCATCGTTGGTTTAGATATTGCCGGAGTCGATCTGGTTCTTGAGGACATAGCACAGTCCTATGGGGAGCAAAACGGTGCAATCATTGAGGTGAATGCGGCGCCTGGTTTGAGGATGCATCAATTTCCGACATTTGGCGAACCCCTCGCCGTGGGGGAAATGATCGTCAACCATGTGATGCCTGCAGGAAATGGCAGAATTCCCATTATCGCTATTACCGGAACCAATGGTAAAACCACAACCACCCGCATGATTGGAAAAATGCTTCAGGACCGCAGCTTGAGTGTAGGGATGACCACGACCGATGGGATTTATGTAGGGGGGAAGTTACTCCTCAAGGGGGATACCGCAGGTCCGGAAAGTGCACGGATCGTTCTTAGACATCCGGATGTTCAGGTGGCCCTCTTAGAAACTGCTCGCGGAGGGATCCTGAGAGCAGGGCTGGCCTACGATTACGCGGATGTAGCGGTCATTACGAATGTCGCCAATGATCACCTTGGTCAGTATGGCATGGAGAGCCTTGAGGATATCGCCCACGTGAAAAGCCTTATTGCGGAAGTAGTCCGTCCGCATAGCTATGTGGTTCTGAATGCTGATGATCCACGGGTGGCTTCCTTTGCCCGAAAAACAAAAGGCAAGGTCATTTTCTTTAGTACAGAAAAAGATAATCTTACCCTGCGCAAGCATCTAGCCCTAGGGGGGGTTGGCGTTTTTGTTCGTCGAGGGAATATCCTGCTCTGCCAAGGGGATCAATCTCATCGTATTTGCGGAATTAAAGATCTGCCGGTCACTTGGAATGGCAGAGCCCACCATAATATCCAAAATGCCTTGGCGGCTATCGCAGCGGGGTGGGCATTGGGCCTTAAGGCCGAGGGAATTCGTACATCTCTCATGGCGTTTACCTCTGATTCAGAATGCAACCGTGGACGGTTAAATTCATATGTACTTAACGGCGTTCAGGTCTTTATCGACTATGGACATAATGCGTCTGGGATTAAAGCGATCTCTGAAACCTTGCGAAAGTTCAAGGCACCGGCCGTTATTGGCTGTATCACAGTGCCCGGAGATCGACCGGATGCTTCTATTCGCGAGGTCGCTAGAGTGGCTGCCCGTGGCTTTCACCGTTTGATCATTCGCGAGGATCGAGATCTGCGCGGACGCCGACCGGGGGAGATTGCCGGGATTCTTATGGAGGAAGCCATTGCTTCAGGAATGGATCCCCGCAAAATATCGGTCGTTCTCCCTGAACGAGAAGCCTTCTGTCATGGCCTAGACACCTGTGTAGCCGGTGAGATTTTCGTCATGTTTTATGAGCATTGGGAATCGATTGAAGAGGAAATCACGCTGCGGCTAAAACACAGTGAACTAAATGATGAAGGGTTTTTGGAGTTGGCTAATATAGGAGGCTTTTAAGAAGGATTGGAATTTTAAAGCACGATATAAATAAGACCAGCTAATTAAAGTCAAGGTGTAATGTAAAAAAAGTTAGTTTCAAGGTCCAAGAAAAAAGGGTATAGAAAACCAAGCCATTGAAAAATCCGAACAATGACCAAATCGAGGTATGAGGGAAA
>JBFWMF010000004.1:0-159774 GCA_050251735.1 Desulfitobacterium sp.
ATGATTAAATTATATCATATACATTGTCTTTTGTCTTCACCCTAATATAAAAAAATACCTGTATTTTAGCCATATTTCTATGACTTCATACAGGTATATGATATTTTTTTGCGGGATTTAGGATAAAATGCCGATAAAAAATCGTAGACATTGGAAAAATCCAGTGTCTACGATGCTTGATATCCACATATCGGAATAACTTTTTTATCGGTATAATCGGCATGCACAAATCCCCCTGTATAATCTTTGAAAAACTCTTTGGCCGATTCTGCCGACCGGTTTTCATGAAATTCGTAGTAGATAATCGGCTCATCATGCTCTCCTGTGCAGTAAACCCACATGTAGCATTTCTTTTTAGCATCCCGACCATCCTGCTGAACAACTTTCGTCCACGTCTCGTCAGCGTGCAAAACATCCTTGCTCAAAAGAGTACTTCGCATATGCGAATAGATTCGCGAAAAGTAGTCCTCTGAGCAGCGGAGAACCCAGTTGCTCATATTTTGCCTGGAGATTTGGACGCTGTCCATCCGGTAAAACTCACGCTCGATCCGGGCTAATGGCACTGCATTAACGTATTTACTGTTAATGATGCCAGCGATGAGTTCTGGTGTAGCATAGCTTCCGGGAATCGGCAAATTGGGCATATTCGCACGGACAAAAGGAATTTGATCCCCTTCGCCTTGATTCTTTTCACACTCACGACAAGTATAGACACAATTATGGTGTTCCTCCACTTCGAAATGAGCCGGTATGAGTTTCAGTGTCCTTGTGATTTCTACCTTCATATTATGAAGTGGCTTATTGCAGACCGGGCAGATTTGCTGTTCAACGGGTAACTCATGCTTAATGATAGTAACTGCTAAATCTCTGAAGTCTTCTTCACGCTTACCCTTTTTCTTAGGTTTACGAGGAGTTTTCTTCGTCGCTTCTTCAAAGGAAGGCTCAGCTACTCCTTTTTGGGCAGTTGCTTCAACTTCGTTGAAAAGACTGAGCTGATCAGTACCCTCAGGATAGGGTACAGTATCTCCACTGGTTCCATGCGTGCGCTGAGCATTGAGACGGATCGTTTCCGTAAGGCGATTAAAGTTTAAAACTAATTCCGCAATCGCCTGATCCTGTCTTTCACAGTGAGCTGCTAGCTCCTCCTGAGGCATCTCTCTATAATTCAGTTTTGGTTTTTGAGGTAACTCTATTTTGTATTTCATAGATTAATTTTACCAGAAACCTTAACTGATTAATAGAGCTGTAGCCCTAAGAACAGAAGAAAATTACCGAAAGAGAGTCCTTCCGGTAATAAAATGTAGATCTTAGGTATTTTAGAGAATAATGCGCTGATTAACCGATTTGTGTGCTGTGGGCTGGTCCATGGAAAGGCCATCGAGCAGCCATCGGAATTGACGCTCGGAAACTTCGAGGACTCGCTTGTTCTCGTAGAACTTCCAGCGAAAGACGCCACGACTTAACTTTCGGTAGTATAACCACCAGCCATTGTTAGACCAATGAAGGATTTTGCATTTATCACAAGTTCGGTTACAAAAGACGTAAAGACTATTGTCAAATGGGTCCATCTCAAGCTGAGACTTTACCACTATAGCAAGACTTTCTATACTTTTCCTCATGTCACAGGGTTTGCAAGAAAGAAATATCTTAAGACCAGCCGCATTGATGCTCATATGGAACGAATAGCGGCAATAGCTTCACGTAGAGATTCTGCTTTGAAGCCTGGATACAGTTCGATGGAAACCGCTCCAATCTTAATGATGAGGGGAGTTTCTTTTGCGATAGATTCCTGGTGCTTAAATTCGATAAAGACTTCTTCATCATGATCATCAACTTGAGATTCGTGTTTGAACTTATTTAGCCAATACCGTAGGGTAGAGACTTTCATATTATTTTCCGAGCACCACGCAACAGCGGTCATGCCGGATGAACGAAAATTGCTTACTTGCTGACGTCTGAACACTGATTGATCGACTAGATCCATCGATAATACCTCCTTAATAGTGTTGAGGATATTATCTCAGATCTAGATGGCTGGTTCTATGTGTGGATTATTTGACAATTACGTAGATACACGCCAAAACTATGGCTGGTTGTTGTAGGCTGGATAAACATATTACAGGAACGCCCGAAATAAATACACACCCCTGCCTATGAAATAAGGGCTTCAGTTTTGGAGTAGAAAAATAAAAATCGCAGATTTTAGCGTATTTTTAACTTGCCTAATCAAAGAGATTTTGTTATTTGGGGAGGGATTTCCGCATGTTATTGCGGTAATCCCTCTTTTGCCTGAACTCCGTTATCTATTTTACACCTTTAAATTCATCAGTTGCATATTATCCTACTGGTGTTCAGTATAACATGCTTTTCCATAGACATGGCTGGAAGCAGTCGAAAAGGTACTGCACTTTTATATGTGATGCAATACCCTTTTTTATATTAGCTAATGACTTCTTCTATTAGTTTTTATGTCTGATCAGGACCCGAATTAACAACAAGCCCAATTATCTTATACCGCCGCTATAGAGAGCAATCGTTTTGGTTATACATCGAGGTTTATGTGTATACGTCTCCAATCAAATCGGAGGATTTTGACAATTAATTAAGAGAACGCACCGCAGCCTGGGCGGCAGCCAACCGAGCAATCGGCACTCGGAATGGAGAACAGGACACATAATTCAACCCGATCATATGGCAGAACTCAATCGACGACGGATCTCCACCATGCTCGCCACAGATTCCCACTTTTAAGTCTGGGTTAGCAGTGCGTCCAAGCTGAACTCCCAGCTTCATAAGCTTGCCCACCCCATTGCGGTCGAGGACAGCAAAGGGATTGTGCTCTAAGATGTTCTGATCAAGATATGCCGGGAGGAATTTGCCTTCTGCATCATCACGAGAGAAGCCTAAAGTGGTCTGGGTCAAGTCATTAGTACCAAAGGAGAAGAAGTCTGCAGCAGTGGCCACTTCATCAGCAGTCAAAGCCGCTCTAGGAACTTCGATCATGGTTCCTACCTTATAGGCGAAGGTGACCCCTTGCTCTTCCATAACAGCTTGAGCATTTTCCTCTGTAAGCTTGCGAAGCTTTTTAAGCTCTTTTACATGGATAACGAGGGGAATCATAACCTCTGGATGGATCTCATAGCCTTCCTTGACGAGACGAGCAGAGGCTTGGAAAATCGCCCGCGCTTGCATAGCATAGATTTCCGGGAAGGTGATTCCCAAGCGGCAGCCCCGATGACCTAGCATCGGATTCATTTCGGAAAGAGCTCGCACCTTTCTCAAAAGGATTTCCTTGTCACGAAGCTCTTCTTCATCCTCTCCGCTCAGTTTAAGCTTGGTGATCTCCACCACGAGCTCTTCAACATTCGGGAGGAACTCATGAAGAGGAGGATCCAGGAGACGGATGGTGACAGGGAAGCCTTGCATCACTTTGAGAATGCCATAGAAATCCTCTTCTTGCATCGGTAGGAGCTTCGCTAAGGCCTCTTCTCTTTCGAGGAGACTTTGAGCAAGGATCATTTCTTGAACGATGGGAATCCGTGCCGGATCCATAAACATATGCTCTGTCCGGCATAGGCCGATGCCTTGTGCTCCAAAGTCCCGCGCCTTTTGGGCGTCCCGGGGATTATCCGCATTGGCAAGTACCTTGAGAGCCCGGATCTCATCGGACCATCCCAGCAACTCCTTGAACTCTTCGCTGAGCTCAGGGTCAATCATGGGAACCTCTCCCTTGATGACACGGCCTGTTGCTCCATCAATAGAAAAAAGAGTACCCTCAGGATACGTAATACCATCGATGGTTAAGGTGTTATTGGTATAATCAATTTTTAAAGCGTCACAGCCGCATACCGCAGGCTTTCCCATGTGACGAGCTACTACAGCAGCATGGCTGGTCATCCCGCCTCGACTGGTTAGAATCCCCTGGGAAGCGAGGATACCATGAATATCATCTGGTGTGGTCTCCGTACGAACTAGAAGAACCTTTTCGCCGGCATGACCCAAACGTTCAGCATCATCCGCATCAAAGACAATTTTGCCAGAAGCTGCACCTGGCGAAGCAGGCAGACCTTTCGCTACGATGTCCAGCTTGGCTTCACTGTCCATGCGACGATGAAGCAGTTGCCCGAGTTGGCCGGGTTCGATACGTACTATAGCTTCTTCTTTGGAGATTACCCCTTCTCGGCACAGCTCTACCGCAACGCGAATAGCAGCAGGAGCTGTCCGTTTACCGTTACGAGTCTGCAGGATATAGAGGCGACCGCGCTCGATGGTAAATTCGATATCCTGCATATCCCGGTAATGCTCTTCTAGGCGATTAGATATCTCGACAAATTGAGCATAGATATCCTTATTTTCATTCTCAAGGCTCTTAATGGGTTGTGGAGTACGAATTCCCGCAACCACATCCTCTCCTTGGGCATTCATTAAGTATTCTCCATATAGTGCTCGCTCTCCGGTAGAAGGATTGCGGGTGAAGGCAACTCCAGTTCCTGAATCGTTACCCATATTTCCAAAGACCATAGACTGAACATTCACGGCCGTTCCGATATTATCCGGTATTTCATTGATTTTACGATAGACAATAGCCCGATCATTATTCCAAGAACGAAATACCGCTAAGATTGCTTGCTCAAGCTGCTGCATGGGGTCTAAGGGGAAGGGGCTACCCGTACGCCGTTGAATAAGCTTTTTATAGCCAACGACGATTTCTTTTAAGCTTTCGGCAGAAAGCTCAGAGTCATAGGATACGCCTTGCTTTTCTTTAGCGTCCTCGAGAATTCTTTCAAACTCATGGTGCTCAACCTCGAGAACCACATCTCCAAACATTTGAATAAAACGACGATAGCTATCATAGGCGAAACGCTGGTTCTGGGTAGAAGCGGCAAGCCCTTCAACCGTATCATCATTGAGCCCTAAGTTAAGAATTGTGTCCATCATCCCGGGCATTGAAAATTTTGCCCCCGAACGTACAGAAACCAATAAAGGATTTACCTTATCACCAAATTTCTTCCCGGTGGCCTCTTCTATATTTGCCAAAGCCGGTACGATCTGTTCCCAAATTCCCTCAGGAAGGTTGCGGCCATTGGCGTAATAATCATTACACGCTTCTGTCGTAATAGTAAACCCGGGAGGTACGGGCAAGTCGATATTCGTCATCTCGGCGAGATTGGCCCCTTTTCCCCCTAATAAATCCTTCATAGAAGCCTTGCCTTCACGGAATAAGTATACAAATTTTTTAGTCATTGTGATCCCCCTTATATAAGATTTCTAATATCCTAGAAGCTGTCTCCTCAATCGCTTTACCAGTAGCATCAATGACTGGGCAACCTACTTTTCGCATAATACCTCGAGCATATTCCAATTCTTCAACAATCCGCTCATAGTTAGCATAATCAGCACTTGCGCCTAAGCCTAAAGTTTTTAGACGTTCGGTTCTGATCTGGTTCAATAAGTCAGGCTTTAAGGTGAGCCCTATTACTTTTTGTCCCGGGATTTGATAAAGCTCTTGAGGAGGAGATACTTCCGGAACCAGTGGAATATTAGCGGCCTTGATTCCTTTATGAGCTAGATACATGCTTAGTGGAGTCTTGGAGGTCCGCGATACACCAATGAGCACGACATCGGCTAACAGCACACCCCGTGGATCCTTACCGTCATCGTATTTAACAGCAAACTCCACAGCTTCCACCTTACGGAAATACTGTTCATCTAAGAGGTGAGTCACATTAGGGGTATAACTGGGCTCATGTCCGGTCTTATCCGCTAAAATATTAATCAGTGGTCCCAAGATATCGACGGTCCTTAGGCCAAGTTCTTGCGCCTTTGCCTCTAAATAAATACGCAGTCTTTTGACAACGAGGGTATAAACAATAATGGCTTGTTCCCTGAGCGCTTCTTCAAGGATGTCGTCAATGTGTACCTCATCCTGCACATAAGGGACTTTACGAATTTTAGTTCGGATACCCGAGAATTGAGCAGCAGCCGCTCGACTCACGTATTCAGCAGTCTCTCCCAAAGCATCTGAAATAATATATATGACAGGCATTTCCGCTATGTCCTTTGTCACACTACACCTCCAAAATAAATGTGCTCGAGCCCGAAAGAATCCTATTGTTTCCCCAGAGTCCCGATCTGAACAAAAATCCTAGCGACATTCGTCTTAGTAAATCGACCGATAACCTCATAGCGCTCTTCACCCTTTTCATCAATGAACGCTTCGACAACCGGCAGGGAATCGATCTGATGCAATGTCAGCTTACGAGCAGCGTCAAGGATAGGTTCATCCGCTGTCGTCATGATTATATTCGGCATCCGAGTCATAATAATGCTTACCGGTACTTGCTGAAGATCTGTCTTTCCTAAAGCGGACTTGAGAAGATCCTTTCGGGAAACCATGCCTTTCAGGTTCTGGTTTTCTCCTACGACTGTTAACGTCCCTACATTCTGGGTAAACATTGTGACGATGGCATCATAGATGCTTATGCTTTCTCTGACCGAAATAGGAAGGGACTTGAAATCTCCAACCCTCAGCAGACGCAGCTGCTCCATAATGGGCGAGCTTTCCTTCTGCTCTTTTAAAAAATAGCCAACGCGCGGCCGGGCATCTAAGACACCCGCCATTGTTAAAATCGTTAGGTCAGGTCGCAAGGTTGCGCGAGTTAAATCAAGCTTGGCTGCAATTTGTTCCCCAGTAATTGGGCTTGAATCCTTGACGATCTCGACAATTCTTGCTTGACGTTCCGAAAACTCCAACCTGTTTTCACCTCATTCATCGTTCACTTGTGTATACATTTATTCGTTTAACAACCCAAATGTGACATACTAATTAACATAATACCGATAATTATTCCACACAATTTCTCATTTTCCTTTAATTTATATTGCCCAATTGAAAAAAAATAATGGCAGTTGTAAAAAGGGAACCTGTCCTCAGTTTTTAGGCAGGTTCCCTTTTCAAATCCTTAGGCGAGGAGACTCAAATCCCCTATACAGCCTAAAATGGTCACACATTCGCCGAGGAGAGCTAAACGAGCTTGCTTGAGAGCTTCATCTTCGACCATAATCATGACAGCGTTAAATAAGTCTTCAATCAGAGGGATAAGCTCAGCGGCCAAATTGTAAGCTTGCGCATACTCACCTTGATCAAGCAATTTGGCCAAGGTTTCTTTTCTTGCGACAAGAGCAGCAGCAAGGGCAATTTCAGTAGGATCGACAAGAACTTTGGTGTCTAAGGGCTGAGCTTGAGCTTTTTTGCTAAGGTTTGCACAGCGAATATAAGCTTGGGAGTAAGGTACAAATTCCGGAGTCTCACGTTTGTCGGCCAGAACCAGAGCTTTCTTGGCTGCCCGGGTCATCTGATCACTGCCTTGAGCAAGGATTGCGTCAATGGTATCATAGCGCAGCCCTTGTTCTTGTAATACGTAACGTAGGCGCTGTTGGAAGAAGTCTTGGAGCGCCCCGGAAATATCATCTAAGGGTAACAGACTTATTCCTTGGTTGGTAAAGTTGACATAGGCTGCTTTAAGAAGTTGATCCAAGGAGAGATTCCAGCCTGCTTCCAAGAGGATTCCCACAATGCCTTGAGCTTGGCGCCTTAGGGCGTATGGATCTTGCGAGCCGGTGGGTTGAATTCCAATTCCAAAGGCACCCACAATGGCATCCAGCTTATCGGCAATGCTGACTACTCGGCCTGCAAGAGATTTTGGCAAGGCATCACCGGCAAAACGAGGTTGGTAATGTTCAAGGATCCCTGTGCAGACTTCCGGTTTTTCACCGCTAATTCTTGCATAATCGGCACCCATGATCCCTTGGAGTTCAGGAAAATCATAGACCATCAACGTGACCAAATCTGCTTTGGCTAAGAGAGCTGCCCGCTCGACTAAAGCCTTTTGCTCTTCAGCCACCCCTAGTCGCTCAGCGATGGCTCCCGCTAAGGCACCCATCCGCTCGACACGTTGCCGGACACTGCCCAGCTTTTCATGATAGGTGACCTTCTCCAGCTTTTCGACCAGATCAGCGAGGGGTGTTTTTTGGTCTTCGCGATAATAGAAGGCCGCATCTTCAAGCCGTGCTTTGAGGACTTTTTCATTCCCTGCTTGCACTTTCCCTAAAGCATAATCATCTCCATTGCGGACCGTCACAAAATAAGGCAGCAATTTCCCTTCTTTATTGCGCACCGGGAAATAGCGTTGGTGTTCTTTCATGGGCGTAGTAATTACCGGTTCAGGGAGATGCATATAGTTTTTCGCTACTTCACCTAAGAGAGCAGTCGGATATTCAACGATATGGGTCACTTCTTCAAGGAGAGCCTCATCCTTTTCCACTTCGCCACCAACTCTGTCCGCAAGAACATGAATCTGCCCCAATATGGATTGACGGCGTTGTTGCGGATCCACCATGACAAAGGATTCTTGCATCTTTCCAATATATTCGGCAGGACTTTCAATCATAACCGAACCACCTAGGGTACGGTGCCCTCGGGAGGTTCTTCCAGACCCTAAGCCGACGAATTCAAAGGATACGACTTCGGTGCCAAACAAAGCCACAATCCATCGAATAGGACGAGCAAAACGAAACTCTAGGTCCGCCCAACGCATGGGTTTGGGAAAATGGAGTCCCGTGATTAGATCCAAACAGAACTTGGCTAACAGCTCTGAGGTGGCTTGGCCGATTTCGGATTTCCGAGCATAGACATAAGGAACGCCATTCAATTCTTGAACGAAAAGCTCCTGGGGATCGACCCCTTGACCCCGCGCAAAACCCTGAGCTGCTTTAGTGGGATTGCCTGCTGCATCATAGGCTGCTTTGACGGCAGGACCCTTAACTTCCGCAGTAAAATCAGCTTGTTTTTCGGCTAAGCCTGTTATAAGTACAGCAAAGCGCCGGGGTGTGGTGTATATCTTAAGGTCAGAATAATCTAAGCGCAACTCTTCAAGCTGGGCCTTAGCCTGTTCCTGAAGCTGCCGGAACACACCTGGGGCGAATTTCGCCGGAATTTCTTCTGTACCAATCTCCAATAAAAAATCCTTAGCCATCTTATTCGACCTCCTTTCCAGACTGACTCTTGAGTAGGGGGAAGCCCAACTTTTCTCTCTGTTCAACATAAGCATGAGCACAAAGACGAGCTAAATTGCGCACCCGAGCAATATAACCGGTCCGTTCCGTGACGCTGATTGCCCCGCGAGCATCCAGAAGGTTAAAGGTATGAGAACACTTCAGAACATAATCATAAGCGGGAAGCACTAAACCCTTTTCAACAACACGGATGGCTTCCTTCTCGTACATATCAAACCAAACCTGCAGCGCTTCCACATCGGCGGCCTCGAAGTTGTAATGGGAATAATCGATTTCGTTTTGCAGATAGATATCGCCATAAGTGATATCACCTACATATTCAATATCGTAGACACTCTCTTTGTTTTGAATATACATAGCTAGACGCTCTAAACCATAGGTGATCTCAGAGCAAACGGGTTTACAGTCGATCCCTCCGCATTGTTGGAAGTAGGTGAACTGGGTGACTTCCATGCCATCCAACCAGACCTCCCAACCTAAACCCCAAGCACCTAAGGTTGGTGATTCCCAGTTATCTTCGACAAAGCGAATATCATGCTCTTTCGGGTTGATTCCAAGGCGCTCTAAGCTTTGCAGATAAAGCTCTTGGATATTGTCCGGGGAAGGCTTAATGATGACTTGATATTGAAAATAATGCTGTAAACGGTTCGGATTCTCCCCGTAGCGCCCATCAGTGGGACGACGGGAGGGTTCGATATACGCCACTTTCCATGGTTCAGGCCCTAAGGCTTTCAAAAAGGTATTGGGGTTAAAGGTCCCCGCTCCTTTTTCCATATCATACGGCTGGGCAATGATGCAGCCTTGTTCTCCCCAAAATTGATTCAGGGAAAGAATCATGTCCTGAAATTTCATAATATACCTCCCACTAAAAATTTGTTATCGCTAAAGAAAACCTAGCTGGTGCGCAATTGTTAGTCTTTGGCAATGGCGGTAAAAAAAACAAAACTCTCGTCCCTGTAGCATCCTGCTACAGGGACGAGAGTATTCTTCCCGCGGTTCCACCCTGCTTGATCCCGCTCCGGGATCCGCCTTAATTAAAATACACTCCAAGTGCCCCGATTCGCTTACCCGTTTGGCTTCCACCCTTCCAAACTCTCTTGAGGGATATTCGAATCTTCCTCTTATCATCGCACAAATAGAATTCAATTTGGAAATAATTATAGTACGGTCTATACTTTTTGTCAATCTATGCAGTCTTGCAGAGGTTTAGCTCATGTTTTTCAAACTATGAAGCTATGGAGTTATGAAGTTATTAAGTTATACCCACTTCTCGGATAAGACTCTTTAGATATAACTACTCTTAATACTAAAAGCACAAAACCGTTTCCGGCTTTAGCCCAAAAACGGTTTTGTGTCCCTAAGAGATCTAATTATAACATCTGCCCAGAAAAGACAATGAAGTAACGAAGGCATAAACCTCCAACTATAACTGCCCCATAAACGGGCAGAACCCAATGGCGATCCTTGATCATGCCGTAGACCGACAAGACCAGAGGCAACACCAAGCCAATCATCATTACACCAATCCAGAACAGATTTGCCATGGTACCGGTAAAGTAGAGTGGATTTACGGATAGATATAATGCCGTCAGTAGAATAATCTCCAGTACAATCAAAACAGCATCTACTTTTTTGTAAAGTCCTAAGCCTTCTTCTTTAGCTGCACCGATCAAGGTTGCTGCCAAACCAGTGGATACTCCCGATATTAAGAACAGAACTGCTAGAAAAGGAACCCCCTCTAAACCAAGGAAAGGAACCGACCACAATGCATTGGTTGAAACCGCTGAAAGAAGAAACCCAGTGTACGTTGTCGTACTCAAGGCCAGCACTGCTCCCAGAAGCGCCACCGGCTTCCTTAAGGCGGAAAACTTTCCGGCCAGCTTCGCTATGGTTGCGCCTAGGCCTCCTTTTGACTTGAGGGAGCCCCCCCAAACAAGAAAGGCGTAAATAAAGGCAAAGGTTACAAAGGTCGAAATGATAAAGGTTCCAATGGACATAACTGAGTGAGTATTAACATAGATCAAAAGCTTCCAAAAGGTCAAAGGCTTACTGAGGTCCACTACCAGCAGCCCCAATCCGAGCACTATGGCGATCGGTGCAATCAGGGCACCCGATTTAATGAGTTGTTCCGAACGATTCTTGTTAAATAGATCCGTTAGAGAAGCCGTCAAAAATCCTCCTCCGGCAATACCCGCTAAGAACAAGTACAATGCAATCATCCCCGCCCAGGGAAGGTGTTCTTGAATTGGCATACCCCATGTAATATCCATGTTATCTCACCACCCCATCATAAATATAATAAATACTAGGCTGTGTTCCAAGTTCTCCCTTGCGGAACTCCGCCTTACTCTTTGCCAGAATTTTTGCCACATCACTCTCCGGATCATTGACATCACCAAAACTTAATGACCCTCCCACACAGGTCGTAACACATGCTGGTTTAAGACCCTGAGATACCCTTTCTTCAAAACAAAACGTACATTTATCTGCCGCACCCGTATCTGCATTGATAAAACGTGCGTCATAAGGACAAGCCGTTAGGCAATATTTACATCCAACACACTTATTCGGATCAATCATCACAAGTCCATTCTCATCGTAATGTGATGCTTTTGTAGGACAAACATCGACACATGGGGCGTTTTGGCACATCTGACATGCTTCTTTACCGAAATGCATGGTGACATTCGGATAGGTTCCCGTAGGACCAAAGGCCGGAGACATGGTTCTATATTGTCCATCCGGAACGTTATTTTGAAATTTGCAGGCTACCGTACAGGCCTGACATCCAATACACTTTGCAATTTCTATGACCATACCGTAATGCTTAGCCAACTTAATCATCCTTTCCTTCCAAATTTAATTGCCATAGTTCCAATAATTTAGCAGCACTTGAATAGATCGGTCGCTTGCGTTCAATAATCAGGGGCAGAAGTTTAGCGAGGAATGTCCTTAAGTGCTTTTCTTCAAAGTCAATCCGTTCCTTCGTTCTAGAATCTCGGGCCAATAATGCCAAGAATTCAAGCTCAACTGCCAGATGATCGGGCAGTTCCTTGCCTTCTGCGCTGACTTCATAACCGCAGGCTCGGTAGAACTCTCTTACCAATTCCGCCTCTTTTCCCAGTATTAATCCATGATCAGAAACATGAACCGAGGCATAAGGAGCTGCCTCAACATCTCCGACCTCAAACAGCGGAATGTAGTGTTCCCATAACACGTCGACACGTTGACTAGCCAAGGGGAATTTTCGACAAAACTCTTCAATTTCCTCGATATATACTTTACCCTCAGGGATTTCCTCCCACCACAAATCAATAAGCTCCTCAAGATGACCAGCAACTTCCTGGTGAGGTCTGGAAAATATCCCTGCAAAAGATAAGTATAATTCTGCTGTATTACTCAATGCACTCCCCACCTTTGCCTGCTCCTTTTACCCGGGAGCTGAACCTTATGCCTTTTTAAGAGTTACAAAAGTCGTAGATGTGACGACGTTGCCTACTTCGCCAACAACGTTATCTATAAGCTTATTGACATTAATCCCTTTACCATAGGCTCTCTTCATCTCAGGGGATATACGTCCAAATCCATGATAAGCAAATACTGTATCCGGCCGTATTCCTTGGGTCACCTTAGCCTTTCCTTTATGCTCATATTTTCCTGAAGAAATAACGATCTCATCTCCATCTTTTATGCCAAGCTTCTCGGCACTCTCCGGGTTGATCCAAAGGGAATTCTCTGACATCAGTTGATTAAGGATGGGAACATTTGCTGTACCGGCATTAGTATGCACAGCCACTTTTCCCTGTACAAATCGGAATTGGCCCTCCTCCGGTTGAGGATAGTGAGTGTATTGAGGGATTCCCTGTTTTGTAGCCTGTTGAACCTCTTCAGCATAGAACTCGATTTTTTTACTAGGTTTAGCGATTAAGTTTTCCAAAGAGGCTAATGGATCCTTCCGCACATAAAACGGCTTCATTCCCTCCGGCGTCCAAACGCCTTTTTCCTTCATTTGTTCTAGAGTTATTCCCGCGGGGGTTAATTGTTGATTAATATAATCATCAATGGTTTCATAGGGGAAATACTGACCTATGCCCATGGTTTCACCGAGTTCTTTGTAAATCTGCCAAGCTGGTTTAGTATCAGGATAAACTAACGGAACCGCCGCCTGGCGAATAACATATTTCGGCGTTAAAGCTGACATATCATAGATTTGCTCGGACCGTTCCAAATACGTGCATTCGGGAAGGATCACATCGGCATACATCGCTGTGTCCGTCATGTAAAGATCACATACCACCAACAGATCCAATTTCTTTAAGGCTTCAACGATTCTTTCACTTTCCGTTATACTGATCACAGGGTTAAATCGATGGACGAACCAACCCTTAATTGGATAAGGCTTTTCTGTAAGAATAGACTCGACTATTTGCCCGACAGCACCATCACCCTCTGGGATGATTTGCCCCGGCACTCCTTTTATCCCGGTACCATCGATTCTACTGGTGATCGGTTTGGGAAATTCCGGTTGGCTTACGGCGCCAAGGGGTTTAGCATAGCCGGTCATCTCTGGGAATCGGTTGGTTACTCCGGCATTTTTTACGCGGTAGTAACCTCCCGGAACTTCAAAGTTGCCCATCATCATATTAACGATCATGATAGCTCTGCGGAGTTGATAATCATTCGGTGTAAGTCCTGTCCGCCAACCGAATTCTATCAGTGCGTTGGGGCAAGCTTCCGCAAACTCACGTGTCACTCTAATGATGGTGTCCTTGGGAATTCCGGTTTCTTGTTCCGCCCATTCCGGTGTCTTATCTTTAACGGCCTCTTTCCATTGCTCGAAGCCTGATGTATACCGTTCGACAAACTCTTTGTCATAAAGTTCTTCGTTAATAAGGATATTCGCCATGGCCATAACAAAGGCTAAGTCTGTTGCTCCCTTGATAGGCAGCCATTCCCCCTTGGTTGCAGTGACATTAAGCCGAGGATCAAGCGAGACAATCTTTGCCCCTTTAGCAAGGGCTTTCATTATCCCTCGGGTCTGGGCAATATGAATGCCTTCTAGCCAGTTGCGGCCGAAAGAAATGATATATTTTGCATTAGCATAATCAGCGGCAATCATTTCCACTCCAAACATACTATCCAAAGCCACCGAGCGTGTCATAGGGCAGGTTGCTTCATGAGAAAATATATTGGGACTGCCAATTCCCTTGCCGATAGCGCGGAAAAACACATCATGAGGCCCTTTGCGGCTAGCAAAAGCAATTTCTTCGCTACCATAGGTCGTTTGAATTGCTTTTACTTTTTCTGCAATATAGGTATAGGCTTCGTCCCAAGACACTTCCTTATATTTTCCAGTTCCTCGATCACCTGTTCTAATCATCGGTTTCTTAAGCCTTTGCGGGTCATACAATAATGAAGGCCCTGAATTTCCTCGGGCACAAATGACCCCTCCGAACCCTGAATCATTAGGATTCCCCTCTATTTTTGTGACTTTCCCATTAGAAACCTTGACTGCGATCGGACACTGATTACGGCACATTTCACAGGCAGAAAAAATGGTAGCTTCATCAGTAGTTTCTGTAGCAAGAGCCGTCTTCGGTGAAATTTTATTCAGGGCACCAAAACTACCCACAGTGATGGCTGTCCCTCCTGCGCCATAAAGTGAATATTTTAAAAACTCTCTCCTTTTCACTTCTCTTCCCTCCAAATCTATAATATTGGTGATTAGCATTGATATTATTTTCACATAACTTTATAAATATTACTATAGTTGAGCTCATCGCAACTACTTATAACCTCATAACGAACTTTTATACTATTAAGAATCTTACTTTAGGTGAATTTTTAACTTCATCTAACCAAAATGCGATTTCATCTACCCAAAATGCGATTTATGGTGTAACATTAAGTCAATGCCCTTTTGTGCTAGTCATTACAAATGTCCAAAAGGTTCTAATTCTATGAGAGCGGGTGACTATTTGGACACTCATCAATTAAGAATTTTCATCGCCGTTTCAAAGTTCCAAAGCATTTCTAAAGCGGCCAAGGTCATGCATTTAAGCCAGCCTGCGGTTAGCACACATATCAAAAATTTAGAGGAATATTACAGAGGTCCATTGTTTGAGCGAACACAACAAGGCGTCTCGCTTACTAAAGCAGGGCATGTTTTTTACAACTATGCCCAACAGTTCTTAGCGCTGGAAGAAGAGATGGATCAGCAATTGGAGATTACCATGCAGCATGAAAATAACCAGATCATTGTTGGTGCAAGCACAACCATTGGTAATGTTTCACTTCCCTGTTCAATCTACCTATTTAAAGAAGAATATCCAGAGGTGAATATTCGGCTCGAAATTGCCAATGCTGAAGAAATACTGCGCAAAGTAAAGGACGAACAAGTTGATTTTGGTGTGGCTGAACTATTTCCTGAAGCTCCAGGGATAAGCACCCATCACGTTACTTCAGATGAGTTGGTGCTGATCGTTCCACCCTCCCATCCTGCCCAATCCGATAAAATTACCCTAGAGGAATTCTTGACTCAACCTTTAATCATGCGCGAAGCGGGATCGGGTACCCATAAAGCGCTTACCCAATTTCTTGAAGCTCAGGGTTATACCTTCAAGGATCTTAGAATAATTACTGAAATGAATACTATTGACTCCATTAAGTCAGCTGTACAAGCAGGCATGGGAGGGGCTGTTGTGCCTCGCTTGTCCGTCAAAAAGGAAATATATCAAGGATCACTTAAAGCCCTTACAGTTGAGAATATGAATATGCCCGTGAACTATAATATTCTAAAACTTAATAATCATTATTTATCTTCTAAAACCAGACAATTGATCAAGTTTCTCACGGATCCTGAAGAACGCTTCTTATGTTAGTAATATTTAATCAATACGAAAAGCTTTGACAATATTTAAATTGGCTTACGATAAATGGAGGGAATTGCCCAAGAGCAATTCCCTCCATTTGTCGCGCATTTGTATTACATTAAAAATCTTAATAATACTTTCGACCCAAGCCAAGTTCCAATAAACACTGCAACAGCGAAAATCCAGCCCGATAACGAACCCGAAGCAATACCATTGAGCACCAGACCTATGTTGCACCCGTAGGCGATACGAGCTCCATAGCCCATAAGTATCCCACCGATTAACGCCGAAATCGCAAACTTCATATCCTTAATGGGGCGAAAACGTGCCTGTGAAGCAACGAGTGTCGCCCAAAAAGCGCCCAATATCACACCTAGATTCAAATACGTCCCATCGGATAAGAACAATTGCCCAAGGGTAATATCCACGCTATTGATTATGCCAATCTTTGACCCAATCCATACGGACCATTCCTCAATAGATGTTGTAACTCCCCAAGGCCTTTGTCTAATAACCAGAACCAATAGATTTAAAATCGCTAATACAATTGCTCCAACCCAATAGGCCCAAGGTCCCTTATAGACGATTTGCAGTTCTTTTCTCATAAGGCTCTCCCTCTTAGTGTTTCTTAGTTATTTCTAACCGCCATATCCCATTGGAAACTTCACTTTCCTCAATGTCATGTCCATGTTCACGTACCCATAAAACGATGGCCCTGCTCGTACAACTATGGTCCGTTTCCAATACTAACCGATCGCCACATGCTATTTCTTTCAACTTACGCTGTGTTTTAATGATTGGAATGGGGCACATTTCACCCCAAATATCTAAAGTATAAGTTTTCACGGATCAGCCAACTCCCTTTTGCTTTTGCTGCCACCAGCGAATGATTTTCCATAAAAGGAGTAGAATCAATAGCTCAGCAGCTACTGAGGCAACCCACCCTAGAGTATCCGGAAGTGATACTCCCGGAAATTCATGAAAAATTGTCTGCCAGTAGGATACGGAGTATTTACCTAAAAATGCTCCAATGAGTAGGCCTAATAAAGCAATCATTTGCATGGCAAACCCTTCACCAACACGCATGAGAATACCAGAAGCACAGCCCCCAGCCATAACCATACCCAATCCAAATAAGATGCCCCCAATAACGGTGTGAAAGCCGAAAGGAGTGACATACAAATTCAATGGGTAGTTAAGCATATTAGCTAAATGAAACACAATCGCAAATCCAACAATACTAATCACTAACAATAGGATTAACGCTTCAGTTAGCTTGGTGGTGCCAACTAATAGTGGATCACGGAAAGCAGATACAAAGCAAAACCTTGATTTTTGCAAAGTAAAGCCAATAGCTAAGCTTACTGCAAAGATCATGGTTAGTTGGATACTCACTTGAATCAATAGAAAGAACAATAACACTATAAAAAATAGAAAACCAATATTCAATTTTTTTTGTGACTTTTTTAACATACCGACCTCTTTTTAAAAAAGTTATTACTTAATCTTAGTTTAATACTTTCTTAAAAATAGTCAACAAATTGTGCTATAACTAAATTATGGTTTTCTAGAACATAATGGAATTAAAAAGAGCGTGTCGCTCCATGCTTGAAAAACACTTTGCGGCACGCTCCTCGTCCTTTAGGTCACACGCTCTAGGTTAACCCTAGATTCTATTTATAAACCTCTGCCATCTCTCATAGAGAGAAGATACTTTATTGAACCACTGGGAATCCTTTATTGGCCCATCCAGTACCAGGTGTAGAAGGCATACCCATACCGGAATTTAAGGAGACTGCATCATAACCGAGTAAACGGAGGATCGCCACGGTCTGGCCTGCTGTTTGACCGGTATAGCAATACACGATTACCTTTTTATCTTTAGGAAGCTGGTCAAAGGAAGCTTGCATTCCCTTAGCGAAGGGAATATTGATGGCGCCTTCAATATGACCTTTAGCAAAATCTTCGGCTTTTCTTACAGATAAGAACATAACACTTGTGTCCTTAGCATCTAAGGCTTTTTTTGCATCATCTTCACTGATTTTATAGTTAGCGTAGGTTGTGCCTTTCAGCTCAGCCATTTTCGAGAAGTATTCGGTAATGGCGGTTTGCACTTCTGGCTTGATCTCTGTCTTTCCTGCTGGAATAGCATTCGCTGTGGTTTCAGTCACATCAGCGACACCTTCGACTTTAGAGATCCCTAGATTCCAGCCTAGATTCACTGATTTTGCGTTAAAACCAGCCACGTTTAAGAGAGCAACGGTCTGACCTGCTGTTTGGCCGGTATAGCAATATACAATGATCGTTTTGTCCTTGGGTAAGTTCACCAAGTTTTGGGCAATAGCCTCACCCCAAGGCATGTTAACCGCTCCTTTGATATGACCTGCATCATAATCCTTTGCTTGGCGTACGTCCACGATAAAGAGATCTTCACCGGCTTTAACTTTAGCTACAAAATCTTTCTCTGGGATTTTGTAAACATCTGCAGGCATGTTAGCAAAGTAAGCTTCCGCTACCTCTTCAACCACATTCACTTCAGGTGCGGGGGGCTGAGCAGGCTCAGTCGGTGCCGGTTGGGTGGATGCCGCTGGTTGGGTCGTAGCTGGAGCACTGGAAGAAGTGGAACATCCTGTAAGAACGAGGGACAAAACCAAGAGTACTTCAATTGATAAAAGACCTAGCTTTTTCATAAATTTATAACCTCCCAATGTTTTTTAAACCGCCCTATTTAATGTGAACTTAAGAATGATCCCCTGCATTAGGTTGAGGCTGAGCACCTGAAGGCTGGCTACCTGAAGAACCTTGAGGCGGTGCAGTATTTTCTATTCCAACCACTGGGAATCCTTTATTCACCCACCCAGCTCCAGCTGTAGAAGGCATACCCATACCAGAATTTAACGATACTGCGTCATAACCGAGTAAGCGGAGAATCGCCACAGTCTGACCAGCCGTTTGACCAGTATAGCAGTAAGCTACTATTTTTTTGTCCTGCGGAAGCAGCATCCCAAAATAGGCTTGCATTCCCTTTGCAAAAGGAAGATTGATAGCCCCTTCAATATGGCCTTTGTTAAAGTCATCTGCTTTTCTTAAGGATAAGAACATAACGTTCGGGTCTTTAGCATCTAAAGCTTTTTTGGCATCATCTTCACTGATTTTATAGTTGGCAAAGGTTGTGCCTTTCAGTTCAGCCATTTTCGAGAAGTAGTCGTTAATGGCAGTTTGGATTTCTGGTTTGATCTCTGCCTTTCCTTGCGGAACGGCATTGGCTGTGGTTTCGGTCACATCAGCGACCCCTTCGACTTTAGAGATCCCGAGATTCCAGCCTAGATTCACTGATTTTGCATTGAAACCAGCCACATTTAAAAGAGCAACGGTCTGACCTGCTGTTTGACCAGTATAGCAATACACCATGATCGTTTTATCCTTGGGTAAGTTCACTAGGTTTTGGGCGATGGCCTCACCCCAAGGAATGTTAACCGCTCCTTTGATATGACCTGCATCATAATCCTTTGCTTGTCGTACGTCCACGATAAACAGATCTTCGCCGGCTTTGACTTTAGCTATAAAATCTTTCTCTGGGATTTTGTACACATCTGCCGGCATTTTAGCGAAGTAAGTTTCGGCTGCCTCTCGTACTACATCCACTTGGGAAGTCTGGGGAGCCTGAGCTACAGGCTGTTGGGTGGTAGCTGTTGCCGAAGCACCAGATGAAGAAGTAGCGGAGCACCCAGAAAGCACAAGAGATAAACCAAGGAGAACCGTGAGAGATAACCTTATCCTTTTCATGAAACTAAATCAACCTCCCTTAATTTTTGTCTGTGACATTTTCATTTGTTAAATTTTATACAAACTTATTATAAGGGAAGAAGCCAAATCTGTGTTATAAGACATTACTATATACCCTATCAAAACATTTGATATCCCTCCCTCCTATGACTTCGTGATATTTGATAGAATATAAGGAAAAAGTAGTTCTATGAAAATGCGAAAAAGTAAAGAATGAACTATGGCGGTGTGGAAATGAGAATACTAAAAAACTTCATTACCTCAAAATACATCTATCTCCTTTTTACGTTTCTTTACATCACGTGTCATCTCATCCTTCTGACTCGCTTTCCCTTTGTTCATTCGGATGAAACCTGGTTAAGCGGTTTGTCCAGAAACATTATGGAGACGACTAGTTATGGCGTAACGGAATCCTTTTTTGATCTTTATCCCCGAAATCCCCACGCCATCAAGAGTATCTTCCATACCTTGCAAATCCTTTTCATCAAGCTGATGGGGTATGAAATTTTTACAATCCGTTTATTATCCTTTTTATTTGGCTTGCTCACTCTATTCTATTTCTACAAACTCTGTAATACTATTTTCAATTCCAAAAAAGCGGCTATTCTTTCAACCCTGTTTTTGTCTATGGATATTCAATTCATTTACGCTTCACATTTTGCTCGGCAAGAAATTATTTTGCTCTTTGTCTTGGTGTTTTCTTTAAACTATTTTTTGTCTACCCTTTCAAACATGAAGCGAATCCACCATGTTGCTCTGGGAAGTGTCATCGGCCTTAGTATTGGTATCCATCCCAATAGCTTTATCCTATGTCTGGCTATACTATTTCTTTATCTATTCCATATTCTTTTTACTAAAAAGCTCACTATTTACGGACTATTTACCTATGTTGCTACGGTAGGAGCTCTTGCCCTCGGTTTTATCGCTCTAAGTTATTATTTTGATCCTAATTTCATTAGCAACTACACTCAATACGGAAGTCAATTTGGAGTTACAAATACGCTTAGCTCAAAATTCTCAGCTATTCAGAACTTTTATCTAAAACTCTATTATGGAATAAGCGGCACGTATTATACCCCCAATATCAAGCTAGAGTTTTATCTTTTTGCTATAGCCTTGGCTGCATCCCTACTCTTTTTATTTAATGAAAACCAAAAAACAAGGGAACTCCTTATAAGCATTATCCTTTCCCTTGTAGCTGTTAATGTGGGGGTCCTATGGATCGGTCGCTTCAGCCAACCGAGTATAATCTTTCTATTTCCTTTGTTCTATATTTTGGTAACCTATGTGTTACTCTGTATGGGTAAAAACACGAAAGTGTATTTAGCAATACTACTTTTTCTCATGATAAGCATGAGTAGCCTTACAAATATTCTTCCTTATCTTAATCATTCCTATGAGAGCTATCTCGAAGAAATTAGCAAGGTCGTTAAAAAGGAGGACCTCGTTCTAGCTAATCTCAATGCTGAAATGTATTTTGATAATGGTAAACTTTACGATTATCGAAACCTAGCTTACCTTGAGGAAAACAATTTGACTTTTGAACACTATATTGATAAACATGAAATCGCTTACATAATCTATCCCGATGAAATGGATTTTATTTTTGCCTATAGACCCGAATGGAACAATGTCTATGGAGACATTTCCTTATATTATGATGACATGCAAAAGTTTCTCCAAACAAAAACTCAATTAGTTTACGAATTTACTGAACCCACGTATGGAATGCGGATCGCTAGATATATTAACCAAAAGGATTGGAAGATTAAAATCTATAAAGTTAAAGAGTAAGCCAGAGCTTCCGGGCTCTGGCTTACTCTTTTCATAATCTAATTTATATCACTAAGCTCAATGCTCAGAATCGATATCCAGTAGCGAATAGACTTGATTATAAACTTCAGAATATCCCTCTGTCCCTACAGATCTTGGTCTTGGCTGCTGATTAGGAAATATTCTTTTAATTCCCCCACTCCCCCTCCCGCCCATGACTGCGATGCGATCTGAGAGTATTACGGCTTCTTGGATATCGTGGGTTACCAACACGATAGTAACCCCTGTCTCCCTCCAGACTTTCAAAAGTAAGTTCTGAAGAGATAACCGTGTTAACGCATCCAAGCTCCCGAAAGGCTCATCCATGAGTAAAACTTTCGGTTTAATTACCAAAGCCCTTGCCATGGCAGCTTTTTGCTTCATTCCTCCCGAAAGCTGATGTGGATAACTGTCTTCGAATCCACTTAACTCTACTAAATTAAGATACTTAAGGGCTAGCTCACGGTGTGTCGCTTCACTATCCCCAAGACGGTTCAACTTCAAGGGGTAGATTGTATTCTGAATTACGGTTTTCCAAGGAAAGAGCTGGTTAAAATCCTGAAAAATCATCATCCGCTTCACTTCTGGTTTCACAATCTCTTTGCCATCCATGAATACACGACCCGAACTAGGGTGATCAAACCCAGCAATTTGCCTTAATAGTGTGGTTTTACCACAGCCAGAAGGCCCCAAAATGGCTAAAATCTCCCCTTTATATATATCCAGATCAATATTATCCAGTACCCTTAGACTCTCCTCAGACCTCTGATAATTTTTACTCACCGACTTAAGGTGAATCGTCACCTCTCTGTCTGCTAATCTTTTTTCCATTTCCTTTAGCTCATTCCCCATTTTTTGATCGTCCTTTCTTCAATTACAGCAAAGAAAAAGTCCTCGACAATAATCCCAATCAGGACAATCACAAAGAGTCCGGCAAAGAGACCGGGGGTATCCATAAAAACTCTTTGCTTGAAAATATACCACCCCAAGCCACCCTTAGCGCCCACAGCACCAAAGATCATTTCCGCACTAATCAACGCTCGCCACGCCCTAGCCCAACCGATGCGCAACCCGGAGAGCACATAGGGCAAGGAAGCCGGAATAAAGATATCCTTAATGATGCGAAAGCGATTTAAACCTAGGTTCAAGCCAACCTCTTTGTAGATGGTCGGTATGGATCGGAAACCGGTCATCATATTTAAAATCAGCGGCCAAATGACCGAATGCACGATAATAACAAGAATGGAGACCGTGCCGGTGCCAAACCAAATAATAATTAAAGGCAATAAAGCAATTCCCGGCAAAGGATGGGCAATCGCGACTAGGGTATCTACAAGTCCGTCAACCATTTTATTACTGATAGCCAAAGAGCTTATCACAATGGCCGCCAGCAGGCTGATCAGAAGTCCCTGGAGGATTAAGGCTAGGGAAAAACCCGTCTGAATGATGATCTCTCCACTGACAACCGAATGACCCAAGGCCCTTGCAATAATTAACAAGGACGGAAAAACGGCTGTCGGAAAGACACCACTTTGAGCGGTCAGCTCCCAGACTGCTAGGATGGCTATCATCCAAAATAATCTGGTCTTCAATTTGCGGTAAGACTCGTTTTTCATCATTTCCTATCCCATATTACTTCCTTTAGATTGGCCGGTTGACTCTTGATCAATCCATATTTCTGCATGAAGTCAGCAAATTTCATAACACCTTGAACTTCAAGACCATAGGTGGTATCCGAACGCTCCAGATAATTTGCTAACTCCGCTTCATCCATCTGATAGGCTTTAGCTAGTATATTCACCGTTTCCGTTGGATTACCTTCCATAAATTTTATTGCTTCGGCCAATGCTTCAAGGAATGCCTCATAGACCGCAGGCTGTGTTTCATAGAACTTCTCGGTTGTAACACCTACGGCAAAAGTAAAGTCTTCTCCCATAACCTCTTTGCCGTCCAGAATTTGATGGATTCCCGGTTCCTCAAGCTCCATAAATAAATAGGGTGGCGTCGTAAAATGGGCACTGATTTCACTCCCTGCCAACAGTGCATTCATACCATCAGGATGATCAAGTGTGACCAATTGATTATCCAATCTCTTGGGATCACTCCATAGTTTGTCAGCAGCCATGGCCAGTAAAATATGCTGGATGCTTCCGGGCTGAGGCAAGGCTATCCTATCTTCCGGCGTAAAATCCGCGATGGATTGAATCGATTCTTTATTGACCACCAGCCCAATGGGACTGGTGGAAAGCCCGCAAGCAATCTTCCATTCCATGCCTTTATCCCAACCGATCAAAAAAGGCGGAATGGCCATAAAGCCTACATCCAATTCCCCTGCCAGCATCGCCTCGCGAATAGCCGTAGTATTACCAAGTTGCCGCCAGCTTACTTCGATTCCGGGTAATTTGCTTTCTAAAAGCTGTTTCTCTTTCATAATCTGTAACGGAGCATAGGCAAGACCGTATTGTTCAGCAATTTTTATTTGCAGCTTGTTTTCTTGAACTTCTTTTGCAGTATTACAGCCCACTAAAGTCAAGCTAAGAAGGGTTATGACAAGGATAGGTAAAAGAATCTTCCTCTTCATAAAATTTACCTCCACTACAGTTCATCATATCATCTACTTCCGGATTTTGGGCACATACAGATTTATTTCCTACAATGCAAATCCATGAGCATATCTTTCTCTCTAGTATCCCTAATCTCCAGACACTCCAAAGCCTTTTCTATCTTAAATCTCAAACCATCGGCAGAATCAGCTTGAAATAGCATATACCCGACTCGCTGGGTAGCATTTTGGATTTCTTGAATTGTACTCCCCACGTGATAATTAAACCCACCGGTGATCGCCCCCGACCTAGCCACTATTTCCTCCATGGGTGTCATCCTACTGATCGTACCCGGCTTAGTGAAAATCATTTGAACAGAAGCGTGGTTTGCATTATGTTTAAAGTCGTATTGTTCAAGGGCAGTATAGTCTACGTCTTGCCCTGCGGCATGGTGGATTAGCATTTCAAGAATATCTACCCCCGTAATCACGGGTAATAATTCATCCTCGTAAGCTCCCCCGATCCTGCAAGCGATCTCATTGACCTTGATACCTTCCGAGCCGATCAGCATTTGAAAATAAATGGGTCCGTTTTGAATGCCAAAGGCCTTGACTATTTTGTTTGTAAGCTCTTCTATCTCCTGAGAATAGTTAGCAAGATGCTTTGAAGGAAAATTATGAGCAATACAAATGCCGATGTGGTGGCCGTTTGAAATTGTTTGCCTGTCCGTCACCGTCAAGATATGGGCTTTGCCGTTGCGAACCCAGCCGCTCAGGGTGATTTCTTCACTCGGATAAAATTCTTCGACTAGGATTTCCTCTTCTCTGGAGTAGCTTAAGACATCAGGCAATAAGCTTCGTATTTGTTGCAAAGACTCGACTTTATAAACCCCACGTTGCCCCTGGCTGTCTAAGGGTTTCATGACCACTGGGAATCTTAAGCCCTCAAGTTCAGCCTCCTCGAAATCCTCCTGGATGAGTCGATATTCGGCGCTGGGAATTCCATTTTCCTTAAATATTTTCTTCATCACTTTTTTATGAGTTACAGCTTTTGCTTGCTCAACACCTAAAAAAGAGGGAAACCCTAATTCATTAGCTACTTTTGCGCAAGTCAACACGGGTTGATCCGTGCCAACAGTCAAAATGCCATCGATTCTATACTGGCGGGCAACAGATAGGCACCCTTGCGCATCAAAGGTACTGGTCAACTCGCTGTACTCAGCGAACTTCTTCCCTGGGGCATCATCTAAATAGTCGGCAACTATCACCGTATGCCCTTCTTCTTTAGCCCGCAATATAGCATTAATCTGAATGTTACTCCCGCCTAGAATTAGCAATCTAGCCAGAGCTATTCCCTCCTGACACATTACGGAATACCCTTCAGATACTCCCTAATCAATCTTGTAACGATAGCTTATCGTTTTATTTCCGCTATTTCATATTGTGGGGGAGTGGTCCTTGCGAATTTGGCAAACCCCGGGCCATAGTTAAGCAGAATCTTTAGATATAGCCTAACTAATTTTAAGATGCTGTAATTGGATTGCCCTGATTCCCTTTTATGGTGCTCGACTTCAATATTTCCTACTACAACTCGCTGTTTAAAGATAATCGCCGAAATGTAGACAAAAGAAGTTCGGTCCTCAATAATTTTGGCAACTAAATCCTGACGAAGGATACGAAAACTACTCACTTTGATTCCAGCAGGCTTGTTGATCATGAGGTTGAAGAGCAGGTCTCTTAGCATTCCACCCCAATAGCGATACCCTTGAACCTTCTTAGTGGACAGTGGTGGCAAACCGTAAACTACATCATAACCCTCTTGAATTTTCTGCCAAAGCTTAACGATCTCCTCGGGAGGATTCTGCAAATCATCATCCATGATGACTGTATAGTTCCCGGTGGCGTAACGCAAACCACACATAATAGCATTTTGCTGACCATAATTCCTCTTGAGCTGAATGACCTTGATTCGTGACTCTACCCTATGCAGCTCAAGCATTTTGCCAAAGCTTTCATCTTTACTGCCATCATCAACTAAAATGATCTCGAAATCAAGGTTAAGTTTATTTAGGGCTTCCTTAAGGCTGTAACAAAGCTTTTCTAAGATCTTCTGACTATTATAGACAGGAACAACAACACTCATCTTTTCCATCATAATCACAAGCCGCCGATAACGGCTTCAGCAGCCTTAAGGACAAAGCGATACTCGTCTTCCATCATTCCGGCATATAGGGGCAAACGTAGCAAGCCTTGCGCTGATTTCTCCGTGATCGGCAAATCACTGGGCTTATATCCCATATTTCTCCCCATGGGAGAGCTATGAAGCGGTAGGAAATGAAAAGAAGCCGCCACTCCCCTGCTTTTTAATTCTGCCAAGACGAAGTCTCTGATAGCTTGGCTATTGAACATAACCCAGAAGATATGATAATTGGCGTCACACTCTGAGGGAATCTCCATCATTCTAAGGATCCCCTGCTTTTCATAGGGTTCAAAAGCATTGCGATAGGCAGCGTAAACAGCTTTCCTCTTCTCCGTAATTTCCTGCATCGCCTCAAGCTGAGCCAACAATACGGCCATGAGCATATCCGAAGGAGAATAGCTCGAACCCCAATCAAGCCAATTGTAGTTATGCACATCGCCACGCAAAAACTGACAACGATTCGTGCCTTTTTGCCGAATGATCTCAGCTTTCTCGATAAGCTGAGCATTTTTCTGATTGACCAGCAAGGCCCCACCCTCACCACAGGTATAGTTCTTAGTGCCATGAAAACTATAACAGCCAAAGTCGCCGATGGTTCCAAGATTCCGCCCCCGATATTTTGCATTCACTCCTTGAGCGGCGTCTTCGATAACCTGTAAATGATGATTCGAGGCAATTGCCATAAGTCTGTCCATGTCGCACGCTACTCCGGCATAGTGAACAGGGATCATGGCTTTCGTCTTTGCCGTAATCTTTCTCTCTATATCTGCGGGATCAATGTTTAAAGTGTCAGCTTCTACTTCTGCGAAAACCGGCTTCGCTCCTCTTGACAATACCGCATTGGCAGTTGAAGAAAAGGTAAAGGAAGGCATGATGACCTCATCATCTGGTCCCAGATTGGCGAGGATCGCCGCCAGCTCCAAAGCATGAGTGCCTGATGTCATCATCAGCGCCTTATGTGCCTTAAAGCTATTCTCAATAAAAGCTGTAACCCTCTCAGTGTAATATCCATCTCCGCTTATTTGGCTTCTTTCCATGGCATCAATAACATACTTCTTTTCCTTTTCCGACAAATAAGGCTTAAAGCTTGGAATATTCATAAAAGATCCCTTCTGTTCTTGTCTACTTTTCTCAATCTTATTCTATTATATAGTGTGCCTATTTTGTTTCAAGAGATTTCAATTCAATACTCTATAAGAAGTATTGATGTAGCATCCTCGATATTTCTAACAAAGAGATATCAGAAGGCTTCGAGGAGAATTTCTCTTCGAAGCCTTCTAGCATACTTTTAGAAGAATTGCTGTCTTGAGGGAAGCCCAGTCATATTAAAAATCTAGGTAGTGAGGCCCCGGTATGCGAACATCTTCTTTTCTTAGGGTGATTTTCAGCTTATCAAAATACTCCAGATAAGCAACAACAGTTTTTCTGCCGATCTGAAGAGCATCGCGGACTTCCGCCACGCTAATGGTTCCTTGGGCATCCATTAAGGAGCGCATGGTCTGCAAGACCGTTTGCATAGCTTCTTTATGGACGAGGATGCCTTGGCCCAGATCCACAAGTTGGCCCGATTTGAGAAAGAATCTGACAATTTCCTCGATGTCAACCGGTTTTAAGTTGATATCTTTGGCAACCTGTTGGGTACTTCCGGTGTTCACCCCATAGGTTAAAAAGGCCTTCTCCATTAGGGCTATTTCCTTTGAGCCTAGGATTCTATCTAAGGCGATCTCGTTAGGTTCCGACAAGTAATTGCCCTCTGATTTAAGTCGTTGATTGGTGATAAAGTGATTGAGCAAAGCAGCAAAGTCTTTCGGATCTATAACCTGAAATACGCCGCTTTTCATTTCTTCCTTATCGATTTGATAACGATAGGGATATTTACTGTACATTTTTCTAAACGCAGCAATTACTTTCGTATAATACTTTTCTAATTGAATGTGACTTAGATATTTAGACGTTTCCTTTAATAAAATGAGTTTTCCTGAGGCAACTTCTTGATCTAGGGTTTCCTGGACCTGACTCCTATCTGCATTCAGAGCTTGCCATAAGTCATCAAGCCCAAGAGGTTTTTCTGAAGAATTTATTACCAAGGAGATTAACTCTTCCAGAGTACCATTTTCGCCAATGCCCATGGCCTCCAGGGTCTCCGGAGCAAATCGCTGCCTGTTTTTAGTCGTATGATACAGGATCCAGCCACCACCAATCGTCACCTCTGGTGAATAGCTACGGATAATAAAGCGGTCTTTACGCAGAATTACGACCGGTTCTTCAAAACGCAGCTGTACATAGCCTTTACTTCCCTCAGTGATCTCATCCGCTCCCAGAAGTCTGACCCGAGCCAGAACCTCCTTCGTTCCACTGTGCAAATGCACTCTTTGATTATGGATCAAGCTGCCTTTGCCTTTGACAGTGTAGACAAGAGCATCAGCAATACGAATTGGATTCAGGGTCCCTTCATGTGCCGCCGTATCCCCGCGTTTAATTTCAGATTTTTCAAGTCCGGTGAGATTTAAAGCACAACGATCACCTGCGGTTGCTTCCTCAACACCGGTATTATGCACTTGAATTCCCTTGACACGCGCAGTAAGCTCCGCAGGATATATTTCTACAGTATCTCCTTTGTTTACTTTGCCACCGGTTATGGTTCCGGTAATGACGGTCCCATGACCGGTCATAGAAAACACTCTGTCAATGGGCAGCCGGAACATCTCTCGTCCCTCTCTGGCGTGTACTTTCAAAGCAAGTTCATCTAAAATTTTCAACAGCGGAGGAATTCCTTCACCCGTTACAGAGGATACCGGGACGATCGGGCTTCCTTCCAATGTTGTCCCCTGAACCGCATTTTTAATATCTTCAGTGACCATTTCCAGCCATTCATCATCGACAAGATCGGTCTTCGTTAAGGCAATGACACCGGATTTAACATTGAGAAGGTTTAGAATATCTAAGTGTTCCCGGGTTTGCGGCATGATTCCTTCATCAGCTGCAATGACCAACATGACCAGATCGATCCCCGTAGCACCGGCCACCATGGTCTTGACGAATTTCTCATGTCCGGGAACGTCGATGATGGACAGCATTTGACCGGAAGGTAGCGTCAAGGCGGCAAAGCCCAGTTCAATAGTCATCCCGCGACGTTTTTCTTCCACAAGACGATCGGTGTCAATATCGGTCAGTTTCTTTACAAGTGATGTTTTGCCGTGGTCAATATGACCAGCTGTTCCTAAGATAATCTTTTTCATCCATTCACCCCACGATGCCCTGCAAGGCCTGCGCAATAATTGGGAACTCCGTTGGTAATATCGTTCGAACATTTAACAGGACTTTATCCTTATGTATTCTGCCTATGATCGGGATGGCTGCTTTTCTGAGAAGGATCTGCAGCGCATTGGCAGACAAACCCACTATCGTTAGAGATATCGCTTTGCCCTTTAACAAAACATCGGGCAAAGAGCCACCCCCTGCTTCGTCTTCAACATCCACGATTTCAGTCTGGCACCGATCACCTAGCACAGCAAGCAGTTGCCTTTCAAGTTCCTGAGCTCTCAGCAATAAATCTTCCACACTCAAATCCAACATGTTTAAAGCCGGAATTTGTTCTACAGCCTTTTCCGGGTTCAGATAGATAGCCAATACTGCAGTCAAGGCAGCGATAGAACTTTTATCACAACGGACAATACGGGCAAGAGGGTTCTTCTTAATCTTATCAATCAAAGCCTTCTTACCGACGATTACTCCAACCTGCGGACCGCCTAACAATTTATCGCCACTAAACGTGACGAGATCCACGCCGCTAGCGATAACTTCCTGAACTGTAGGTTCATAGGGCAGTCCGATTTGGGTCAGATCATAGAGACAGCCGCTACCTAAATCCTCCATGACCAGCACATTCTTTTCCCTACCCAGCTCCACTAAATCCTGACGTGAGACTTCCGTAGTAAAGCCGGAGATCCGGTAATTGCTGGTATGTACTTTCATTAAAACAGCCGTATTTTCGGAAAGGGCTTGGGCGTAATCCTGGTCTTTCGTTTTATTCGTGGTGCCGACTTCGATCATAGTACAGCCGCTAGCGGAAATTATATCCGGAATACGAAAGCTTCCCCCGATTTCAACAAGTTGACCTCTGGAAACGATGACCTCCTTTTGGTTAGCCAAAGTATTCAGACTTAAAAACACTGCTGCTGCGTTATTGTTGACGACCATCGCGCTTTCGGCACCGGTCAAGCGGGCAATGAGCGGCTCAATATGAGCATGACGAGAGCCTCGCTGGCCACTTTCCAGATCGAACTCTAGGTTACTGTACCCTTCATTAACCTTGTGTATTTGAACTATCGCCTCATGGGGCAGAGGTGCTCTTCCCAAATTAGTATGAAGCACAATGCCCGTTGCATTGATTACTTTCTTTAGTCCGATATTCTGTTGCTCACTAATTTTACTTTTAATCCTCTCAATCAAATAAACAGTAATCTCCTGACGATTGAGGGGGGACATTGATTCCGCAAATGATGAGTCAGCGTGGAGCTGTTCCCTGTATTCATCTATGATCTGCGTTAGTGTACTAGTAAGCATAGGCTTGCCAATCTTGTGCAGCAAAGCCACCACTTCAGGGTGCTCGAGGATTTCATTTATCGGAGTGATGGTTCGTAGCGCTTTGTGTAGTTGATCCTTCTCCAAAACAATGCCTCCCTATGTAAAGGGACATGAATTCCGCAGCTTTAGCCGCTTGCTCATGCCCATCGCAATCATCATCATGTTTAATGGCGGGAATGTGTAGGAGTCGAACCTACCTCGGCCGGATCACCCACCCGACAACGGATTTGAAGTCCGCGGAACCCACCGGGATCCATCCATCCCCATTAATAGTTATACCATATCTAATATAATTTTCAAATAATTATCTTTATTATCTCCACTAATTGTACTTATTAGTTCCACCCTTTTTGTCCAGCAAGCCATTGTTCTGCAGCATAATTGAGGGGCATCGTGCGGATGTCCTCCCATACCAAGTCCTGGACATTCATTTCTCGCAAATCCACCTGCTTAAAGTATGAACCGCAATCAGAGCAGACACACACTTCAATTCCTGGATAGTTTGCAGATTTAAGATAGGTCTGGTTTTTCGCATCCTCACTGCCACAGCTTGCGCATCCGGAAGCGTTGACAGGTCTTTGATAGCTGCAAACTAGGCATTTCTGATAGCGTTTACCTAACGGTCGAGCCAAAACAGTCATAAAATGCTTTTCTCCGCAGACTGGGCAGGCACCAAAAAGCTGATTCTCTTCACTAGGAGCCGGAACACGCGTCTGACAAGCCTGGGCAACACCCGCCAGAGCTAATTGCAACCGAGCGGCAATAGCGTCCTCCAAAGTCTCCCCTCTCTTGAAATCGTGTAGGAGGACACGCAATTCAACACCTTCCCGGGGATCACCTGCAACTTGATTTAGCCTTTCCCACAACTCTATAATGCTATCCTCGGGTAAACTATCTAGCGTAAAATAAGGTGAGGTCTGGGCAAGACGGACTGCTGCTACAGCCTCCGGAGCCTTACTGTCTTGCCAAAGCTGTATCTCAGCTTGTAATTTTAGATAATTTTCTCTAACTGCTACCAAATGCTGTTCATTCAGCTCATTGTTTGGAATATTGCTCTGCACAATTCACCCTCCTTACAGAAAACCTGACTTCGCAGCAATGCGAAGTCAACGGTTCTCAAGATTCGTTTTAAAATCATTCTATATGAGTTATACATCACTCAATATTCCGTTAAAGGAAGTCTGTTGCAAGCCCTGAGTACGGAATAATTCAAGGAGGCTGCAACAGACTTATCATACCACAGACTAATTAGGATTTCTCTTCTTTCTGAAGCTCCTCATACCAAGCACCATGATGGGCCTTGGCGAAAGCTTCGGGAACATGACCCTTTACCATCCCCTGCAAGGCAACCCGTGACTCCGGGTGCAATAACGAAAGGTACATATGCCCAATTAAGGCTGCTGTCATAAAGATCATGGACAAATCATGAATCGGGTAGGCTAACCGCACTAATCCGATGGGGAAGTAGTGGGGGAACCACATAATAACCCCGCTTAGGGTAATAAAGACTGTACCAAAGATGGTGATTAGGGAGTTGATTTTTTCCCCTCCGTTATACTTTGCTTGAGGAGGGTAATTGCCATGGCCACCAAAAAACTCGACGGCAAAAGCCTTCACATGCATCACATCAGCTTTCGTCCAGACAAACACGTCACGTAGCCAGGACCAGTGATGTTTTCGTTCACCGATGAAGAACAACAGTCCGACAATGACGACAAAGACTACTGCAAAAACACGGTGAATGATTCGTGCATTATCAATACCGCCTACTATCGCCATGACTGGTCGGAAAGTCACTGACATAACGGCTAGACCTGTAAAAAGGAGAATCAAGTAGGACACGGCGTGAACCCAGTGGCTCAACCGCTCCCCCCCAGTGAATCTCAGAACTTTTCCTTCAGGGACTTGCTTCGCATTTTGTGCCATTATAGTGCCCCTCCTTTCCCTTGGTGGTCATCATCTACAAAATGCTCCTTGCTGTAATTGCCTTTAGCCACATTGACCAAAGTTCCAACAAGAACTGCTGCAGCTGCACCACCACAGGCAATCGCACCCAGAGGGCGAGCGATATCTTTCCAAAGGGTCAGGGTATAGGGAACCATGGGGTTGGCCGGTAAACCATAAGATTCAGGAGTATCGAGCAGAATATACTTATAAAGTGTTCCGCCGACAACATCCTTGCCGTAGAGATTCGCCTTGGGATAGTTGGTTTTGAGCTCAGCTAGACGCTGTTCGGCTTTTGGCATCATATCAGAGTCATCACCAAAGGTAAGGGTTCCTGGCTGACAAATGGCAACGCAAGCAGGTTCCAGACCATTTTCCACACGTTCCCAACAGCCGGTGCACTTAGACGCTTTTTTAGTCGTCTCATCAACCCGGGGAATGTTAAAGGGGCAGTTCGTGACACAATAGCCACAACCAATGCATTTGTCCTTATCAATGACCGTAAATCCAGTCTCGGTTTTGGATATAGCATCCGATGTGCAAGCCTTTTGACAGGCAGCATCAGCACAATGAAAGCATTGCGCTTTCCGCATCATCCAAAGCATTTTGTTATTTTCATACTTCTCATCAAAAGTAATATAGGTGTAAGTGTTTGGATCCAAATCCTTTGTAGATTGATAGCTTTTCACTAGGGTCGTTTTGACCGCAGGTAACTCATTCCATTCTTTACAAGCTGCCGAACAGGCTTTACAGCCGGTACATTTGGAGGTGTCGACTAAAATCATTTTTTTACTCATCGCCTACGCCCTCCTTATGTTGACTAGACAGCACTTATATTCTGGCGTACCTGCCGTAGGATCAATAGCGCTAATTGTCAGGTTATTGGTACTTGGTCCGGGACTGAGTGAAGCAAAACCCCAGCTCCAAGGCATACCAATGGTCTCAGAATCCTGACCGTTGATTTTTAAGGTCTGAATTCTATCAGTTACCAAAGCGACAACCTTGACTTGACCCCGAGCAGAAGATACTTCCACCATGTCGCCCTCTTTAACACCGATTTTTTGAGCCAGATTTTTGCTGATCTCGGCAAAGGGCTGCGGCATTAACTCATTGAGCATGGGGATATTTCTAGTAATTCCGCCAGCGCAGAAATGTTCAACCATACCATAAGTTGTTAATACGTAAGGATAATCTTCCTTTGTTCCATGGTTCGTAATCCCAGGTAGGTAGTTCGGGATGGGAACCGTGGGGTTGGAGTTCACATTCGTGTGTAGCACATTCTCTGTTGGGCTTTCGACGGGCTCATAAAATTCAGGCAGCGGACCGTCATTGCATTGCCCGGCAATCCGTACCCCAATGGGTGGCAAACCGTCAGCAGGGGGAGTTACCGGAATTCCACTGAAATACTTGGCGGTGAATAGACGACCTACTCCTTCCGGATTCATACGGAAAGAAAGTTTTCCTTGCGGCGTATCCGGTCCTTTGGTTTTATCAGGCACATCGGCGCCGTCGTTACCTTCCCAAGAATTCTTGGCAGCATCCCACCAAATCAGCTTGAGCTTATCATCAAGAGGCTTACCGTTCATATCACAGGAGGCACGATTATAGAGGATGCGGATATTACCCGGCCAGGAGAAGCTCCAGTTCCGGAAAAGACCGAGTCCCGAAGGATCCTCATTGTTGCGGCGAGCAGTGAGATTGCCATTACCCGTAGCACCGGCATAAATCCAACAGCCTGATGAGACAGTTCCGATTGGGGCTTTAATGTAGTCCCCTATAGTCGGCAACAATTCACCGGTTGTTTCATTATAACCACTTATTTCCTGTAGAACTTTCAGCGGGTCTGGATGTTGCCCATAATCCCAGCGGGCATTAAGAATTGGCGCATCCTTGGGATCCGTGCTACCGGCATAAAGTTCTTTGAGCTTGCGATAGATGAGATCTAGCATATCTAAATCCGGCTTGGATTCGCCCAGAGGCTTCAACGCTGCATCTTTCCACTGAATCCAACGGCCTGAGTTAGATAGTGTGCCCCCTTTTTCATAAACAAAAGCAGCCGGGAGCATTATAACTTCCGTATTGATTTTTGAGGGATCGACGAGAAGCTCGCCGGTGGTTGGATCCTTTTCACACCAGAATTGTGCGGTTTCGATCTCGTAAAGATCGGCAACGACCAGCATATCCAGCTTAGCCAAGCCTTCACGAACGATTTGTCGGTTGGGGATGGATACCATGGAGTTCGATCCAAAATTGAGTAGAATTTTAAATTGATCCCCATTCATATACTCCCAGAGCTTTAACATGCTGTAGTTTTTAGTTGAGTTGTACCTAGGCAGGTAGTCGAAGCAATAATCATTTTCCTTAGTTGCCTTATCACCAAACCAAGCTTTCAATTGAGCAACAATATGCTTCTCAAAGAAAGAACCGCTGCGAACCAAATAACTACGAAGATCTTTATCCGTATGAATCGGAGCTGGTAGATAGCCTGGCAAATTAGCAAATAGATTGGCCATATCAGTAGAACCCTGAACATTAGGTTCACCACGAAGAGCCTGGATCCCGCTACCAGCTTTACCCACATTGCCCAGAAGCAGCTGGATAATAGCATAGCATCGTATGCCCTGAACGCCGGTAGTATGCTGGGTCATGCCTAGCGCATAGAGTATACTACCCGGTCTAGTGTTGCAGAACGTATCGGCAATCTCTTTAATCTTTTCAGCTGGAATACCACTTATATCCGCAGCAGTTTCTAGCGTATAGCGAGAGAAATGTTCCTTCAGCTTGCTAAATACAGTGTCTGGATCCTCTAAGCTTTCAGCTATAGCCGGCTTGTTCGCCTCATCGAGTTGATAAGCCCAGCTATCGAACTTATACTTTTTGGTCTCCGCATCGAAACCAGAAAACAAACCATCCTCAAACTTGAAGTCCTTACTGATCTTATATTGTGCATTCGTGAAGTTAAGGATATAGTCCTCATCGTAAAGCTTGTTGTCGATGATGTACTTAATGATTGCGCCTAAATAAGCAATATCAGCACCAGGTCGAACCTGAGCGAAGATATCGGCTTGTGAAGCGGTCCTGGTGAATCGAGGGTCAACTACAATCACCTTAGCACCGTTTTCCTTTGCCTTGTTGATCCAACGCATGGCAATGGGGTGGTTTTCAGCGCAATTGCTGCCCGCAATCAGGAAGCATTTCGTGTTTTGCATATCTGTCCATGAGTTGGTCATGGCTCCGCGACCAAATGAAGGTGACAAACTTGCCACCGTGGGGGCGTGTCATATCCGGGCCTGATGTTCGTTATAAGGTGTTCCGATTAATTCGGATAGTTTCTTGATAAGGTAGGACTCTTCGTTATCGACTTCTGCAGAACCTAGGACAGCAATGCCGTCAGCGCGATTCACTGCATAGGTTTTACCACCGATTTCTTCAGTAGCTACCCAGGTCGTGTCGCGAACTTCCTTGATCTTTGAGGCAATCTTATTGATGGCATCATCCCAAGAAATTTCTTGCCAATCACTGGCTCCCGGTGCTCTGTATCTCGGCTTGAGGACTCGGTTACTATCATCGGAAATATGACTTAGGCTGGCACCTTTCGGACAAAGGGCACCGGAGTTTACCGGATTATCCGGATCTCCATCCAAATAAACGATCTTCCCATCCTTGATGTGAAGCAATAAGCCGCATCCGCCGGAACAGAAATGACAGATGCTAGGAATTTTTGTGGTTCCTTCAATTCTGAGCGCAAAGCCTTGAGCTTGGGCGATCTGCGGATCAAATCCAAGACCGGAAGCCAAAGCTATTAAGGATGCTCCAGAAAGCTTAAGAAACCCACGACGAGTTACTTCCATCTACTCTCCCCCTCTATTTATTTTAGTAAGCGAAATAAAATATACATCATCAATTGTGTCATACGCAACATAAATTGTCAAACTATTTTGACAATAAAGAAAGTGAGAACTTTCCATTACTTTTAGTCGCAAAAAGGGAAGGCTTCGAAGAAATAATATCTCTCCAAAGCCTTCCTTTGTAATTTCTATTGGAGCCCGACCTCTCCCTCAGCATAGGTCGTAGGATAGGTTGCATGATAGTAGGGTTCAAACTCCTCTTCGTCCATCATCGATTCCAGTTCCAATTCATAATTTTGCATGGCAGCAGCGGCCACTCCCACTAATCCCAGTACACGCAGAGCCGGACGCCTCCAGATCATATACCCGATAGCAACGCCCAGAGGTGCAGAGATACTGAATACTGTGCGAGCATTATGCTTGATTTTAACCTGACTTTGCCACATCCGATTGAATTGATGCTTGGTACCGTTCCAGAACTTACCGACCTTTCCGTGTTCGAGCTCTAATTCTCTTTCGCAATCGGCTAGAGCCTGAATCACGTCGCCGTTAGCCCTTTTTAAGGCACGGTTTGCTTCTTCATAGGAAAGATTTAAGCGGTCACAAAGAACATCAATTTTCTCCAGTTCGGTCCACAACGTTTCGCTCATGATTTGGATCATCCTTTCCGCTTGGGTTTTGTCCCACGTTGACCAAGCGGCTCCCCATACTCCATGATTTTAATTGTTTATCTAGAGTTTGTTCACAAAAAAACTGTAAGGTATCGAGAATTTCTTTCTTCATCCAGTCATTCCAACGCAGCCGATTAACTTTTCCCAAATCCCCTTGTAGAAGCTGCCTCATCAGCCCTAGACTTCCGCCACTTACCCATCGTCCTATGATAGGAGTACCAGCTTGAGCTTGACAAGTCCGGCAGACCACCCCTCCTGATTCAGGACTGAAGAGGTGACGTTCACCTTGAATCTTTTGTCCACACTCTGCACATTCCATGAAGCGCGGACGATAACCAAGCTGAGTCATAAGCTTCAAGGTATACGCGCTCTGAACGAGAGCTGGGTCACAGGTTTCCACGAGGAATAGACTGGAAAAAATAAGGGTGAAAAGCTCCGGATGGGGTTGACCGGGAATTGTGGCTACATCCAGTAGCTCTGCCATCGCCGTCGCCGCCATGCTCATGTCTAAGTCCGCCCACAAATGCGGAAAACTTTCTTTGGAGCTGACCTGATTGATTGTGTCTAGTGTTTTACCCTTATGTATCAAGTATTCTGCATAGGTAAACAACTGGGCACCTGCTCTTTGGCGACTTTTAGGTTTACGAACCCCCTTGGCAATGGCTTGGATTTTCCCGTACTCTCTGGAAAATAAAGTGAGCAAACGGTCAGATTCCCCGTACTCTCGGCTTCGAATCACCAGAGCATCGGCGTGGTAAACACCCACATCCTCACCTCTTAGTCTTTGTAAAAATCACATTCTTATTCTTTGATCAATTGCACACCAGAGCTTGTTCCCAAGCGGTCCGCTCCAGCCTCTACCAGCTGCAACGCAAACTCACGGGACCGTATCCCTCCGGAAGCTTTTACCTTCACGGATTCGCCCACCCAAGCCTTCAGATTGCGAACATCTTCTATCGTCGCACCGCCACCGGCAAAGCCCGTGGAAGTCTTGATGTATTCTGCACCTGATGCTTTGACGATCTCAGCAGCCTTTTGCTTCTCTTCTTCTGCAAGCAGGGAGGTTTCAATGATGATCTTAACCGTAACACCACAGCAATGAGCTGCCTCAACGGCTCGGAAAATATCCTTTTCTACCGCTTCCCATTTACCTGACTTAGCCCAACCAATATTCATAACGATATCTACTTCCCGAGCTCCATGAGCTTTCGCGGCGAAGATCTCTTGGACTTTGATCTCTGTCATCGTTGCACCGAGTGGAAAGCCGATGACAGTCGCGACACCCACACCACTCCCATGCAAGAGCTTGGCAGCGGTACAGATATAGGCCGGATTAATACATACAGTAGCAAACTTATGTTGCTTCGCTTCGTGACATAAATTAACGATATCCTTTTCCGTAGCATCCGGTTTTAAAATGGTGTGATCAATCATTCCCGCAAGGTTCATTCTCCTCATCCTTTCTAGCTTCGATTAGAATATCCGAATTCCCGAAGGCTTCTTCCTCGGTTCCGCCAATCCTTCTCTACTTTGACAAAAAGCTCAAGGAACACTTTGCTACCCAGCAGCTTTTCAATATCTTGCCTAGCTAAACTGCCAATCTCCTTCAGGACCTTTCCCTCATGGCCAATAATAATCCCTTTTTGAGAATCGCGTTCTACCACGATTACGGCACGAACCTTGACGAGGGTCTTCTTTTCCTCTACGCTTTCTACCACCACAGCAATGGAGTGGGGAACTTCATCCCGCGTGAGCTGAAGCACCTTTTCTCGCACTAGCTCGGCCATGATGAAACGTTCCGGTTGATCAGTAACTTCATCTTCCGGATAATACATGGGCCCTTTCGGCAGTTCTTTGAAAATAATCTTCATTAGCTCTTCTTTGTTTTCTCCTGTTTCCGCAGAGAGGGGAACGATGGCTAGAAAATCCTTTAAGTCGGAAAAATCCTTGATTTTCTTTAATAGCTTATCCTTCTCAATCAGATCGATTTTATTCAGCACCAGAATGCAGGGTGTTTTAACCTGCTTAAGATTTTCTAATATGTATTGCTCACCCGCCCCGAATTCTGCCGTAACGTCCACCATGTAAAGAATAATATCCACTTCCCGAAGTGATTCCAGAGCTGAATCGACCATGAATTCGCCAAGCTTATGCTTTGGTTTATGAATTCCCGGTGTGTCCAGAAAAATTACCTGACCCCGCTCTTCGGTCAATATACAATGGATTTTATTCCTTGTGGTCTGGGGTTTATCGGACATGATCAGTATTTTTTGCCCGAGCAACTGATTAAGCAAAGTAGACTTCCCAGCATTAGGACGCCCTATGACTGTGACAAATCCCGATCGAAATTCATCATTAGGTTTATTACCTAGCAAATTACTCACTTCCTTATCAAAACTGCATTTAACAACGCATATTACAAACATTATAAAAGGTCAAGCTTCAAGCTTAACCTAAGAATTCCGGTCCAAAAGAGTCAGGGAGCAAGACATTCAGTCGAGTAGTTTTAGTTTGTCCCTTCCCATTGACTAAAATAACCAAACTATCCTGAGAAAATTCACGTAATACCTGACGACAAGCTCCGCAGGGTGAAGGAAAGGCTTCGGTGGGTACGGCAATTGCCACCGCCTTCAGGCGTCGCTCTCCGTGAAAGGCAGCATGAAAAACTGCATTGCGCTCAGCACAAAGAGTTAACCCATAACTGGCATTCTCCACATTGCAACCGGAAACGATCCTCCCGGATTCCCAGAGGGTGGCGGCCCCGACAGGGTAGTGCGAATAGGGTACATAGGCATTTTTATAGGCCTCTTGAGCCTCATGGATTAAAGTATCCATTTGTTCTCGGGAAATTTCCTGAACTGAATCCATAGGATCTCCTTTCGTCTTTATATACTGCTGATATTAACATCAGAGAACTAATTGTTACTTGGGTCGTGTAGCTTTTGCGTTTTCTGAGGCCTTTTATAATAGTAAACCAAGAAACTTTACTAAAGGCGGCCCAAATAATACAACCCCCACCCCAACAGCCATGATGACTGCAATCAGCACAGCACCAGCCGCGACATCCTTTGCCAATCCAGCTAGTGGGTGAACATTAGGCTCAGCTAAATCCACGGCAATCTCCAAAGCTGTATTAATAGCCTCTGCCGTCAGCACATTGCTAATGGTCAGGAGTAAAATTGCCCATTCCCAACGCTCAAACCCCAGCCCATAGGCCGTCAAGAGGACTACTATTGTAGCGAAGAGATGAATGCGAAAGTGCTTCTGAGTCTTTACGTTATAGAATATCCCCCGGAAAGCATTTTGAAAACTTCCCCACTCAGAATTCCCCTGATGATGCTGACCCATATCAACGCACCAAGCCGATTTCGCCCATGATATCTTCCTCTTGTTTACGCATTTCTGCTTTTTCCTCTTCCTCCATATGGTCATAACCTTGGAGATGAAGTGTTCCATGGACGGCTAAATAAATCAACTCTCGCTCAAAGGAGTGTCTATATTCTGTAGCCTGGGCTCGCGCACGCTCTACTGAAATAATAATATCCCCCAACAAATTGTCTTCATAATCAAGGATATCCGGTTCTTCATCCGCCTCTTCTTGCAAAGCGAAGGATAAGACATCCGTTGGCCGGTCCACGCCCCGATAGTCGCGGTTAAGTTCATGTATTCTTTCATCATCCACTAAAGTAAGACTTACTTCAGCTTCCTCTGACCCACCGGTCATGGTGATAGCCTTTTCAATCCCTTGCCTCAGGAGCCCTGAGAGTCTTTCACGATCTCCCAACAGAATGCTTTCTTCTTCCCAATTAATATCTAAAATCATTGGTGTGGAGCCGCATCTGCAACTCCTCACCCCCTTCCGTTAACATGATACCCACTCTATAAGTTAAAGATAAAGCGTCCTATGAAAGACTCTTTGCGCCAGGCTTATTCTGATCCAAGGAATCTTGAGTTATCGTATTATCTGTGTCTGGTGATTCAGTCTGCTCTATGTCAGCTGTCTCTAAATCGATCATCTCTGCTTCAGCTTTCTCTAAATCAGCTTCATCCGTATCTTCCCCTTCCCCAAGGAGCATAGGTGTTTCCAGTTCTTGTTTAGGCTGTAGTTCAGGATACTCTACTCGAGAATGGAAAATGCCACTAAGAATGCGAACAAAGGCTGTAGCAATCTTATCCAAGTCTTGGAAGGTCAAATTACACTGGCTGAGCTGATCATCATTAAGCTTGTCCTTTATAATCTTGCGGACTAAACCTTCGATTCGTCCTGGGGTAGGCTGCTTCATGGCACGAACCGCAGCCTCCACACTATCTGCCAGCATCACCAGAGCTGCTTCTTTCGTCTGAGGCTTTGGACCCTCATAATGAAAGGCTTCTTCGGGGACGCTCGCATTGTCTTCTAAGGCTTTATGGTAAAAAAAGCTCACCACACTATCCCCGTGATGCTGGGCAATAATATCCTGAATAACTTGGGGAAGCTTTTCTTCTTTGGCCATCTCCAGACCATCCTTAAGATGGGAAGTGATAATCAAGGCACTTAGAGTTGGAGCAATCTTATCATGAGGGTTGTCTTGAGCAAATTGATTCTCAATAAAGAAATAGGGCCTTTTTAATTTTCCGATATCATGGTACAAGGCTCCCACCCGAACCAAGATAGCATCGGCTTGAACCTCTTCAGCCGCAGCCTCCGCAAGATTACCCACCAATATGCTGTGATGATAGGTCCCCGGGGCATCCATTAACAGCCTCTTCAACAAAGGTCGATTCGGGTTGGAAAGCTCCAATAGCCGAATGGCTGAAGTGATACCGAAGCCCGACTCAAACCAATGGAGTGTTCCTACCGCAAGGACCGAGGAGAAAACTCCGTTCACAAGACCAAGACCAACGCTGATCAGCCAAGTCGTAATGCGCATACCCGAAACCATGGCAATACCACTCACCGTTATGACGTTCACTGCGGCTATATAAATCCCCGCCCGAGCTAAATCTACTCTCTGGCTCAATAAGGATACACTGTGTACTCCCACCAAACCACCGAATAGGGCAACGAGAGAAACCTGCCAACCTGTGGTAGACGAGATCGACGGATCCGCCAACAAACCTACAAATACAGACAGAATAGCAGCTGAAAAATAGGCGATTTCTACATCCACCAGAATGGCAATGGTCATAGTAGCCCAAGCCACAGGGATTAAGATACCAGCTAAAGCACTATATTCGGCCTCCCCCAAGTTCAAGGCGATAACACCCTTACCCATAGCGAGAACCAACAACATCATCAAACCGATCAGCACTAACTTCTTGGCTAAAAGATCAACCTTTCTCCGATACTGATAGGCATAAAAAAGCAGAGTTCCCATACTAGCAATCACAATTAGCGTGATTCCGGCAATCGTGCGCCAGGGCGAACGATTTTCTACTAGGCCATAGGCCGCGAGAACTTGCATGATCTCCTCATCCACAATTTCCCCCGGTCCCACAATCTTCTGGTTAGCTTTGTAGCTGTGCACATCCAGTCGGACCGATGCCCGAGCATCCTGTCTTAAACTCCCAGTTGCTTCACTGTCCTCAATCAAAGTGGGTTGAATGATTTTCACATCGGCAAATTCACTGAGGAAAAGCTTGAAGACGTCTGGAAAAGGAGCATTATCGATATCCTGCTTTATTTTCTGACGAAGGGCAGGAATTTCTTCCTTGCTATGAGCACCCGATTCATCATTGCGAGCATTACCCAGAATGATCTCTGTCGCCCTTTGTTCCTTTTCGTCCAAAAGTTCAACTGAAGTGCTCATAAGTCCCAAGAGTACCTCCTGAGACAAAGCATCAAAGGGTGCAATTTTACGAATTGTACTTAAGCGACTAGCCTGATCCTCATTGCCGGTGATCGCTTCCTCCAAAGCGATAAAAGCAGTACTCAAATCGCGAGCAATGCTTGTGAGGTAGTTTTCATCCGGTTTATAGACAGGCTTCACGGCATTAGCCGCCGCCTCTTGATCCTCATAATATTTATCTAAATCCTCGATATTTTTTCCATAGGGTGCTGTCACAAGCTGTGGACTAGGGTCTCCAAGCTCTAGGTTCAGCTTCGAGACAAAAAGTCCCGAAGAGAGTATGCCGATGAACAACAGAAAACACACCACTAGTGCAGCAATTGGTCGCCAAGTGGTGTTGATATTAGTAAAAGGTTTTATGGAGCTTAAACCGCGGATTTTCAAACGCATCCCTCTTTCACTGACCCGGTCCCGATTTTTCTTCAGCCTTTTCGTATGCTTGAATAATTTTTTGAACGAGAGGATTGCGTACTACATCAGCAGCAGTAAAATAGTGGAAGGCTATATCCGGTATACCTTTAAGGATATTTTGAACTTCCTTTAATCCAGAATAATGTCCACGGGGTAAATCTACTTGAGTTACATCTCCTGTGACCACCGCATGGGAGCCATACCCTAAGCGGGTTAGAAACATTTTCATTTGCTCAGGGGTCGTATTCTGCGCCTCATCGAGAATCATAAAGGAGTCATCGAGAGTCCGCCCGCGCATATAGGCCAACGGGGCAATCTCAATGGTTCCCTTTTCAACATAGCGTTGAGTCGTTTCCGGACCGAGCAGATCATAAAGTGCATCATAGAGGGGCCGCAAATAAGGATCAATTTTCTCCTGCAGATCTCCCGGAAGAAAGCCCAGCTTTTCACCTGCTTCAACCGCAGGACGAGTTAAGACGATACGGTTGACTTCTTTAGCTCTCAAGGCTAATACAGCCATCACAACGGCTAGATAGGTCTTACCGGTGCCCGCCGGCCCAATCCCAAAGACAATGGAATGCTTCTCTAAGTCTTCAAGATACTTCGCTTGGCCCAAGGTCTTAGCCTTTATCGGTCGTCCTCGATGAGTTGTCGCAATCACCTTAGCAAGGGCATTAGCCATTCCCAATCCATGACCTTCTTCCACTTGGGATATGACATAGGTTACACCTGCAGCCGTCAAATGATGACCCTGACGGACCATATCGAGCAATTCCTTCACTACGGTTTCCATACGTTCAACTTCTGCCGGGCTTCCGGTGATGCTCATTTCTTCACCCCGGACCACTAAACGTGCCCCAAGATGTTTCTCCAATATTTTTAAGTGAGCATCTTCAGGCCCAAGTAAATTCATTGCTTCGGTCGCATTTTGCAAATATAGCTTTGATTCTTTTGCCAACTTTTCGCCCCCTGGTGCATGAAACTCTTGATTTATCCACGAAGTGGATATAGGAAACTTGCTTCATCTGAAGCCTAGCTGAATCCAAGGATTGGATATACCGCTAAATCCTCGTATGATTCCACTTCAATACGTACGCGCTCACCTTCATTGCTTTCTAGAATACGAACCCTCTCCTCCAGAACATGGGCTCCGGGGGTAATGGCCTTATGCACCTCAGCTCGCGCTCGTTCCTCCGCTGCTTGACGAGCCTCAACTTCAGTTCGTTCAACCTGAAGCTTTTCTAACTCTTTATAGTGAATAGATACTATTTCGACAGGAAGACGCCAATTCCTCCATAAGTCAATCCCATGATATTGAACTTCCTCTTTAACCTGCGGATAAGGAGATTCCGGTGTTGTTACCATTATGACTCGTGCACCAAATTTTATACCCCATCCCTTAGCAACTTTTCCGCTCTCCTCAATCAATTCCTCTTGATAGGGAACAGTTACCTCAGCGCTATACCAAACCCTTCCCCGCACAAAACCCTTAGCAGCGGGAACGGTTTCCGGAATAAAATCTTTGTGTTGAAGTTGGCGATCCGTCCGAGGCGTAGCACTGAGATTTTGGACAGTTGCCGGAGCCTGAATGAGCACTTGCCCCGGTTTGACAATTTCCCCTTCATGAATTAAGGGAGTCCCTTGAATCACCATGATTTGCTGAACAAGCCCAGCCTTACTAGCCACCAGATTCCCCGCCTCCCCTGGGACCTGGGGACGGATTTTCTGCACCACCTTAATCTCCACGCGAGTCCCATGACGCCTAATCCCAATCCAAGCTGCATCCGGAAATTCTTCAACAAGGGTTTTTGAAACCTTACTCAAGTCTACTGAATTCTGCCAAGTCCAAGTCTTTAGACCATGTCTCTCGGCACTCTCAAAAATATCCTGGCTGGAAATGGTCGTATTCCCAGAGACGGATATGGAAAGAATCATTTGCGATAGAATAGCTAAAGTTATGCCGATCACTAAAATTCCGGTTAAGAGAAACTTCCTTCGCCACCACCGCGCTGCGACGAAGGGCCATCCGTATTTTGCTATGATATGTACTTGAGTATGCGTCTTGCGTGCCGGCCCCTTTAGCCGGGCAAAATCCTGGATTCTAATCTGAGCTCTTAGTCCTTTTTCCGATTTTTGGGTTTTATAAAAAACGACGCCCTGGCGTATGCTTTCATTCATGAAGCGAGCAAGCTCATTACCTCGGGCTACAAAGAACACTCTTCCTTGCAGAAACGCTCTTAGCTTTGCAATCATTGGGAGTCCCCTCCCCCATAGAACAAGGAAATAAATTGTCCTTCAATCCTCAACTCTGTGGCTAATACCGTCTTTAACACGAGTTCCTTTCCAGTGATGGTTAATACACCTTCTGTTGTATTTAAAAGAATCTCTTCTGAGGTAAACTCGGCGATTTCTAAATAATTCTCTACAAAAACTTCTACGCGGCCAGTGACTGTAATGCGTGGCCCTTTTCCTACAACGTCCGGAGGGAAATCCAGCACATCCCCCACCGTTTTAGTAAGCTTATCCAACATAAAAAGCCTCCTCCCTTCTAAAGCATATTTATGAAGGAAAGAGGCTAAATAGTCCAAGCTTGAGGGACAAAGTGTTAAGAACCTATACTGATGTGACCATGTTCTTACGGTTAAGCTGTAGCAAAACGCGGAGGATATCATCCGGAGAAGGCGGACATCCTGGTATTTCTATATCCACTACTAGAGCATGACCTACACCGCCAGCAGCTGCATAGGCTTCTTTAAACACACCCCCGTTGATGGCGCAATCACCCACAGCGATGACCCATTTTGGTTGGGGTGTGGCTTCATCAGTTGCTTTTGCTGCTTGATTCAAATGGGTGGACATGGGGCCCGTACACATAAGCAGATCAGCATGCCGGGGCGAGGCAACGAAGTCAAAGCCAAAACGCTGAAGATCGTAGATTGGATTGAGTAGAGCGGACATTTCCCAATCACAGCCATTGCAAGATCCGCAATCCAGATGCCGAATATGCCAGGATTGCTGGAAGGAATGGAGATGAGGTGCATTTTGATCTAACCGTTTTTCACTTAGTCGTCCTCGTTTCAAACTTCGCTTCAGTAGATTCCACATAATGCTCTCCTTCCTCCTTAACGGTCACAACAGCTATAACACAGTTCAAAACTCTTATTAATCAGCGGAAAATCCGGAACAATATTGCCAAGTACCGCCAAGGGTACAGCAGGCCAATTCGCGTAGGAGGCCGAGCGTATCCGACAACGATAAATTCTGCCTTCACGGTCCAACATCATCCAGATGACATCCGTCCCCCGCGGTGATTCAGCACATCCCCAGGCAAATTTATAGGGTCGGTCATCCTCTGAAGGTTCTACAGAAGTTGCCGTAGTGTGTTCACCACAACAGGTTGCACCTTCATGTGAGCTTATTGTCTGGTCATTGAGCAGCTGGGCAAGCAGAGCATAACTTTGCCTCGTTTCGCGAACGCGAACCATAAGGCGGGCCCACACATCTCCCTCCTGCTCCACTTGGGGCTCAACGTTAAGCTCCGGATAGAGAAGATAGTCATGGCAGGAACGCCAGTCCTGGGCTACTCCGGAGGCACGAACAGCAGGGCCTGTGACTCCTAGGTCCAAGGCACTTTGCTTATGAAGAACCCCTGTGGTTATGGCCCGCTGCCGAAATCCATCATGCTCGAGGATTAGAGGAATCCATTCTTCAAAATCTTTTTTGAGCTCAGCTAACCTTGCTTGCAGATAAGCTACTCTCTCCTGGGCGGGGCGCTTGGCTTTGCCAATAGTCACCGTTCCACGTAGAAAACGGTGCCCGAAGAGTTCCTGATTAAGACGTTGGAGTTGCTCCTTTTGCTGCAAGCCATTGCTATTGCCGAGTGCAAAGCCCACACCGGCGCAAAGGTTGCCGATATCTCCCACATGGTTATAAAGTCTTTCCAGCTCTGCCAGCACCGTACGCCAGCCCAAGACTTCACGGGAAACCTGTAGACCACTTAACTTTTCCACAGCTTCACAATAAGCCAAAGCATGACTGACTGTGCACACCCCGCAGACCCGCTCTACGATCTGTAACCCTTCTTCGATACTCCTTCCTTCCAAAAGCTTTTCCACCCCTTTATGGGTATAGAAAAGCTGAGCATCGAGGTGGAGAATCGTCTCGCCAACGGTTTGGAAGCGAAAATGACCCGGTTCAATAATTCCCGCGTGAATGGGACCTACCGGAATTTCAAACGTCCCTTCGCCTTTGGCAGCTGTGAAGGGAAGGGGCTGGGGAACAAATGATTCGGCTTCGCTTACCCCCCTAGTATGCTGCTCAGATTTCCGTAGCGGATGAAAATCCGCAGGCCAACCCGGATGCAAGACCAAGGAGCGCGTATCGGGATGCCCCTCAGGGATTAAGCCCATGAGATCTTTGAGCTCTCGCTCCGCCCAATTTAAGGCCGGGCAAAGAATCGTTAAAGAGGGATAACGGTCTTCGATGCCTCGGGCTGCCAAGGTGAGGGTAAAATCCCCCGGGAAATGGAAGAGCAGGTAGAGTACAAAGCCATTCCCTAACTTACGTTCATCATTTCCTACATGAGTCAGCAACACGGGACGGATCGTGGTCTCTACCCATATATGCTGAATGACCTCAGGCAGACACTGAGAATCCAACCAAATCAGTCCTTCACTTTTTGTCCAGGTCGCCACATCATAACCCTCAGGATTCTCCAGCACCCGTTCCTCAAAATACCCTTGTAAGCTTAATGAGTTCTCCATACTCTCCACCTCCTCCCAGTATCAATTCTACAACCTGATTCAACGCCTGATTAAGAGGTTCCGGCACAACTACTCCTAAAATAAGAACAAGCGCTAAAGGTAGGGCTAGCCAAAGTATAGCTGATCCCTCTCCCTTTTCCTCAAGATGGCGTTCACCGGGCTTGCCGAAAAGCATTCCCAAAAAGTGATAGAGAAAGCCGGCAAAAATCACGGACAAGAACAAGGCCATCAAAAAACCCAAGAAAGGATGATCCGCCTGGAAAAGTCCAGCCATGATATTGATTTCCGAGCGAAAGGTTCCAAAAGGTGGAGTGCCTGTAATCGCAAGAAAGCCCATAAGTAGCATCCCCCCTGTATAAGGCCATAAGCTCAGGATACCTCTCATCTTGGGGATCTGCCGGGTACCCATCATCTGTACCACACGCCCCACTGCCACAAAAAGATTAGCTTTAGTCAGGGCATGCAGAATGAGGTGAAAGCAAGCCCCCCAAACCGCTAGGGGTGTCCCTATCCCAAAACCTAAAGCGATGATTCCCATATGCTCGACACTGGAATAAGCCAAGAGCCGCTTAATGTCCTTCTGCAAAAGAATAAAGGCCACCATGGCACCCAAAGAAAGCAAGCCAAAGATGATCAGAAGGTTTCCTGAAAAATCCGGGCCGAGGCTGGTTTGACGAATGAGAATATGCCAACGCAGGATAGCATATAAGGCACAGTTTAAGAGTACCCCAGATAATAAGGCGCTGACAGGAGAGGGGGCTTGACTATGGGCGTCCGGTAACCAAGGATGCATCGGTACAAAACCCACTTTTGCCCCATAACCGATAAAAGCAAAGATAAAACCCAGCTTAACCAAAGCGGGATCCAATTGGCTGGCTAGATTCACAAGTAATCGCCAGTCCAGGGCCGCTAAGCTGTACCCATTAACTCGGCCTGAGGCCGCATAAAGAATCATGGTGCCTAACAAAGCAAAGCTGATTCCCACCGTGCAGAGGACGATATATTTCCAGGCGGCTTCGATAGCCGGTTTCTCTCGATAAAACCCCACCAAAAGGGCAGTGGCTAAGGTAGTGCCTTCAATTCCCACCCAAAGCAAGCCCAGATTCGGCGTACTCACCACCCAAAGCATAGTACCTATAAACATCCAGATCCAAAAATAGTACCAAGGTAGCCGGCTTTGCGGGATTTTACCTACTTCTACCTCGTGTTCCATATAGGAAAAGGAGTATAAAACCACATAAGCAGCAATTATGATAATGACAGCGAGAAGCAAGGCACTCAGAGCATCCCAAGTAAAGAAGCCCCCCCAGATGCTTTGCGGACCTTGAGTATACACTTGCCAGACCGTGTCTCCTGCCAAGCCCAATAAAGCCAAAACCGCCAGACTATTGAGCGTCCTTAAAACATGATTGCGAGAGGAGATGAGCATACACAGAGCTGCGAGAAAAGCCACGACAATAAACATCTTAGTTTCCTAACCTTTCAATGTATTGAGATGCTCTACATTCAATGAGTCGAACTTCTGAATCATTCGCTGAGCGAGAACCCCTAGGATCAATACCCCGATCAAGATATCAAAGATGACCCCAACTTCCACAAGAAGAGGCATACCATTAGTTAGTAGGAAGCCCGCTAAGAAGATGCCATTGTCAATAATCAAAATACCCACCACTTGAATTAAAGCCACTTTCCGAATTACCATGAGCAATAACCCATAAAAGAGCAAGGCAAAAGCGATGGCTAAGCCATTACGTAGAGAAGGTTCTACTAAGGACAAGAGAGGTTGGGTGATGGCATAAGCAAGAATAGTGAGTGCAGCAGCCACGACTAAGGAGGAATTGCGGCGTAGAAACACTTCTCCGACCCATTGGGTATGAGATAGGCTAGCCGTCCGTCGAAGAACCCAAGGAATCACTCCACCTTTGACCACTAAGGTGAGGAGGGCGATGACCATCATCTCCAACTCGTTTTCTTTAATACCCTCCAACAAAATGAGCAGGGAAAGAAATACCGCTTGCCAGGACCAGGCCAGCAAAGCCTTCTTCAATTTGGAGCAGCCGACAATGTACAAACCTGTAGCCAAGAGAATAAACAGCACGAGTTGCTGGAGATTTTCCAAGGTTCCTTCCATCCTAAATCCCTCCTTTCGTAATCCAAAGTGTCAATAAAGCCAAGATGGCCACAGCCAAACCAACCGCTAAAAAATTAGGAATCCGGAAGAGTCGCACCTTCACATGAGCACTTTCAATGGTAGCAAAAAAAGCTCCCAGCAAAGCCACTAGCCCTATCTGCAGAATACTTTGAGTCACGAGAACCCCGAACTGAATTCCGCCACCTTGGGTATAAAGTAGATTCATATTCACAGGCATAATCAATAAGGCGATAAGTTGGAGGAGAAGCAGCTGCTTGAGTTGTTCTGCCCAATGCAAAAAAGCCAAAGACCGTCCCGAATAATCGAGGAGCATTCCCTCATGAATCATGGTCAACTCCAGATGAGTATCGGGGTTATCCACCGGAATCCTTCCCATCTCAGCAATCGCAATAAGCACAAGAGCAAGCATGGCAAGAATCCGCGGTGTCTCAAATATAGACATGCCTTGGAGTTCAGCAATCATTACCGCAAGTGAGGTGGTCTCAGTCATTAAGGCTAGGACAACCAAACTTAAGATAAAGGCCGGCTCAACGAGAGCCGCTACAAAGACCTCCCTACTACTCCCCATACCTCCAAAAGTTCCTCCTGCGTCCAAACCCGCTAGGGCGAGAAAAAACCGAGCCAACCCAAAGCTGGCTACCAACCAGAACAAAGACCCCATCCCTTGGATCGGCGCGCCTCCCCAAGGACCGGGGATAACCAAACTTGATAGTAACGTGCTTCCTAAAACAATCGAAGGGGTGATCAATAAAATCCAAGAAGCATGCTCTGAAATAACCTCTTCTTTGTCCATATACTTACGCAGATCACGATAGGGTTGTAAAAGAGACGGTCCGCTACGCATCTGCCAAAATGCTTTTACTTTCTTAATCCACCCTTGCAGTAAAGGGGCGGCTAATAGAAAAAGTAATAAATGAAAGCAGGAAAAGACGATTATCTTCCAATCCAGCTGCCAAACCATAGACATCTCCTTCTCCTCCTTTACATTGTCCAAATCAAGACGATAACGAGAGTAACGAGGGTGTAAGCCAGATAGATATGAATACTCCCTGTTTGCAAAATGCGAATTCTATCTGCACACCACAAAACAAGCTTCATGGTTGGCCGATAAATAACGTCCTCTGCCATCTCACGAATACGACTATGGTACTGCAAAGAACGCAATATATAGCGATTCCCCCCATACTCCCTATCGATCTTGGGGTGGAAGGCTAGAATCCTTTTAAATACAATCCGCAAAGGCATGGTCATTCCTAAGCTAGTGTATTGCATGCGAGAAGTCAGGGGAATACCACAATTCCAGGTCCCAGAACTCCTCCTCTGTTTTGCTCTCGATAAAAGAAAGAGAATTCCTGTAAACAGCAGTATCAGTAACCCGTAAGGGGTAATCAGCTGATATAAGTTTGTAAAGATGGGCAGGGCCACCAAGTTCGTGGTTGCTAGGACAGGCAAATTAAAGACCCCCATGGGTGCGTTAAAGATTGCCAAAAGACCTTGGGGCCAAAGGACAGGAAGAACGCTTAGGCACAAGGCGATTCCCATAGCAGTGGTCTGAGGCCAGCCTAGCTCTTGGGAAGCTTCTGCTTGAGGAGAACGAGCTTGCCCAAGAAAAGCTCCGGCAAACCACTTTACCATAGTTGCTAGAGCCAGGGCTGAGACAAAGGCTATTGTGGCAATGATTAAGGGAAGCACAAGCTTAAGCATTCCCTCACCTGCTTGTACAGATGTCTTCCATAAAGAGTGAAATAACAGCCATTCTCCCCAAAACCCACCCAAAGGTGGCAAAGCAGAAAGTCCGATGGCTCCTCCAAGAGCCCAGAAGCCTGTTCTAGGCATTTTCTTAAGTAGTCCACCCAGTTGATCTAAGCGACGTGTATGGGTTGCTTGAATGATATTCCCGGCCGCCATAAAGAGCGTCGATTTAAAGAGCAGGTGATGGAGTCCGTGCCAGAAGAAAGCAGCCAGGGCGAGGACCACGATTTCAGAATAACCCAAGGTTTGGGCAATCATGGCCGTCCCCAAAGCCGTGACGAGAATCCCTACATTCTCAACGGTCGAATAGGCAAGCAAGCGTTTGACATCCTGCTCGATCGAGGCATAGAGTATTCCTACGAAGGCTGAAAGCACCCCCAGAGCAAGCAGAACAACACCCCACCAGATTTCCACAGGGTTGAGGGTTAACCAAACCAGTCTCATTATCATATAAAGAGAGACTTTGACCATGACTCCTGACATCAGCGCCGAGACAGGAGAAGGCGCCACAGGATGAGCATAGGGAAGCCAAATATGAAAAGGCACCAGCCCTGCTTTGGTCCCAAAGCCAATCAGGAAGAAAACAAATAAGAAGCTCCTCTCTCCTTGGCTTAAACCAGGAGCGTAAGTAGCCCAATCCGTATAAGCAAAGCTGCCTGTCTTGCTATATAAATATAGGACCGCAGCTGTCAGAAAAACCGTACCCACATGGGTCATCACGAAATAAATAAAAGCGGCTGTGCGATTCGATGCTTCCTCATGTTCAAAGATCACAAGAAAAAAGGAGAAAAGGGACATGAGCTCCCAAAGAAAAAGAAAATAAAAGCCCTGGTCAACTATCAAGACACCAATCATGCTACCGAGAAATCCCAGCCAAGCTAAAGAAAAAGAGACTAAAGATTTCTTCCCCTCATACTCTTTCATATAGCTCATCCCATAGAGAGAAGCCATCCCCTGCCCGAGAAATAGCAGAAAAAGAAAAAAGGCTGTTAACCCATCAAAAGCAAGTCCAGCTATCTGCCACCGGCCTGATTCATATCCACTTGAAAAATTCCAGCCAAGAAAAACAATACCGAGGATTGCCGCTACCAGCGTTAACCCCATCGTTCCAACCCGAGCCCCTCGCTCCATTCCCATGACCATTTTTTCTCCTCCATCATTTAACACTTGTACTATAACACACGCAACTTGTTCCTTGCTTTAAGTTGGCAGTTGTCCATTGTTCTATAACACACACGTTCTAATCTTACTCCTCATCTTCATCTATACACAAGTTGCATGTTTATGCATTTTCTCATTTAAACTGGCGAATTTGCTCTCCAATCGCAATTGTTTATCAAATACTTGGGAATGCCTCATATCCTGACTTCTTTCACCAACGTTTGAGTTAAATAACATTCCCTTGATAACATCGACCTATAATACAAAAAATGTATCGAACTTATCGTCGATACATTTTTGTGGTCAGCATTTCTCAATACCGCAGAAAAAGTTCTGCTATGACTTGATGTCCCAGGATGCTGGGATGGAGCTGATCAGGTACCTTGAGTTACATCCACCCAATCCGTTGCTACAAGCTCTTCCAATTCCTCTATGGCCAGCTTGACAGCAGCATCAGGAGCACCTGCTGCGGGAAATACTTCCGCATATTGCTTTAAGGACTCATCTAGATACACGGGAATCGCTTGCTTTAAACCAAAGGGGCAGACTCCTCCGACCGGATGCCCCGTCACTTCCAAAACCTGCTCCAAAGCAGGCATTTTGGCCTTACCTTTAAAGGTATCTTTAAACTTTCGATTATCGAGCTTTTTATCTCCTGCCATCATTACCATAACAAAGTCATCATTGACTTTTAAAAGGAGTGATTTTGCAATCTCACCGGGAGTAACCCCCAAAGATTCTGCCGCCTTGGCTACTGTACTAATATCCTCAAACTTCAGGATTGGAAACTCCTTTTCCTTCCTAAGAAAAAATTCCTTTACTGCCTCAACTGACATCAAATAACCTCCAAATTAACAAAGACTTTCAGATAGTGCAAAGACCTGACTGCATAATGCAATCAGGTCTTTTTGAGCTAAGATCCTAGAAGTTCACGCACGATCTGGTTAACCAGTTTGCCGTCAGCGCGTCCTTTTGTCTTCGGAGTGATTTTGCCCATCACCTTGCCGAGATCCTTCGGTCCTTGAGCACCGACTTCGGCAATAGTTTCTTGAGCTAACTGGCGTATCTCCCCTTCAGAAAGCTGCTGAGGAAGGTAACCCATGAGTACGGAGATTTCCTCTTCCAGGGCCTTCACAGTATCGGGGCGATTCGCCTTAGAAAACTCTTCCATCGAATCACGACGCATTTTCACTTCTCTAGCTAAGACTTCGATGACTTGGTCATCGGAAAATTCAATTCTCTTATCTATTTCAGCATTTTTAATGGCAGCCCGAGCCATACGGATGACGGAAAGTCTAACCTTCCCCTCCTCTTTGGCCTTCATGGCAACCTTCATATCCTCAACGAGGCGATCTTTAAGGGACAATTCAGTGCAACTCCTTACTTGAACTTACGTTTACGGGCGGCTTCAGACTTTTTCTTACGCTTTACACTAGGCTTTTCATAAGCCTCATGCTTGCGAGCTTCTGATAATACGCCTGAACGCTGACAAGTGCGCTTGAACCGGCGGAGTGCGCTATCTAGGGATTCGTTTTTACCGACTTTAATTTCGCTCATTATCTTATCCCTCCCTCCACTGGATCATGTACAGATATACTAGATTATTATAATAGATGTGGCGGAGTGAGTCAAGTTCTTGACAAACATCCTTTGGAACTTATTGGTCATCTATAAGGATTTTATTTGGTTCTTCGGCGTTATCTTCAACAAACATGAATACCCAACCGTTTTCCGCCAATTAAATGGAAATGCAAATGCTTCACGACTTGACCACCATCATCACCACAATTGTTAACTAAACGATAACCTGAATCAGCTATCCCTAATTCTTTGGCTAGTTGTGTGGCGACGATGACAAGGTGCCCAACTAGAGCTTCATCCTCTGGGTTAAGATCATTTAAGCTTTCACTATGTTTCTTAGGGATGATCAAAACATGTACTGGCGCTACAGGATTAATATCCTTAATGGCCAACACGCGTTCATCCTCATAGACCACTTCACTGGGGATCTCCCTATTTATGATTTTGCAAAAGATGCAGTCTGACATAAAAACCCTCCTGTATGTTTATATGCAATAAGCGTTTCCCATGTGCTAATGCAATCTTAGGTAGCTTTCTTCGAGCACACATTCAACTAGTTCGCCACTTTCCCAAGGTTTCCCTTCTCGGGGCGGCAGATGTACTTGGAGATAATTTCTCGTATGACCTGTGGCTACTCCCTCAGGATCAACCCATTCAACAAGAACTTCAACGGTCTGCCCTAAAAATTTGCGGATATATTCTTCCTGACTTTCCTTAGCGACCTTCATAAGAGCCTTGACTCGTTGTTCCTTGACCTTATTAGGGAGCTGATCGGGATACTTTGCAGCAGGGGTTCCTTTACGCATGGAATAGGGAAAGATATGGGCTCCGGAAAAACCACAAGAACGAACGGTTTCTATAGATTCTTGGAAGTTCTCTTCCGTCTCCCCAGGAAAACCGACAATCACGTCGGTCGTCACCGCAATACCCGGCAAGAGACCATTTAAACGGTGAATCAGCTCTTTGAATTCACTTACGGTGTATGGCCTTTTCATACGAGTTAAAACGTCATCACTACCGCATTGAAGAGGAATATGAAGATGCGGACACACCGCTGGCGTACTCATGATGATTTCTATTAACTCCGGTGTAAATTCCATCGGTTCAATAGAGCTCAAGCGCAAACGATGCAAGCCTTCGACCTTTGCAATCCCTTTTACTAACCGAGCAAGATTCCAATCATCACCGAGATCTTCACCATAGGATCCAGTATGAATACCGGTTAAAACAATTTCTTTATAACCTGCAGCTACGAGCTTCTCCGCTTCAGCGACGGCATTTTCGGGAATACGACTTCTTACGGGGCCGCGAGCATAGGGAATGATGCAATAGGTACAAAACTTATTACATCCTTCTTGGATTTTTAAGGTTGCCCGTGTTCTGCTTTCTTCTTCAATTAAGGGCAGTTCCTCGAATTCCTTAGCATCCCAGATAGTGTGCACGCTACTTTTGGGCTGCTGCTCCCGCCGCACTATGTCGATCCACTCCAGGATCTTCCCTCGATCTTGAGTGCCTAAGACCAGATCCACACCCTCGATATCGAGAATCTCTCCCGGTGCTGTCTGAGCATAACAACCCATAACGACCACAAAGGCATCCGGGTGAGCCTTGACCATACGCCGGATGATTTGACGCGACTTAGCATCGCCTGTATTGGTTACCGTGCAAGTATTGACGACCACTACATCAGCCTTCTCAGTGGTCGGCACTACATTGTAGCCATTATTTCTAAAGAGCTGCCCTAGGGCCTCGCTCTCGGTCTGATTGACTTTACACCCGAGGGTAACGAAACAAACCCCAGGGGTCCGTGGATCTAAGCTGTCGCCGCTGGGTTCGGATATGGACGACGGACTTGTTTGCTGTAGTGTATCTGGCATTGGGGCACCCCCGTTTTGGAATTAATGATTGATTGAAAGATGTTGTAGAAGATTCTCCAGGATTTTGCTTTACGCGTTCACTCTGTAAGCTACGCGCACCCGTTCTAACGCTCAAGCACCCCGCTCCGTCGGGACGCCGGCTAAATCGGCTCCTGCCTCGTAGCCGGTTGGAAACGTCCTGTTTCCAACCCGACTCCGCTGCGCGCTTTTCGCGAAGAACGGGTAGCTGCTCGCTTAGAAGCCGTTCTCTGCTGTAAATCAAAATCTTTGGGTTGTTTCTGAAGATTTGCTTGAGCTTAATTCCCGTGTTCAACAAGGATTGTTACCTCGTCTCTATCCTATCCCCTGTCAATACTAACTTTCAATGACCCGATAGCGTAGCTTCTCACACAATAGTGAACGATTTTAGCGGAGGGGCTGTCAAACGAACGAGGATTTCGAAGGGAAGCGGCGCCGCCGGTTCACATGCAGATAGCAGAAGGGTTTGGCAACGAAAGTGTCCGGTGGACATTTTCGCCGAGGCGGAATCCACAGATGATGCCTACCCGCCGAGGGTTCTCCCTTGAAATCAAGTGAGCTTGCCCCGGAGCTACTGAGTACGTGAGACTCCGATGAAGAAAGCCTCCGGTGACGAAACCATCCAGTGAATGGTTTCGCCCAAGCCGCCCTGCTACAAACATGAACTTAGCGGCGCAGGTTGGTTTCAGGAGCTGACGCCCGAAGGTCCAATGTGTGAGAAGCTACACGACCCCAATTCGTTAAAACATGCTGAGGTAAAGCAAAATCCTGGAGACAATGACAACGCAAAGGCCCAAAAAGCTGATGCTCACCCCAAATCTCCGCAGTAGCCCAACACCAGCGTTAGCGTCGCAATGGCTGCTGTCTCTGCTCGCAGAATGCGGGGTCCTAGGGATACACTTTGCGCCTGAAGGTTTTCTTGGGCCCAGAGGACTTCAGATTCCTCGAAGCCCCCTTCCGGTCCAATTAAGATGGCTATCGGTTCTTGAGGGTTGAACTCCTTTAGTACCGTTTGAAGCGTCTTTGTCTTTTCATTTTCATAGGGTATGATCCATTGAGTAGTCACAGGGAGCAAGTCCTTTAGCTCTTTCCAGTCGGTGACCGAATAGATTTTAGGTTCGCGAACCCGATGGGATTGCTTCGCCGCTTCGCCACAGATCTTCTGCCAGCGTTCTACGCGGTCTTTTGCTTTGCTTCCCTCCAGCTTCATCACGGCACGCTTAGTGCGCAAGGGAATCAGGCCAGCCATTCCTAACTCTGTTCCTTTTTGAATGACCCACTCCATTTTTTCGCCTTTTGAGAGACCAGCAACTAAGTAAGCTTGTGTCCGAGCTTCAACTTCCGGATAGTCCTGTTCCAGGATACCACAGGTGACACTATGTTCCCCAATTGCGTTGATGATCGCTTTATACTCCGCTCCAGAGTTATCAAAGCCAATAATTTCATCACCGGGAGTAAGCCGCAAAACCCGAACCAGATGATCTCGTTCCGGACCCTGAAGCCAGAATACATTCCGGCCTAATTCTGATATTTTAAAGCGATGCATGATGTTGCCACCTCGCTCGTAGGAGCACCCATCCAGAATCTTCTCTCTTTTCAACGATTTCTAAACCATGCGCGCGCATCCCTTCTTCCACATCAAGAGAGCGATGTTCGATGATGCCCGAAGCCATAAACTCACCATCGTCTTTGAGAATCCGCTTTAAGTCCGGTAAAAGTATCAAGATGACATCGGCAATAATATTGGCGACGACTAAATCTGCTTTCCCCGTTAACACTGAGCCTAGATCTCCCTTTTGGACCCTGACCTGATTTGTTACTTGATTGAGTTCCACATTTTCTTGGGCTACTTTTACAGCCACTGAGTCTAAATCGATAGCCTCCACCTGGGCACCAAGTTTAGCCGCGGCGATGGCCAAGATTCCCGAACCTGTACCTAGGTCGAACACTCGCATCCGGGGATCAACAATATCTTCTAAAGCCTTAAGACATAGGGAAGTCGTAGCATGGGTTCCGGTGCCAAAGGCCATACCGGGATCCAGCTCGAGAATTATATCTGTGGGAGTTGGGATTACCTCTTCCCAAGTGGGCTTAATTAAAAAGCGTTGGCCGATCCGGGTCGGCTTAAAGTATGCCTTCCAAGATGTGGCCCAGTCCTCCTCTTGGACTGTCAAGCCTTTTACTTGGAGAACCCAGTCCGGAAAGTTCCTGAGCAATTCCTTCAGACCTTCATCAAGCTGCTGGAGTTTGGCTTGAAGCTCTTCATCTTCACAGATATAGCCTTTTACCACAGAAGTTCCTGTTAAAGTCACTTCCCCGAAATCATGGTAATCCCAAGTCCCTGACTCCACATAGCTCCTCAAAAGCTCCGGATCTTCAACGCTCACCCCGGGACAGCCGAGTTGATAAAAAAGATCGGCAACAGCTTCCTCACCCGCCGATGAAACAGTTACCGCAATTTCTCGCCAATTCATGCTTCAGACTCCCCTTTAATCTGCGCTACCCCTTCCTCTTTAAAGAGCTAGTGCACTTTGATAATAACCTTTTTCTGCACCTTAAATATGAATAGCGGGACCTGACCCCTTGATACACTTGATTCACCATCAAAGTGAAAACTGGGACCTGTCCCCATTTCACATTTTACAAATCTATGGCATCGCGAATGTTGTCTTTAACCTTCTCAAAAAAAGACTTCTTACCCATTTGCTGTTGATCGCTGGTGACATCACCAAATTCACGAAGCAATTCCTTTTGACGATCGGTGAGCTTAGTCGGGGTAGCCACGACGACCTTCACATGTTGATCCCCTCGTCCGTTGCCACGGCGATAAGGGATACCATGTCCTCGGAGGCGGAAAATAGTGCCCGTTTGAGTCCCTTCGGGTACTTTCATCTTGACCTTTCCATCCAAGGTCGGAATATCGATTTCTGATCCTAATGCAGCTTGAACAAAGGTTATCGGCATCTCACAATAAACATCGTTTCCTTCTCTTTCAAAGAACTTATGGGGTTTGACATTTAAAACTACATAAAGATCCCCTGCCGGGCCACCGCGTAGTCCTGCTTCCCCGCTGCCGCTAAAACGAAGATTAAGACCATCCTCTGAGCCAGCCGGAACATTGACTTTAATGGTTTTGACTTGGCGAGTGGTGCCTTTACCGTTACACTCTTTGCAAGGGGAGGTAATAAATTGTCCCGAGCCATTGCAGGTTGGACAAGTTTTGGCTGTTTGTATCGCGCCAAAGGGAGTTCGTTGCGTAGCTTTGACCTGCCCCGTTCCATGACATTGACTACAAGTGGTCGGATGAGTCCCGGGAGCTGCACCAGAACCTTGACATTCTGTACAGGTCTCTTGGCGTGGAACTTGAATCTCCTTTTCAATACCGAAGGCTGCTTCTTCGAAGGCGATCGTCAAATCATAACGCAGATCGTTTCCTCGAGTGGGACCATTACGACGCTGACCGCCGCCACCACCGCCAAAGAACATATCAAAGATATCGCCAAACCCACCAAAATCCGCACCGCCAAAACCAGCTTGGTTCGGATCAAAGGCGGCATGGCCCATCTGATCATATTTAGCTCGTTTTTCTGAATCACTTAGGACATCATAGGCTTCGGTCGCCTCTTTGAACTTGTCTTCCGCCGCCTTATCCCCAGGGTTCACATCCGGATGATATTTGCGGGCTAGTTTTCGATAGGCCTTTTTAACTTCTTGCTCATCCGCGCTCTTAGAGACTCCAAGCACTTCATAATAATCGCGTTTCATTGTTTCCTCCATCACTCCTAATTCACCCTCCGAAGCCATCCGTCTTTAGCACATGATGATTGGGCACAGGGAAAACCCTGTACCCAATCTCCTTTTCCTTGATTCCTCAACTTAGCACCTGCAGTATCCATAGCTTAGCTTTTCTGTGCTTATTTATCATCCTTATTCACTTCAGTATATTCTGCATCAACGACATTGTCATCTGCTTTGGCATTACCGGCTCCTGGGTCTGCTCCCATATCCGGTCCTGGTGCTTCCCCACCTGTCTGTTGATACATTTTCTCAATGATTGGATAAAGTACTTTTGTTACCGCTTCAGTCTTTTCCTTGATAGCTTCAAGATTTTCTCCCGCAGCAGCGGTCTTTAACTCTTCAAGCGCTTTCTTAATCGGTTCTACCTCATTTTCGGCAATCTTGCCTTCGAAGTCCTTCAAGGTCTTCTCGGTTTGGTAAACCGTCGAATCAGCCTGGTTCTTTGCATCGATTAACTCTTTGCGTTGCTTATCTTCCTCAGCATGTGCTTCAGCATCTTTTTTCATCTTTTCGATTTCATCTTGGCTTAGACCTGTGGAGGCAGTGATGGTGACCTTTTGCTCATTGCCTGTAGCCATATCCTTAGCTGAAACATGCACGATACCGTTAGCATCAATATCGAATTTAACCTCAATTTGCGGAATCCCACGAGGAGCAGGAGGAATTCCGGCCAGCTGGAATCTTCCCAGCGTCTTGTTATAGGCAGCCATTTCCCGCTCACCTTGGAGAACGTGGATATCTACTGAAGTTTGGCTATCTGCCGCAGTCGAGAAGGTCTGGCTCTTGGTGGTAGGAACGGTTGTGTTCCGCTCTATAATCCGTGTAAATACTCCGCCTAAGGTCTCAATTCCCAAAGAAAGAGGAGTTACGTCAACGAGGATGATGTCCTTCACTTCACCTGCAAGAACTCCACCTTGAATAGCTGCCCCCAGAGCAACCACTTCATCGGGGTTAACACCCTTATGCGGCTCTTTGCCGCTTAATTTCTTGATGGCGTCTTGGACAGCAGGAATCCGAGTGGATCCGCCGACCAAGATAACTTGATGAACATCGCTCCAAGACAATTTAGCATCAGCTAACGCTTGACGAGTGGGTCCAAGGCACGCCTCAACCAGATCTGCAGTCAATTCTTCGAACTTCGCTTTTGTAATATTCATATCTAAGTGGGCAGGACCCTCAGCTGTCATGGTGATAAAGGGCAGATTTACATTGGAGGTACTCACTCCGGAAAGTTCAATTTTTGCTTTCTCTGCTGCTTCTTTTAGGCGTTGCAGAGCAACACGGTCTTTGCCAAGATCCACACCTTGATCCTTCTTGAATTCAGCTACCATATAATCAATCAGACGTTGGTCAAAATCGTCCCCACCAAGTTTATTATTCCCACTAGTCGCTTTAACCTCTACCATACCTTGGCTCAGTTCAAGTACTGAAACGTCAAAGGTTCCTCCGCCTAAGTCAAAGACCAAAACGGTTTGATCCTCTTGCTTATCAAGACCGTAGGCTAACGCAGCTGCCGTAGGTTCGTTAATAATCCGCTTAACTTCCAAGCCCGCGATGGTTCCGGCATCTTTAGTTGCTTGACGCTGAGCGTCGGTGAAGTACGCAGGTACAGTGATGACTGCCTCAGTAACGGTTTGCCCTAGATAAGCTTCAGCATCTGCTTTCAGTTTGCCTAGAATCATAGCTGAAATTTCTTGGGGAGAGTAGTTCTTATCATCGATCTTCACTTTGAAATCGGTACCCATATGTCTTTTCACGGAGAGCACTGTTTTATCCGCATTAGAAACCGCCTGCCGTTTGGCCACTTGGCCAACCAGACGCTCGCCTGTTTTGGAGAACCCTACAACGGAGGGAGTTGTGCGATTACCTTCCGCGTTCGTAATTACGACCGCTTCGCCACCTTCCATAACCGCTACGCAGGAGTTTGTGGTTCCTAAATCAATACCTATCACTTTACCCATATTAATACTTCCTCCTTATTACACCTAGCAGGAAACTTTAACCATGCTAGGACGTATTACTTTTTCTTTAAGATAATATCCTTTTTGTAATTCCTCAACAACCGTGTTTTCTGGATACTCATTAGACTCTACTTGAAGCACCGCTTCATGCATATTGGGGTCAAAGGGTTGGCCTACAGCTTCGATAGCCACTAGCCCTTCTTTGGCTAAGGTCGTTTCCATTTGCTTGAAGATCATATCGACCCCTTGAGCAAACGAAGTAAAATCTTGATTAGTTTTAGATGCCAAAATAGCTCTTTCGAAATTATCCAGCACCGGAAGCAACCCTTCGACAACACGCTCAGAGGCATATTTTAAGTAGTCGTCTTTTTCCTTCTGCGTCCGTTTACGATAATTATCAAAGTCTGCTTGCAGACGTTGCAAATGCGCAAAATACTCTTCAGCTTGGTTCTTGCTTTGCTCGAGTTCTGCCTGCAAGGCAAGTACTTTTTCCTCTAAAGAAATATCTTGATTTCCTGAAGATTCCCTGCCCTCCACATCATTCGCTCCCAAAATTTCTTCGATAGTATCGCTTCGGTTGTCGGTTTGTTCTTGTCTACTATCTTTGTTTTCCCATCCAGACTGAGCTGATGGGGGGGTTTTCCCGCCCCAATTCACCATGATTGAAACCACCTCTCCTATTTCCTTCGTCGCTTGGTAAGAAGCTCAGTGAGCGTTCTTGTCATGTATTCCACCATCGCCATCGACTTACCATAATCCATTCTTGTCGGTCCAATAAGCCCAATCGTACCCAACGGTTCACCCTCAACACAATACGTCCCAGTAATCACGCTACAATCTTTAAGTTCCTTCATGATATTCTCGCCACCAATGGTAACCGTGATACCCTCAAGCTTCGGACGCAAAAACTGCTTAATCTGATCTCCCTCTTCGAAAACTTGGAAAAGGTTTTTAATCTTTTCAACATCCTGGAATTCAGGCTGGTTTAACATGTTAAGTGTTCCGCCAAGATACACCTTATTCGACTCTTGAGGTTTGTTATCTAAAATAGCGGTTAGGAGCTCTAAAGCATGATCAATAAGATAGCGTTGACGTGAAAGTTCGCTGTAGATTTCATGCAGAAAATCTCGTTTTACTTCCGTCATGGAATGTCCCCGCATCTTATGATTAAACAGATTCGCAATTCTTTGTAGTTCCTCAGCAGTTACATTTTCTCCAATCTCGACAATCTGATTCTCTACCACTCCATTTTCCTTGACGACGACCATAATGGCTTTGCCCGACTGATAGGGAAGGAAGTGCATCTGGCTAAATGCACTGTTACCTTTGTCTGGCCCTACGACTATACTGGTCAGATGTGTAAGCTCAGAAAGAAGTTTGCTAGAATGAGAAATGACGCTTTGAATCTCGGCAATCCGCTGAGTGGTCTCTCTTTCGATAACTTCTTTTTCATCCTCGGAAACCTTGGTCTTTTCCATCAGGCAATCCACATAATACCGATAACCAGCATCCGAAGGAATGCGACCTGATGAGGTATGGGGCTGTTCAATTAATCCAAGATCTTCTATATCGGACATTTCATTACGAATCGTGGCCGGTGAGATACCTAAGTCAAACTTCCGGGCGATTGTCCTGGAACCGACTGGCTCAGCTGTATTGACATAATCCTGAACAATGGCTCTCAGGATTTTCTTCTTTCGCTCGTCCATTTGCATACTCATAGCCGCCTTTCCACGTTCGCTTTGTTGTTAGCACTCGACCTTAATGAGTGCTAACGATTTATGATATTATAGTAACGCTCACTTTCGCGATTGTCAAGTATCTGACATGCTATAAAGTACTTTAAATTGTATTAAGATGATTTGCGATGACTCATACAAATTCTTGCAGCACCGCATTAGCCACGAACCAGAACTCGGGATCCATTTTGAGAAATTTTCCTTCCTCAATACGTAGTACACCTTGGCTTATATAACGTTCTAAAACTGTGGGATACAGTTCAAAAAGATCAACCCTGAACTCTTTTTTGAAATTCTCAAGATTGATTCCACGGGCAAGGCGCAGTCCTAAAATGACCCGTTCTGATATTCTCTCATCATTCGTCAAGCTTTCATCTTCCAAGCTATCTATAGGTAGATCTCCTTGCTCAAGCTTCTCCCGATACTTAACCAAATCCTCATAGTTTTTCCGGCGCCGATTTTTTAGGCAAGACACCGCACCAGGGCCTAGACCTAGGTACTCTTCCCCATGCCAATAACCAAGATTATGCTGACATTCATGGCCCGGCAAAGCGTAATTCGAGGTCTCATAATGGATGTATCCCGCTCTCCCCAGCATTTCTTGTCCTAATTCATACATTTCAGCTTGGACATCATCATCCGGCAGGTCCTTTGACAAGCCCGCGTCTAATGCCAGAGGCGTATCCTCCTCAAGCATCAATCCATAGATAGACAAATGCTCAGGCTGGATGGTAATTACCTCTGCTAAGGTCTTTTGCCAATCCTCAGGGGTCTGTTCCGGCAAACCAAACATCAAATCCAGATTAAGATTACGAAAGCCTGCGCCGCGAATCAGGTTCACACCATCGTGGATATCCTGAACACTATGAATTCGTCCGATTCGTTTTAGCAAAGCATCATTAAACGATTGAACACCTAAAGATATCCGGTTGATACCATGGTTTTTTAAAATATGAAGCTTTCCCGCTGTTAGGGTGCCAGGATTAGCTTCAATAGTTTTTTCCGCCAAAGCCGAAAAATTAAATCTTGGCTCAAGCAAGCTGAAGACAGTCTCAAGCTCCTCCTCACTCAAAGCCGTGGGAGTTCCACCTCCCATAAAAAGGGTAGATACCTCATCTGGAATCTCCCCTTGCCGCAAGACAATTTCCTGTTCTAGGCCTTGTAAATACTCTTCCACCTTAGACCTTTGCAGAGGAACAGAATAAAAAGCACAATAAGCGCATTTCCGAAGACAAAAAGGAACATGAACATAAAGGGATGGCATAGTTACACCTCTTTCTTAGGAAGGATCTGCCCATCCCATCTCAAAAATCGTCGCTATCAACAAATATACCCAATCCATACGCATATCAGCCACACTTCAACTTTCTCCAGATAATAAGGGAGCGAACCGCATGCTCCGTTATATCGCATGATTGGTTCGCTTCCGGTTTGTGTACGCTATTTAGTCATCGATTTTCAGCACAGCCATAAACGCATCCTGAGGAATCTCTACACTCCCTACTTGCTTCATGCGCTTTTTACCCTCTTTTTGTTTCTCTAAGAGCTTCCGTTTACGTGAGATGTCCCCTCCGTAACATTTGGCTAAGACATCTTTCCGCATGGCTTTCACACTTTCCCGGGCAATGACTTTCTGACCAATAACTGCTTGGATCGGCACTTCAAACATCTGACGGGGGATAATTCCCCGTAACTTCTCGACTAAGCGACGACCGCGAGCATAGGACTTTTCCTTATGAACGATAAAGGAAAGGGCATCTACCAGCTCACTATTGAGGAGAACATCCAGCTTAACCAATTGAGCTACTTTATAGCCGGCTAATTCATAATCCAGAGAGGCATAGCCTTTGGTGCGGGATTTTAATTGATCAAAATAATCATAGACAATCTCGCTTAAGGGTAATTCATAGACTAAGCTGACTCGATTAGCGGAGAGATAATTCATATTGAGATAATTACCCCGTTTTTCCTGGTTCAACTCCATGATCGCCCCCACAAATTCTGAGGGTGTCATAATCGTTGCTTTGACAATAGGCTCTTCAATGCTTTCAATCTCATCCGTCTTGGGGAGATTGGAGGGGTTATCGATTTTTAATACTTCCCCGTCGGTTTTATTTACCCGATAAACTACGCTAGGCGCTGTCGTAATTAAGTTCAGATCATATTCCCGCTCCAGGCGTTCTTGAATAACATCCATATGCAAAAGCCCTAGAAAACCACACCGATAGCCAAAGCCAAGGGCACTGGAAGTCTCCGGTTCAAAGACTAGGCTAGAATCATTAAGATGAAGTTTTTCTAAAGCATCCTTCAACCGAGTATAGTCGTTGGATTCCACCGGATACAGGCCGCAAAAGACCATGGGGGTCGCCTTGCGATATCCCGGCAGAGGATAGAGGGCGGGGTTTTCAGCATCAGTAATAGTATCCCCGACTTGAGTATCCCTGACATTTTTGATGCTGGCAGCAATATAGCCAACCTGGCCTGCTTTAATCTCTGTCATGGGTCGTAATCCTGGGTTAAGCATGCCCACTTCCGTGGCTTCATAGACTTTACCCGAGGACATCATTTTGATTTGCGTTCCTTTCGTCACGTGGCCTTCCATCACGCGAACATAGGAAATGGCGCCTTTATAGGCATCGAAATATGAATCGAAAATCAAAGCCTTTAAAGGTGCTGCGTCATCACCCTGTGGTGGTGGAATCTTGGCTACAACAGCCTCTAAAATCTCTTCAATTCCTATTCCCGCCTTGGCAGAAGCTAAGATGGCCTCACTGGCATCTAGTCCAATGACATCCTCAATCTCCTGTTTTACGCGCTCTGGTTCAGCACTGGGTAGATCAATTTTGTTGATCACAGGAATGATCTCTAAATTATTTTCCAAAGCTAAATAGACATTGGCTAAAGTTTGGGCTTCAATGCCCTGGGCAGCATCCACAATTAAAAGTGCGCCTTCACAGGCGGCCAAACTACGTGATACTTCATAGGTAAAATCCACGTGACCCGGGGTGTCAATAAGATTCAGCTCATAAACCTGTCCATCCTTAGCAGGGTATTGCAGGCGAACAGTTTGTAATTTAATAGTGATACCCCGTTCTCGCTCAAGATCCATATTATCCAAGACCTGAGCTTCCATTTCCCGCTTGCTTAGTGCACCGGTATATTCGATTAAACGGTCGGCAAGTGTGGACTTACCATGGTCAATATGTGCAATGATAGAAAAGTTTCTAATTCGTTGTGAGGCCTGTGCCACAGTTTTACCCCTCATTTCAGCAAAATCCAGTGTGATTCCCTGAAAAAACTATCTTTTTCGAGGATACACTCTAAACAATTATTATACTGCCAATGATTAATTTCAGCAAGAAAATGATGTAGTTCACAACCATTTTCTCGAGCATAACTCATCTTAGCTTGGATAAATCCAGCAAGGATGGGTTCTCGAATATTTCGGACGATGGAGCCAACTCCGGTCTGATATTGATGGGCAATCTGGCTAACATAAGGCTCTAGCTGGTCATAATTCTTCATATAAAGCAATCTTAACATCACATGGATTTTATTACCCTTCGCTTTTTCATAATACAGATTTACCCTCTCTTAAGGCGTTGCTGAACAAGCCCTAGGGTCTGCTCAAACTCTTCCATACCCATAATCTTGGTTATAGCGGCAAAAATTAATGCGCCCAAGAGGGTTCCAGCAATTAAAACAAAGATCGAGGCGAGTTTCCCCACCCCCACAAGAGAAGTGAGCCACTGACCCCCAAACCAAACGCCAATTCCCATCACACCGGAAGCCATTAACGTCTTTAGGAAGGTTATCAGCATTCTCCAGCCATCGATCCTCTTTAAGCGTTTGCGCAGGAGATGCAGGAGTAAAATCATATTGAGTACAGCGGCTAAGGAAGTCGCAAAAGCTAAACCACCCGTTTGCAAAGGTTTAACTAAAAGAAACATAAAGCCTACATTAGCTAGCATCGAAATAATACCGACAATAACCGGAGTCCAAGTATCATGAAGGGCATAAAACATGCGCGGTAGGATTTGGATGACGGATTGAGCTGAGATCCCCACGGCAAAGTAAAAAAGAGGAATCGCGGTAGCCAAGGTATCCTCAGACGTAAAGGCTCCATGCTCAAATAAGACGCGAATCAAAGGATAGCGCAAAGCGATCATGCCTACCGATATGGGCAGAGTAATAAAAATAACCATCCGGACTGCTCTTGATGAAGTGCGGATGAATTCCTTCCATTTATTCAGTGTAGCATGCTCGTTCAAGGTTGGAAACACCGCCACAGCGATAGCTAGGGCAAAGATACCCACGGGTAATTGGAATAACCGGTATGAATACCAAACTGCCGTCAAGCTACCTTCAATGAGGTGAGAACCTAGGTTAGAGTTCACCACGACTTGGATTTGGTTCAATGAGTAGCTGAGAATAATGGGTATAGCTAATACAGCAATCTTTCGAACTCCGGGATGCCGCCAATCAATAATAGGATAGTAACGAAGGCCTTGGCGTTTTAGAGCTGGAATCTGCACGAGAAAATTCAGCAAAGCCCCCACCACAACTCCGATCGCAAACCCGGAAATAGTCTCCGGTTCATCGGGACGGGCAAACAAGACGCCAAAGAAAATCACACTGGCGTTATAAAGCACTGTACCTAGAGCACTCGGCCAAAATATCTTATAGGAATTTAAGATGCCCATAGTGATCCCACTCAGTGCCAAAAGCAGCGGTTGAATGAGAATGATCCTCGTCAATTGAATCGTTAAGCCTTGGTTTTCTATTGAAAAGCCCGGAACCTGCAGCTTTACAAATTGGGGTGTAAAAATCAGTGCTACGATCACCAAAACGCTTAGGAGCAATAGAATCAAATTGATAAAGGAGCTGGCTACCCGCCACCCCTCCTCTTCATTACCCTTGTGAATATATTGAGAGAATACAGGAATAAAGGCAGAGCTTAATACTCCGCCCACTAAAAGCCAGTAAATTAAATCCGGAAGGATAAATGCTGTTTGATACGCATCGGTCACTCCCGTTTTACCATAGAAATTTGCCATCAAAGATTCTCTTAAAAAACCTAGAACTCTTGACGCGAGTTGAGTTAACATTAAGAGTCCAGCCGCCATGGCTACAGTCCGCGTACCTGACATAGCTTCGCCCCTTTTATAGTTCGTCCTGGTGTGAAAATTCTCTAATATGGAATTATACCACTTTTCTATAGAAGGGGAAAGCCAAACCCGGACTAACGTTCAGAGGGATTCCCACTCTGAACGAAGTCTCGTTCAAGCCACTCCGCTAAAAGATCACCCAATACTTCCGCTGTCCCTTTCGCTTCATCGAAGGTATTGAGCTGGCTGCCAATTTCTAAAAGAATAGCTCCATCTAAGAGATGCTGATTGTAACGAGCATCCGAGGCATAGGTTATTTTCGGAATAAATAGACCAGGGTAACGGGCTTCCGCGAAAGCAATGAGCTCTTTAGCCAATGCTTCGTTCTTCTCCCAATGTGGATTTTTCTGTCCGATCACAATCATCACACGTCCCACTTCTTTCCCCTCGATCATGACCGTGGATTTATTAACCCCCAGTAGCCCATCTCTATGAATATCTAATAGAAGTTTTATGGATGGATAGTTTCGAACTAACGCCGTGGCTGTATTTACTGATTTACTATAAGCTTTATTAAAATCATCAATTTCATGTGCATCTAGAGCTTGTATCGCCCGAATGCCATTGCTTTCCAGGCCTTCTTTTAACTTCTCACCTACACCCATAATCTCCCCGTTGCCATCTTCATCGCGTTCCCCGCCCCCATCTCCCGCATAACTCTCCGCATTATGCGTATGGTAAATCCCCACTAACACTTCATCATCGAGAGGTACAGCTGGTTTCTCAATCCCCTCTCCTACCTGACCAGGGTTAAGCGGAATCTCCTCTAGCTCAGGGATTTCTCCCTCATACTCCGGGTCTCTCGAATTATAAGCCCAACCAATCCAGGCCGGGCCATCCGGTGGAGGTGTATAATAGCTAAAGAAATAAGTACGAGCATCAGCGATGTTGACTCCGGTCAATAAAAAAGTCCCCAAAGAAACACCCTGAGCTCTGACCTGATTAAGATGCTCTCGTTCCGGCAACGAATAGCCGGGGATCCCCTCCAAGACGATCGCTTCAAAGGGAAAACTCTGCTGAGCCATGACACGTATCAATTGCCGAGAGGTTCCTTTTTGCATAGCATAAAAAAATAAGCTTAGGAAAAGAAGCGTCAGTAAAACAAACAGAAAACCGCGAGCCCAGCGGGAGGAGGGCCAAAAACTCCATCGCAACTTCTTAGTAGGAAACATTTCTTCCTTCAACAAAAAACTTGTCCCCCTTTCCTTCTTTATAAAGAAATATGAGGGACAAGTTCTTCTTAGAACCACATGTTTGTCTTGTCTGCTACACCTAATTTAAGCAGTGCATTCTTGCCTATCGATTAGCGCAATTCAGTTGGTACAAAAGAATCGACAATACCGATGACCAAAGAAGCCAATAAAGCGCCCCAGATCGTGACGGTAATGGAACCGGGCACGATAAATTGACTTACATAAATAACTACAGCAGACACTAAAAATCCGACGATGCCCCGACTCATTCTGGTAATCTTTTCGCGACCGAAAGCTAATTCTACTACGTATCCCAAAACAGCAATAACAACCGCGGCGATGAGTGCCCCTGTAAATCCAGCTACTTTAAGACCGGGTACTAAGTAGCTGACTAGCAGAAGCACTACAGCTGAAACAAGAAATCGTACAATCATTCCTAACATTTGGTTTCCTCCATTCAAAATTGATGTAGGCATAAGTGCCTAGATACATACTATAGTTTGAACAACTTATTCAAATATTATTTATACAATTAATCGGAATATTTCTTGTAAATTTTAGGATTCAATGTTAAAATAGTCTTTGCGTATTATGTTAGGAAGATTCGATCCAAAGGGGGTGACCAAAAGTGCCGAATATTAAGTCCGCAATCAAACGAGTTGAGGTGGCTAAAGTCCGTACTATTAAAAATGCGGCTGCAAAATCAACTTTACGCACAACGATTCGTCGTTTTGAAGAATCTTTAAGCACGGACGCCGAGACCGCTAAAATCGCGTTGAATAAAGCTACCCGCGCTTTGGATAAAGCTTCTTCCAAAGGTTTAGTGCATCAAAACACGGCTTCCCGCAAGAAATCTCGCTTAACCAAGCGTTATGCGAAGCATTTCGCTCAAGTGGGCTAAGCCCTGTTCTACTCACATAAAGAAACGACATAGAGAAAGAGCAGCATCTGAATTTCAGTTCAGATGCTGCTCCTTTTTGTATGCACAGAAACCATGAAGCTAGACTAAGATTATCTTTCGCAGAACTTTGTAATCATTAGTTCCAACAAAAATTCCGGATCTCCTCTACCCGTCTTGATAGCTACATCCGTCTCCAAGCATTCTTGCAAGGCCCATGCTAATTGTTCCCATGTTAATTGATTCGATTTTTGCCATATTTTTTGGGCTTCGAAAGGCTTGATACCCAAAAGCCGCGGAGCTTCCTCAACACCCCTACCTTGTTTACGCATGGCTCTTGCACCAAGCAGTAAACGCACCTGCCTCGATAGCATGGTCAGAATTTTTAAGGGATGCTCCTGACGTAGAACCTGCTGAAGCTTTTGCACAGCAACTTTGGTCGAACGAGCGGCCACAGCATCCAAAAGTTCAAATACGGTAGCCTCTACCGCTTGGGGAACTAAGCTTTGCACATCTTCAGCTCGAATCTCTCGACCTTGGACATAGAGGGCGAGCTTGTCCAGCTCTTGGCTTAAAATTCCGACCTGATGCCCACCCCACTCAAGAAAGAGCGATTTAACTTGAGGCTTCATGGTTTTATTCCGAGACGCTAATTCCCGATCCAGCCAAGCTACCCAGTCCTGCACACGTTTCGGACTTCCGAATTCCAGCACTGTGCCGGCTTTCTCAATCGCTTTATAGAACTTACGTCCCCGATTCACGCTTTGCGCCAAAAATACAAGACAGACCTCGGGGTTAGGGTTTTCAAAATAGCCAAAGAAAGGCTCAAGGGTATCTCCTTGTCCATCTTGAAAATAAGGAATATCTTCGACAATAATCAGTTTACCCCCAAAGAAGGATACTGTGTTGGCTATCTCCACAATCTGCTCCGGATTGCTACCTTTTCCCGACAAAATTTCTATACCACTGCCCGAAGGGTCTTGGGCAAGATAACTGCTTTTTAAAAGATGCAGAGCTTCTTGAGTAAAAAAACGCTCCTCGCCAAACCAAAGATTGACGGGAGGAACTTGATTATTTGCGATTGCTTGCCTTACTTGGTCCACTTCCAACATACCACCCCTCCTATCCTCTTATTTTAACTAAGGTCGGATAAGAAAGCAAAGAAAAGACCCCTCCAAAAATGAAGGGGCAAAAGAAAGAGGAGGAGAAAAGAGATGTTCCTTCCTATTCTTACCATGAATAAAAGTTTTATACCTAGAAGACGAATATTTTTTCAAAAATATCCTACCGTTGTCTTATTTACTCTTCTCTGCCCGTCACTACCTCCATTGATCTCCCATCAAATTTAACTTGGATCGTGCCATCCTCATCCGTCCGAAAGATCGGAACGTGGCGATCCTCCCAATAGCTGAGAACCTCTGGGCTGGGGTGTCCAAAGGAGTTCCTTCCCACTGGAATGATAACAGCTTGAGGTGTAATCTTGTCTAACAGGTCCGTCATCATCGAATAGCGACTGCCATGGTGAGGGACTTTAAACAAATCTGCGTCATACACCTGTCCTGATCGATAAAGTTCTTCCATCAATTCCTCTTCCATGTCTCCGGTGAGCAGCACACTTTGGCCTGCTTCATTTTCCAAACGCAAGACCAATGAGTTATTGTTCTCATCAGACTCTGTGCCTGACCGTATCGTTCCAGGAGCTAGCACTTTAAGCGTACTATCCGAATCCAAAACCAATGCATCTCCACGAGTTAATCTTTCAATCGTCATCGTTTCCAATATTCTGACCAGATTCCAATCCAGCCCCCCTTCTCCCCAGCCAGCCCACTGGCTTTTCCCTGAACCACCACCCTCAACAGAATCGAGACTTAACCAGTCTTTCCCATCCTCAGGAATCCCAACCCAACCCACCGGAATCGTCTCCAAGACTGCCCCGGCCCCTCCCACATGATCACTATGAGGGTGTGTGAGAATCAAAGCGTCTAAGCTTTTGATTCCCTGCTGGAGAAGATAAGGTATAATAATTTGCTCCCCAGCATCGAAGTGATCGGTCTTTGGCCCAGTATCTACCATAACCCGTGTACCTTCCGATGTCTCAATGAGTATACAATCGCCTTGCCCTACATCGATAAAGGTGACTTGAAGTACATTAGGAGTATTCCAAGGACTCCACAGAAAGAGTACCAAAAGCAAAAAAGCGAATGCTCTTTTCTTTGTTATCCCGAACTTTTGCCCTGTGAGCACAAATTTATTATCATTCTCCTCAGCCATATTTAATCTACCTAACTCCCCCCGTACCGTCACCCCAATCCGCTTGACGGGGGCAGGTGCTCTCCCAGCTATGGAGACAATCCTCCTCCCTAGATTTCTGACCCACACCCTGAACATAAAGCCAAGTTTGGCTTTACCGACTAAAAGAACCAGAATCCAGCCATACCAGCATAGCCAAAATAGGGCTCCTGGATTGACTACCCACACATCAGCCCACTGAAGCCTAGCTAAGAGACTAAGGAATTCACTCACCCCATACAACAGCCAAAGACTTACCTGAAACAAAGGCAGAGCAACTTGTGGGATAAACAAAAGAAAAACTCCGAGCACTCCCAGTTGAAAGATGACCCCTAGGATAAATAAAACTAATAGATTCGCTAAAAGTCCAATGATAGACAAACGATGAAAGGCATTAATCATCAAGGGTAGAGTGGCGACTTGGGCAGCACAGGTCATGGCAAAGGCACTTTTAATAAATCTTGGCCAACTTCTAATCCCTTTAAACTTCATTATGACAGGGCTTAAGACAATAATCCCCCACGTTGCCATAAAGGATAGTTGAAAGCCTATATCTTTAAGAATCAAGGGTCGCCAAACAAATAATAATAAGGCAGCCAGCAAAAGACCCCGCAGGCTATTTCCTCTTCCCTTACCCAATCTACCCAACAACGCAAAAACAGCCATAATCGTCGCCCGTAGAATCGGTGGATTTCCCCCACAGAGGGTAGTGTAAAAAATCAATACAATGATGGTTACTCCCACTCGAGGAAAACGAGGTACGAGGAATAGTATGCCCCAACAAAGAAATAGCAAGAAGGCAACATTAGAACCGGAAGCGGAAAAGACATGATAGACTCCGGTAATCCGGTAACTCTCCAGCGCTTTCTCTGATATCCCGCTTGTATCCCCAAACAGTATTCCTTCTAATAGGCTAGTCTGTGCCAAAGGAAAGGGGGCTAAACGTTCCCTGACCTGATCACGAACCAGCCAGCTCATAGGTGCTTCTCCTGGGGTTAATAACTCCACCTCACCCTGAACAGTAATACCTCCAGAAAGGCCACGAACCGCATAATATAAGGGGTAATCAAATTGACCCGGTGTCCCAGGCGATTTCGGTTGATCAATCTTCCCCGTAAATACGACTTTATCTCCCGGGCGTACACCCTCCCACCCTTCAGGAAGATTTCCCTCTGAATCAAAATAAACCCGTAGACGATATTTTTTCTCAAGAAAATCTGTGGCCCTTGGGTTCTCCTGCGTGCCCTCTTGAGAAAACGAGGCATGGATAGGGACAGGCTCCAGAATCTCAAATATCCCTACTGCCCCATCATCGTTAATGGACCAATCTCTCAACTCTCCCACCAAATGAACTTGACTGATGGTCAAAGGTGGTGCTAAGTCATGTTTTCCAGTCTGTCCAAAGACAAATCCCACAAGAATGCTGGCACACAGCATGAAGATTTCAGGCCTTAAGGAGGGTCCAAAAAAATCTTGAGGCTTCCAAAGAACTATACGAATAAGCACCCATAGAAAAAGCCCCAGAACAATCCACCACATTGTCTCTGGGGTGTAAACACCGATAAGTCCGCCTATTAGTAATGCGCACAAGCGTCTAACCCAAGCGTCTCTCATGGTCCCACCGAAACCATATCAGCCATCTTCTCATAGGTCTTGTCACCAATCCCCGAAACCTTCTTTAGATCCTCCGGTTGAAGGAAAAGACCATGTTCTATTCGATACTGAATGATCCGTTCAGCAAGCGCAGGCCCGATACCCGGTAGTTTATCTAATTCTGCACTATCTGCAGTGTTGATATTAATAAGATTAGAAGCGGTCTGGGCAGGGTAGTGAGTATTAGGTACTATTCCCGACTGTCCCCCCGGATACGTCGCAGAGCCCGCTGAGGTGTTAGCATTTGGGTTAGGAGGTTGACCCTGACCCTGAGGAATTTGTAGTGCAACAGTTTGCGGTACTGGCCGATAAGGAACAATGATCTTCTGACCATCTTTGAGCTTCTCCGCAGGATTGATCTGATCAATATTTGCTTCAGGCAAAGGGTTAACTTGTTTTAAAGCATCATCCAAACGAGCATTCACCGGCAAGTGAACAAGCCCAGGCTTCTCCACAGCACCAGATACATAGACGATGATCTCTCGACCTTCACCAGCGCTTTCGACCAAAACCTTAGAGTTGTGAGGCAGGATAAATTTCCCAAGGGCCATTACAATCATAAGCCCTAAGAGCCCCCACCAAACATAGCGAATTTTCCGCTCCAACACAATCACCCCCTATTCCCTGAGATCAATCATATCTCGAAAGTAATATGGGGTTTTTCTCCATATTTTCCGCTAATTCCTCTCTCGAATTACGGCAAGGTTTGTCGAATCCGCTAAATATTGTTTACAAAACAAAAGACATGGCGTTCCATAGTGAACGACATGTCCTATATCAAACTTAAGCTTGAACTTAAACTTAAAAAGCAGCCCAAGGATTTTGATTTACAAAAGGGAACGACTTCAAAGCGAGCGGTTAACCGTTCTTCGCGAAAAGCTCGCTGCGGAGAAAGGTTGGAAACAGGACGTTTCCAACGGACTAGAGAGTCAGGAGACGATTTAGTCCGGAACCTTTCGGAGCAGAGAGCTCGAGCGTTAGAACGGTCCGCGCAGCTTTCTGAGTGACCAATGTAAATCAAAATCCTGGAGATCCTGCTAAATTGCGTACCCTAATAATCCGTTTTTAAAGCGAGAAGGAAGTTACTTTACAACCACATTAACCAGCTTACCCGGCACCGTAATCACCTTTTGAATCTCTTTCCCTTGAATCCACTCGACTAGCTTAGGCAGTGACCGCACCAATGCTTCTAATTCTTCGGCGGAGATTTGAGCCGGCACTTGGATGCGTTCTCGTAGCTTGCCGTTCACCTGGAGTACTACCGTGACTTCATCTTGAACAAGAGCACTTTCATCCACCTTCGGCCACTCCCGGCTATGGATACTCTCTTCATGACCTAATTCGCTCCAGACCTCTTCCGTCATATGCGGGGCAAAAGGAGACAAAAGCAGGAGAATGCTTTCCATAGCTTCACTAGCTACAGCCATGTTGACATTAGGCTGTTCTTTATATAGATAAAGAGCATTGACCAGCTCCATGATCGAGCTGACGGCAGTATTGAAGTTGAAGCGTACTCCAATATCGGAGGTCACCCTTTGAATCGCTTGGTGTGTTTGACGACGCATATCCTTAGCATCCTTATCCAGCTCGTCAAAGTTACGACCCTGAACGCTTGCAGCCTCATCTGAGGATTGTCCTTTAAGTACATCTTCATATTGAGCTGCTAGGCGCCACACCCGATTTAGGAAACGATAACAACCTTCCACCCCTTGATCACTCCACTCCAGATCTCGCTCGGGTGGAGCTGCGAAAAGAATGAAAAGACGAGCAGTGTCTGCCCCATACTTGGAGATTATTTCCTCAGGACTTACCACATTACCCTTGGACTTGGACATCTTCGCCCCACCCAAGCAGACCATCCCTTGGGTCAAGAGATTTTCAAAGGGCTCATCGACCTTGAGGTAGCCAAAATCACGCAAAGCCTTGGTAAAGAAACGCGAATAAAGTAAGTGAAGAATAGCATGCTCTACTCCACCGACGTATTGATCCACGTTCATCCATTGATCTGCAACTTCCTTGGAGAAAGGCAGCTTATTATTCTGCGGATCCGTATAGCGGAGGAAGTACCAAGATGAGCACATAAAGGTATCCATAGTATCGGTCTCACGAGAAGCCTTACCACCACAGGTAGGACAAGTAGTTTGCTTAAAGCTTTCGGAAGAGGTCAACGGATTTTCCCCGGCTTTAAAGAGCACATCATCAGGGAGTATCACCGGTAGCTGGTCCTGAGGGACGGGGACGATTCCGCAATGGTCGCAGTACACCATCGGAATAGGTGCACCCCAATAGCGCTGGCGGGAAATGAGCCAGTCACGGAGGCGGAAGTTCACCTTCCTCTCCCCAAAGCCATCCCGTTCAGCTTGAGCGGACATTTTATCCCAAGCGTCCATGTTCTTTAGTCCATCATATTCTCCCGAATTTACCATGATTCCTTCGCCCGTAAAAGCCGCTTGAAGTGGAGTATCTTTCTCCACTGCAGGAGTACCTTCGGGAAGAATAACGGTTTTAATGGGGAGGTTATATTTTGTTGCAAACTCAAAGTCCCGCTCATCATGAGCAGGAACACCCATAACTGCACCTGTCCCGTAGTCAAACAGGACATAATTGGCAATCCAGATGGGCACCTTTTTGCCGTTATATGGGTTCAAGCAATAGGCACCGGTAAATAAGCCTTCTTTCTCAGTTTCCGTGGAAGTCCGAGCAATCTCATTAAGTCCTTTCATGCGGCTGATAAAGCCTTTAACCTCTTGCTCATATTCTGAGCCCGAGATTAATTCTTGAACTAACGGATGCTCCGGCGCTAAGACCACATAGCTTACCCCAAAAATTGTATCTACTCGTGTAGTATAAACCCTGATCTTATCCTCACGATTTTCAACCGAAAATTCTACCTCTGTTCCCTCAGAGCGACCAATCCAGTTTTTCTGCATGGTTTTAACCTTCTCAGGCCAGCCGTGAAGCTTATCTAGATCATCCAACAGCACTTGAGCATAATCCGTAATCTTAAAAAACCATTGTTCCAGATCTTTTTTTGTTACCTCTGTATCACAGCGTTCGCAAGCCCCATCCACCACTTGCTCGTTAGCAAGCACAGTGGCACATGAAGGACACCAATTTACGGCAGCTTTTTTCTTATACACTAGACCATGCTTATAAAACTCCAAAAACATCCACTGGGTGAACTTGTAATAATCCGGATGGCAAGTGGCGACCTCCCGGTCCCAGTCATAGGAAATTCCCATCTCCTGAAGCTGCCGCTTCATATTGGCAATATTTTTCCAAGTCCATTCGGCCGGCGGTGTTTGATTCTTGATCGCAGCATTTTCAGCAGGTAAACCAAAAGAGTCCCAGCCGATGGGATGCAGGACATTAAAGCCCATCATGCGCTTAAACCGCGCAATGACATCTACGATGGAATAGTTACGGACATGTCCCATATGAAGATTACCTGAAGGGTATGGGAACATAGCTAAAGCATAGTATTTCGGCTTATCAGAATGATCATCAGCCTTGTAATCTTTTCTGTCGACCCATTGCCTCTGCCATCTGGATTCAATCTCCGAAAATAGATATTTCTCTTGCATAAAATATTTCCCCCTTAAATCCGAGCTTGCCTAATGGCTTCAAAATAAGTTAAATAGCAAAAAACTCCCGTCCCCTAAAGGGACGAGAGCATAATCCCGCGGTACCACCCAATTTCAATAGCACTTTGTCGATCTTAACGGCTCGCACCGGTACCCATTGTTACCTGGGTACAGCTCCGGGGCGAGTGTTCATCATATCCTCTAGCAACTTTCACCAACCGTTGCCTCTCTATAATGAGGTATATGGGATTGCTCCCCTTCATTGCCTTTAATGCTCTTATTCTAACTAAAAATATAGCAAAATAAAATATATTTTATACTATCCATAATCAACAAAAATGTCAAGTTTTCTAAAATCATCTGATCAAATCGAGTTGCTTAGGTCGTCGTAAAGCTGACTGTCTTGGCGTCTCCCCAAAGCCGCTCAAGATTATAAAACTCTCTTTGATCCGGAGTCATAATATGAATCACCAGATCCCCGCAATCCACAAGAACCCATTTGGCTTCTTGGAGACCCTCGACTCTTAAGACAGTCACCCCTAATTCAGGAAGTTTATCAGTTAAATTATCCGTAATCGCTTTGACCTGAGTTGTGGAATTTCCGGTGACAATCAAGAAATAGTCCGTGACCATCGAAATCCCCTTAAGATCTAGGAGTATGGCATCTCGACCCTTCTTCTCTTCAACTAGAGTTATCGTCCCTTGTAATTGATCATCTGTCAGCAAATTTTTGCCTCCTTTTTAAATCTTCATAGGTAAGCCTGGTCTGCGGATGAACGACACGCTTACTCTTTTGCAAATAATTCAAAGTATGTTCAACACATAATAGTGTACCGTACTCAAGATTATCATACAAGGATTGGCGGAGTTTGTCCACATTTGGAAATGTTCGGTGAGGTTCGGTTAAATCTGCACTATAGATGAGCATCTCTAATTTCCCCATACCCGGAGCTCCCAAGGTATGATTTGCTATGGCAGCGAGAACCTCTGCATCCTTATAACCCAATTCATGCTCTAACCAGTAAGCTGCCAGCGGGCCATGTAGAACATGTGGATTATCTTCAGCTGCAGTATATTGGCTTAAGTGCCATTCCCTTGCTAGCTTTATTTGCTCCTGCAGGTTGATTTCTTTTTTTATATCATGAAGATAAGCAGCAATCTGAGCCTTATCCTCATCCACATGATGTATTGCGGCTAGCTCCTTTGCCCACTGTACGACTCGCAAAGTATGGCTAAAGCGTTTCTTCGACATAGAACGTTGAGCGAGCTCATTTGCTTGCTGAATATCCAAGACACTTAAACTCCTTTTATTAGATTCGGATACGCCGAGAAGACCCTTCTTACCTTTCGGTAAGAGGGTCTTCCCTAAGATTATGTTTTCTACATCTGTTGCTTTGGTCGAGCCTCGTTCACTGTTAAAGGACGGCCCCCGAAATCCTTCCCATTAAGATCTTCTGCCATGCGTGATGCATCGCCATCTTCAACCTCGACAAAACCAAAGCCTCTTGAACGGCCAGTTTCGCGATCGGTAATGATACGACTGCTGATGACTTGACCATACTGGCCAAAGAAAGAACTGAGATCTTCGGAGGTTGTGTTCCAAGGTAAATTTCCGACATATAGGGTTGCCATTTTGTTGTCACCTCTTGCTTTATGGATTCGATTTTAGTATAAGCAAAAGCGTCAGAACTATACTTATTTAATCGTGTAATTAAACTATATCACATACAACCCTGCCTCTTCAACATAGAGGCGAACCGGCTCCGGAAGTAAATAACGAATAGTTTTCCCCTCTTTTACCCGGGATCGGATATCCGTTGAAGATATGGCGAGGGCCGGTACATCGAAAAGATGTATGTGAGGGATGAATTCCGGATACTTTCTTTCAAATTCTATCAGAAACTCATCTGGAGCAAAGCCTGGCCGGGAGGCCCCGATGAAATGGCTTAAGGAGAGAACAGACTGGACATCTCGCCAAGTGAAAATCTCCCGAAACGCATCGACTCCCGTAATAAAATAAAGCTCATGCTCCGGATAGATTTTATGCAATTGACGTAGGGTATCCACTGTATAGGAATATCCTTCCCGCTCAATTTCTAGATCTGAAACTTCAAAAAAGGCGTTGTCAGCAATCGCTCGCTTCACCATCTCATAACGATCCCTAGGCGCAGTTATGCGCCGACCAATCTTGTGCGGCGCTTTACCCGTAGGAATAAAAATCACTTTCTCCAAGTGAAACTCATGACGAGCCATCTCTGCCGCCACCAGATGCCCATAATGCAGGGGGTCGAATGTGCCCCCCATGATCCCTAATCTGTGGGTTATTCCGATGTTAGATTTATCACTCATTGGATCCATCGATTCATGCTCCATCTTCTTTAACTCGAGCTTGATTTATCTCGGCAACATAATGATGGGGTTCTTTTTTGATTCGCGATAAAGCAGAAAATTTCTACCGATCACTTGAACAAGCTCAGATGAAGTACGTTCAGCTAATTGCTCGGCCGCTCCCTGAACATCTTCTGCACTATTCGGAAGGACCCTGCCCTTCATTAATTCCCTCGCTGCCAAAGTCTCGTCAGCCTGAACAACGACAGAATCTGTCACTCCACCTTTACCTACCTGTAAGATGGGGTCCATTTCATTGCCCATGGCACGTAGGAAGCGCTTTTGCTTTCCTGTTAACATCGCAAAACCTCCAATCTTTCGCTAACTCTATTTATTCTTGCCATTCGAATTGAAGTCCGGCGATTTGGACCTTATCTCCTTCTTTAATCCCCTTTGCGCGCAGAGCCTTTTCAATACCCATAGCCTTAAGGATATTTTGGAAACGGTATAGTCCATCCTCTGTATCAAACATCGTCATTTTGACATGCTTTTCAATCTCTTGACCCGTAATTACGAAGCTATCTTCTTCACGAGTTATCTCGAAACGATCGGGGGCTTCTGCATGAGTTACCCTATGCTGTTCCTCTTCCTTCACGAAAATTTCCGGAACAGGCACCTCCGGTAAGACTTGGGCTACGCCATAAACCAGCTCCTTAAGCCCATCCCCAGTCGCAGCAGACACAGGGAAAATACGATACTCTTCACCCAGTTGCTCCTCTAATCGTTTTAAGTTTTCCTCGGCACCGGGTATATCCATCTTATTGGCTACTACTAGCATGGTCCGATTCGCTAGCTCCGGACTATATTGACGCAGCTCGTCTTTGATGATTTGAAAATCCTCCAAGGGATCCCGTTCCTCTGAACCCGCTATATCTAAAACATGCAGAATAAGACGTGTTCTTTCCGTATGCCTGAGAAATTCATGCCCTAATCCGGCACCCGTATGAGCTCCCTCAATAAGGCCGGGAATATCAGCCACAACAAAGCTTTCTCCATCTTCAATGTCAACCACCCCAAGATTAGGAACAAGCGTCGTAAAATGATAATCGGCAATCTTGGGCTTAGCCGCGGAAATCCGGGAAATAATCGTCGACTTTCCCACATTAGGGAATCCGACCAATCCAACATCAGCTAAAAGCTTCAGCTCAAGCAGTAGGTTCCGTTCCTCTCCAGGTTCCCCATTTTCGGCGACCCTAGGGGCTTTGTTCGTGTTGCTCATAAAACGGGCATTGCCTCGTCCACCTCTTCCCCCTGTGGCCACTATGGTTTGTTGTCCATGCTCAATGAGATCGGCGAGAATTTCCCCCGAATCCGCGTCTTTCACTACGGTACCCACAGGAATCCGCACGATCATATCCTCGCCGCTCTTCCCGTGCATATTTTTTGCTTGTCCATGCTCACCGCGATCAGCTTTGTATTGGCGCTTATAGCGAAAATCCGCCAAGGTCCACAATCCTTCATCAGCTTCAAAAATCACCTTGCCTCCACGACCACCATCCCCGCCACTGGGTCCTCCGTCAGGAACATATTTTTCACGACGGAAAGCCACTGCTCCGGCCCCGCCGTCTCCACCTTTAACATAAATTCTTGCCTGATCGTAAAACATGACATTATCCCCTTCTACAAGCCTAGGCTATGTTCAAAAATAACTTTTTCATCATCTAATAATGAAATACGACAGCCAAAGCTTTCCGCATCACATAAATCGATCTCAACAACAGGGTCCTCTAAACCTTGAAAACTCTTAAGAATTGCAGCTAAACACTCTTTAGTGTACCCGAATACGGCTTCTCCATATTCTTCTTGCCAAAACTCTTGCCAAAATTCTTCTTTTTTCAGAGCACTTGCTAGCTTAACATCAACCCAAAGTCCCTCCTTGCGCAGACTAATGACTAAGCTAAGTAGAGATGCGGCCACGATATCCTGCGGAATCTGTCCGATCTGCTGCTCAGCTTCTAAACCCCCGACCCCTTCTTGCATATAGAGCAAGGCTCGGTCCGCCTTACCTAACTGTAGATACCCCATAATCACTTGCCAGTGGTTGAGGAAGTCATGGCGCTGCAGGCGGTAGTGGGATAGCTGCTCAGCTAGAAGCTGTCGTTCTATGGAGGGTTTTGTTGGCATTGGTTTCACCTCGTCTTAAAATAGTCCCGATAGACAGAAAACCCCCGGGATTCTCCCAGGGGTGCGATTCTGAATGCCAAAATTTAAGCTTGAGCAACCTGGCGCTCAGGATAAATGCTAACTTGTTTGCGAGTACGATCTTTGCGCTCGAATTTGACATAACCGTCGATGGTTGCAAAGAGGGTGTCATCCTTACCCAAACCGCAGTTTTTGCCAGCATGAAACTTTGTTCCCCGTTGGCGAACGATAATGTTCCCTGCGAGAACGAATTGACCGTCTCCACGCTTCACGCCGAGACGTTGCGCATTACTATCACGACCATTTCGAGAACTACCTACCCCTTTTTTATGGGCGAATAATTGCAGATTCATTTTTAACATGGAGTCCACCTCCTCCGATTGATTTTTACATATTCTGAACCATAGCTTTGTTGAATTCCTTCAATACCTAAAACCATGGTTCCTAAAATCCATTGGGCATGATCCAGTGTCACAGGCTCTAATTCTGGGAGAGTACAGCTTAAAAACCCTTGCAGGTCGTCCACTTCAACCTCCGGTTTGTTTGGAAGATAACGTTCCAAGCCGTTGACTGCTGAGATACCAAGCGCGGATACGGCGGCACAGACAACATCAAGTCCATACTCGGCATATCCTGCGTGCCCTGATAATTCAAACTTGTGAATCTGGTGGCTGTCATCCAACCAAAGATTCAAAATAATACCTTTTTGCTTCATCTTAAGCTTGAATAGCTTCAACCACTACTTTTGTGTAGGGCTGACGATGGCCTTGTTTGCGACGATAATTCTTCTTGGATTTCATCTTGAAGACAATTATCTTTTCGCCTTTGCCATGCTCCACGACTTTAAGAAGGGCCTTAGCACCTTCTACAACCGGAGTCCCAACCTTAACCGCTCCGTCCTTTTCAACTAAAAGAACTTGATCGATGGTCACGGTATCTCCTACATTTGCGTCAAGCTTTTCCACAAAGAGGACTTTGCCTTCTTCGACACGGAATTGCTTACCACTTGTTTCGATCACTGCGTACATTATTTACACCTCCCATGCCTAGACTCGCCTTGTCAGGCCGGTTTGCTCAAAAATTACTCATTAGAAATTTTGACACAAAAACCAGTTAATTGCCTGTTCCGTGCGGTTGCGGTGAGAAGTCACCACATTTAGTAATTTTAGCATTAAGTATACTCTACTGTCAATTCCTCTACCAAAAAATTTCAGACTCTCCCTGTGCCTTCACAACGGGGACAGGCTTGTCCATAGCGTACCTCGAGAGTTTGTCCTACTTTCTTACGTGTCATTTCCACAAGTCCCAATTGAGTTAAGCCCATGATTTGACACTTTACCTTATCCTGAGCTACAGCCTTTTCCAGGACGTTCATCAGCTGCTCTTTGGCTTCTTCAGTTGTCATATCAATAAAGTCGATAATAATGATTCCACCCAAATTACGCAAACGAATCTGTCGTGCAATCTCCGCAGCAGCTTCTTGATTAATATGCATGATTGTATCTTGGAGGGACTTCTCCCCTATATATTTTCCTGTGTTCACATCAATGACAGATAGTGCTTCAGTCTGCTGAATCACTAAATAGCCACCACTCTTCAACCATACCCTTGAGAGAAGGGCGTGACGGATTTTATCATCGATACCATACCTAGAAAAGATATCCTCTTGATAAATTAAACTCACGTGGTTCGCGGCCGGATGACCTAACTCTCTCAAAGCCTGACGCATCCCTTCCGCAACCTCCGGTTGATTAACCGTAATGATTTCGACCTCTCGATCGATCCAATCGCGAATCACCCTCGCTACCAGATTCACGTCTTGATGAACCAACCCCGGAACCGAAACATGGGGAACTTTCTTTTCTACCTGATCCCACAAAGTCACGAGCTCTTCCAGGTCGTCGACAAGTTCTTGGCCATCAATTCCTTTGGCTAAGGTCCGAACAACAATCCCTTTCCCAGGCGGGCAGGCCGCTCGGGCGATCTCCCTCAGACGTATCCTCTCGTGCTCATCGGTAATCTTGCGTGATACACCTACGTATTCCGTGTGGGGCATCAGAACGGCATAACGACCAGGAAGGGTAAGATTGGTGGTGATTCGAGCTCCCTTTGACCCCACAGGTTCTTTTGCTATTTGAACTAAAAGCTCTTGGCGAGGCTTAAGCACCTGTTCCACACGTAGCTCGGTCGAGGTCGGGAGTTTCTCATCCTCATCATATTGGAAGGGCACTGCATCGCCCACATACAGGAAAGCATTCTTTTCTAGACCAATATCGACAAAGGCTGCTTGCATTCCTGGCAAAATGTTGACAACCCTTCCTCGATAAATATTGCCAACCAGACGGGATAGCATGCCCTCCTCTTCATGAACCTCGACCAACTCTCCATCTTCAAGAACCGCTGCCCGCATGGTTTGACCTTGTCCTTGTAGCACAATCTCTTTCACGGGGCGTTTCCTCACTTCCCGAAGGCTTCATGATCCATGGGAGAGAACTTTTGTCCTTCATAGTTCACATAAATTCCAGTTCGCTTGATGCGTAGATGATCCAAATCTAAGGGGAGGTTTTCTAAATCGCAAAGGCTAGCAATGACCTCCTCGGGTCGAACGCTCCCTTGATTACCTACTTCAACTTCCAATTCAAAGATAGCTTCATCCCCCTGGATTTTTCCCTTCAACACCTTAACCCAAGGTCGAATATCCTTTTCCACCCTGCCCTTTTTGCTATAGCGAGCATAGGCTACATGACTTCTCCCTAGCCAAGCAGAAATTCCCTCCTGTAGCCGTTCCTCGCTGACCGGCAGGCCTATAGAAACAGCAATCTCGTAGCTTGCCGCATTCAAGACTGCCATCAAGGCTTTAGCCGCAGGGGTAACAAACCGACCTTCCTTCAAACGGATTCCCGCTGGAAGCTGCTCCTGCAAACGACCGAGAATCTCTTTAAGATCAATCTCCTGCCCCAACTCAATATCCACATACTCGTTTACCCCTTCGACTCCTACGGCCAGCGCCGAGCCAAAAGAAATCTTCGGATGGGGATTAAATCCTTCCGAATAGGCCAAGCGGACACCCGCTCGGCGTAAAGCCCGTTCAAAGACTTTTGCTAAATCTAGATGGGCTATATATTTTGCTTCTTCAAGCTTGGTATAGGCGATTCTTACCCTCAAGGTCCTCACCCTTTCAAATCAATCTGAACCCCTCGATCAGGGCAGATGCCACACCCGGTGCAATCCAGATGCCGGCAATCCAGTGTGCGTGTTTCTTGTAAGGCTTTATGATGTTCATTAACGAGGAAGCGCTTATTCACGCCACTCTCGATATGATCCCAGGGCAGGACATCGTCGTAGTCCATGGCCCGATTGGCATAGAAGTGCGGGTCAAGACCTAGCTCTTCCATGCATTCCAGCCAGGTGTCATATTTAAAATGTTCATGCCAACCATCAAACTTACAACCTTTTTTAACCGCTAGTTCCAGCACATCGGCCAGACGCCGATCCCCTTTCGCGAAAACCGCTTCGAGATAGCTGGTTCCCACATCATGATAGTTATACTTGATACGGCGATCACGGAATTTCTCACGTAAGTATTTTTGCTTTTGGTCAAGAGAGGCCATTCCTTCTTGGGGTTCCCATTGGAAGGGGGTATGACTTTTCGGCACAAAGGAACTTGTCGATACCGTAACGTGAACATTTCGTCGACCCAGTCGCGTTCCTAATTCGACCACTTTCTTTGCTAAGGTAACGATGCCATCAAGATCCTCTTGGGTCTCTGTCGGCAAACCAATCATAAAGTAGAGCTTAATACTGGACCATCCCGCTTTAAAGGCGGATTCTGCCGCCTCCATCAGGTTCTCTTCCGTGACCCCTTTATTGATGACGTCACGCAAACGCTGAGTGCCTGCTTCCGGAGCGAAAGTAAGGCCAGATTTCCTCACCTTCTGCACCTCTTCGGCCAGCTTCACATCAAAAGAATCCAGTCGGAGTGAAGGTAAGGACACACTCACTTTATCTTCACTATATTTATCTAGGATACCCCGTATCACCGGTTGGATACAGCTGTAGTCCCCGGTAGACAAAGAGGTCAAGGAGATTTCCTCATAGCCTGTAGATTTCACTAACTCTTCGGCATGCTTTAATAAAGTTTCCGGCGAACGTTCCCGGACCGGTCGATAAAGTATTCCCGCTTGACAGAAACGGCATCCCCTGGAACACCCGCGCATCACTTCCAACATCATGCGATCGTGAATAATCTCCATATAGGGGACAATAGGACTAGTTGGAAAGTAGCTTTGATCCAAATCCCTGACAATCGCCTTTTGTACCACTTGGGGGACGCGAGGATCTGCTTCAATCTTTTGGATTCTGCCATCCTCTTGATAATGAACCTCATAAAATTCAGGGACATAAGCCCCTTCGACTTGAGATACTCTTAACAGAAATTCTTCACGTGAAACCGGGCTTTGCTTTTGTTCTTGGATTAAACGCAACAGCTCCGGTAAGGTCTCTTCAGCTTCACCAACCATCAAGAAATCGATAAATGGGGCGATGGGTTCTGAATTATAGGCACATGGACCACCGGCGATAATCCAGGGATGTTCCGGCCCTCGGTCTTTGGCTCTCATTGGAATACCTGCCAAATCAAGCATGTTAAGGATATTGGAAAAACTCATTTCGTATTGTAAGGTAAATCCTATCACGTCAAATTCCCCGAGCGGCTGATTTGATTCCAGTCCATAGAGGGGAATATGGCGTTCCCTCATCTTTTCTTCCATATCTACCCAAGGAGCAAAGACCCGTTCACAAAGAAAATCATCATAAGAGTTGACTAAGTGATAGAGAATCCGTAGTCCTAGATGAGACATCCCAACTTCATAGACATCCGGGAAAGCAAAAGCCATTCGCACCTTGGTCTTGTCCCAGTCTTTACGAATCGCATTCCATTCCGTGCCTAAATATCGACTCGGCTTCATGACCTTAGGCAGGAAACGTTCCACCTGCTTACGAATCTCAGCCGCCTTATTCTCACTCATGCTTCAGCTACTCCTCCTTGTTATGCTTGTTCGTCAGTAATTAATAATTATAGCACAACGATAGAGGATAAGCCAAGATAGGAACATGAGCTCCTTGAAAGCAAGCTTGCTTTAAAGCTTCCCGATGGGGAACTGTATCCCTTTCTTGAGCATCCCTTCGACGACTTGAGTTTCCGTTAAGGTGCGCTCAATCCCAAAGGCTTCACCTCCTGGCAGATGGATCAGGGCATAGCGATCTGGAGTTAATCCTTCCACGACACGAATCAAGGGAACATCTGCTGTTACTGTGATGGATTTGCTTTTCATAAGGCCTTTGTGGAGCAGCTCCTCTTTCTTGCGAGTAATTTGACGCAGGAAAGTCAGTCGAGCCGAGGCAATTTCCTTGTGCCCTGACACCCAGAAGAACCCCGCCAGTAGAAAACAGATTGCGATGCCGTCGTAGGCTCCTTGACCCAATAAAGTAAGACCGATAATACCTAGAATCGTCCCGAAGGCTTGACCCGCACGTGCCAGGGCTTTTGTTGTTTGAACAAAACCAAAAGTATCGGAAAATATAGCCCGGACCACTCTGCCCCCGTCCAAAGGGAGCACGGGAACCAGGTTAAACACAGCTAACCAAAAGTTAATTTGCACAAAATCCTCTGACAGGGGTCCCGTCCAGATCCCTTCCCATCGCAAGGTTTGTGCACCGAAAAGAAGAATAAGATTAAAGACCGGCCCGGCCATGGCCATCATGCTTTCTTCCAGTTTCCTCCCCTCAAAAAGGTCTTCACAAAGAGCTGCACCGCCAAAAGGATAAAGCTCTAACCCAATCACCCTGAAACCATAGGCTTTAGCTGTCAAAAGATGAGCCAATTCATGCCCCATGACCAGAAGAAAGATAAGAAGAGCCTGGGTTATCATTCCCAGGACTCCATAAGCAAGCAGAACCAACCAAAAGGTCGGATGAACCATGATACTAATTCCTTGAACGCGAGCTATCTCCATCTGATCTCTTCCTTTTTTTGCAATGAATTATCGTAACGGTTTAATTTGCCGGCACTAAATAGGGTAAAGGATCCACTGGCACCCCATCTTTGCGGAATTCAATATGCAGCCAGGTTTTCTTCAGAGGGGCGGACAGCCCCACCGTACCCAAAGCTTCCCCTGCCTCAACTCGTTGACCGACTGCGACTCCGATATCACCAAAATTACCGAGAACCCCCGTCCAACCGTTACCAAAGTCGAGCTTTATTACCCTCCCTAGCTGCGGGTCGTCTCCCACCAGAGTTACGACCCCTTGATAAGGAGCAATTACTGGAATTCCCAAGGCACTGGCAACATCAATACCCTGATGCAAGCTCGCTTGCCCTTCTCCCGCTCCTCCAAAGCCAGCCATAACCTTGCCGGAGACCGGCGGTATAAATCTACCTTGCATGCTGGCATCCACTGGAGTACTTTTGTTGTCAACACCCATACCCAGCACTTGCAAAGCCATCCCGTTAAGAGATGCATAATAATTGCTGCTTTGCACCGTTCCCTGATAAGCTGAATAGAGCCCTTCAGATATCACATCCTCACCTTTGGAAGCAAAGAAAACCATAAGAAAAAACGCTACGGCAAGGGTGGTCTTCTTCTGTAGATCAGTCCATTGGTATAACGGCCCCAACCGTTTTCTTTTCGTCATATATGGTCGTTTACGGGGCCACTCTTCGCTGCGATATCCTCTTTCTCTGCCAACTTCTTGAGCTGCCCTTTCCCATTCCCAATCATCCCATCGTTCATATGGATTCATACGTTTCCCTCGCTTTTTTCCATTACTAACCGCTTCATGCCTCCTGCATTTAAACTGAAGTCAAGCAGCGCTAAGCTCGTACTTCCTGCTAAAGCTTATGCAAGGAGAGAAAAAAAAGAACAGCTTCATAGCTGTCCTTAGTTGTTTAGGTGGGATTTCGCTTAAAACATTAATCGTTGTCGCCGGATGTTAACACTGAGCAAAAGGCCAATGGCCATTAAGTTCGTCCACATGGCACTTCCGCCATAGCTAATAATCGGGAGGGGTATCCCGGTCACCGGCATAATCCCCGACGTCATGCCCACGTTGACAAGAATATGGAAGGTGAACATCGAGACAACACCCCCGGCAATAATCGTCCCGTATACATCTTTAGCTTTCATGCCAATATTAATAGCTCGGAGTAAAAAGACAAAGAAAAAGAACAACAGGGTGATGGTCCCAATAAATCCAAATTCCTCACCCACTACGGAAAAAATAAAATCTGTATGGTGTTCCGGTAGAAAATCCAACTGGGCTTGTGTCCCCTGCCGAAAGCCTTTTCCCCAAAATCCACCTGACCCAATAGCCCAGATGGACTGAATGATCTGGTAACCGTCGCCACTAATATCGGCTGCCGGATCAAGAAAAACAGTCAAACGTTTGAGCTGATATTCATGAAGTGGCAAGGGAAGCCCTTGGGCAAACTGCAACCAGCTTGGTAAGTTAGTGGAAAAATGCAACCACAGAGCTAAGGCCACCAGAAGTCCTCCACCGACAATCAAGCCACCAAATTTCCAAGGATTCGCCCCGGCAACGAACATCATCCCGATAAAAATTGCCACAAACACTAACGTTGTCCCTAAATCAGGTTGCCTTAAGATCAGCAACATCGGAACGATAATATATAAGAACGGCGGAATAAAATCTCGGAATCGATTGAGGTTTCCCTGACGTTTAGCCAAGAAATCCGCGAAGGTTATTATGATAAAAAGTTTTGCAAATTCTGAAGGCTGAATATTTTGCGTCGAAGTGATAGGAATCCAGCGTTGAGCTCCCTTGGCCGACTCACCAAAGGCGAAAACAGCAAGCAGTAGTATAATATTGAATCCATAAATCCACCAGGAAAATCGTCTGAGCTTCTGATAATCAAACAAAGCTACAACTGTGCATAAAACAAGTCCTGTCGCAACCCAGAGGGATTGAATCTTTAGGTAGTGATAGGGTTGGGACTCAATAACATTAAAAGATGCTGTGCTCTGTATGACTAGGCTAGAACCCAATAACAAAAAAAAGAAAAATACAAAGAGAATATCAATATTTCTCAGCATCCGACGATCGAGCATAAGTAGTACCCCTTTTTCACCACGAAATTACAACTTCCATTATAACACAAGGGATAAGTCAGCCAAAGCTTTGAAGGTCATATTAATGCAAAAGCACCACAGGGTTGTCCAACAACAACCCTGCGGTGCATAAGCCGCAGCACAACGTGGCTGATTATCCCTTAGTGGAATAATCTCTTTTCATTTTTATGACAGGAATATTGGCAATTAAGGCCACTTCTCGATCATCTTGATTTAAGTTAACCTCTAAGGCACTCTCATCGATCTCCATATAATTCGAAATAACTTTGATCAAGTCCTCTTTCAGCTGATTTAACATGTGCGGCGAGATGGTAGCTCGGTCATGTACGAGGACAAGCCTTAAGCGCTCTTTTGCGACGTTCTTAGAAGCCGGTTCCTTTCCTAGGATACGATTAATAAAGTCTAACATGGCCTATTCCTCCTCTTGAGTGCCAAGCACTTATTTCATACCGAATAATTTCTTCAGTTTATCCATAAATCCATCCGGAGCATCGAGATTCATCAAGGGAACCTCTTCTCCTTGGATTCTCCGGGTAATCCTTCGGTATGCTTCTCCAGCGCGGGAGGATTGATCCATAACTGCTGGTTCACCACGGTTTGTAGAAATGACGATGCTTTCATCATCAGGAATTACGCCGACTAGGTCAATGGCCAAAATATCTAGGATATCTGAAATATCCATCATGTCGCCACGTTTCACCATATGGGGCCGAATCCGGTTAATAATTAAACGCGGATTGCGCAGGTCTGCCGCTTCCAGAAGTCCAATAATCCGGTCTGCATCGCGGACCGCACTGACCTCAGGAGTAGTGACCACAACAGCTCGGTCAGCTCCAACAATCGCATTGCGAAAACCTTGCTCGATTCCGGCAGGGCAGTCAACGATAGCATAGTCAAATTCTTTCCTTAAATCATCACAGAGGGCTTTCATTTGATCAAGGGTTACAGCGTTTTTATCCTTGGTCTGGGCTGCCGGGAGTAGATAGAGGTTCTCAAACCGCTTATCTTTGATCAACGCCTGCTTCAAACGGCACACACCACTTGTGACATCCACAATATCATAGACAATTCGATTTTCTAGTCCCATTACTACATCGAGATTACGTAAGCCGATGTCTGTATCTACTAAAACCACTTTTCGGCCCGCTGCAGCAAGTCCTGTTCCTATATTGGCCGAAGTGGTAGTTTTACCAACCCCACCTTTTCCTGAGGTGACGACAATGACTTCTCCCATAGTTCAACCTACCTTTCTAAATTTCCTTCATGCTATATCTTTTTCCCCTTAGTCCATTGAGCTGAATCCCTTCCACAATAAGGCGGTCACCCTTAATCCGTGCGCATTCCGGGCCCCTCCATTCCAGCTCATCTTCCGGGGATCGCGTCACCAGATCCGCAATTCTTAGCTGTGTTGGTGCTAAATGATAGGCAATCACTGTCGATGTTCGATCTCCTGTAGCACCCGCATGAGCAACCCCTTTAAGAGAACCTATAACCACGATATTCCCCGTAGCTACGATCTCAGCTCCAGGATTCACATCTCCTACGACAATCACATGACCGTCATACTGGATGCTAGCTCCGGAACGAAGGGTGCGCTCCACAAAAAGACTAGGTCCTTCTACCATACCTTCTTCCAGAACCCGTGGTGGCTCAACCTCTTGAACCGATGATGTCTTCCGTGCACTAGAGTAGACTTCTGCTGATGTAAGCCACCCATTAAAAGCAAGACTATACTTGGTCAAGCAGGATATCAGTTCTTCCTGTTGCGCCGCGGTATACTCTTTCTCTCCTCCATAACAGCGAACATCCGCACCTTGCAGGAAGTGGTCTGAGTCATCTAATAGTTTTTTTAATTCGTCCATCAAAACAGAAAAATCTGCCTCGGGGTCCAAGTATAAAATTAAGCCTTCCCGAGTGCCTTTTAAGGCAATGTGCTCTGTCCGTGCCAACCGTTAATCCCCCAATTATTCCATGGTATGCTCTTCGGCGCCTCAGCCCTAAGGAAAGCTTGTCCAAGTCCGAAGTTTTGTGCATTAAAAATTTACGCCATTTAGTTGACGCTCATACTAATTCTACAATGCTCACCCTTTTCCCTTTCTTGAAAAGAAAAAAACGAGGGTAATTTTCCTCGTTTTTATCCATTGTTTCGTTATATTACCACCAAATCCCTGTCACTGGGTCGACTACCAACCAAAATATTGCTTAAATGCTGCCTTAGCTATAAGGCCAGCTGTATCTCCCCCGTGATATCCGTATTCTACAACTCCGGCAAAAGCAATTTCAGGATCATCATAAGGTGCAAAACCCACATAGACTCCATTAAATAAATCCCCTGCCGCTGTATTCTTCGATCCAATCTGAGCGGTACCGGTCTTGCCCCCACCTGTGTATTGCGGAATATCCGCAAAAAGCCAAGCCGCCGTTCCTTCTCCACTGGTTACCTTGCTCATTGCTTCTTTAACCGCCTTTAAGTTTTCAGGCGAGACAGAGACCGTATTTCTCACCACGGGTTGGTTTTGATGAACAACTTCTCCAGTGACCGGGTCAAGTATCTTATCTACTATATAGGGTTGCATGCGTTTACCGCCATTGACTATCGTAGCAACGTAATTTGCCAGTTGCAAAGGAGTATAGGTATTATCCCCTTGTCCGATAGCGGTGTTGAAGGTCTCAAAATATTGCCAATCTACAAACCAACGGACATTGTAGTTATATTCAGCATTCACTTGATCAATTTTAGCCTTTTTCTGGTTTTCTAGCTTTTTTCTGGCATCTTCATCCTTAGCTTCCGCAAGCTTTGTCTTAAACTCTTTTTCGATCTCTGCAAGATCATTATCTCTGGTTTTTTCATATGCAGGGCCAAAGGTTGCTTTTTTCCATTCAGGAGACGGAGCGTTACCCTTGGATTCACCGGGAATATCGACCCCCGAATAGACACCAAGCCCCAATTCATTGGCAATTTGCTTGAGCATTTCACCATTTTTAGCAAACACTCTCTGCCCTACAGCTTGAAAATAGGTGTTTGAGGATTTCGCCATCGCCCGATTTAAATTCACTAAGCCAAATCCACCGGGGGACCATTCCTGAATACCGTTTACAGTCCCTAAGGTGGCTGCAACATTGGAGCTGTTAAACTGCTCGTTGGGGGTCACTACACCTGAATGCAAGCCAGCCAAGGCCGTCGTCATCTTAAAAGTTGATCCGGGGGCATAAGTCCCCGCTAACGCTCGGTCAAAAGAGGCCGCCTCTTCCGCTGTGAAATATTTCGCAGCAATTTCCTCTGAAATAATACCGGTCAGATCATTAGGATTCATAAAAGGCCGCGAGGTCATGCCCAGTATTTTTCCCGTCTTAACTTCAATAACTACTGCCGCTCCGGCATTAGCATCCGGACGGTCCTTGTGCACTTCATTCCTGAACACATCATCTAGCGCCTTTTCCATAACACCTTGCAGTTCAGCGTCAAGAGTTAGCTGAAGAGTTTTCCCCGGTTCCGCAGGCTGGATGACTTCTTTAGCTATGGGGCGAGCACTGTTGTCAACAATGACCTGCTGTACCCCTTCTCTTCCGCGCAGCCAATAATCATAGCTTTTCTCTATTCCCATTTTACCGACCAGATCCCCATGTGTGTAAGTAAAGCCTGCCTGTTGTGCATAGGAATCCTGATTAAACTTGCCAATCTCCTCTTCGCTCACTTCACGCACATAACCGAGAAGGTGGCCGGCGAGAGTATTCTTACGATAATCACGCACTGGTAATGCTTCTACGCTAACTCCCGGCAGCTCATTCTTATGCTCCGCTATAATTGCCTTCAAGGGATCCGGAACACTGCTCATAACAGTCACAGGACGGTAGCGTTCCCATTGCTGATTTTGAATCATTACCAAAATATCTTCGGCAATGAACTCAACCCCTTGTTTCTCAATTGGCCAATAGGGTTTAATGTAGCCAGCCAAACGAGTAATAACTTCTTTCCAGTTTTCACTTTGGGCACTTTGTAATTCCATCCAATCAATGGTCAAGGCAAACTGAGGTACGCTGGTGACGAGTAGCTCACCATTACGATCGATGATATCGCCACGATTCGAAGGAATCGAAACAAGCTTCATTATATTCCCTTGGGCCTTGCTTTCGTAGTAGGAGGCTTCGGCGATCTGCAGACGCCATAGGTTAAAGCTGAGCAAAAGAAATACGAGAAATACTACGACGCCGAGGACCCAGAGACGGAGGGTGTAGGGTTTGCGTTCTTGATCTTCTTCCATTTTCTCGCCTCCTTTTCCTTTGCGATAGAGTTTAGCTGGTGTTGTTGGCCTATTTGAGGTCTCTCTTGGTTTTACTGTATATCTTCTGGGGGTTCTCCAGGATTTTATTTAAAAAGTCTTCTTGGGTTTCTCCAGGATTTTGCTTGACGCGTTCACTCTGTAAGCTGCGCGCACCCGTTCTACCGCTCAAGCTCTTCGCTCCGTCGGGTTCCCCGCTAAATCGCCATCCTTGGCTCTCTAGCCGGTTGGAAACGTCCTGTTTCCAACCCGACTCCGCTGCGTGCTTTTCGCGAAGAACGGGTAGCTGCTCGCTTAGAAGCCGTTCTCTGCTGTCAATCAAAATCCTTGGGTAGTCTTATAAGGTTTTCAAGAATGTCTAGTTTGTCTAAGTCTTGTTTTAGCTTTTTATGCCTTGTGCAAGCTGATGCTGAACTATCTTTGTAGTTTTGCGACGCACTTTGCAGTCATACAAAAGGCGATATCTGCAGAGCCATACTATAAGCTCATTCGCAGAGCTATCCCACAGCCTATACAACGAAGCCGTGTTATAGCCATTCTGCAAAGTCATCCTTACGCCCACATCTGCGAAGTGAGCTGCGATTACAGAAAGCGAGGTTTTTACGCGAGCAACTAGAAAACTTGGACTAAACTGCACCCGAGACAGCAGGACGAGCAACAGGACGTTGCTCGCCGCCTATAGAGCCAAACAAGTGCGAAAAGCTCGCCCGCTTTTCGGGAAGGCGATTTAGGCCACGAAATCCGGACGAGGATTTCGGCCAAGCCGCATGCCACAAAGGATGACTTTACAGCGTAGGCTCACCCCAGCCGCTTGCAAGAGGCAGTTTGGCCCTTAGTTCGGTCTGCGAGCGTAGTTTCCGAGCGTCTGTAACGCAACTCGACTTGCACGTACATCTCGCCCAAGGAAATGCTTGGAAACGTCAATTTGCTCTCAGCGAATGCTTGCAAAAGACCCAAAAGCAAGGCAAATGGAAAGACAAAGCGTCACGCAGCGAAAGCCCCTCTATCGTTCATACTTCGGCCGATACTTAAGCCACCCTCGCGTAAACGAGCGATGAATCCACGGATACGTTATAGGCACAAGAACCGCGTTATATAGTGAGACACCGAGGACCAAGCGTAGCGCATCGTCGAAAGCCCAACGGGCTCCTGCGAGGATATTTAGAAAGGCGATGACACCTTCTCCCACAAATGTAACCAAAAAAACTAAGAGGGCAATCAAGAAAAAGTTCTCCTTGTACCATCGCTGGGAGAGCCAACCGGTAAGCAAGGCGACCATCATTAAAGTTAACGCATACATACCAAAATGTCTGCCCAGATAAAAATCTGCTAGTATACCTGCTCCTAATCCCCATAGAGCACCCGGCAACGTCCGATGATGCAGAGCCATATAAATGGCAAAGAGCAGCAATAGGTCCGGCTTAATCCCACCCCAGGACAAAAAATAGAAGACGGTTCCTGGCAGAATTAAGCTCAAAAGGAGCATAACGACAATGAGGATATTCCGCCGCATCGTTATTGCCCCCCTGTCTTTCTTACAATATAAACTTCCTCTAAAGAATCAAAATCCACAAAAGGCGAAATATAGGCTGTTTTCAACAGGCCGGAGCCATCCAATTGTATCTGTTCCACTTTACCCACGGGAATATCTTTGGGATATACTCCTCCCATACCGGAAGTCAACACTAAATCACCAACATTGACATTATCATCACGACGTAATAGCATCTGAAGATTACCTTCAACTTCTAGTCGGGTGGTTCGTTTATAGGTTCCTTCAACAATACCAAAGGTTGGGGATCCAGTACTTCCCCGCACCGAGGCACTGACTTGCCCTTCACTATCTGTGATCAAAAGGACCTCTGAGGTGGTCGGCGTCACGGAGACAATCTTGCCGACCAAGCCTAAAGCAACGATGACCGGATCATTCACAGCCACCCCGTCTTTAGACCCACGGTTGATGTTCAAAGTTTGATACCATGCGGTAGGATTACGATTAATAATACTGGCACCGATCTTCGAATATTTATCTATGTTAGGGCTGTTGAACATCTGTTGATCTAGTTCATTATAGCGTAACCCGGCCAAAACCTGCTCTTTCAGCTTAAGATTATCCCCTGTCAGCTGCTCTACTGTGGCCTTTAATTCCTCATTTTCCCTTCGTATTTCATCAAAATTCCAAAAAACGCGAGTGTTCTCTTTGAAGCTGTTTCCCGCCTTCAGAATAACATTCTGAACTGGGCTGAGGACACGCTGCAATCCCCCACCGATTGGGTTAGGAAATTGACTTCCCAGTCCAGTTAAGCGAATACTCACAAGCACACCTAACACGAGGAAGAAAACGAGAACCATGATTCCCGTTGCATTTACTCTTTTTCGCACCAGGCCTTCCTCCCCGCCTTCAACTCTAGCTTTTTTGCAATGCAGCAATTCTACGGAAAATATCCTCGTTCTCTAAAACCTTTCCCGTCCCAAGGGCAACACAAGAAAGGGGGTCCTCCGCTATATGTACCGGCATCCCCGTTTCCTCCGCAAGGAGCTTGTCCAGATTACGCAGTAGGGATCCTCCTCCTGCCATCACAATGCCACGGTCCATAATATCTGCTGCCAATTCCGGAGGAGTCTTTTCTAGGCAGGACTTTACACCTTCAACGATAGCCAACACAGGTTCCTGAAGAGCTTCTTGAATCTCTTCAGCCGTAATCTCTACGGTCTTCGGCAAGCCTGTCAGCAGATCCCTTCCACGGACTTGATAGCGTTTATCTTTTTCAGCTTGATAAGCACAGCCGATTTCCATTTTGATATCCTCAGCCGTGCGATAACCCACCATTAAGTTATAACGACGTTTGATATGAGCTACAATGGCATCATCCATCTCATCACCGGCAACACGGATGGAACGGCTTGTAACGATCCCGCCCAAGGAAATGACTGCAACCTCCGTGGTCCCGCCACCGATATCCACAATCATATTTCCCGTAGGCTCACTCACCGGAAGCCCTGCACCAATAGCAGCAGCCATAGGCTCTTCCATGATAATCGGATCCTTAGCACCTGCCGCTAAGGCGGCTTCCTTAACTGCACGTTCTTCAACTGGGGTCACACCGGAAGGCACACAGATGACCACCCGTGGACGAGCAAAAGGAGATTCCGTGCCCAAGGCTCTGGAAATAAAATATTTCAGCATTTTCTGAGTTACATTAAAATCCGAAATAACGCCATCCTTTAAGGGGCGGATCGCCACAATATTGCCCGGGGTCCGACCGATCATTTCCTTCGCTTTATCTCCTACAGCCAAAGGTGTTTTCTTTTCTGTATCAATCGCAACCACAGAAGGCTCATTGCAAACAATTCCCTTGCCCTTCATATGGACCAGCGTGTTCGCAGTACCTAAATCAATTCCTAAATCCTTGCCAAAAAACATTGGATATTCCCCTTCCGTTTTTACGATATCTATGTCCTAGGAAATAATACGAAATCCATAAGTTCTTTCAGGGGCTTACCCCTTAGCCGAAATCTGCTACTTGTCCGAGGGTTAGGTCCTTCCCCTATAATATCCCTCGTTCTTTCAAGCTTATGTACCGATTATCTCCAATAATTACGTGATCAAGGACTTCTATGCCCAAAATTTGTCCGCCATCGGATAACCGCCGGGTCACATCAAGGTCTTCTCGACTGGGTGATGGATCACCGCTGGGATGGTTATGCAAAAGAATAATCGCATTGGAATTACGCCGAATAGCTTCTTTGAAGCACTCCCGAGGATGTACCAGGGAAGAATTTAGAGACCCCACTGAAATGGAGCTAATTCCCAAAACATGATTCTTGGTGGATAGACTAACCACTCGAAAATGCTCTCGATCCAGATAGCGCATTTCTTCCATGACCAGATGCGCGATATCTTGAGGAGAATTGATAACGGGCCGAACCAGAGGGTCGGAGGAAACCGAACGCCGTCCCAGCTCCAAGGCCGCTTTGAGCTCGGCTGCTTTAGCATTTCCCATACCATGCAGCTGGGTCAATTCATGAACTGTCAAGCGAGCCAACCCAGATAATCCTCCGGCTTGAGTCAATAGCCGTTCAGCAAAATCTAAGACATTCTCTCCCTTTAGGCCGGTCCTCAGCAAAATTGCTAAAATCTCACGGTTAGAGAGAGCCTCCGGACCACATTGAAACAAGCGTTCACGAGGTAGCAATTCCTCAGGAAGATCCTTCAACCGACGATAATCCATCCTTCACCTCATGTAGGGCGATATCTTCATGCTCAATCCCCCACACGCTGAGTCTTGCCTTGACATATTCCATAGGTAAACCAATCACATTGCTTAAGGATCCCCGATAATAATCCACGAAAAGAGCGCCAAGACCTTGGATACCATATGCACCCGCTTTGTCCATAGGCTCCCCTGAGTCAATATATTCCAAGATCTCCTGATGAGTCAGAGAACGAAAAAAGACCGCTGTCCTTACCGCACCATGCTCTTGGCGGCCTGCCCCATTAATGAGTGCCACCCCGGTGTACACTTCATGTTCTCGTCCACTTAAAGCAGTGAGCATTTCCTCTGCTTCCTTTTCATCCTTAGGCTTGCCTAGAATTCGGCCTCCTAAAGCGACAATCGTATCGGCTCCGAGAACTACATCCTCGCGACTTCCACCTATATCTAACCAATTCTTCAATCCTGCCTGAGCTTTGCGCAAAGCCAGTTGTTTTACAGCTGAATCAGGGGAAATACCTTGGGATAGCTCTTCAGAAACATCTGCAGCCACCCGAGTAAAGGAAAATCCCCCTTCTTTCAGGAGCATCCCTCGACGCGGAGAAGCTGAAGCCAGTACGAGCATTTTACCACTTCCTAGCCAGATAATAACCACCGAGAGCACCTAATATGGTTGCAATAGTGATGTTTAAACGGAAGCCAAAGGAGAAAGACATAAAAAAGAAGTCCAGATAGGTATGAGAAGGAAAATCGATAACCGCCGGGCGCAAAAAAGGTGCTAAAAAGCTAAATTTCTCCAGCCCATAACCCATTAAAGTGCCTATAGCAGCTCCTGACAGAATAAGGAGAACCGTGCGACCCATCCCCGAATTATTTCGCCCTGCCGGCATATTCTTCCCCCTTTCAACCATAGAAATGTAGCCAGGGCATGTTGCTCCTGGCTAATTTTTCGACACTTTTTAGTTTAGCACCTCCATAACTAATTCGCAAGAGGCCCTTCGTCGTAAAACTATAAACTTACTATTAATTTCATCCATGATAAGCTTTACAAAATCACATCTGCTACATGAGGCTCCCCTTAAGCAACTCCGAGCCACTGATTCCCGGTTTTGTCATTTCAAAGGGATTCAAAATCACTTCCAGTTCTTCAGCAGTTAGCACCCCTTTTTCGAGAACAATTTCCCGCACAGGACGACCTGTAATAATCGCCTCTTTGGCAATTCGTGATGCTACTTCATAGCCCACATGAGGATTGATTGCTGTCACCACGCCCACGCTATTTTCTACTAGGTTACGACAGCGTTCCACATTGGCAACTATACCGACCACACAACGCTCCTTAAAGACTTTGATGACATTTCGCAGTATATCTAAGGATTGGAGCAGATTAAAGACCACCACCGGCTCCATCACATTCAGTTCCAGCTGTCCCGCCCCACAGGCTAAGGCAATAGTAAAATCATTGCCCTGCACCTGGAAGGCAACCTGATTGACCACTTCAGCCATCACCGGATTAACTTTTCCTGGCATAATAGAAGAGCCAGGCTGCATGGCCGGTAGGGTAATTTCCCCAAAGCCCGTTCTTGGTCCGGAAGCCATCAGCCTTAGATCATTAGCGATTTTGGAAAGGTTAACGGCCAAAGTCTTTAGAGCTCCCGATACCTCCAAAAAGGCATCCGTGTTCTGGGTGGCATCGACTAAATTTTCCGCTCTGCGGAGCGGCAAACCTGTGATTTCTCTCAAAAGATCAGAAACCTTCTCAATATACACCGGGTCAGCATTCAAACCGGTTCCTACAGCCGTTGCTCCCATATTGACGATCAACAAGGATTGAGAAGCCCCCTCGATGCGCCGAATATCTCGCCCCAACATTTGCGCATAGGCCGCAAACTCCTGACCTAAACGTATGGGGACCGCGTCTTGAAGGTGAGTTCTTCCCATCTTAATGACTCCATCAAACTCTTGAGCCTTGCTCATCAAGGCGGCCTGCAATTCCTTGAGGGCCATGAGCAAATCGTCAGCCACATTTAAACAAGCGATGCGAATAGCTGTAGGAAAAACATCGTTTGTGCTTTGGGCCATATTTACATGGACGTTTGGATGCACACGTGAATAATCTCCTTTTGTTCCACCAAGAATCTCAATGGCCCGATTGGCGATGACCTCATTAGTATTCATATTATAGGAGGTTCCTGCCCCCCCTTGGATAACATCCACCACGAAATAATCATCGAACCTTCCTTCTGCAACCTCCAGAGCAGCACTGACTACTGCCGCTCCGACGTCACGGGACATTGAGCCAATCTCCATGTTTGCCCTTGCGGCTGCAGCTTTAACTAATCCTAAAGCACGTATGAGTTCATGATGTGGACGATATCCCGTGATCGGGAAATTCTCTCTAGCCCTCAGGGTTTGAATGCCATAATAGACGTTATCTGGTACATCTATCATGCCGAGTAGATCCTTTTCTTTACGCATAATGAATCCTCATCATTCTATATACTTCCTTTTTGCATACAAAGTGATTTTGCTTCCTCTTAGTCATCCACAATATCCTAGGATGCAAAAAAGCAAGACAATAGTTTGTCTTACTTTTCTTCAAATCTCTGCTTTTTATACTGTTTATAAACGATGGGCGCCCACATTAAAGGTTAATACTTCGAGATTAACAGCTAAGTCCACATTTCTAAGCTCGACTTCTGGGGGAACATTTAACACTACAGGTGCAAAATTGAGAATCGCCTGCACTCCGGCGCGGACGAGTTTATCCGCGATCTCTTGAGCAGCGGCAGAAGGCACAGCGATGATGCCAATTTGCGTCTTGTTATTCTTTGCAACTTCTTCGATATTATCAATGCACATGACTTCGACACCATGATATTTAAGCCCAATCTTCATAGGATCATTATCATAGATACTGGTGATAATAAATCCACGCTCACGGAAACCTTTGTATGTAGTCAGGGCTAAACCTAAGTTACCCATACCCACGAGACAAACGCTCCAATCCTGGCTTAAGCCAAGGATTTTCAGAATATGGCGATGCAAATCTTTTACATTATAGCCCACACCACGAGTTCCAAATTCACCAAAGTATGCTAAATCCTTACGCACTTGAGCTGGACTTACGCCAACACCTTCAGCAATTTCACCTGATGATATTGTGACAATCCCCTTGCGATCTACATCTGTTAAATGTCTTGAATAAACAGAAAGACGAATAATTGTAGCTTCTGGGATTTTAAGTGTTTTCATTAATGTAACCCCCCCGTTTCTTATTTCTTGAAAGCAAGTTCATTATATCACTAAGTTCGTAGGTAAACAAATTTTAACAATGCTAATTTCAAATAATTCGCATCAAATAATTTTATTTAACTTTTTAGAACTTCAATGGCACTCAGGTATTCTCCATAAAGGCGCAAGGACATAATCTTTCTCATATCGATTGGCAGTGTCCTCTCCGCCTTGATCATCGATAGGGATGCTTCATGCAAATTCGTCAACCCATGCGAAGTAGTCAGTATCAAATTCTCAAATTGCGGAAGGCTGCTTTCCCGGGTAGCATACGGTGTATTTAGGTAGATATTGACACCCTTTAAAATCTCAGCCGTCTGCTTTGCTCCAGTGCCCCGAATCTGAAAGGCACGTTCGGGATTGATCAATAGTTTTGGAACAGTAACCATTCCACCCTCTTTCAGCAATTCTTGAATCGCAAGCAATTCATCCTTCGCATAAGCAAAGCCTATTGCTACGACAAAAGGATCTTTAGAGATAACCTGGGCATCCCACCCTAATTGTTGTAGTCGTTCCTTTTCCTGGTTAGCATTTTGTTCAGAATTGAATACTCCCATCTGACAAGTCCAGAATTCAATTTTATCCAAAGTCAAAAGGAATTCTTCTCGTTCTGAAGTGCTAGGTGAGGTTGAATGTGTGTCCTTGGGTTGTGTGACTAACTTAACATAAGTATAACCAAAATAACAAGTCATCCATACAAACAAGATAATAGCAAAAACCACGAAAAACTTAATAATCCAACGATTACATTTATTCATACTATCACCCTCTCATTTTACTGTCAACTTCTTCCTAATCCAAAATCGCGATTAAAGTCATATTTAACAAAACTTTCACATTTCGGACAACCTGAAGCTAATATCAATTTATGTGCTAGGTAAGCCGTTCATGTCATTAAATAAAATGAGTGGAGCCGCCATACAAATGAGAAAAGGAACCGAAAACGGTTCCTTTCAGTGAGCTTAAAAAGCATCTTATACTCTTATTGCGTTTCTTACAAAATAACACTAATCAGTTTATAGAAAAGGAATGATGTGATCGCTGTCGTTGGAATCGTAACCACCCAGGCTACAAGCATTTGCTGAGCTACACCCCAGCGCACAGCAGAGATCCGTTTAGCGCTCCCCACACCCATAATCGAGCCCGATACCACATGAGTCGTGGACACAGGTAAATGTAGCCCGGGGAAAGCTGTAGCAGTCCAGATTACAATTGAAGAAGTCAAGTCTGCCGCAAAGCCATTGATCGGCTCTAATTTGAATATCTTACCACCCATAGTCCGAATGATTTTCCATCCACCCGCAGCTGTACCTAAGGCCATCGCTAAAGCACAGGCCATTTTTACCCATAAGGCCGGATCGAGATTAGATGGGTCTTGCAGACCAGACGCCACAAGGGCCATCGTAATAATACCCATAGACTTTTGTGCGTCATTGGAGCCATGATTAAAAGCTAACAGTCCCGCAGAAAGCATTTGCATCTTGCGAAAACCCTGATTGACTTTAGAAGGAGCAAATTTACCAAAAATGAAATAGAGTATCTTCATAATAATAAAACCTAGAATAATACCGACAATCGGAGATATAAGTAAAGCAGCAACAATTTTCAGGATACCTTGAACCTGAAGGACATCAAAACCAAGTTTAGAGACGGCGGCTCCAATCATTCCACCGATAATAGCGTGAGAGGAACTGCTAGGAATGCCAAAATACCAGGTCAATAAGTTCCAAAATATCGCTCCAATCAAAGCAGCGATAACAATTTCTTGAGTCACAAATTTAGGATTAACAATATCCTTGGCTATCGTTTGAGCCACCCCTGTGCTGACCAACGCACCAGTAAAATTTAGTATTGCCGCAATAATAACTGCTCGCTTCGGAGTGAGCGCGCGTGTTGAAACACTCGTCGCAATGGCGTTAGCCGTATCATGAAATCCATTGATGTAGTCAAAAGCCAGTGCGAAAAATACGACGAGAATCAGTAACGCACTGGAACTAATCATACTTCAATACAACTCCTTTAAGGAGATCAGCAATTTCCTCACATTGATCCAATGTGTTTTCTAGATGTTCAAGAATTTCTTTCCACTTAATAATTTCAATAGCATCTTTTTCTTGTTCAAACATCCGCGCCACTTCTTGACGGTATAAGGTATCTCCTACAGCCTCAAGACGATATACTTCTTCAGTTGCAGCAAGAATCTCACTCCGTTTAAAGTGAATGCTATTTAAACAACAGAAGGCTGTTTTGAGCTGTTCCATAGCTTTGACAATGGTACGGACTATTTCCTGCGCACCCATGGAAGGTTTTTTGGTATGGTAGAGAGACATACGCTCCACTGCTCCTTGACTTAAATCCACAATATCGTCAAGGTTTTGCGCTAGTGTATAGATATCTTCGCGGTCCAATGGGGTAATAAGGGTTGAATTCAAACGGTCCACAATTTCTGTGGTTATTTTATCTGCTCGATGCTCTAGATCATGCATCATCTCAGCTTCTTCAGCAGATACAGAATTTTGGCTGATCAACCCCTCGAGTTTCTTTGTTGTTATACAGGCTAATTCTGCACTCTCCCTAAATAAAGAGTAAAATTTATCTTCTTTTGTAGATAGACCAAACATTAACTAACCTCCAGTCGCTATTGTAACGATATCCTGTTGTATTGTAGCAAATTTTGCAGCCGCTAATGTTAAGTTTATGTTAAGTTTTTAAGCAAAATTTAACAAATTCGTTGGAGGTAATCACTATTAGTGTGCTTGCTGCAATAGTTCTAATAAGGCCTGTCGAGCGTCAGCAATCATGTAGAGCGAACCGGTTACGCAAAGCATATCTTCCATAGCCAAGCGCGAAAAGGCCTCCTGCATTGCCTCACGGGGCTCCTCAATGATGGTGACCGGCTTGCCCTTTTCTTCTATTAAATGGGCTAAATACTGCCAATCGCCAGCCCGAGGTGAATTGGGTTTCGTCACGATAACCTCATCCGCTAATGGTGCGAGGAGATTCACAACCTTCTCTCGTTCTTTATCTCCTAACATACCCATACATAAAATCAACCGCTGCCGTTGAAAAATCGTTAAAGCTTTCGTCAATGCCTCGGCTCCATCTACATTGTGTGCACCATCTAAAAGAATCTTTGGTTTAAGGGAAAGCAATTCCAAACGACCTGGCCAGAGAGTCTTATAGAGTCCTTGATAAACATTTTTTCGCTCAAGGCCGACTCCGTATTCTGATTTTAGCACTTCGCACACGGTCACCGCAGTAGCGGCGTTTACTACTTGATGTTCGCCAACTAGACGTATACGCAGTTTACTATACACCCCGCGCAGCCCAACGAGATCAAATTCCTGTTCTAACTCCCCGCTCCAACGTGTCTCCCAGCTAACATCCTCACCCACCACCCAAAGGGGGGACCCTACAGCCTTGGCTTTTTCGCGGATTACATTTAAGGCCTCTGGGCGATGCGCCGCAGTTACTGTAATGGCTCCAGCTTTAATAATTCCTGCTTTGACTTGAGCGATCTCTTCATAAGTCTCACCAAGGTAGTTCATATGATCCATACCTACATTGGTAATGACGGAAATCAGAGGCTTAACCACATTGGTGGAGTCAATAGCCCCCCCTAGTCCTACCTCGAGAACCACAAAGTCCACCTTTTGCTCTGCAAAATACTTAAGGGCCATGGCCGTATTGACCTCAAACTCGGTAGGATGCTCTACACCCTGCTGCACAAGATCCTCTAGATGAGGGCGAAGCATTTGAATCAGCTTGATAACATCTCTTTTCGGAATCATTTCACCATTAATGGTAATCCGCTCACGATAATCGTGAAGATGTGGAGAAGTAAACACTCCTACCCTATATCCGGCGTCTTCAAGGATTGCGGCAATCATCATGCTGGTCGACCCTTTGCCATTGGTTCCGCCGATATGAATAATCTTTAGATGTTCTTCAGGGTTACCCACCCGCTTTAAAAGTTCCTCAATACGACCGAGGCCAAAGTTCATACCAAATTTCGTAAGATTAACAAGATACTCCTGTGCTTCCTCATATTCAAACTCTAAGGAGGACACCTCCTGCGAATTTTCTTGATTTAACTGCTCGCTTAGCTCCGAAGTTTCTTTATCCTTCACCTTATGCTCCTCCTTTGAATATTCGCCTGTGCTGGCCCCCTATGGTTTGCATGCATTGGCACATGGTTATTATGTACAAGTTTACTATGCGATAATTCCCTATCGGTGGCGGTTTTCCTGCAATTGACGGGGAGAATTTCGCGGGTAAGTAGTAGCTTTGCTTTGCAAGAAGCTGGCTTAGTGCAAACTACGGTCTCCAGTAGTCTCCAGGATATTGATTTGCACCGGTCACTCAGAAAGCTGCGCGCACCCGTTCTAACGCTCAAGCATTTGGCTCCGAAAGGTCCCCCGCTAAATCGGCTCCTGCCTCGTAGCGGGTTGGAAACGTCCTGTTTCCAACCTTTCTACGCCGAAAGCTTTTCGCAAAGAACGGGTAGCTGCTCGCTTTGAAGTCGTTTCCCTCTTGCAAATCAATATCCTTGGGTTTTCTAACGAGACTTTCAGCAGCATTCGGAGAATTCCAGCCCGTTCTGGCCCATTCTTTGTAGGTGGGTAGCTCGAGCTTGATCACTCAGGTGTGAAAAACTACTTCCAAGCAACCCTCTAAGCAAACCTCAAGATATACGTTACTTCTACCCCGTAATACTACCCAAGGATTTTGACATACAGCAGAGAACGGATTTAAGCGAGCAGGATGCCAAACTTCGCGAAAAGATAGCAGCGGAGACGGGTTGGAAACAGGACGTTTCCAACCGGCTAGAGAGCCAAGGATGGCGATTTAGCCGGGCACCCGTCGGAGCGAAGAGCTTGAGCGATTAGTTTGGCACCGCGCAGCTTATAAAGTGAACGCGTATGGCAAAATCCTGGAGACTGCTGCTGGAGGCACCCTGGAGACCGTTGGAGCCAGACCTACTGGAGACAGACTCTTTCAGAGACCCCAAACAAGCAAAGCATGCTAATTCCCATTGAAACCAGCATGCTTTACCCAAAAACTATTCTACCAAGACCTACCTACAAGCGAACCCAACGAAGCAACCTTGCGAAGCTTACGCCTCCTTCAACTCAGCTAAGCGAACCTGCAGCGCCCCAATCCGTCCGTTGATTCCTTCGAGCTTCTCCCGCTCCTTGGCCACGACTTGCTCAGGGGCTTTGGCGACAAAGCCTTCGTTATTAAGCTTTCCGGCCAGACGGCTTTGCTCTTGGAAGGCTTGGGCAATTTCTTTTTCTACGCGGGCGATTTCCTTGTCCAGATCGAGGAGTCCACGTAAGGGGAGGTAAACCTCAACACCCTCGAGAACTGCACTGGCAGCTTGAGCTGGTTTAACCTCCAGACTCGACACCACATCAACTTGAGAACCACCAGCTAAAAGTCGAATGCTATCCTTACCCATTTCCAGAACGCCTAAGGTTTCTTGCTCTGGGGCAACGAGTATAATCTCAGCTTTTTTACCGGGTTGAACATTCATCTCGGCGCGGATATTGCGGATGGCTTTGATGACCTCCATAATCTGGTTCATTTGTTTCTCAGCCGAGTTGTCTTGATATCCTTTGACTTGAGGCCAAGCTTGGATCATGATGCTTTCCCCAGTGACCGGTAGGTTGTGCCAGATCTCCTCCGTAATGAAGGGCATATAGGGATGTAAGAGCTTCATCGTTCCTTCTAAAACCTCAAGGAGAATCGACTGGACTGTATGACGTGCTTCCGGATGCTCTTTATCATAGAGTCGACCTTTAGCCAGTTCGATATACCAATCACAGAATTCATTCCAAATAAACTCATAGAGAAGACGAGCAGCTTCACCCAGATCAAAGCGATCAAGGGCCGCAGTAACTTCATCGATGGTCTCTTCGTAGCGCGAGAGAATCCAGCGATCTTCCAGCTTAAGGTCGCCCCGTGGGCCTTCCGCAAAGTCCTGCAGATTTAAGAGCACAAAGCGCGAGGCATTCCAAATCTTATTAGCAAAGTTTCGAGTCGCCTCCAAGCGCTCAGGATGAAAACGCAGATCATTACCCGGAGTATTGCCGGTAATAAGCATGAACCGCAGGGTATCGGCGCCGTATTGATCGATGATCTCTAGGGGATCGACACCATTACCCAAGGATTTGCTCATTTTCCTACCCTGAGCATCCAAGACAAGACCATGAATCATAACCTTCTTGAAAGGAACATCCTTCATAAATTCCAGACCCATGAAAACCATGCGGGCTACCCAGAAGAAGATGATATCCCGCCCGGTCACAAGTACTGATGTGGGATAGAACTGCTTCAGCTCCGGGGTATCTTCCGGCCAACCCATGGTTGAGAAGGGCCATAACCCGGAAGAAAACCAAGTGTCCAAGACATCCGGGTCTTGCTTAAGATGTTTGGAACCGCATTTTGGGCAAATCTCCGGATCGACCTGCACGCAGATCTCTGCCCCGCAATCTTCACAATACCAGACTGGAATCCGATGACCCCACCACAGCTGACGAGAGATGCACCAATCCCGGATATTCTCCAACCAACCTAGATAGATTTTGGCGAAACGATCAGGCACAAATTCCATTAGCCCTTCCTTTACCACTTCCATGGCCGGCTTAGCTAAGGGAGCCATTTTAACAAACCATTGCTTACTGACCATGGGTTCAACCACTGTGGAGCAACGATAGCATTCTCCTACAGCATGCTGGTGAGCATCGACTTTCACCAATACTCCTAGGTCCTCAAGATCCTTGACGATAGCCTTCCTCGCCGCATAGCGCTCCATCCCTTGGTACTTCCCGGCCTCTTCATTCATGTTTGCCTCACGGTCCATGACTGAGATAGAGAGCAGATTGTGGCGCAGACCCACTTCAAAGTCATTAGGATCATGAGCCGGGGTAATCTTTACCGCCCCTGTCCCGAACTCTCGATCCACGTAGTCATCGGCAATGATGGGTATTTCCCGATTCATTAAAGGTAGCAGCACAGTCTTACCGATCAGATGTTGATAACGTTCATCCTCCGGATGAACAGCAACTGCAGTATCGCCCAGCATGGTTTCCGGACGCGTGGTCGCTACCACTAAAAATTCTTCACTATCTTTTACAGGATAGCGCAGATGCCAAAGATGCCCTTCGCGATCCATATGCTCAACTTCAATATCGGAGATCGTGGTATGGCAGTGGGGACACCAATTGACGATATAATTGCCACGGTAAATCAAGCCTTTATTGTAGAGATCTACAAAAACCTTCCGTACGGCTTCGGAGCATCCCTCATCCATCGTAAAGCGTTCCCTCGACCAGTCGCAGGAAGCACCGAGGCGGCGAAGTTGTCCGGTAATCCTTCCTCCATACTCTCTTTTCCAGTCCCAAACCCGTTCTAGGAACTTGTCTCGACCAAGTTCATGGCGATTGGTGCCTTCCTTGGCCAACTGTTCCTCAACTTTGGCTTGGGTGGCAATGCCTGCATGGTCCGTTCCGGGAAGCCATAGGGTATTGTAGCCCTGCATCCTTTTAAAACGGGTAAGGATATCTTGGATCGTACTATCGATCGCATGTCCTAAATGCAGAGCACCGGTGACATTCGGTGGGGGCATGACGATACTGAAGGGTTCCTTGGCATTATCTACATCCGCATGAAAATAACCTTTTTCCTCCCAATAGGGATACCATTTCCCTTCAACTTGACTTGGGTCATAGACCTTTTCCATTTTTAAGTCCTCTGACATTCGTAATGCTCCTTTCATATATAAAAAATATAACAAAAAAGCCCTTCAGCCACTAAAGGACGAAGGACTCGCGGTACCACCTTTTTTCAAAGAATTAAAGTCTTTGCACTCTAAAATGCGATAACGAGCAAACCGTCAAGGGCTACCCTATTCGCCCCTGCCCCTCCTGTGCGACCCTAACCTCCAAACGGGAAAGACTTTCAGCATTTGTCTTCCTCTCTAAGCCGCCGGTTCAGCTATTCCTCACATTCCTTGGGTTTTACTATTAATATTTTTCATTATATCTTTATATGAGGATAATGTCAAAAGGTGCTCTAAGTTTTATTATGTATTTGACGTATATAGTGTGTTTAGTGTGTTTAGTGTGTTTGCTTTTTCCAGTATTTAGAAAGAATGTTTTCAAAATCTTCACTCCACAATTGTAAATTCTTATGATACAATATGGAATGGTAATATGTTTAAAGATGTAAATAGAAACAAATCTTGCCGGGGAGGGTCGGAATGGAACATTTCTTAAACAGAATAAGCGAATTTTTCTTCAAGCACTCTAGGATTGTTCGATGGTGGTTTAATTTATCCGTGTCGTCAAAGCTGGCATTGGCTTTTGGCATCAATGCCATGATCACCATTTCAGCAGGTGGTATAATCTACTACATGGTTAGGACAGGAGCCGATCTTGAACAGAACATTGGACTTTATCTTGCATTATTAGTAACCGCTGGTATTATTGTTCTTTTTTACGGTCTTTACATATCCTTCTTAGTTGCAACCCCTCTAAGGCATAGTGTTATCTTTGCCGAAAAGGTAGCCAAGGGTGACCTCACGGCAACCATTTACAGCATGGGACAAAAAGATGAGCTAGGAACTCTCTGTGCTTCCTTAAATGAAATGACCGAGAATTTCCGTTCCTTGGTTGGTGGTATTACTAATAGCGCTGATATTTTTGCCGATTCCACACATGTCTTATCAACCCAATCCAAATCTACCACACAATCTGCCCAGCTCGTTTCTTCATCTCTTCAGCAAGTGGCTATCGGGTCACAAACCCAAGCCAATAGTGTGCAAAACATAATGACAAACATCCAATCCATGGCCCATGGAGTTCGCCAGATTGAAGATCACATCCATTTAGCCGATCAATCCTCCCAACAGTCATTACAACTCGCAGAAGATGGCGATACCGCCATGAACGTAGTCAATCAGCAGATGGATCATATACATAATTCCGTTGATGGCACGGCAGTGATTATTGCCGCCCTAGGCGAAAAATCCACTGTTATCGGTTCGATTGTAGAAACCATTAAGGCCATTTCTGATCAAACCAATCTCTTAGCCTTAAATGCAGCTATCGAGGCTGCCCGGGCTGGAGAACATGGACGGGGCTTTAGCGTGGTTGCTGAAGAAGTTCGTAAACTTGCTGAACAATCTACTCTCTCAAGCGCTCAGATCGAGACTATTATCTTCGATATTAAAAACAGCCTAGATGAAGCTATCGCCAGTATGGATTCCGAAAAAGGTGTTGTTCAAAGCGGGGCTAAGGCTATCCATAATGCTCAAGAAGCATTTACCCGGATCAAAGAAAGCACGCAAACACTTAGCCAGCAAATTCAAAAGATCTCTTCCTTATCCCGCGGGATAACTCAAAGTTCCGACATCATTGCTCATGAAGTGACCCAGGTCTCCGCTGTCTGTCAAGAAACAACCGCTCAGACTGAGGAGGTCGCTAGCAGTAGCTCTGAGCAAATGCTTGCCATGCAAGAGATTCATTCCTCTGCACAAGAGCTATCTGATACAGCCATGGACCTCCAACAGGCAGCTCGTAAGTTTAGATTGAACTAATATAATTGATTACATTTATTAAGCAGATACTGATGAACTAAGTCAGTATCTGCTTTTTATTGCACTTTGAGACTTCACTTGTGCTTTTGGTCTTCGTTTTCGGGCCCTCGTTTTTGACCTCAATTTTTATCTTCACTTCAACTTTCCTTCTCTTTTCCCTTCACTTTAAGCTTTCGGTACCCCGGTCAACTCAGCCGTCCATTGGTCCAGTGCCACCAGATCATGAGGGCCAAGATCAGCAATCGATTTTTTACCCATAGCTCGAATCCCTTCCTCCATCTCCATGGTGAAAGAATTTATTACCTTCACCACACTCTGTGCCGCCAGCTCGACATCCAATCGATTCTTATATTTTGAATCATAAAAGACTAGCTGTGTCAAAGGTTCCCATGGCATCACCTTGCCAATTTGTTTATGTACTAGGGCAAAAAGAGGTACCGTGCCAACATAGATGGCATCAGCACCCAAAGCGAGGGCCTTTAAGCATTCACCGGGAGTAGCATATCCTCCTGCGGCAATCAGGCTCACCTCATGCCTTACCCCTTGTTCCTTAAGGTATCGTTGTGCACGGACAAGATTATTAATACTCGGCATGCCAAAATCATCACTGATGGTAGGCGAGGATGCGGCTGTCCCCCCCTGTGACCCACCAACGCAAATGACATCAAAACCTGACTCGATGGCGATTGCTAAATCTGCCTCAAGCCTTCCCCCACCCATGAGCTTAAGCCCGATGGGTTTTCCCCCCACCTCTTTACGCAAATCTCTAATGAAACGCGGCCAATCTTGGGGATTTGCAATATCAGGAAAAATTGCGTAACCCTTCAGAGAGGCAACAGGTGAAATCCCCATAATCTTCCGGGCCTTCCCTTTGATTTCATGTGGCTCAATTATATGCCCACCCAGGCGTGCCCCCTGTCCCATCTGAACTTCAATCATATCAGCCGCAGCTATTGCTTGCGGATTTCGTCCATAGTCATGACGACTGACTTGCCAGATGTACTTTCCCGCCGCCTCCCTCTCCTCAGCCAAAAAGGGACCTTCCCCAGAATTTGTGGCTGTCCCTAATTGTTTAGCTGCTTTGGCTAAAGCAACTTTCGCTTGTTCACTTAAGCCCACCCCGAAGCCCATGCCGCCAATCATCAAGGGAATCGGCAGGGTCATCGGTATTTCAGCTCTAGGGCCGAGGGTTACAGATAAATCCACTGGGACACTGATTTCGATAGGGGAGCGCACAAGTTGGGCCGGAACAAATAAGAGATTATCATAATGGTTAAAAGGCTTCGGACTGCCTAAAGGCCTTTTAATAATTTTTCCTGTTTCTGCTCGCAAACTTATATGAATGATGTTTTGCAAGGAAGTTCTCTGCACTGCACTCCATAGCTCAAGTAGATTTTCCGAAAAAGGATCTGATAATAACCTACTTGCCACAAGATCAAAAATCCGCTGCACCCCCGTTCGAAAGAAACGTTTGCCTAAGAAGATCGCTATCAACACTAAAAGCATCCAGCCAAGAAAGCTAGCTGCTACACCAAGACCAAAATAGACCAGGCCGCTGTTCACATAACCATTCCTTTACAAACTATATTGATACCTACTGATAGTCTGCGACCCTTACCAAATTCTATACTAAAGGACATCCTCTTCCCACCATGCTTTTCGATGATTAGAAGAGTACTTGTTTTCCTCTTCGCCTTGATTGTACTCCCAATCCTCCACATGATTATCCCACTCATCATACGCACTGGCTCGTCCAGCCGAGCCACTATATGTCCCTCTACCACTATAATCATCACCCCATGCGTAGAACCGGGGCGCTCTTCGTGAGGGTCGTAATGCACTTCCCTCGCGACCCGCTCCAAAGGCTCCGGCAAGAATCCCAATTAAGCCACCTTCGGCTAAAATCTGGATAACTCCCCACGCACTCAGCTCTAAAAAAAGGGCAATCAAAAAGACACAAAGCAAGATATAGCCTAGGCTAGATGCCCCCCCTAAAATCCACTGCCCGCTTGCCTTCCCCGTCACATAGCCTGCTGCAAGGCAACTTACTACTAAGCCAATATCCATCAACATTGTGGTCGATAAGCCAGTAAATCCCATGGCTGTCCAAAATAATCCCGCAAGTAAAGTAATGACGGTGACTAATAGAGCGGCACTCATCCCCTTAAGGATCGAATTTCCCACGCCGATCGCTCCCTTCCATTCTTTACTACATATCTATGTTAAACCTGTCCCATTCATGCGTGAAATCATGGAAAGCCAAAGATGAATGGAACATTCTTCCTTTACCATCTTCGCCTGCCTGTGAATATAGTAATAATCAAGGAAAGGGGGATTTTCCATGGACTACACCCGCTATGTCGTGCAACCTGGGGACAGTATCTATAAAATTGCCAATGCTTATAAGGTGGAAATGTCCGAAATTATCAATCTCAATCATCTTAAGCATCCAGATCGCATTTACCCTGGTCAGGTGCTTTTGTTACCCACCTCTGAATATCAAGATATGACGCTCGGAGAACTATCCGAGCCTAACTTTACTTATGCCATGCTGCTATTCGATGTCTATGCTGGTAAAGATTCTGAGCTTTCCGCTGTAACAACCTACCTGTACCAAGCCGTGGTCCTAGATCGGCCAGAGTTCGATGAACTCCTAAGACCTCTTGCCTATGACGAACTACGCCATTTAGAACAATTGGCTTGGTGTATCCGCTTTTTGGGTCTAGACCCCCGCTATGGAGCTTTCAGCAAGGGGCGTTGGTTTGATTGGCGCTCTCGTTACCTAAATTACAGCACCGACCTCTGCGCCATTCTTGACTACAACATGAAGGATGAAGCCGCTGCCGCAAAACACTACACCGACCTAGCCGAAAAAATCCCTATTCCCCAGATCCAAACCATCCTCCTCCAAATCGCTGCTGATGAAGAGCGCCATTACCAATGCTTAGCTGACGCGAAAATGCACTTCTGCAGTTGTTCAGCTCCTGACTCTTCCTTGATCAGTGAAGCTGAGACTGAAGCAGAGTGATGATAAAGAAGAAATAAAATCCTCCCCCCGCCAGCAAATGTAGAGGACAAAGGGACCCCCTTCGCCGTATCGTCGAATAGATAAAAAAACCCGAACCAATAGCCAATAGAGCGCTCCATAAAGCGAGAGGTTCCAGTTGCCATGGCGTTAGGGCTATACCTAAGGCCGGAATCACGGAGCTTTGAAAAACCATTGCCCCCGTAATATTTCCCAAAGCCAAAGTATCCTTGCCTCTCCGCAACCAGATAACACTATTAAATTTTTCCGGAAGCTCCGTCGCAATTGGGGTAATAATCAAGGATAGAATAAAGGCTGGAATCCCTGTCATTTGAGCAACGGATTGCACAGCTCCCACAAAAACATTCGCCCCTGCCACGATTCCCAGCAAAGCACAACTCAACTGGAAAAGAATAACAGCAAGGGAAGGGTTAGAATGGCGTTGAGCAAAATAAAGAGGCGCTAAATGTCCGCATTCATCCGTCCCTAAGCAGTTGTACACAGTTTTAGCCACATAAATTAAGTAGAGAATAGGCAAAAGAGCAGCCACAGCCAACTTCATTTGATGATTCGGTAAAAAAGAAGCTGCAATTGCTAATCCATACACCACTAAGAAAAAGGCAAGATCATGCTTAATCACAGCCGTGTTAATGAACAAGGGCTTGTTGTTACGCCGGAAAATCAAAACTGCCACCCCAGAGATAAAAAAGGCTAAGGTAACCAACATAAAGGGAGCACCTAAAATCGCCCCGATTCCCACGTCGGCTAGTTCTTCGCCACCGCTTATACCCAAAAAGGCAATAATCGGAACCATGGTCTCCGGCAAGGCTGTACCCACTGCCGCCAGCACACTCCCAACCGCACCGGCACCTAGATTGAGCCGTCTCCCCAGCCACTCCACACCGTTGGTGAAGACCTCAGCCGACATTAATATTATCCCCAGACCGATAACCATCGTCACTAAATCGTTCAAAAGGCTCCCACTCCTTACCTACACTTTCGGGAATTCAATCTATTCTATCCCCATAATGTATATTCAGAGGGAAGCCTTCTCATTATCTCGAAAAGTCTCCATATTATTTTTTTCGTCAAACTATCAGACGTCGGTTTCTTGTTCGCCTATTTCTACATCTTCCTCTGTCATAGCAAGTATTTCTTCAAGGGCTTGATGTAGCTCAGGAACCCCTAGTCCAGTCTCCGCTGAGTAGGGGATGATCATATGCCAATCCGGAATATTCAGAGCCTTAGCAATTTGACTTAAATGCTTTGCCCATTGTCCCTTAGAAATCTTATCAGCCTTGGTAGCCACCACAAGCACCGGTAGTCCCCGATTCCGCAAAAAGCCATGCATCTCTTCATCTTCAAGACTAGGGATATGACGAATATCTACGACCTGAATAACAGCCCTCAGATTCTCCCTCCAGGAGAAATACTCCTCCATCATCTTACCCCAGTTGGCCTTGAGCTCTTTGGAGACCTTGGCATAACCGTATCCCGGCAGATCCACAAATCCCCATTCCTCATTAATCCGATAAAAATTAATCATCTGCGTCTTGCCCGGGGTGTTTCCCGTCCGGGCAAGATTCTTGCGATTAATAAACTTGTTGATCAATGAGGATTTACCCACATTGGAACGTCCCGCCAGAGCGATCTCTGGTCCAGTTAACTCCGGGTACCCTTTACTATTGACAGCAGAAGTAATAAATTCCGCCTTACGAATGGTAATCACATGACATACTCCTCTACCCCAAAACTCTTCAAAAAGCACGGAGCCACACGCCCCGTGCTTTAAATCCTTGATTATTGTCCACTCAAGTTAGCGAACATTGTAAGCACGCATCAAGACACTGGATGATCCGGCGTTGGCACAGAGGTAATTTCCCCTTCTCCCATGATCGGGAATCGATTCCTGGTCCCTAAGTATTCCACTGATTCGGCCACAGGTAGCAGGGCAATATGAGCCACTTCTTCCATCCGACTCACAAAGTGAAACTCCATTTCCTCACGGACATTCTCAGGAACTTCTTCTAAGTCCTTGCGGTTTTGCTCCGGCAAGATCACTTTCTTGATTCCTGCCCGATGAGCCGCCAGGACCTTTTCCTTGACGCCGCCGATCGGTAAGACATTACCTCTCAAAGTGATTTCACCCGTCATGGCTAAATCCGAAGGCACTGCCCGTTTGGTTAAAGCCGATGCCATAGCTGTAGCCATCGTAATTCCAGCTGAAGGGCCGTCCTTGGGAATCGCTCCCTCCGGAACATGAATATGAAGATCGGTCTTTTCATAGAAATCATCCGGTATCCCTAATTCACGGGAATGGGAACGAACAAAGGTCCGACCCGCATAGGCAGACTCCTTCATCACATCTCCCAGCTTACCGGTTAAAGTCAGCTGCCCTTTACCGGGTAATGGAACGACCTCAATGGTTAAGACATCCCCACCCACTTGTGTATATGCTAAACCTGTGGCCGCGCCAATTTCTGGTTTAAGTCTTGCCTTTTCAAAATGATAACGCTGAGCTCCTAAGAGCTCCTCCAGCATCTCCAGAGTCAGGGTCTCGGTCTTCCATTCCTTTTTCACTACCCGGGTAGCGACTTTACGGCAAAGATTAGCTATCTGCCGTTCTAGATTCCGTACACCGGATTCACGAGTATAGCCTTGGACGATCTTCAGGAGAATCTCGTCCTCGACCACCAATTGGCCAGCCTTTAACCCATGGGCTTTGAGTTGCTTGGGCACGAGATAGCGTTTGGCAATATTGACCTTTTCGTCCTCAGTGTAACCACTTAGAGAGATAACCTCCATCCGGTCGAGGAGAGGTTGTGGTATGGTATGCACTGTATTGGCTGTCATAATGAAGAGGGTACGAGATAGATCATAGGGCAAATCCAGGTAATGATCGGAAAAGCTATTGTTCTGTTCAGGGTCAAGAACTTCGAGCAGAGCTGACGCCGGGTCACCGCGGAAGTCCGAGGCCATCTTATCGATTTCATCGAGCAGAAAGACAGGGTTGGCTGTTCCAGCGTTCCTCATCCCTTGGATAATCCGCCCCGGCAGAGCCCCGATATAGGTCCGCCGATGCCCCCGAATCTCTGCTTCATCACGGACTCCCCCTAAAGACATGCGTACAAATTTCCGGTCAAGGGCACTAGCCACGGACTTAGCCAAGGAGGTTTTACCTACCCCCGGCGGCCCCACGAAGCAAATGATGGGACTCTTCATCTTGGGTGTCAGCTTGCGAATCGCCAAAAATTCGAGTATCCGCTCTTTGACCTTTTCCAGACCATAATGATCCTCATCAAGTATCTTTTCAGCGCGTTTGATATCCATCTTATCCTTGCTGACCTTCGTCCAAGGAAGGGCAATAATCCAATCTAAATAAGTACGTACTACAGTTCCTTCCGAGGAGGCTTGGGGCATCTTTTCCAGACGGTCAATTTCCTTTAAAGCTCGCTCTTCCACTTCTTTGGGAAACTTTCCTTGAGCAACTTTCTCGCGATACTCCTCAACTTCAGCTTGCTTCTCGTCCTTATCCCCTAATTCCTTTTGAATCGCCTTCATTTGCTCCCGCAGATAATACTCCTTCTGAGTCTTTTCCATCTGCTTGCGCACACGAAGACCGATGCGACGCTCTAGCTCAAGAACTTCATTTTCCCGCATGATAATTTCTGTTAACCGCTCTAATCGCTCAGCCACATCGAGAGCATCCAAGATGGTTTGCTTATCCCCAATCTTTAGATTCAAATGGGACACCACAATATCTGCCAAACGCCCGGGATCATCGACACCCAAAACAGTGCCCAAAGTCTCCTGAGGGACTTTTTTGCTGAGCTTAGCGTACTCTTCGAACTGGTGGATAACCCCATGGGTCAAGGCCTCGATTTCCGGAGTAATATCGTATACTCCCTCTTCGCCTTCTTCAACCCGCACTTTAAAATAGGGCTCCTCCGCTAGGTACTCGAGAATTTTTCCCCGCTGCTTGCCTTCCACAAGAACACGCATCGTCCCTCCGGGAAGCTTTAAAAGCTGTTTGATCTCAGCTAGAGTACCGATTGTATGAATGTCATCCGGCTGGGGCGAATCAATCTCAGTCTCTTTTTGTGATGACAAGAGCAGGATGCGATCATCCAACATAGCTTGCTCAATAGCAGCCATGGAGCGCTCTCGCCCCACATCTAGATGGATGACCATATACGGAAAGACCATAATTCCTCTCAAGGGGAGCAACGGTAATTCTCTTTCTTTACTCATTCAATTCCCTCCCTACCCATCGGGTAATCATATAATAACCACATTTTATTCTTTCAGATAGACTGAAAAAGCACACCGTTATTAGTGTGCCATTCTCTGTTTCATCTATTCTAGCATGATTGTCCTTGCTCAGGCAAATTGACCGAGGGTGCAGATGTTTTTGAGTTGATATCCAGCCGTGCCAATACCTCCTCCAAGGGTGTCGGCGTAGCTGCTTTTTCTTTTTGGGGATCAGCCAGCAGGGCTCCCACCAAGACTTCATTGAGCGTCTCCACAGGAATAACTTCCATTCCCTCCGCGAAGTTCCTAAAGCGCTCCTGCCAATTCTCTTTAGGAATAAACACCCTACGACAACCGGCTTGATGTGCTGCCTCAAGCTTAGCCGGAACCCCTCCTACAGGCTTTACTCCACCACGAATGGATAGTTCACCGGTCATCGCAAGGTAGTTATCCACCTTTTCTTTGCGAATCGCCGATACAACAGCTGTTGCAATAGCAATCCCTGCCGAAGGCCCGTCAATAGGTACCCCTCCCGGGAAGTTCACGTGGATATCATAGTTATGGGGAAATATCCCTAGTTGTCGCCGAATGACTGTCAAAACATTTTCAACCGAACTTCTGGCCATACTTTTGCGACGTGTCTTCTTAAAGTTGCTTCCTTGCTCCTCTTCTTCCACAATGCCAGTAACTAAAAGTTCACCCGTGCCGGGAGCCACAGAATTGGCTGTAACCTCTAACTCCAAAAGCATCCCCATATTTGGACCATAGACTGCTAAACCATTGACCAAACCGGCCTCCGGCTCGAGAGGAACCTTCCGATCGGGCCGCGGGGCGTATTGACCTGAAGTGACTACCCATTCCACTGTAGCCGCATTGATCTCCATCTGCTTGTCCGTTTGGGCCACTCCCGCAGCCAGCTGAACGATATTGACTGCTTCGCGTCCATTCGTAGCATACTGTTTGACCACGTTGAGGGCGCTCATAGTGATAGGAATCTCCATTTTAGCTGCTGCTCCTCGCGCAATCTGGGCGATTTCCTCCGGCAAGAGAGAGCGAAAGAAAATCTCCATACACCTAGAGCGGATCGCCGGCGGAATTTCCTCCGGACTCCGAGTCGTTGCCCCCACCATACGAAAGTCCGCAGGCAAGCCATTTTGAAAAATATCGTGGATATGTGCAGGTACATTAGTGTCTTCAGAGCTGTAATAAGAGCTTTCTAAAATAACCTTGCGGTCTTCTAAAACTTTCAACAGTTTATTAATCTGGATAGGGTGGAGCTCTCCAATCTCATCGATAAAGAGCACTCCCCCATGGGCTTTGGTCACCGCTCCAGCCTTAGGCTGTGGTATGCCTGCCATCCCCATAGCCCCGGCACCCTGGTAGATTGGATCATGGACCGAACCGATCAAGGGATCAGCAATCCCCCGTTCATCAAAACGAGCCGTAGCCCCATCGATTTCGATAAACTTAGCTTCCGCCTTAAAAGGAGAAAGAGGGTTCTTTTTTGCTTCCTCTAGAACCAATCGAGCAGCAGCCGTTTTTCCCACACCAGGGGGTCCATAGACAAGGACATGCTGAGGATTGGGCCCACATAAAGCAGCGCGTAGCGCTTTAATTCCCTCCATCTGCCCCACAATTTCTTCAAAATGGGTAGGGCGGGTCTTCTCCGACAAGGGAGTGGTAAGAGCAATTTTGCGCATTTTTTCTAACTTTTCTAATTCCTTCTTCGATTCCCTCTCGATTGAGATCTTATTCCCTTGTTGGGATTTAAGCAGACCCCAAAAATACAAGCCGATGATGACGGCAAAGATAAACTGTACCATCATGACGATTCCGGTTAAACCAGCCATAGTGTCTATTCCCTCCTGAAGGCTAATACTTCACACCCTGCTAGTATTGCCCACGAGAAAGCTTTTAATAACGCGAGTGGGTATCTGGTCCATGAAAAAAATGCAAAAAGGGGTCAGGTCCCTCTTTTCATGAAAAGAGGGACCTGACCCCTTTTTGCAAAAAACTGAGGCAAGGATAACTCCCTTGCCTCGTTTTTTATGCTGATTCTTCTTTTTTGTTTTTCTTGCTTTTATCGATAGTCACAAGCAGTGGTTCTTCCTTCTTGGCGATGGCATCCTTAGTGACGACGCACTTAGTCACATCACTACGAGAGGGCAGGTCATACATCACATTAAGCATAACCTCTTCCATGATAGCTCTTAGCCCCCGCGCTCCGGTATTGCGTCGAATCGCTTCTTCCGCAATCCCTTGGAGTGCATCTTCCTTGAATTCGAGGGCGACACCATCCAGCTCGAGGAGTTTTTCATACTGCTTCACCAAAGCGTTTTTAGGTTCAGTCAAAATCCGCACCAAAGCTTCCTCATCCAAAGCGTCCAGTTTGACCATAACCGGCAAACGTCCGACAAACTCCGGAATTAGACCGAATTTCAGAAGATCCGCTGGGAGAAGTTCTCGGAGCGAGTCTCCGATATTCTGCTCTCCCTTAGCCTTGATCTCAGCTCCAAAGCCCATCACCTTTTTCCCGATCCGGTTTTGGATAATCTTATCTATCCCATCAAATGCTCCTCCCACGATGAACAAGATATTCGTGGTATCCAATTGGATGAACTCTTGATGTGGATGCTTACGACCACCTTGGGGCGGAACGCTGGCAACAGTGCCTTCCAGAATCTTCAGAAGCGCCTGTTGCACACCTTCCCCGGATACATCACGGGTGATGGAAGGATTCTCTGATTTACGGGCAATTTTATCGATTTCATCAATGTAGATAATACCTTTTTCAGCCTTCTCTACATCATAATCTGCAGCTTGAATCAGCTTGAGGAGGATGTTTTCGACGTCTTCACCTACATAGCCAGCCTCTGTCAAAGAGGTCGCATCCGCAATGGCGAAGGGCACATTCAGAACTTTGGCTAACGTTGAAGCAAGCAACGTTTTGCCAGATCCGGTAGGTCCCAGCATCACGATATTCGACTTTTGGAGTTCCACATCATCAATCTTCATACCCAGATTGATTCGTTTATAGTGGTTATAAACGGCAACTGACAAAGCCTTCTTGGCCTCATCCTGCCCAATCACATACTGGTCGAGAATCGCCCGTATTTCTTTGGGTTTGGGAATATCTCCAATCTCCATCCCTAAATCTTCATTGAGCTCTTCCTCAATGATCTCATTGCAGAGTTCAATGCACTCATCGCAAATATATACACCAGGGCCAGCAACTAACTTTTTAACCTGGTCTTGAGTTTTCCCACAGAACGAACACTTAAGCTGGTTCTTTTCGTCGTTGTACTTTGCCATTCCTCTCACCTCTCTAGCACAGAATACCTCTGCACATAGACTATGCCTGTTCGACGAGGAAGTTTACCGTTTTTTCGGAAACTAAGCTCTGACGATACATGCCCATCTCACCACGTGCCATGAGGGCCTGTTTCAAATTTTCCGGACTGGTCTGATAGCGTTCTGAGAGTTTTGCTAATTCACTATTAACTTCTTCCTCGGATACTTCAATTCCTTCTGCCTTAGCAATTGCTTCTAGAACGAGTTCACTTTTAACATTCTCTGCAGCTTGAGGGCGTACATTTTCCTTCAAAGCATCCATACTGGTACCCGTATACTGACAATAGGTTTCTAGGTCCAGTCCTTGATAAGAAAGATTTTGCGCCATATCATCGAGCATCATACCAATACGATTATCTATCATAGCTGTTGGAATCTCGACGCTTGCATTGTCTACGGCCTTAGCAACGATCGCGTTTTTGTATTCCATTTCTGCACGTTGTTCTGCCGCTTTCATCAGTTTGTCTCTTAAATCTGCTTTCAATTCATCAAGAGTCTCAAATTCGCTAATATCCTTGGCGAACTCATCATCCAAAGCAGCGAGCTCTTTTCTCTTAATTCTGTTGACTTTAACCTTAAACAATGCATCCTTACCTTTAAGGTCTTCAACATGATATTCATCAGGGAAGCGAACGTTGACATCAACTTCCTGTCCAATTTGCGCCCCGATTAATTGATCTTCAAAACCTGGGATAAATGAATTAGATCCGATGACTAAATCATAACCTTCAGCAGTTCCTCCGTCAAAAAGAACTCCGTCGACGGAACCAGAAAAGTCAATATTGGCATTATCTTTGTCTTGAACAGATCCCTCTTCAAGATTAAGTACCTTAGCATGCTGATCTTGCTTGCGGGCTAGATCTTGCTCTACTTCTTCATCAGTCACCGTAGCAGCTAATTTTTCGACTTTTAAATCCTTATAGTCTCCCAGTTCTACTTCAGGTTTCACAGTAACCTTAGCTTTAAAAATCAGATCCTGGCCATCATCCATTTGGACAAGTTCGATTTCCGGACGATCGACCGGCTCGATACCCGCTTCATCTAAAGCCTTCATGTACTCCGCACCAAGAATATCATCCGCAGCATCATTATAGAGTGCGGCAGTTCCTACGAAGCGTTCAACCATCATACGTGGCGCTTTCCCTTTACGGAATCCCGGAACATTCACTTTGTTAGCTAATGCTTTGGCAGCCTTATTTACTGCTGCGCTAAATACTTTCGCATCGACGGTTACTTCAAGCTCGACTGTATTTTTTTCTATTTTCTCCATTTTTACTGACATTTACTGTGCTCCCCCTTAATACTTCCTTTGGAAAAACCAATTCATCCTCATGCTAAAACTAGTTTGTCCGAAATTTTCTAGAGGCAAACTTGACATTTTTCGTCATTTGTTGCCTACTCCTGCTTTTCAAACAAGTGCTAAAAGGGGAACCTTGCGTTCCCCTTCAAAGCATGGTTTCAAATAAAAAAACTTGCTTCAGATGGACTTATCCAAAGGTACTAATTACAAATTTCCTGACCATTCTACCAGACAGTATGCCTAAAATCAAGTTATCAAGGCTTCAAAGCCTCATTTTAAAAAGTATACATCATTTTATTAGAGTATAGCAAGGATATGTTCAACGGCCCTTTCACTTGCATGACCCGGCAAAGCATTGGCGGCAGCTTTACGCATGCTCACAACCTCCTCCGGATGACTAAGCAGATGGGTGATGGTTTCCTCAAGCTCCTCCTCAGTTTTAGCCAATTTGGCGGCACCAATCCTCTCTAAGAAGTGTGCATTTTCAGATTCTTGACCAGGGATAGGCTTAAAGATTACCATGGGCAGCTTTTTCGTTAGAGATTCGGAAACTGTAAGACCCCCGGCCTTGGTAATAATTAAATCGGCGACACTCATCAGCTCCTCGACGTTCTTGATATAGCCATAACAAATCATTGGATTACGCCCTTCAAGACCTTCGAGGGTACGATAAAGCTTTTCATCCCGTCCGCAGACGACCAATATCTGCAATGATACCTCAGAATTCAAGAGCAACTTACATATTTGTTTTGAACCACCTAATACCCCATAGGCTCCCCCCATGACGAGTACAGTGGGTCGAATCGGTTTGATATTCAGCCGCTGGGTCACTTCTTCTCGGTTAAGGACTTTTTCAAACTTCGGACTGACTGGGATACCGGTGATTTTTATCCGTTCAGGAGCAATTCCCTCCGCCCGAAGACCATCATAGACATCCTGACACCCAACAATATAGAGGTCAACCCCACGATGGATATATTGGTTATGTACACCATAGTCGGTTACTACAGATACGACCTTACAATCTAAGACTCCCCCGATGCGCAGCTCGCCTAATATCACTCCAATAATCGGATAAGTACAGATAATCACATCAGGATTAAGTTCTTTAATATAATCCAAAAATTCTTTACGCCCCAAAACATTGATAAATCGTTGGAACAGTGAATCATGGCGTATCTTAGAAGTCCGATAATAAAACATTCCGTAGAGCTTTGGGGTATGCTTAATCAATTTAATATATGTATTCTTGGCAAGGGTATTAAATCTTTTACTTATGAAAGCAACAACATCTAAATGGGTTATCTTAGCATTCGGTGATTTTTCGCTTATGGTTTCGATCAATGCTTCAGCAGCTCTAACATGACCAGCTCCAAAGGTAGCGGAAAACACTAAGACCCTTAACTCCTCCACGCTATTGTCCTCCCTTAGGCTTTAGCTTATCTTTTTTTATTGTAACTCATTATAGCATATTCTCAAATCAAGTATGCTATATCCCATATTTTAACAGAAATTACGCACTTAAAAAAGCTTGTCTTTTAATCTGAACTAAGCTATAATCATACGTGCAGCACAAACATGAGTGCAACTCAAAATGCGAGAGTGGCGGAACTGGCAGACGCACTGGATTTAGGTTCCAGCGGGAAACCGTGGGGGTTCAAGTCCCTTCTCTCGCACCATTATGATGATTAAAGCACACTAATTGAGTGTGCTTTTCTTATTACTCAGTATAAGTAGAAGGGACTTGAACGGGCGGAAAAAGAAAATGCGACCTTTGGAAGCATTTTCCCGCCCCGGCGTGATAGTCGCGTAGCGACGGAGCAAGTCCCTTCTCTCGCACCATTATGATGATTAAGGCACACTAAATGAGTGTGCTTTTTTATGTATTGTTGAGGCCATTGCCCGATGAATTTTTCGTTCATCATGCAATGGCCTTTGCGCTTATCCCAGATTACGACTTATTTTTCTTGGATTACTTGCCTATATATAATTCTTAGATAGGCTCTTTATTGAGAAATTCTGCAAGAGCCTTAATCGCTATCTTGGCTTCCTTTGTCATTCCCCTGATCGTCGTCACGATCACGGTCATTCCTATCATTGTGATCTTTTTGGTAGTAGCGACTGTCGTTCTTGTTAGAGTATGATTTAGCCGTTTCCTTGTTCAACTCCTCTCTTTCATGATCTCTGTCATAATCCTTAGACTTTTCTTTATCACTATCATGCTCCTTTTCAGGACCCTTTAGGCCTAATTCCTCTTGGAACTGCTTTAAGGCTTCTCTAGCTTCCTTCTTAAGTGCTTTGTATTCTTTTTGGGTTAGTTCATCTGATACCTCGGTATTTTCTTGTTTAGGAGTATCGCCAACCGTAACTACAGGGGTTACTTTTTTAACTTCAACCGGCTTTGCTACTTTATCTACAGTGACCTTGCTTTTCTCTTCTTGATTAGCCTCAAGCTGAGCTGTTGTGCTTTCCTCAGGTTTTTGGTTCTTAGACTCCATTTTTTCCATCTTATCTACTGCCTTCTCCATGGAGCGAACAATATTTAGAGCAAGTCTTTGGGAAGCTTGAGGAGGAAGTTTTTCTAACAGGGTACCTAGGACGATCGCATTATTGGCATTAACCTTTATCAAAGCCGCTTGAAGATTTTTATATTCTTCTGAGTCCGGGTTTTCCAGCTGTTCTAGAAGTTCTTGGGCCTGAGCGATCTTCTCGTTATAACGAGTTAAAGCCTTCTCACACCCCTTGAGTTTCTTTTCTAGCTTTGGATTTGTAATTGCAGAGCCAGTTGTGGTCTTGCTTAAATCCACAGTCACAACTACCTGATTGTCTTCGGAGGTTGATTCCTTGGATTCCTCCTGCTTGGTGGTGGACTCTACGGATTTCTTCTGCTTCTCTAATTCCTCTAATTCCTTTGTCTCCGTAGCAACCAATTTTGCTTCTTCGCTATTTACCTTCTCGGCCAAAGCTAAGAACTCTGCCATTCGCTCGTTAGCATGCTTCTCAAGGAGTTTAATTTTTTTCTGAGAATCAAAAGTCAGGGCAACCTGCAATTTTTCTACAAGCTCATCGAGCCAATACAAGGGGGAATCAGGAAGAGTTCCCGGGTCGACTTCTGTTGCAGAAACAATAGCGGCCTTTTCTGTGGTATCTGCTAGTACCATTACTGGGGATACCGGCAGAGCCATAAGGGCAGCTGTCAATATAAGTGCGATTGGTTTTTTCATAGTTTCTCTCTCCCAAATATTAATTTTTTTCTCCGAATTCGGTTTAGCGCTTTCATCTCTAATTACGAGCCCATTATTCCTTTTTCGGGGGGACAAATATAATTTAGAGAAAAATACATAAAAATACTCTCGGCGAAAGGAGTGCATCACACCCCTCTCACCGAGAGTATTCGGTTCAGTTAATTTCTAGTATGTAGCTTTGTAATCAATCTAATCTTTCAGTTTGGACAGGTACGGGTGCTGCTACACCAATGAAAACGAAACGATCCTTACCGGTGTTTCTCATGCCATGTGTTTGACCTGGCTCAGCGAGAATCGCCATTCCTTTGGAGATAGGAACTTCTTTACCATCACCCGCAAAGTACAATCCAGACTCACCTTCAAGGCAAATCCAAACATCATCAGCGTTGGGATGCATATGCAGAAATACTTCTTGTCCGGGTTCTAGGCACCACATAGCTGCAAGAGTCTTCTCTGATTGGTACACAACAACTTTTTGCGGCACATTGGTATCAAATTTTGCAAGTTTACCCAGGTCAAATAATCTTTTTTCCACACGATCAACTCCCACTTTATTGTAGCTTTTTTCCAAAAGCTCCTAGGTCATTTTATCACAATACTTGTTTATTCTCCAGCTTGGTCATTCGACAGGAATCTGAGGTACAACTCCAGGAATTACATAAGCCTGAATCAGAATAAATACAATGACAACAGCTAAGAGAATCAGAGCGTATTTGGAAGTCTTCCGGAAAATTTCATTCTCCTTACCGATGAAGCAATAGGAGTACCTACAGGGCAAAAGGAACCGGAGAACGATAGCAACCGGCGCATCTTGACCTGCCGCACCTTCCATGAAAGCAGAGAATAAACCTAGTACGGACCCGCAGGTCTATACTAGGTTTTTATTAGTTTATATTTATTAACTCTTCAACGTGTATTTATATTCTTCAATCCGAAAATTTATATGGAAATTATCTTATCTGGATTAAAGCGATTAGCAGGGTCAAAGGTTCTCTTCAACTTCCGGAATGTTTCCATAGCTTCCGGGGTGAATTCCTTATCCAGATACTTTTTCTTGACAATTCCAATACCATGCTCACCGCTCATGGTGCCGCCGAGATCAACGGCCAGTTCACACAGCGCTTGTTCTGCAGCATGGACGCGCTCAACTTCATCAGGATTCCGTTGATCGAAGAGTACTAAGGGGTGGACATTTCCATCACCGGCGTGGGCCACGATACCGATAATCATATCGAAATCCTTAGCTACCTTGAGAATCCCATCAATCGCTTGCGGGAACTTGTCTCTGGGCAAGGTAATATCCTGAATAGAATAGCAAGGCTTAACACGGGCAACCGATCCGAAAGCAACCCGGCGGGAGAGCCAAATTTGGTCTACTTCTGCTGCAGACTGAGCAATTTTGAAGTCTCTGGCGTTTGCTTTCTCAGTGACCCCGCGAATGGTCGCAATTTGTTCTTCCATATCTTCCGGATAACCATCAATCTCGATGATGAGAATAGCTCCTGCATCACGAGGCAGTCCGGCGTGACAATAATCCTCTGTGGTATTGATGAGGAGGTTATCCATCATTTCTAACGTCGTAGGGATAATGCCGGCCGCAACGATATCCGCAACGGTCTGTGAAGCATCTTCTACTTTGTTATACACTGCCAACATGGTCTTTTTCGTAGTCGGCTTGGGCAAAATTCGCAGATATGCTTTGGTGACATACCCTAAAGTTCCTTCAGAACCGACGATGATGCGAGTCAAATCAAGACCTGGTTCGCTTTTAAAGTTCCGTCCACCCGTACGGATAACTTTGCCATTGGGCAAAACGACTTCTAAGCCCAAAATAGAGTCGCGGGTTACGCCATACTTAAAGCAGCGAGGTCCGCCGGAGCACTCTCCGATATTCCCGCCCAAAGTCGAAGCCTTCCAAGAAGAAGGATCGGGAGGATAGTAAAACCCGTGTTTTTCCAGTTCTTGTTGCAAATCAAAGTTGACTACCCCTGGCTCAACAACAGCGACGAAATTTTCGGTATCGATCTCCAGCACCTTCGTCATCCGCGTGCAGTTTATTACGATTGATTTCTCCGAGGGGATGGTTCCACCGCTAACGTTAGTTCCAGCACCCCGAGGCACCATACTAATATCTTGCTCATTCATATATTTGACAAGCTCAACCACTTGATCAGTACTTTGTGGGAATACAACGCCCATCGCGTCACCGCTGAGCAATGTACCGTCATAACCATAGGCGTAGAGCTCTGTGGGACGAGTCACCACATTCTTCTCTCCGACAATCTCTGTCAGTCGATCAATAATTGTTTGAGATAACATTTTCAGCCCTCCTTCTTTCTTAAGCCAACAGCTTTACACCTGGATTGAGTACACCGTTAGGGTCGAATCGCTTCCGCAGCCCGTCGAGCAGCCCCGTTGTTTCCGACCACATTTGGGCATCATTAAACGCTTCGCACATGAGCTTATGACCAAGGAGGCCGGTAACATTACCACCTAAAGACATGGCCATATCGTTGACTTTATGAGCGAGAGCCATCTTGTCTGTATTCTCAGGCAACAACAACATAACAGCTCCGAGAAGTCCTTCGACAACGACTCCAGGATAAGCACTTAAGGCACCGTTCATTGCTTTTAATTGAGCCAAGGCTTGCGGCATCTTCATAGGACCCACTGCAAATTCCAGAACGCTTTCCGGTGCATTATTAATGATTTGGCGCACTTTAAGCCAACCTAGAATAAGCTTTTCATAGGCTTCTTTGTCCGTGATGATTTGAACGTCCTTACCTCCACCTAAGCAAAGGATAGCCTCGATTTCATTAGCCAGCTTCGTACCGGAATTATTGAAGCCCTCCAGATCAATGAGAACCAGATGTCCTTCTCCCGGAAGAATCTCTTTGGCTAAGGACGCACTCACAAGGTTCATCCGGTCAGGATGAATGTGACGTTTAATCAAGGTGTTAAATGTTTTATTGGCTTCTTCCATGCAATCAAAGCGGGCAACAACAGCCTTTTTCGCAGCTGGTTGAGGCAGAAGCTTAACTAAGATTTTCGTAAAAATGCCAAAGGTTCCTTGGCTTCCCACAGCAAAGTGAATAAAATCATAGCCCGAAACATTCTTAATACACTTATTGCCGATGACCATAACTTCACCAGTCGGCATTACCATCTCAAATCCCATCATGAAGGTTCTCGTCGGACCATAGTTGAAGGATTTGGAATCAGAGTCTCCGATAGCAAAGCAACCGCCAACGGAACTGCTATCTATTGCATAGGGTTCCACAGGGAATAAGTATCCACCAGCCTCAAGCTGTTGGACAAAATCCTGATGAAGCATACCCGGTTGTACCGTAGCAACAAAATTCTTGCTATCAATCTCCAGCATTTTATTCATGCGATTCATGATCAGAGCGATTCCGCCCTCTAAATTCTTCGTTTCGGCGACTAAACCGGCGACAGAGATTTTCACGTTTTGCGCATTGGCTAACTTGACGATATTAGAGACTTCTGCTGTATCACCAGGGAAAACAACGGCAGCAACCTTTCCATCTCCCTTAAGATATTGGACCATATCCCCAGGATTGTCTAAGACATAGCTCTCGCCGACAATCCCTTTTAACTCACTAATGATTGTATTGCTCATGACTACCCGCCTTTCCACACATTTACTTAAAAGCATTCCTGCTTCAATGGATATCCAGAATCTAGTCTTCGTATGCTTTAGCCATCAAATCAGCTACATGCATTACCTTTTGCTTTCCACCGGCCATATTGATTCCACCTTGCAATCTCATGATGCAGGCAGGGCAGCTAGTAGCTACGACTTCAGCACCGCTGTCTTGAATGTTCTTGGCCTTTTGACGTGTAATATTGGTAGCCATTTCATGATAGAAGGCTTGGACCAGTCCGGAAGCTCCACAGCAACGATCGGCTTCGAACATTTCTATATATTCAACTCTCGGCAGGCTCTTCAACATCTGACGTGGTTGTGCTTTAACCTTGATGCCGCGAACCATATGGCATGGATCGTGGTAAGTTACCTTGACCGGGGCGGAGTTGTGGAGTTTGCTTTCATCGACACCGATCTCAGCCATATATTCGGAGAACTCTTTTACTTTTGCACAGAATGTTTTTACCTTAGGTAAATAAGCTGCATCATCGGCAAAAAGCTTGAGGTAATCCTCTTTCAACATAGCCGCACATGATCCGCAGGCTGTAATGATAGCTTCAACATCTTTAGCCATGAACGTATCAATCGTTTTACGGGCATTCACTTTAGCCGTCTCAAAATCGCCATAAGCGTATTGAGGTAATCCACAACATACTTGCTCTTTAGGAATAATTATTTCACAGTCATTTTTGGTTAAAACCTTAACAACGGAATTTGCAGTATCATCAAGTGAGAAATTCAAGAAGCAACCTACGTAAAAAGCGACTTTATGCTTAGGTTGTGCTACAAGAATTCTTTCCGGTACTTGGTTAAGGAATGGGACGCGTGCCACATTCATCCCTTTGATGTCGACACCACGGAAATAGTCCATCCCGTCGACTTTTTTCAGGACATTCTTGCCAAGACCGCCAAAGAGTTTAAATGCCCTCTCGAGCTTATTTGGGTTAGCCAAGGTATTAAGCGCATAAGACTTAACAAAAGGTTTAACCCCTTTTCTGAGCTTCAGATCACGACGAGCTGCCATAACCAGTTCTTTAGCGCTGACTCCACTGGGACAAGCAACAGCACACTCTCCACAAAGCAAGCAACTATTCATAGCATCTTCATAATCCGCGTCAGGTTCAATTTTCCCATCAACCACCGCTTTGATTAATTGGATTCTTCCCCGTGAAACCATAGGCTCAGCTCCGTCAACTTTGTATGTCTTACAAGCAGTATGACAGAAACCACATTTGTTACACGTGTTTAGCATTTCATACTTTTCTGCTAAAACCCCCACTTTAACTTCCCCCTTCACTGTTAGATGGTCAGACCACCGATAGAAATACATCAATTGCGTAACTATTCAAGTTACTGAGACTATTATAACTCATCCATATTTTCTTTCAACCCATTGTGAAAAAATTTATTTAATAATCTCAATATTCTACAGAATTTTTTAATTTTATTAACACGATCTAGGGATTTATGCTATTTTTAGGGAATATGTATGAATTGCACGAAATTGTGTGTATAGGACATCAAAACGAGACAGGGAAATCCCTGTCTCGTTTTGATGTTTTGCATATATTATGGTTATTTAATGGTTATCACAGGAGTTGGATAATTCTCACAGAATCGTTGAAAACCAAAAACGTAGGCTGCCATTTTTTCAGGACGTAATTTAAACCACTCAAGTATGTTCATCCGCTCACCAAAGCGATTTTCAGCGACAAATTCTGAGCTCATCCAACCACGAAGTTTCTCGTCGCCGAGGATCAGTTCCCATCCCAATAGATTATTACCCTTCTCGCACTGAGCAATCTTTAGTCCACAACGAGCATGGTAAATTTCAATTAACTTTACAAATAGCCCAAACAAATCATCCTTAGTCTCAGCAGAGCTCATAGGAAAGGCAAAATCCTGGGCAATGTCGTCAGCCAAACAACTTAAGCCTTTTTCTACTGAATAGCGAGAGATAAGCGATGCTCTTAAAGTCTTATACCTTATCGTTCCAGTATTTAATTCAAACTGTAAGGGTTGCTCAAAACTCTCTAATTGCAGGAGGATTTCATCCTTTTTAATCTGCCAAGTCCCCGAATAGCGCTTCAGAAAAAGATGAGCAAGCTGATAGGACAAAATCTGTGCCGCTACCTTATTCTCGTCTTGTTGGGAACAACCTTGGCATTGTTTTACTGGATTGTAGCTTGGTACAGTTAATCTCATTGCATTCATTCTGTCACACTCCTTAATGTTTAGACTTGGATCGTTTCATATTGCGAAACTGCGTTTCATAGTTGTATTAAAAAAAAGAAAAGAGAAAGAAAAATAGATAAGAAACAGGATAAACCATTGTGAAGCTGGCAAACGCAGTGCGTCAAACGGGTATTGTTTCACTATTTGATACAGCGTTTCAATGTTTCTTGAAGCTATGATACCATCTCTTTGCGATAAGGTCAATAGGGAATTTTCAAAAAATTATTATATTCGTACTTCCATTTTTAGCATAACCTAAATTCCCGAACCTCGGAAATAAGCATATCCTAAATTTGCCGAAATAATCTCGCCGCTCTTCTTCATTTCTTGACCAATCGAGTCAATTCCTTTTTCCCTCATACGAGCAGCCGGTCCAGATACACTGATAGCTCCAATCGCCCTTCCAGAAAAATCATAAATGGGAGTACCCAGACAAATAATACCTATCTCGTTCTCTTCATACTCTACAGAAATTTGGGTTCGACGGATTTCCTCTAAATTCTTGATAAGCTCTGCCGGTTCGACTAAAGTATGCGGGGTAAAGCCAGGCATTCCTTTGCTCTCAAGAATTCTCATGACTTCCTCATCAGACATAGTAGAAAGAAGAGCCTTCCCAACCGCGGTACAGTGCATAGGTGCGCGACGACCAACCTTAGAACGCATACTTACTACGTGTGAGCTTTCCCTTTTATCAATATAGACGACTTCACCGTCATCATGAAGCACTAAATGGACCACTTCATCAAGCGACTTAGCCAAATCCTCTAAAACAGGTCCCGCCACCTTGCGGATTTCGAGATCATTGAAGAACCGAATGCCCAACTCCACAATTTTGATTCCGAGCTTATAACGCTCACTGTTCTTCTCCTTTTCTACATAACCTCGATAGCATAAGGTTTGCAGGATTCGATGTACAGTGCTTTTGTGGAGACTAATCCGGTTCCCTATTTCCGTTACTCCTAAGGGTTCTTCAGTATGTGCAAGAACTTCTAAAATATCCAAAGAACGCTCCAACGTTTGAACATATTTTTCTGCCACTTAAAAATCCTCCAATCAGGCATAATAGTTTCATCAATCAAAACTCTGTTTCGCTTACTCACTTATTGACTAGTATGGCTTTTTTAAAAACTTAAGTCAAGTCATGAATTCCAAGTTTTTCTGACAATACAGGAAAAAGCCGTGCGCTGCACAGCTTTTGCTTTCATAAATGGGGTGGATGAGGGGACTTGCTCCGCTCGCTTTTGCTCGCTATCACGCCGGGGCGGGAAAACCCTCCCAAAGGTCGGCTTTTCTTTTTCCGCCCGTTCAAGTCCCCTCATCCTTTTTCATACAAAAAAAGCCGTGCGCTGCACAGCTTTTGCTTCCATTTGGGGTGGATGAGGGGACTTGCTCCGCTCGCTTTTGCTCGCTATCACGCCGGGGCGGGAAAACCCTTCCAAAGGTCGGCTTTTCTTTTTCCGCCCGTTCAAGTCCCCTCATCCTTTTCATACAAAAAAAGCCGTGCGCTGCACAGCTTTTGCTTTCATAAATGGGGTGGATGAGGGGACTTGAACCCCCGAATGCCGGAGCCACAATCCGGTGCGTTAACCACTTCGCCACAACCACCACGTTAAAGTTTAAATGGTGCGCCTGGAGAGATTCGAACTCCCGACAACCTGCTTAGAAGGCAGATGCTCTATCCGACTGAGCTACAGGCGCCCAATAAAGGGAGCTCGAACACTGAAAATTGGTCGGGGCAGAGGGATTTGAACCCCCGGCCTCCTGCTCCCAAGGCAGGCGCGCTACCAAACTGCGCTATACCCCGTTTTCGTGACAATGATTATTCTATCTGATTCGATTACTATAGTCAAGCACTTTTAAAAGTTTTCTTTATACTGTCAGAAAGTATAACTACGTTGCATACTTTCCTCCTGCATAAGGGCAACCAGCTACTTCGCTTTTTACGAGGGTGCGCATTAAAGGCGCAGCGAAGCAGGGTTTTCTTTAGTGGGTCGTATGTCTTTGCGCAATTTCCTTTAAAATCGGAATTGCCTTTAACAAAGCCTGTGCTCGATGACTAATTTTATTTTTTTGGCACAAATTTAGTTGAGCCATGGTTCGTCCGAAATCCGGCAAATAGAATAAAGGGTCATAACCAAATCCCTCTTTGCCACGTCGCTCATTTAAAATCCGACCTTCTACCGTCCCCTCACTTAAGAATTCTTCCCCTGTGGGAGTAGCAATAACTAAAGCACACCAAAAGCGTCCGGTGCGTTGGGCCTCCGGTACCCCTTCCAGTTCCTTCAATAACTTATCATTGTTTTTTTCATCATCGGCAGGTTCCCCTGCATAGCGTGCAGAATATACCCCAGGCGCACCATTTAGAGCGTCCACCTCTAGACCCGAATCATCCGCCAGCGAGATTAGTCCTGTACGCTCAGCCGCAATTCTCGCCTTCACAGACGCATTTTCGGCAAAGGTCACTCCTGTTTCTTCGACCTCTTCCCAAGAATCAAGGTCCTCTAAAGAAATCACCTCAATATCTTCTCCTGAAAGAAGATCCTGAAGCTCTTTTACTTTACCGAGATTTTTTGTTGCTAACAAAACCTTCATAACCAACCTGCTTTCAATCACACTAATCGTCACCATGTATTCACACTATTTCCATCAACATCCTACAATACTTGAAGAGCCGCCTTTTGCTCACCGATAAGCTCGCGTATTCCCTTCTCCGCTAGCTCTAAAAACTGATTTAACTCTTCTCGATCAAAGGGAATATCTTCAGCAGTACCTTGTATCTCTACAAATTTCCCTTGACCGGTCATCACCACATTCATATCTACTTCAGCTCTAGAGTCCTCTTCATAAGCAAGGTCTAGAAGAGCCACACCGTCGACCTTTCCTACTGAAACAGCAGCTAAGGAATCAATGATTGGATTCTCTTTTAATAAACCTTTGGCCAAGAGATAATTCACGGCATCGACTAAAGCCACATAAGCTCCGGTAATCGAAGCTGTACGAGTCCCTCCATCAGCTTGAATGACATCACAGTCCAGCCAAACGGTCCGTTCTCCCAGCTTTTTGAGATCGACAACGGAACGTAGGGCTCTCCCTATCAAGCGCTGAATCTCCATGGTTCTACCCGTCAGCTTACCCTTGCTGGCTTCGCGCTGGTTGCGGGTTTGAGTCGCTCGAGGCAGCATAGAATACTCAGCTGTAACCCAACCGACTCCGGTACCCTTTTTAAAAGGAGGCACCTTTTCCTCTACTGTAGCGGTGCAGATGACTCGGGTCAAGCCCACCTCGATAAGTACTGACCCTTCAGGAATATGAGTGTACCCGCGCGTTATTTTTACAGATCTAAGCTCAGAGGCCTCGCGACCATCGAATCGTTTCATGTTTCGTCCTCTTTTCAATAATAATTTACATATGACTTATGACTTATGTCCCATGACCTATAGCTCATCCAGTACTACTCTCTATTGTAGACAGGAAAAGTCAATTTGAAAAGTCCATTCTCAAACTTATCGCTAACCCATCCCCTAAAGGAAGGACACTGGTCTGAAATTCAGGGTTCTGATTCAGTCGACTTAAAAACTCTCGCAAATGACTAACCATTCGCTCATACTTAGGCGCATATTCAGCACCCGGTACCACCCACCCGCGAAAGAGCACATTATCGACGACGAGGATTCCCCCCGCATCGACCAAAGGGGTGACCAATTCCAGATAATCCAGATACTCTCCTTTAGCCGCATCCACGAACACAAAATCAAACTCACCCGGCTGGAAATCCGGTAATAGCTTGCGTGCATCCCCTAAGAGAACCTGAATCTTATCCTCTACACCACCGCGCATAAAATACTCCATGGCTCGAGTCCCTCGATCTACGTTCATATCGATGGTCGTTATTTTCCCCTCACGATTCTCCAATCCCTTAGCTAACCACAGGGTTGAGTAACCGATAGCTGTCCCTACCTCAAGAATCCGTGATGCACCACTGACCTTAACCAGCCAAGACAAAAAATTCCCCACAGGGGGGGTAACAACCGGGATAGTCTCCTTGAGAGCCTGCTCCTCCATCTCTAAGAATAATGGCTCCCGCTCGGGTAACAAATCTCCTAGAAACTGCTCCAACTCAAAAGAATAAAACATCGCGACACCTTCTTCAAAAGAATCTGTACCAATCTTCCTTAGTGAGTATCATAACCCGCCAATAAAAAAATAACAATTAGGCCTCATACACAAAAAGACACAATAAAGAAAACCCGGCTTCGCCGTGCCTTTTGAATATGCATCCCGAAAGGCGAAGTCGTTGGTTGCCCTTATGCTAGAGGAAAGTATGCAACGAAGTTATACTTTCTGACAGTACAAAAAAGACAAAGGCTCTTTGTCCTTTGTCCTATCAAGCAATATCAGGCGAGCAAAATCCTACGCGCCCTTTCCATTAGATTGGGGTCCACGGTGGTTCCTACCCCTCGCCCGATAATTTCGAGGGCTTTCTCAGCACTGAGCGCCTCCCGATACGGCCGATCCTCCGTCAAAGCTGTAAACATATCAGCTATGGTCATCAACCGTGCCCCTGTGTCTAGTTTCTCTTCTGAGATACCAAAGGGATACCCTTGTCCATCCAAACGCTCATGATGGAAAGCTGCCCATTGAATCACATGTCGGGGAAAACCAGCACCTGCCAAAAGATGATATGTGTAATAGGTATGGGTCCGAATCACCTCGACCTCATGAGAATCCAGAGGTCCCGGCTTATCGAGAATTTTCTTGGGTACAGAAAGCTTGCCCAAATCATGCACCAAACCGGCGATCTTAATCGCTCTGCAGGCTTTTTTATCCCAGCCTATCCCGATAGCTAGTCTCTCGGCGTTAGCCGCCACATCTTGAGAATGAGAAGCAGTAAAAGCGCTCTTTTGGTCAATTAATTTCGCAAAGGTTTTCGCCAAGATGTGCGTCGCCTTGTCATCAATTCTGAGAGTAGACAAAACGTCCCATTTATAAAAAAGAAGATCCATAGAAACCTGCAGCAGATTATCGTGCTCCAAATCCAGCCAGAAGGCTTCTGTCTTGGCTAACTTTAAAAAAGCAGGGACTACCTCCTGAAAAAGAGTTTTTCCTTCATGCTCGTTGACCCAGTGGATTAGCTTTCCTCGTTCTTCCTGGTCAAGTACTTTCCGCGAGAGATTCACATCCACCTTATCAGCGAACGATATGATCTTCGCCGTAAGGCTCACCTGGGATGGATCAACCTTCAAAGCAGAATAGTTACGATAGGGTGCCTCATGATGATGAAGAATAGCCTCGGATAAAATCTCACCCTCCGGAAAACGCTTGATTATCTCAGCCCCCAGAAGAGTATGATCCTTCATCCAATAAGGTGTTCCATGAAACTTGTGAAACCCCCCTACGGCACCGATATCATGCATCAATCCAGCGATAAGAAGGCGGACCAACTCCTGATGAGACATTCCCATGGCTATGCCTATTCTTAAACAAATGTATCCGACTCTTTCCCCATGACGCATACCAATAGGAATATCCTTCTCAATTACTATCTCTTCATCCACCAGGGCAAGATCTAGTGCTTTAGAGAAGTTCCACATTCTGCGGATGTATAAAGCCTCTGACCTCACAATATCACTCTTTTCGATGGGTTAATACTTAATTCATAGAATCTATTCATTATTCTCTTAAGCCCATGTGCGCTAGGGAAGTAGCTGAATTAGCCACATCCTCGGAAGCTGCTCCAATCTGTCCAGCGGTCATGGTTAAGGCATCAATTTGTGAAGCAATCTCGCGAACTTGTTGAATACTGGATTGAATAGCCGACATAATATCCCCAAAGCGATCGACCACCTCATGAGCTTCGGCTGCCGCTTCATGCATAGCCTTTGTGGTATCTTCAATAACCTTGCTCACAGCAGTAGTATTTTGCCGAGTCAAAGCAATCATCGAACTAATTTCCTTAACGGATTGCTCCGAGTTATTGGCAAGCTTCTTCACTTCCTCTGCAACTACGCCAAAGCCCCTTCCTGATTCACCGGCCCGCGCCGCTTCAATAGCCGCGTTCAGTGCCAAAAGATTGGTCTGCGCAGCAATCTCTTTGATTACATCGGTAATATTAGCAATCCGAGCAGAGCTATGATCAAGCTCCGTCATCTTTGCCTGCATTTTTTCGGACATGCCCGCCAACCCAAGAATCCGCTCTGAGATCTGTTGAATCTTCTGAGCTCCTTCCTGAGCCAGACTGTCTACCTGACGTGAAAACTCTGCGGCATCGCCGGCGTTATGTGAGATTTGCTCGGTGGCTTCATGCATCTGGGCCGCCGACGCTGCAGTTTGTTCCGAGGTAGCAGCTAAGGCTTGACTGGCTTCACTGACTCGGCGCTGGAGATGATCGATCTCCCCATAGGCCTTCTCCAAGTCATCCTTTTTATCGATTTCAGCCATATAGGACTGTATGTAGCTAGCCATAACCACCTGTTGGTCAAAACTAAAAATGCGCAGGACAGCTAAACTTAAACGCATCGCGTGATCTGGTTTCTTGCGGTAATGAGCAAAAATTCTCGGCAAAATCAGATCAAAAAAGGTTTGATAAGAACTCAAGTAAACAAAAGGTGGTAAATTGATGCGCTTATGAGTATTGCCGATTTTAATCCGTCCATTAATATACTCTTCAGTGATTGTATCCGGGAAAATGGACAGTAAATAATTTCTTTGTAAACCTCTAAGCCGTTCTACAGATGAAAACTCATTGATAATCCCACCGAGTCGCGGAAGCTTCATGATATGAGCGTAAAATTCGTCGACGATCTGGTCGACATCCCTCTCCATAATAGGCTTAAAATCTTTTAAGAGATTCAACTGGTCCTGTTCTAACCTTAAAAGCTTTATAGATTCACTTATGTCGAATTGGTTGAGATTCGCCATTCTTTTTGCCCCTTTTCATCCGATATTTGCATTGTTCACAAAACTTCTTAGATTTATTACTTATTATTACTTCTTTCAACATAGCGAAATTCCTGCAGGATATCTAACCTACAGGAATTTTTAAAAATATTTTCTTCCATTAATTACTTCCATAATAAGTATATCCATTCTATCAGCAGGCAGTTGTAGAAAGATCTACGGTCATGTTCGCCTTAGGGCGCAAGCGCACGATGGTCCCATCACTGGTGATTCTATATACCGTAATACTACCTTCATTTTCCACAGTCCACTCATGGCAGCATTCTCCGCAAAAGTATCTTCCGCGGTTGATCTTGCCAGTCTCTCTCGAATTACACATTGGGCACACGCTCAAAGCAGCCAACTCCTCTCATACTGAACTCCCAAGTCCAGTATACCTACCCATATAGCGTTATATCGTAAAGTATAGCAGACAATTCTTAACTTCCTCTTAAGAAAGTGTGAATTTTTGGTGAACAAATGTAAATATGGACAAAAATCTTTAAAATTCGTCGCCATTCAAGCGACCAAAAGCGAGAAATTCGCTCATCATGGAGTCCACTCGGTCAATCTCAGAAATCATCATATCCAGATAATCTGTGTAGCGGGACAATTCATTTTTCTCGCTCAAAATCTGCAAAAATCCTTTGACAACACTCATCGGATTGCGGATTTCATCGCTTAGACCGGCCGCTAAACGCCCTATCATGTTTAGCTCTTCCAACCGCTGCATTTTTTCACTGATTATCTTTTGCTCGGTAATATCTTTTGTCACGAAAATAATGCTTTCAAGATCCGCTGGAGACAATCATGCAGCCTCTTTTTAAATACCATTTTCTAGCGAGTTGAAGAAAAAAATTTCTTCAACTGATGTATATCTACGGCTGATTATTTGGATTTATGACTTTTTGAGTTGATCTTCGCAGATTTTCGTCTTCTATATTCATTTTAATACATTTATGCGGATTTGGTTAGAGATAAAATATGTCGAATAAACTGATTTACTGTCGCGACGAAATCTGATATGTTTGGAAAAATTCCCTCTTGCAATTTCTCTATAGGTATGATAAAAAAGTAATTAGAGTATTTTATACTTATAGGGGGTATCCGTATGAACAACAAAATTTCTCGACGTGCCTTTCTCAAGCGGACTTCAGCCGCTAGCTTGCTGGGTGCCCTTGCCGCAACCGGATTTAGTGCCTCCGTTCAAGCTTCCGAATTGAATAATGAAAAATTAGGAACCTTAATCGATCTAACCCTCTGCGACGGCTGTAAAGGCAAACCCACCCCTCTTTGCGTAACTGCCTGTCGTCAGCACAATCAAAGTCGTTTTCCGGAGCCCCAAAAGCCACTGAAAATGTATTGGCCACAAAAAAAAGTAGAGGATTGGTCAAACAAGAGAGACCTTACCTCCCGCCTTACACCCTACAACTGGACCTTTGTCGACAACGTCAAGGTAGAGCACAATGGCCTCGAACATGAAGTCCATGTTCCCAGACGCTGCATGCATTGTGACAACCCCACCTGCCTTAAACTCTGTCCTTTTAGTGCAATTACTAAGGAGAGCACCGGGGCTGTCTCCATCGATGATGAAATCTGCTTCGGGGGAGCAAAATGCCGGGATGTCTGCCCTTGGGGTATCCCCCAACGCCAAGCCGGTGTGGGTCTCTATATGCAGATCGCTCCCGATTTAGCCGGCGGCGGGGTAATGTATAAATGCGATCTCTGTAGCGATCTTCTCGCAGTAGGAGAGCAACCCGCTTGCGTCCAAGCCTGTCCACAAGGAGCACTATCTATCGGTCCTCGTGAGGAAATAAAGGCTCTGGCGTATAAAAGAGCTCAAGAGATAGGCGGTTATGTGTATGGCGATAAGGAAAACGGTGGTACTGCGACTCTTTATGTTTCCAGCGTCCCCTTTGACAAGATTGACAAAGCTATCAAGGCTGACAAAAAGGAAAAACAAGATACTTCGCCCGGACGTCCAGGCATGCCGGTGATGGTTAATAATTATCTCGAAAGCGAAAAAGGATTATTTCATAGCGCTCTCATCGCCCCCTTTGCCGGTGCTGCTGCAGCGGGCATAACCGCCTATCGGACCCTCAAGGGTAATCCGGTCAAAGACATCACCTCATCCCCTGTTAATCCGCGAGAGGAGGAACAAGAATATGACAACAACGAAAATTAAGCACAAGGAGGGGAAAGTCCTACGCCAAAGTCTTATCAATCGCTTCGTTCATTGGTCAACAGCCCTCTCCATCTTTCTCTTGATCCTCACCGGCCTCGGTCAAATGCCCCTCTACAATCGATATAATGTTACCAAGTTACCCGGGGCAGAGTGGCTAGGCGATTATTTTATCACAGTTGGCCTCCATTACTTGTCCGCTGTTCTCCTCATCTTTATTACCTTCTACCATATTGTTAATGCCTTTATTCGCAAAGAATTTGATATCTTCCCTCGTCGCGGCGATCTAAAGGAATCCTATCTTATCATCAAGGCCATGTTTACCAAGGGCAAAGAGCCCCCCTCTGATAAATACCTAGCTGAGCAACGTCTAGCCTATTTGTTTATTGGCGGCAATGTGCTCTTGCTCATCCTTACCGGTTTAATCAAAATGTACAAAAATGTTCCCGGGGTGGAGCTGTCAAATTCACTTCTCTTTTGGAATACAATGTTTCATAACATCGGCACCGTTTTACTCATCTTCGGCATTATTGGCCACCTTGCAGCCTTTCTCATCAAGGAAAATCGCGCCCTGTTACCTGGAATGTTCACCGGTTATATCGACCGCGACTATGTGAAACACCGCCATAGTCTATGGTATAAATGAATCAAGGGGACAGGTCCCAGTTTTCATTCACCTATATTACAAATTAGATATAATATCAGAACAGATTCCCTGACAATCAAACCTAAGACTAACTGGTAAAACTTGACTTCTTCTAAAGTATTACTTATAATTTAAGTAATACTTTAGAATGGAGGTTCATTTATTATGGCAAAACAACTTCTCTCTGGAAAGTTAACCAGTAAAGGTCAACTAACTATTCCCGTCGAGCTGAGAACCCTTTTAAACATTAAAGAAGGAGATAGACTGGCTTTTGTCTTAGATGAAAATGAACGAATCATTGAAGTTCAACCTAAAACCAAGAAATCCATTCGCGGCGTAATGGGAGTATTGAAATCTACTATTAACGTAGATGCAGATGAAGCCATCGATTTGGCTAGGGCGGAGCGAGCAAAAGAAATTTTAGCTAGATCGAAGGAGTCAAACGATGAATAAGACAATGATAGTAGATACTAACATTCTTATTCGTTTATTTACAAAGGATGACGACAACCAGATCGAACAATTAGTTCAGCTTATGGAACAGGGCGATATAGTATTTCACGTGCTTTCCATTGTTATCATAGAAGCCTATTGGGTCTTACACAAAGTATATAACTTCGATAAGGAAACGATAATGCAAGTCTTTGAGGATTTTATTGAAGCTGACGGAATTGAGCTTGATGAAGAAGGTTTAATACAACGTATCCTTGCTCGTTTCCGAGGGATAAATGTTGATTTCATAGATATTTACTTAGCTGAAAAATCGAGAAGCTCAGGGTTACCGATATTAACTTGGAATGCTAAGGATTTTAGAAAGTTAGAATGTGAGTTTTACAAACCGCAAGATTTAGTATAAGTGCAACAGCAGAATTGCGAATGGAATCAAGACGACAAAGGGGACAGGTTCCAGTTTTCAGAAATGAAAACTGGGACCTGTCCCCTTGATTCACTCTTTACGATATTGAGCCTTGCCCGTTTCATAGAGATTGTTGCCATCCTTATCGATGACCACCATCACAGGGAAATCCTTGACCTCTAATTTACGAATTGCTTCGGTGCCCAGTTCTGGATAGGCAATGACTTCTGCAGAGACAATCCTTTTAGCCAGCAGTGCCCCGGATCCTCCGATGGCTCCGAAATACACTGCTCCATGCTTCTTCATAGCTGCTATGACCTCTGGGGAACGCAGGCCCTTGCCGATCATCCCGGTCAATCCTCGTTCAATCAGCTTAGGGGAATAGGCATCCATCCGACCACTAGTCGTCGGACCCGCCGAACCGATCACCTGACCTGGTTTAGGCGGAGTCGGTCCCACAAAATAGATGACTTGGTCAAGGACATCAAAGGGGAGTTCCTCACCACGCTCCAAGGCCTCCACCATCTTCTTATGGGCTGCGTCACGGCCAGTATAAACTATGCCACTCAGCAGGACACTGTCTCCCGAGTGAAGTCCAATCACTTTATCCTGAGTTAAAGGAAGTTCTATGCGAATCTGTTCACCCATTATATCGCACCTTCCTGTCTGCCCTTTAAAACAACTTCCTTATGCCGGGCTGCATGACATTGAATATTCACCGCAACCGGTAATGAGGCAATATGGGTGGGATAAACCTCTAAATGAACCCCAAGAGCTGTATTCGATCCCCCAAATCCTTGCGGGCCAATCCCTAGTTTATTTACCCGCTTGAGCATCTCTGCTTCGATAGCCGCTAAACGCTTTTCCGGATTAGGTCTCCCCACTTGGCGGAGGAGGGATTTCTTGGCCAGATAAGTGGCCTTTTCCATGGTACCACCGATTCCCACCCCAACAATAATCGGAGGGCAAGGATTTCCACCAGCCCGCTCCACTGTATCTACTACAAACTGTATAGCCCCTTCTAATCCTTCGGAAGGCTTGCACATTTTCAAAGCACCCATATTCTCACTACCTGCTCCTTTGGGTGCCACCGTAATCTTCAGTTCATCACCAGGCACAATATCATAATGAATAATCGCCGGGGTATTATCCCCGGTATTTACACGATCGAAAGGATCCTTCACCATGGATTTGCGCAGATAACCCTTTTCATAGCCTCGGCGGACACCTTCATTAAAAGCATCCCCGATAGCCCCACCCGTGACCATGACCTCCTGACCCACTTCAACAAAGATCACGACCATACCTGTATCCTGGCACATAGGAACCCGCTCCTCATGAGCAATGGTGGCATTTTCAATCAACCGTTCAAAAACTTCACAGCCTAAAGGAGACTCCTCCGTTTGCAAAGACTCCTTGAACTTGAGCATCATATCGTCCCCCAGATCATAATTGGCTTCGATACAAAGCTTCTCTACCGCAGCGGTGATTTCATCCACATGAATAACCTTCGGCATGGTCATTTGCGCTCCTTTCGCCTCAAAACCTTCATATTAATCGTTACCCCTCATACTCCCCGTTCTTCTCAAGCTCCTCAAGCTCCTCAAGCTCCTCAAGCTCTTCGAACCCATACACCGCACAACCGATCGCTCCGTTAAATTGGGGCTCCTTAGGTACGACGATTTCTTTCCCCGTTCCTTCTCCCAAGAGCTCCCGGATCGCTTTATTATGGGCTACTCCCCCCGTAAATACTATGACTTCACTGGTATACGTACGGAGAAGAGGCAGAATGCGCTTGACAATAGTCTCATTGACTCCCGCGGCAAGACGAGACAAAGGTTCCCCTTCCACAATCTTACCAATCAATTCGCTTTCCCCGAACACAGCACAGGTTGAGTTCAAGATCACAGGATCCACCGCATGCTCCCCTAATTCCTCGAGGGACATCCCTAAGACATGGGCCATGTTCTCCAGATATCTTCCCGAAGAAGCCGCACATTTATCATTCGTCTGAAAATCCAACATCCGACCTTTTTTAACCTTAATGATCTTGCTGTCCTGACCGCCAAGATCCACAAGCGTAAAATCCTCCAGCCCTGTCTGAAACATCGCACCTTTGACATGGGCTTTTAACTCAGGTATCGTCTCTCCCCCAGCTACCTCGAGAGTATTACGCCCATACCCCGTCGAGACAATACTATCCACCTCAGGCAATCCCAAGGCCTCAAAATCAACAACTAGCTTCCCCTGAACCTTCCGCCCATATTCCCGATAAAACTTTATCGTATCCAACCGATCCAAACGCCTAACCTGCGGAATATCCCCCGCCAGACCACACTCCATCACCGCAATCTTAACACTCCGACTCCCCAAATCAATCCCACATACTAAAGCCATAAAACATTACTCCCATATCTTGTTTAGTCACGCAACATCTGAATAAAAGACTCCAACCTCATCTTGCTTCGAGCATCCAAACCTGTGGGATTCTCACCCTCCAGATTCAAAATAGGGTATTCCAGTCGTTTGCGCACGATCAAATCTTCAATCTGGCGATAACAGAAGCTCTGAGTGTAGTGGATGAGACCATCCAATTCCCTTCTTTCCGCTTCCCGCGCCACATCCTCAATGCGTCCAAATACATTATAGGGGTAGGTATAGAGTTGGTATTGCTCCACAATATCTCCCGTGGCAAAGGGCATACTAAATTGCCTTTGTACTTCATTGAAAACAACCCTTGCTCCATGGTCCTCTAAAAAATCATAAAGATCCGGCATGATGGGCGGAACACCCATAAAACCGATGCGCAATTCTCTTTTCTTACGTCCTTTGAACTTGCTGCTCAAAGGCTGCCGCTCCTTAGCCTCAGCAATAAACTGCTCCATTTCCTTAGCAAATCCTTCCGGATCTCCATTAAAATCAGAACAAGAGACCAAGAAAAGGTGATTTTCAAAACCAGTGACCTGATTCTCTTCCCAAGTGAGTCGGTCAATTTCCCAAGCAAGCTTACGCACCTCATCCAAACGCTGCTTTTGTTCCTGTACTTTATCCCATGAGGTTCCCAAGGCTGTTATCAACTTTTCTAGCTGCAACACAAGCATATCCCGATCTCGATCATAGGGAAAAGCAAAAGGAATAATCTCGATGCCATGTTCTGACCAAGTCTCCATCAAAGCATGAGTATTGCTACAATCACCTTGAGTTACAGCCACGATCTTCTTAATCTCCGGATTCTGTAGAGCCGTCGCATACAAGCCCTTAATCCACCCACAAACACTTCTTGGATAACCTGCCAGCTCCGCTTCTTCAATCCTGCGCATGGCTTCTACGGTATCCGAGATAAATATATTATTCAGATCCACCGGGGTATCCCCAGCCGCATAAATGACCTCGACCGGCACCGTCGTTGTTAAACCAATTTTACTCATTCTATCTAAAGCCCCTTATACAAAACTTGGCCAGCGCCTAGTCCTCGGACGACGGCGGCTGCCCTAGTTGCTCTATCTTATTATCTTAAAACGAATGCAAACAAATACCAAGCAATTTAGAATTAAACATGCCAGCAAACTTGCTTCACATCATGAATCAGTCCGGGCAGCAAAGTATTACCCACCTGCTCAAACAAGGCCGGGTCCCCACTGACAAAGAACCGATGTCCATCAAAACTTTTTTCATCATTCGATTCTAACTGTCGAAGTACCTCTTTTAATTCCTCCACCATAGCCTGAGCAGGATCCACTAAAGCGATCCTATCTTCCATTATTTCTCGGATAACCGGAGCCAAATACGGATAATGGGTACAGCCTAGGATGAGAGTATCCACTCCCGCCTCTTGGATAGGAGCTAAATATGTACGTGCAATTCCTCTGGCCTCCGGTGAGTGAGAGAGGCCCGCCTCCACCAAAGGAACAAACAGCGGGCAAGCCTGTGCTCGCACTACTTCAATCACAGCCTTCTCCATCTGCCATGCCTCACGCAGCTCATCCTTTTCCGGAAAAACACCCTTTGTTAAAACTCGTTTCACCGCTGAATTATAGGCTTTACTCCGGACCGTCGCCTCGGTAGCGATCAGTCCGATCTTTCCGTTTTCTGTTGCCCGAACTGCAGCTCTCGCTCCTGGCTCGATAGTCCCGATTAAAGGTAGGTTAAATTGCTCCTTCAAAACAGGAAGCGCATTAGCTGAGCTGGTATTACAAGCAATCACAACCGCCTGGACACCCTGATCGATCAAAAATGAAATAATCTCTTCGCCAAAACTGATCAACTCTTCCCGACTCCGATTACCATAAGGAACACGTGCCGTATCGCCAAAGTAAATAATCTGAAGCTCCGGAAGCTGTGCTAAGATCTCTTTCATAACCGTCAATCCGCCCACACCCGAATCAAACATCCCAATCACATGCTTTTTCATATCAAAAACGCCTCCCTTACCTAGTTGCGTTATATTATCGGACGATACAAATTATACTCCCTGATGTGTATAAAAAAAAGAACGTGGCGTAAAACCCCGTTCGTTGATCATTAATTATTTTGTTTTAAGCAATGAGCCGAATAAATTCTTCAACTAACTCGGGGTGGAACTGCTTACCGCGCTCAGTCACAAAGATGCTTAATGCCTGCTCCTTTGACATGGCACTACGGTAGGGCCGATCCGATATCATCGCATCGTAGGCATCGGCCACAGAAATAATCTGAGAAAGGAAAGGAATCTCCCTGCCGTTGATCCCTGCCGGATATCCATGCCCATCGAAACGTTCATGATGGTTAAGGATAATCTCAGCTACGTAGAGCCAGTCAAGATTCTCACCGACTCGATCTAAGATTATCTCTGCTCCCCAAAGTGGGTGACGCTTTATCACCTTAAATTCCTCAGCCGTTAAGGAAGTAGGCTTAATCAAAATCTCATCAGGCACTCTAATCTTCCCCAAATCATGCAAGGGTGCTGCAACACTTAAAATCGCCAATTCATTGGTAGACAACGCTACCCTTCTGCCTAGAAGCACTGCATACTCAGCTGATTTGCTGCAATGACTGCACGTTAAAGGGTTCTTCTGCTCAATCCATCCTATGTATTCACTGATCTTCCAGCTTGTCATGCCGATAATCCGACCTCCGTAAGTGAAGCTATTTTCTGCCGACGCAAATCCATCTCCTGATGATGTATTCGAATTATGCGACACTTCATCATTATAAACCTTTATGGCATACTTGAAAATATTTATTTACAGATCTTATATTTTAATGTTCTCCACCTCGACCGGATTTGCTTTATCCATGCGTTCGACTCGCTCTATCAAGCGTTTCAGACTTTCCAACATGGTTTGATGCTCTTCGGCGGTATATTCAGTCAATACTTCTTCTAAAAAGTGATAGCGTTCATTCATGATGATCTCAACAATCTTCCTTCCCTTAGCAAGCAGATGCATCCGGACAATCCGACGATCCCTAGCATCACGCTTCCTCTCCACTAATCCAAACCGTTCTAAACGATCGGCTAAATCGGTGGCCGTGCTACAAGCAGTAAAAAGATGTTTTCCCAAATCGCCCATAGTCAGTGGACCAAACTCATACAAGGCCAATAAAGTATTGAACTGAGGATTTGAAATTCCCATTTCAGCAAGCAGAGCTTGTCCTCTGCGCGAGATCACAGTATTTGAGCGACGAATATCCTCTTCTAATTCTCTACTTAACTCTTTATTGACTTTCATTCCCCAACCCCCTCGTGATGGATAAATATTGCCAATTTTCACTCTATTTTTTTACCATTTTAGCACACTTCCTTCGAAAAGAATATGCCTGAGGAGAAACTTTTCGAGAGATTTTGGAGCTGGGAATCTTACGGCTGGTAGTCATCGGATGGAAGCCAGAAGAGTAGGCGATCAAACGCGCTGCTGGGCAACATTTCTTTTCTTCCCTGTCAAATGGGTAACCTTTAATCTGAGCAGGGACGTTTTCGGTACAACTTCCTCATGAAAATGATAATTTGGGTCTTCACACACATTATAGTGTTCAAGCAATGTGTGCAATGCCTGAACCTTTTGATCATCACTCAAATAATCTATCTCACCATTCCCCATAATGCTTTCAAATTCCATAGTACACTCACAAGCACCCACTTGTTTACCAATCACAATTCCATGGGTACATTCCATTACAAACGCGACTTTTTTGTTTTTCTTTATTAAGTCGTGCTTTTTACCTACGTTAGAACCGTGAAAGTACAGAATGACATCACAGCCATTGACATGCATACCAAAGTTCATCGGAACCACATAGGGATATTCCTCACCCAAAAAGGCTACATGGCAAACCTCACACGCCCTCATGACCGTGATAATTTCGTTGAAACTTGTTATTTCTCGATCTGTTCTTCTCATACTATCAATCCTCAAATAGAATTTAGTGTACTAGTCTATCTACAGATTTAGCAACTAACCGTCTCTATGGAGAATTGGCGACCTAGAGGCTAGCTTAGTGTAGAAACTCCAGTTTTCTCAGCTAGCGCATTTAGTTCCTGCAACAATCCATCAGTAATTGGTATTCCTTCCTTTTTCCGCTTCTCTGCGGTCGCTTGTCGCCTCTCGCCGGGAATTCTAATCTCTTGGATACCATCCGCCTTCGGTATTTCCTTGATTTCATAAATCATATTTCCCATTCTTTGGGTATAATCCTCAAGGGGTAAAAGCTTTGAGATATCCATTGCCATAAAACTATGACCAACATTTACAGGATCGCTACTCTCGTCATAAATCCATCCCACATGAGTTCCATAAGCAGAACCACTGATAATTCCCGACATCACCTCGGCTGCCAGAGCCAAGGTATAGCCCTTCGCTCCACCAACAGGCAGAACCGCGCCATCGAGAGCATCCGTGGCATTTGTTGTGGGGTTTCCGTATTTATCAATAGCCCACCCCTCTGGAATAGGCTTATTCTCCTTGGCCGCTAAGATAATATTGCCACGCGCAACTATTGATGAAGACATATCAATGACAACAGGATGTTCAGAATTGGGGAATCCATAAGATATTGGATTGGTTCCGAAGTATGCAGCTCTGCCTCCCCAAGGAGGAATACCACTCGGCGAATTCGTATAAGCTTGCCCAATCATCTGATGCTCTGTTGCCATTTTGCAATAGGTAGAAGCCGCGCCAAAATGATTACTGTTCTTAACCGTAACAAATCCAATACCATACGTTTTTGCCAAGTCGATGGCAATATTCATTGCTCGATATGCAACTAATTGACCGAGTCCGTTATCTCCATCCACGCTAGCTACCGCTGCATTGATATTTTTTTGAATACTAGGTTTGGGGTTGATGCGTCCATTTAATAAACACTTCAGATAAACCGGCAAGCGACTAATCCCATGAGTATCGATACCCTCCAGACTCGTATCCACCAATATAGACGAAACAATCTCAGCATCAGCTGCTGGTACGGCACTTGCTTCTAACAGTCGCTTACAAAAATTATCAATCACCTGATAAGAGAACACCTGGCTCATTCCCACAACCTCCTCCTGATCCGTCATCTATCCCTTCTCATGGGCGCTCGAATGGATATCTTCTTCCACGGTTTCAATATGTTTGATCATTTTCTGAAACGCCAAATCCGGATCACGCTGTTTAATTGCCTCATAAATTGCTTCATGCTCTAAAACAGATAAGTATTGACGTCCGGGAATCTTAAAGCTACTGTCTCTGATTTCTCCGGTTAAATCCAGGATGTTAATCATCAGCCGCTTGAGGACTTTATTGCCCGATGCTTCGGCAATCTTAAGATGGAATTCCGCATCAAGTAAAGCAAGTTTACCATCACTCGCGGAGCCAAGCTCTTTACCCCTCTTGACGATTTTTCCAAGCTCTTCAATATCCTTATCATCAGCGTTTTGAGTACACCATAATGCCGCATACCCTTCTAATATTTCTCGAACCTGAAATATTTCATCAAAGGTACCTATGGATATCTGGAGCAATGATGCTAATCTCGATGCATCTTCATCCACTTCATTAACATAAGCTCCTAGACCATGACGAATCGTAACCATTCCCAGCCCTGACAGAGTTTTCAATGCATCGCGAACCACCGTTCTGCTTACTGAAAACACATTACACATTTCGCGTTCAGCAGGTAACTTATCGCCCGGCTTAAGTTCACCATTACCTATACTCTGTACAACTTGTTTCACAATTTCTTCGGATAAATTACCATGTGTTCTAACTGGTTCAAACAAAATTAATACCACCCTTACAATACTCTCTGGTAATATATAATACCATTTCGAATAACAAAGAGGCAATAAACGACTTATCCTTAAGTTTATTGCCCCTTGTATTCATATCATAATTGATTCTCCGCTATTCAGATAATCATGGGGCTGACCGATTTTCTCCATTTCTGCCAGATAAGCTGGGTCGGTGCAGATTCGCTACTGATTACTACTAGAAAAATATACCTTCAGGTGTTGGCACTTTAAGCAGTACTGTAAATAAAAGATACAACATTACTGTTAGGAACAAAGCAAACCCAGCTGATATACCGATAGCTCTGAGGTTTAGACCCTTTTTGCTTAAATACCAGGAACATAGAGCAAGGAAGAAAACCGTTGATACATAAAACCCAATAAAGTAAATAGCTGCTACATAAATTATCGATGCGATAACAATAACAACGCCCTTGACCTTATCAAAATCCACTTCTGCAACTTGTTCAGAAGTTTTGGCTGTTACGACTCCGCGAATAACTAAAAATATTCCAATCAGGGCAATACAGACTTCCAGCACTTGGGGATAAAGGTTAGCTTCCGGACTCAAATTCTTGCCTTGAACAAAAAACATTAGTACTACAACCAAACATGCTAAACCAGCTATAATATCTGTCCTACTCTTAGACATTTTGATTCGCCTCCTTTTTCCCAAGCCGTTTACTAACCACATAGGGCGAAAATATAGAAGCTAAGGTCAAAATAATCAAAATGACGGAAATTGTACTACCAAAGAAGCCACCGAATACAGAGCCATCTGCTGTTCCCAGAGCGATAGCCTTAGTGAAATTATCTTCAACAATAGGTCCAAGAATGATACCTAACGCCATCGTTCCTACATCAAGGCCAACTCGATCGCCAAAATATCCTATGAGACCAAAAACAAGCATTACAATAACATCAAGCATGCTATTCCTGATTGCGTAAGAGCCAATAGCAGCTAAAGCGACAATTGCCACGCCAATATAAGGAGTAGGGATATTAAGAATCCTCGCAATCCCCTTAATCAGGATTGCACCAACAATTACCATGATAACATTACCGATAATAAGAGAATTGATAAATGTATAAGCTAATTCACCATTCGTTTCAAATATCTTAAATCCGGGCACAATTCCGTGAGCTAACAAGGCACCCATGATGATAGCTGCTACAGCACTACCAGGAATCCCCAGTGTCAACATGGGAATTAAGCTACCGCCAATTACCGCATTATTTGCCGTTTCACTCGCTACTACGCCTTCCATACAACCTTTCCCGTACTTGCTACGGTTTTTATCCCAGCGTTTCCCTTCATTATAGGAAATAATTGAAGCAATTTCTCCACCAGCCCCAGGTAGGATACCAATAATTGTACCAATTAAAGATGACCGCAGGAGGTTAGCCTTACATTTTGTAAAAGCATAGCGCATAACTCGGAATATAACGCCTTTTTCTTGAGTATAAGAAGCAATATTATCATTACTGCTACCCACGAGTCTAATCACCTGAGAAAAAGAAAACAAACCAATCATCGCCGGAATTACTTCAATTCCTTGGACAAGAGTGTAATTTCCAAAAGTAAAGCGTGGGGCCCCTACAACCGGATCTAAACCTATTGTTGCAATTAACATACCCAAAGCGGCTGAAACGAGCCCTTTAGCAACGTTGTTTTGAGACATAGCTGCAATTGTGCTCAAACCGAATATACAGAGCCAAAAGAATTCTGCAGCCCCGAACATTAGCGAAAATCGAGCCAAGGGTCCAGCGAGCAGCAAGAGAAATATCGCACCGACAATTCCTCCAAAAGCTGATCCCACTAATGCTGCGTTTAATGCCTCCGGAGCCTTACCATTTTGAGTCATTGGCCATCCGTCAAAGGTAGTCGCAACGGAAGAAGGAGTTCCCGGAGTATTAATCAGAATCGCTGAGTTTGAACCACCATAAATCGCACCTTGATAAATACCACCTAACATAATTAGACCACTGATCGGATCCATTGCAAATGTAACAGGGACCATTAGGGCGACTCCCATAGTTGCTGTCAAGCCTGGCAGTGCACCAATAATAATACCTCCGCCAATGCCCGCTATTAAAAGGAATAAGTTAAAAGGAGAAAAAATATTAAGGAGACTTGGCAGCAAATATTCTAACATTAGGTAACCTCCTTTTTATACGCATCAGAAAATATAAGTAGTTTATCGGTCGAAGGGGCGAATGTTCATCGCCCCTAACACAATTATGAGATTTGCCAATTTACTTAATTAACCCAAACTTCTTGAGTAGGTTCTCAGCTTTTGTATTTTGGTCGAAAACAAATTTTTCAAATTCCTCACCTGACATATATTCCATTGGCTGTCCAGCCTTCTTCATATCCGCAATATATTCTGGGTCATCATTGATCTTCTTGAATGTATCGCGTAAAAACTGAAGCGATGCAGCATCTATCCCTTTAGGAGCAACGAAACCACGACGAATATCAGATACAACATCAATTCCCTGTTCTTTTAGGGTCTTAACGCCTGGCAAGAATTCATGCTCTTTCTCGGCTGCGATTCCGAGAACATTTATCATATCTAAGCTGCGCATTACATCATTCACATTACCGATCATAATATCAAGTTCGCCACCTAAAAGAGCAGCATTCTGATCAGCAGCACCCTTATAGACGATTTGGGCAGGTTCTATGCCAGTCTTTTCCTGAAGTTCGAGGAGCATTAAATGATGGCCGGTAAATGTCCCCACAATACCCACCTTTAATTTCCCAGGATTCGCCTTTGCATAGTCTATAACTTCTTGAACTGATTTAAATTCACTATCTTTTTTAACTGCGATTACTTGTGGGTCGTTAACTACCTGACAAATATAATCAAAATCTTGGATTTTAAACTGAGCTCCTTGGCCCATCGGCTGAAGTACCATATGAGGTGTATTAACCCCACCTATCGTGTATCCATCCGGAGTAGATCTTGCTATTTCTCCAAAACCGATAGCTCCACCTGCACCTGTTTTATATTCAAATACCCAAGGTTGTTCAGGAACATACTTATTCCAGTACTTTTGCATGAGACGTGCTTGAACATCGCTAGAACCACCAGCAGTAAAAGCAATTATCATATTAACAGGCTTGCTAGGATACTTTGGAGCATCACCGGAGCTCGATTTGCTACACCCAGTAAGTGCTAATGATAGCATTAGGATTGTAGCAACAAGTGTTAGAAAAACTTTGTTCTTTTTCATAACCTGAAATGACCTCCCTTATTCTTTCTCAATTTGCAACTTTACTTATTATGGTAAATGTTGTCTTGAAGTTTCGCGCCTCAAAAGTACAATCCACACCCGGCTGCTTTTAGGCATTTCTCTCGCTTGAATAATGGTAGAGATAGATAAAATCAAGAGGTAGTCTTTTGTTTGAATTTCCAGACTATTACAACTTTTACTATCACCCCCTTTGCTGGATATATTGTTCAAATGTTTCTTTTCACTAGGTATAAGAAACCTTTAACGGACTCTTCACTAGGTGCTAAGTGCTTCTCTGGAAGAAGCACTTAGCTTTAAGAAGTTCCGTTTCCCTTATCTGGGCAAAACAACATGTATTACTTAAATTAAGCACTAGGATAGAGACGTGTAAGAACAAATTCCTTATGATTGAGCACTTCGGCATCAGTTAGACAGCCACGTGAGGTTTTCACTACACATTCCATCACTTTATCGGCCGCTTGATCAAGGGTTAACTCTCTGCTGAGTACTCCACTAATATCCACATCAATATGCTCAGCCATGAATTCACAAGTCTTCGGATTGGCAGACATTTTAACGACAGGTTCAATCGGGTTACCGACGATATTCCCTTGACCTGTGATGAAAATGTGCAGGGTTGCTCCCGCAGCCATCATCAGTGTGACACATTCAGCTGCTGCTGCTGAAGTATTCATGAAATAACGGCCTGGTTTCGTAGGCTCCTCTGCCATTTCCAACAGACCAATAATGGGACTCTTGCCAGCCTTTTGGATATTACCCATGGCCTTCTCTTCAATCGTTGTTAAACCACCGGCAATATTGCCTTGGGTAGGTTGGGTGCCCAAAAGATCGGCTCCTTTGGATTCGATCATATCCATATATTCTTTATGGACTCTTAAAAACTCTTGACCAAGTTCAGGCGTAGCAAAGTGTTTGGCAAGAATATGCTCTCCACCCGTTGTTTCAGGAGTTTCCCCAAAGATAACCGTTCCGCCCATTTCTACCAGACGATCACCGACGACACCTGCAGCTGGGTTTCCAGCCAGACCAGATGTGGTATCGGATTCGCCGCATTTGAAGCTCACCACAAGATCTTTTAATTCGCACTCGACTTTTTCTAAGGAGGTAGCATATTTTACATATTCATGAGCCTTTCTGGAAGCCATTTCGATAGTTTTCAGGTCACCATGACCTTCAATACCGAAATAGCATACGGGTTTGCCGGTTTCGGCAATGCCATCAGCAACTCGTTTTGCCCAGTTATCCTCGATACCAATAACGACAACTGCTGCTACGTTGGGATTACGTCCTGCACCAATGATAGTTTTAAAGTGTAATTCTAAGTCAGCTCCGAATTGAATACGTCCATAAGGATGAGGAAGTGCTAAAGTTCCAGCAATATTATTAGCAACTGCTTCACAAGCAGCATTAGACAAATCGTCTACTGGAAGAATAAGCACATGATTACGAATACCGATACGTCCATTGTCGCGGCGATAGCCTAAAATCTTAGTTTCCATAGTCCCACCTCGCAGTCTTTAAGTTATGGGTGTGTACCCAGTCCCCAACCTTAATATCTTCGGTGACCTTGCCCACATTTTCACCATATTTTATTAGGGTCTCACCCTGCTTCTTAGCCTTTAATGCAATCTTATGTCCCAGTTGAATATCATGGTTCGATTTAACATGAAACTCTTTCCCACTATGAATGTCTACACCCATGACTTCTTCGCCGGCTTTAATATCAGCAACAGCTACACCAACGTCATCTTGAGCTTCGTGTAATAAGAATTTGTGACTACTCATCGTGTTTCCTCCTTTATTAAATCTCAATTAAAGCCTCGCTACTATCATCCCTTATCATAGGAATGATAGAGTTAGCATGGGTTAATACCGTTATTTTCAGATTAGTTGAAGAATTAGGTATAACTTCATCAATCGCCTCTTGTAGGCTCCTAGTAACCTTTATCATCAGTGTTTTTGCCAACTCCGGAGATACTTTGTCAGATACTAAAATTGTTTTTGCTTTTAAAAATGTTCTAGCCCAAAGATAGGCTTTGTGCGGGCCGATAACAAACTCTTTTTCTTTAAAAGAAGCCACAATATCTGACGGGTCTTCATATAGGGCCATTGTCTCTTCAAAACTTTCTTCTCCAGACCCTTCAAGACATTGAGCCACTAATATGATAGTTCCTCCTGGCTTAACCAGCTGTAACGCAGGCGTTAAGGCCTTCTGAGCCTGGTATGCATTGATATCTTTCGGAAAACCTCCTGGAGATGCAACAACAATGTCAGCTAGACTCATCGATACACCAAAAATACTCTTAGCGAATTCGACCGCAACACGATGGGCTGCTACGGGATGACCAGCGACAGCTTTAATGACCTTTTTTTGAGTATTAAGTACGACATTGACAATCATATCCACACCAATAATCCGACCACAATCCTCCAAATCCATTCGCGCAGGATTTCCTTCCATATGCCCCAGTTCAGCACCGGGTTGAAAAAGTCGGACATGGTTTCCTGTAATCGTCTGCCTCCCACCTAAGCCAATAACTGCACCTTTAACACCTGCTGTAAATCCCATAAACTGATGAGCATCAACCATACCGGTCACGATTTTATAATCTGCCTGGGCAAAATATTTATTAACATATACCGGAGTCCCTAAGGGAGATGGTCCCAAAAAAGTTAGGCTAGCTTCATCGTCTGCATCGTGAGGAAGAACCTGCTTCACTCTTTTTTGCAGTTCCTCACCAACTATATAATTCATTTCTTCCTGGGTTGCAGGATGATGCAATCCGCCACCCACAAGCACTGTAATTTGGTCTCCATGGATTCCGAATTCAGCCAACCAGGGTAACAGCTTTTCCAAAATGAGGCGAGAAGGCACAGGACGTGTCATATCACTCACAGCGATAGCTACTGACTTTGCGCTTCTAAGTTTATCAAAATTGATTTCGCCTATTAAACTTAGTAAAGCTGTAGAAATTTGCTCACCGGCTTCAACACTAGGCTCTACCGACTTTAATCTACCATATACACAGTCAATATCATCTAGTATTGAGCAAGATTGTGTCCCATGCCCATAAGGCACTTCAATTGTCTTCACACTTTCACCTCTGCCTCACTATAGTAAAATTGCATCTGCATCCCCATGGTTTGTGCCATTTTTCTCTTTTTTGTTTTATATTTCGTTAAAAAATGACACATTCCTTCATCGGAATTACAAAATCTTAAGCACTAGGATAGAGACGTGTAAGAACAAATTCCTTATGATTGAGCACTTCGGCATCAGTTAGACAGCCACGTGAGGTTTTCACTACACATTCCATCACTTTATCGGCCGCTTGATCAAGGGTT
>JBFWMF010000005.1:0-146468 GCA_050251735.1 Desulfitobacterium sp.
TATCAGTTGACGAGTTCGAACATCTAAAAGTGTATATTTTCAAATTCTCAAGCGTGATATTTTTACCTGTACTAAACACATAATTATTTGTATTTACGGCATCAATCAATGTCGCATTTTCCGCCAAGTGTTCACCAAGAGCAGTGGCTACCGCTCCCGCTGCCGCGTCTGCTTTTGCTTGGGCGCCGGCAGGAGTTTCCTTCTCTGCGGTAGCGTCTGAATTGGCTTTGAGTGCAGTATCTATGGCATCCATATTGTCGTTTTGGATTGCAATGTCATAATTCTCAGTAGTAAGCGGCTTTCCCAAGCCATAATTTGTAGTTGTATTCATCTAGGATATGACCTCCTCTCTAAGCTGGGTATGCGTATATAATGCGAGCTGGGCGTGTGTAAAAGCGCTCAATACTGCGTTAGTGTTGTAGCTATACTCGAATCCAAACGCTAAATGAGCCGGCTTAATATCCTCTATTGCCTTTTGTAGGTCATTCATGTTCGGCGGGATCCCAAGCGTGCCAACAAACTTTACTGTAAACATATAGCCGGCATTGTCCTCGATGACGTCAACTTCGCCATTACTAAAGGATTCAGCTACATTCTTGATCATGGCAATCGTCACTGTGCCTTGGCCCCTCAACCTAGAAAGAATTCTCGACCGCCGAAATGCGGTATCGTAGGTATTGTTTACCTCAAGCCCCAGCTCTTTCTCCCACCGCTCCAAGCTATAATCTGCGGTACTTACGAAAAACTGATTCAGCACCCCATTGAGTTTCTGTTCAAACGCATCCAGCTCCGTAGCATTAGCAGAGTGCAGGTTATCTATCACCTTGCTTGTCATGTAGTACTTAGGCATATAAGAGATCAACGAGTCTTTAGACAAAGGTCGTCACCCCTAACACAGCCACTTGAGCATCGGTTATAGTAACATTCGCGGTACCCGCATTGACAGTAAGTCCGGTGTAGTCTAAGACACCCTCTGTATCGAGTATCAGGCTGCCGATTCTTGCATAGGAGACATAGGTCTCTACAAAAGCGATCTCCTTGAGATATTGGGTGAGATTAGCCTCGATTGCAGCCTTGACGTTGGCTAAGACATGCCCAACTTGCAGAGTTAGTGTAGCGCTTACGTCTATTTCCAGCTCGGCAGCGCTCTCTACTGTGACAGTCGCCCCGATCGGCCTAACCTCTTCAATGTAATCGCTCACTGCGGTCACTAATGAGGCATCAGCAGCCCTTTTATTAGAGTTGATGATGACTACCTTCACGGTACCGTTGCCGTTCCAAAGCGGCGTTACTCGTGCGTCTCCTACACCTGTGACGGACTTTGCCCAGTTCAAGTAGTGATACTTGTTGCCGGACGTTGCCGGGGTCTGTACCTTGGCATAGTATCGACTTCTTAACTCGTCATCAGTCTCCATGTCATATCCGTTTATGACTGGGGCGGCGTTCGTTACGGCGGTTAATCCGGATATCGTTACCGGGAAATACTTGATCGCTCCGGCAATGACATTGCCAACGGATCCAGCCACTTCACACTCAACTACCACGGTCATTGTCGTTTGCCCTGGATCTATGGTCTTGGATTCTGTAGTGAGGTAATTTACAGAGTCACTTGCAACTTTGGCACCCAGAGCAATACTAGCGCCGGCACTACCTGTTATGGTTACTGTTGTTGTCGCTTTGACAGCTGCTTTCCTTACTAGCCCCTGCTCACTTACAATCTTGTCTAAATAAGATCCTGTTGCCGTATCCGGAAAGCCTTTATCAAGGATTGCGTCTGCCTCTGCACTCTTTGTTTCTAGTTCAATCGCAACCGGCATTTCAGCATCATAAAAAAAAGACCCTTCGGTCTTGTCGTATTCGTCGCTTATGTTAGATAGCATCCTAGCGAGGATCTCCTCTTTTGTTTCTGGCATTAAATAATCACCTCACTTTCCGCGGTACCGTAGATTGTGTTTACGCTAAAGGCTACACTCAAGCCCCTCTTCGCCCGGCTAAAGGTAAATCCTGAGACCTCTTTTATTTCTGGGTTGCGTAAAAGAGCCTCTGATACTTCCCTTTGGATTTCAGACTCGATAAATGCCCTGGGATACTCACCGTTAATCAGGTCAAGAAGTGTCACTCCGTATGGACTGGTTTCCCCTGTTTCGTAAATCTTAAAGCGGAATTTCTCCGTTTTTAGGATTTTCTCAATCCAAATCTTTAGGGACTCTAATCCGTCAACCGGCAGAAGCTTACCGTCTTTAGTAACAAAGTCACCTGCATTAAAGTCAAAAAGTAAAGATGTGCCTCTCTGGGTTGGATTCTCTTGTGAGTTGATGCCCACTTGCTCTTGAAGATCTGGTATCAAATCGGGCAGAATCGCCATTTGATCACCCCTATACTAATTTATCTATAACAAAAAACTTTTGATTATCTTCGGTTGCTATAAGAGCTGCCCGGTCATTTAGCTTTAAGCCCTCGTGCTTGGCGGTGCCGGCTCCGTCAGTAGTAGTGACTTCCATCGTATACTCTGTAGCCTCTCGGCATACGTGGAGGCTATCTCCGGTCAACAGCACATCACCGCCTAGGATGCTAATCTTAAGTGGATTGATACCGACGACCTTACCAACTATGGCACCTATCTTTGAGATGTTGTTTCTTGACTTAAGGGCTTTTGCTAGCTCTATGTCATACATTGCCCCACCCCTAACTAAAGTCTATCGTTATGCCGATGCTGTGCTGTGAGTTAGCAAGCTTATGTTCAGCAGCCTTAATCTTGTACCAGCCATTGATTCCATACTTGCCTAGGTTGATCTGGATCATTCGCTTAGCCTTTACGATTTCCCCACCATCAATTGCTACTGTAGAGAGTGTCAACTCCTTTTTAGTCCGGTTCAGCAAGGCAAGGTTGTTTTGGGCTATGTTTTTAGCCTGGGCAATATCTTTATCCTCAACTTGGATAACCTCAGCGAGCTGTCCAAACGTGCTTATACTCTCAGTATCTTGTACATCAGCAATAACCCTAGCATCCTCACTGTTCGAGGTTATGATGATGCGGTTTTTTAAGTCCTCCATACTCCGGGATACAGAGTAATCGCGGCCTATAAGCAACTTGCAATTTAGCTTTAAGTCGGTCAGCTTAGCGATATACAGTGTATCTCCTTGCATTTCCATGATGTACTTTTCTCCGAGCTCATTCTGACATTGGCTGAGGATATCAAGGATGATGTCGCTTATTGAGCTGTCTTTGTATATCGCGTTGATTGGCGTGGTAAGGTTAGCGATATCGGTTTTAATGTCGAATTTTTTGCATAAGTCCTTAATAGCCTGCTTTGCTGGGGTATTGTTGAACTGGATAACCAGTTTATTTTTATTAAGGTAAAAAGCGTAGTCCATAGCGGTATAGCTGCTCTTCATGGCTTGATTAGTCTTACTAACAATCACGCCCATAAATACAATGGCCGAATCCTTCTTTAAAACGACATGGGTCCTTCCCTCAGCCAGATCATAGAGACTATCAAAGGCGAGAGTAGTAGCTAGCGTGTCCGCGTCGCTACCCCAAGATAGATTATTACACTTGCCCAGGATGTCAACTAAAGGCACGTTCCCTTGTCCAACGATGTAGTTTACATAGAGTCTCCACATACCTACACCAACTCCCTGTACTCTTTGAGAGATAGGCTATAGACAACATCCCCTACTCTATCCTCATAGTGGCTCATGGACTCGACAGTGACCATCATATTAACTGCTTCCTCGGGCAATCCTAGGCCTCTATTGCGGTTCATGATCACCCGCAGGGGCTTTTTGTCTGCCATAGCTCTAGCCCATAGATTTATAAGGGTGTAGGGATTGATTTTGCTCCGTGCGAAGGTGTACCGCTTAGTCATCGCCGGCAGGAAACCATCTAAAGTAAAGCTGACCAAACCAACATTCCCGATAAGATTATAAGTGCCATTATCAAACGTCTCAAACTCCTCATTGCTTGCGCTCCGGCTTAGCTCCGGAAACTGTGCTGGTAATACGGGGAGCTGGTACACGCTCGATCTATCCGTTGTCGCGAAGAATATATCCGCCATGGTTCAGCCCCCTTTACATATTATCTACCGCAAGAAGTACTTTACTAACGACACGATCGCCGACATAGTCCGCGAATGTTTCATTGCCGATTACATTGCCTTGAATTATCACTTGAACATTAACGCCTTTACCGCCTAATGCTTGCCTTGTCTTATCTGCTGTGGCTACCTTGGACCCTCCGGGCAGAGATACCAGCTCTGGTCCTCTTTCTCCGACTAAGGACATGCCGCCCCTAAAGTAATTTGTTCCAAGAGCATTCTTACCGTATTTCGCCCTATTGGACCAGTAGTTTTGCTTTGCACCCTCTACCTGTTGAGCTGTTGTCTGGCTCATTTTTACTTCAGCAATAAGCGGGATATTTACGCCTGGTATCAGGTTGATCTTCTCAATCAGCGAGTTGATTAAACCGATAGCCCCATTCACACCAGTCTTGAATGCGTTCTCAACGGCTACCCACATTTGTTCGGCTTTTACTTTTACCGTATCCCAGTTCTTGTATAACAAAACGCCTGCGGCAACTACAGCAGCAATTGCCAAAGCAATCCACCCAAAGGGCGATAGCGCAAGAGTGCCATTTAACAGCATCCCTGCCAGCTGTAATACTTTAAATGCGCCCTTCAACCCGGTAACTACCTTAGTTACTGTGACTATAGTGAGTGCGAACGTTCCAAAAAATATAATAAAATCCTGATATTTTTTAAGAAAATTATAAACATCTTTGATTTTTTGATAAGCGGTACTAAATCCATCACTAAACTGCTTGGATATCCTAGATATCGTTCCATCTTTTTGCCACTTCTCAAACTGATCAGCTAACTGTTTGGCTTTTCCTTTGACTTTCTCGAGCATACTTCCCTGGCGGATAGTCCCGTCACTCGTCATACCGACGATCTCAGAGAGTGCTGATTTTGTTGTGCCGGTGATAGTTGACCAAATGCCTCTAGTGCTGTCAGAAAGTTTATCCATGCCGCCTTTATATCGGTCTTCCATGATTGCTACAAGGGCCTTATTAAACTTCTCCTGGTCAACTATCTGGCCTTTATTGTTAACAACCGTCTGATTCCGAAACATTTCTCCGGCTTTTTTCGTGATAAGAGCTTTAGTAATCCCGAACTCTTTAAGACGTTCAAGTTCGCCAGTCTGAGCATCAATGAGAGCCTCAACAGCTTGGTCTACGGGCTTATTTGTGGCCGCTGCCATATCACCTATCTTAGGCAACCATTCCGTGGCTGACATCCCCATCATTTCTAATTTGGATGCGCCTTCGACTAGTGGACCTGCCTCGAAAGGAGTCTTATTAGCAAGGTCAACTGCCCATTTCATGATCTCCCCGGCCTTTTTAGTATCCTTCGTTGCCGTTTCGAGTTGAATTCGGTATCCTTCTAGGTCAAAAGCCTCGGTAAACCCAGTTTTCAAGGCCAGACCCCCACCAGTAAGAGCAGCCGTTCCAAGGCCAATAGCGGCTAGTTTTGCCCCTTTGGAGATCATCTTGTCTACGGATTTAATAAACTTATTGGACATATTGCTTACTTGTTTAGTTGCCCTCTGAGCCTCTTTGCTTAAACCAGAAACTTTCTTTGATACCCGTACTAGCCCGCCGGACATATTATCCTTGAGGTTCAGAATTGTATTGATGGTCTTGCTCGCCACATTATCACCTCCTAGCCGAACATTGAGCTAATCCTTTGATTCTCCTCGCTGTAATACTCTTCGCGTGCACAATGCAGAAATGACTTTTCTAAAAAGTTTAGGTTCGCAAGCTCGTCAAGCTTGTACCCCCTCACCGCATAAAAAGCCAACATATTCATATCTGCATCGTGCTTTACAAGTTTTTTACCGCTTCGACTCTTCCCTCGATATTAATCAAGTCCATCAGCTGCTCGCCTAGGCCCATTTTTTCCCCTAAGTCAAATAAGGCGTTTACCGTATCAAGCGGATCCACCACACCCAATTCGCTGTGAAGCTCGGAACTTTGCAGTAAATCACAACAATGATAAATTAGCTTCTCGAAAGCTTTTACCATTTGTTCAGAATTTTGGCCATCGCCAATATCTTCTATTACTTCCAAAACAAGTTCTTCCTTGGGCTTCTTAAATGTGAGCGTGGCATCCATGGACTTAACGTAGATATCTTTGGTTTTGAACTTATCCTCTTCCTTTTGGAGCTTTTTTTTGAGTAAATCCTCAAAAGTCGCTTTCCTTCTAACTACCGGTTCATCCGTAGAATCTGGCTTATCTGTAACAACTTCCACGTTTTTTTACCTCCTAAGAGAAAAAGGCACTCCGGAGAGCGCCTTAAGCAATCTTTTCTAACACTTGATACTTGCTGAACTTAAGCGGAATTTCTTCCTCCGCTGGGGTTTTAGATTCAAACTTCGCAAGCATAAACTCGGTAATCACTACATCACTGACGGCAGCCCTCTCGGACTTCCGGGTAGCCTTATCGGTTAACGATGTAACAATTTTTATTTCGGGCATGATACCAGAGGTAAACGCATCCGCCATGAGTGATAGGACTGTGCTGTCTACCTTTTGGATGGTAATGGTGCCCTCACCTGTCCACCCAGTATACCGATTGTATGTCGCATGGTCTCCGCAAAAGCTAAGCTCTTCAAAGCTTCCAGTTACCTTAAGTTCGATGGACTTAAGCTGAGCAAGGAGCTTACCATTGACCCATACGTTGCCGCTAGAGCCGGTTAGGACTCTATTTGGATTGATTGGCATGTGTTAGTCCTCCCTTCTTAAAACATCGAAATATCAAACTTAAGATTTTCCATGGAACCTAGAATCTTGATGTCACCGGCAAGGAATACCGTTCTCTTGTATGCCGCATTCTTTACTGTCACATCATCCCACTCTACAGCCTCAGGCTTGAGTAGTGCCCATGCGCTCCGTTGTGCTGCAACATTGACATCGGCAAAGTTAACATAATCCGGATCAAGGATGTCTTCTTCAGCCAGTTGACTAAAGTAAGTATTTACAGCACTGATAAACAGGATCTGGTTTTCGTAGCTATTCTTGTACTGGCCGATGTACTCGCTTTTGAAAGTCTCTCGGATGTCGTCGGTAATCATGTCCATGGTCTCGACCACGTCGATGTAGCGCATATCCTCAACATTATCACCGGCGAATGTAGTCAGACTGTTTACCCCAAGCCCCACCTTGACCTCGTCAAAGTCGTTGATCAGGATGAACTTACCTGCATTCACGGCGACATCGTTATCTGCAGCCTCCGTCACGCTAGATAGGTTTTTGCAGACGTAGTAGGTCACGCCTCTCTCAACGTTAGAGCTAGCTAAGATGCCAAGCAGTGATGGCAGGTACTTATCGCCCGTCTGGGATCCACGAGTATCCGCAAAGACGACATTGGTATTGGTAAAGTTTACAACGTGCTTGCAGTCCGGTGCGGCAGCGTTATAAACGATAGCCTTGTAGGTTTTCCCTTCGGCCTCTCTTACTTTAATCCAAGTAGTGAGGGCAGTATAGTCTGCCTCTACTCCTACTGTAGTGATCCATCCGGTCTTTACTGTACTAGCCACTAAGGCAAGAGCATCGGCCATGGTTTCTGTAGTTGCAATCTTGACCACCACAACCTTATTCACTCCATACTCCAATACATCGGCAATGTATTGATAGTTTGTCGCTGTATAAAGCGCAGAGTCTGCCGATAGCTCTTCTGTGCTTTTATACTCTTTTGTGTCAAACGTAGTGTCTGTATCATCTTTGACGATCAGTACAGCTACGCCACGTGCGCTCCTGGCGATAAAGTCGAGCGCCAGCTGCTTGAAGGCAATCTCGATACTTGGTAATGTGATCGGCATTTTATCACTCCTTTACTAGGTTTAGCGTCAATGTCTCCATGGGTTCCAGGGGCTCTCCTATGCCGTTTACTGTTGGCTCTGGGAGTAATTCAACAGCATACAGATCAAAGCTACATATCAGAACAGTATCAGTCGTCTCACTGCTTACTTCGTCGATTGGATAGAATCCATCCCCGACGGATACCCCGCCCAAGACCGCATTTTCAAGAAGATCCTGGATCTTTGCGTTTTCGATCTTGTATTTGTACCGATCAGAGGCAAAAAAATAAACCCTGCAGGTCAGAGTTTTCTCTTTACTACTAGGATTTAGATTACTTGATGTGACACTATCAATCTCAACCTTTATGCTTGGTCTTGTAATCGGTTCTGAGACGTCTTCAGCAACCAGTGGCACCATGCTAAATGCGGTTCCAACCAACGTAGTCTCAATTTTATCGTTTATAGCTTTATTGATATCTAATAGAGTTGGCATTTTACCACAACCCTTTTTCTAAGGTTTCGTCTAGCCATTTTTGAACATCTTGGTAGTAAGGGTTACGGAACTCCTTAAAGGCTTCCTCAAAGAAATAAAATCCCTTAACGAATCCGACCTCTCGTCCATCTGCAGTCACTTGCCTGTGACCATATTCAAGCAGGTGGATATGATAGGCTGGTTTTCCCCCATATACACGGATGGAGAGGCCCCCGTCTTTCTTAAAGGCATAGACACGGCCCCTCTTAATTCCCTTGAATAGATTTCCTGTCTTTTTCTCCAGCTTCATCTTTGCCTTTGTTAGAGTTAGCGTTCGCAACTTTGTACCCTCATCCCGAAGGAACGCCCGACTCTCTTTTGGCATTTTCGCTTTAGCTAAATAGATTAGGTTTTTTTCAAATTTCGTGAGATCTTTAGTATCAAAGACATTACTAGCCATTCTCAATCACTTCCTCGCAGAATATTTCCAGTGTCACGTTCTTGAAATAAGGATTGAGAATATAGCGAACATTAAAGCGTTTCTGCCTGAACATGATATACATATCCTGAGTTATGTCTTTTCCGGCACCATATCTAACAATTATTTTATGCGTTACATTTGAAAGTATCGTGTTTGCTTGTTGGGCTTGAAGCTTACCTGTTTGAGGAATAATGGCTGCCCAAATGGTTTTAAGTTTATTATATGTGTAGTCTATTTCATCTAGCTCATTGACTATCTGTGTTTTTCCGTAGATATCAACCCTATGCCTTAAATCTCCAGGATTCATTAACCATCACCTGCCACAAGAGCTTTGGCATGTAACTGCCCTACCAAGGCTACTACACTTTTGTCAGCAAAGTCAACTTTCCCAATTAACCCAGGATCATCAAACCATCTTGCAATAAGCACACAGGCAAGGATCTTAGCCGTTGGATCAATAGGTGTATATGCTCCCCAGTCTCGTCCGGTCGCTGTTTTGATACAATCTTCGACACCCGGGAGCCAAATGTTTAGTTCTGGAAAATCATCAGACGAATCAATCTTAAGAACACTTGCCGCTTCTTGGGGTGTGAGTATCATTTTACCACCGCCTTAAAATTAGACGATAAGATAGGCGTCAACAGCCTTACCGTTAAGAGCCGTGTTGAGGTCGATTGTGTTTGATTCTATTGCAGTCGCAGAAACAGTCACTGTCGGCGCTGTGGCTTCCTTTGCGTTGTCGTGATAAGCAAATAAGACAGTGTTGTGGACCAGTTTGAAAGGTAATCCGAGCTTATCATTCCACCCTATGGATAGGCTATCACCAGCTCCAACTAAGACTGGTACCGTAATCTTGGTTACAGTCTTAAACGCTTTGTCCCCCTCAACTGCAGTGGCCCCGTTGGCTACAATGGTTTCAGTGATTATTTCCCCAGCATAGTTCGTGCCTGTGATAACTACGTTCCCAGCAACTCCCGCTTGATTCCCTTTGATTCTAAGTGCCCTTGGTACCGCCGGATTAGTGATTGCCGTGATGATATCTTGCTCCTCTTCTGTCAATGGAATAGCCGCATGCACTCCGGTATCACTTGCAGCAACTGCATCAGCCGCGCGAACATTTAAATGAGCTATAAAACCGCGATCACACAATACCCCCGAGTCAGTTTTGATAAATTGACCCTTTGGATTAAAAGGAAACATGGTTTATCCCTCCAGTTTTTTAGATTTACCCCATGAAAAAAGGCGGGAGAATTAATTCTCCCGCGCCCCGAAAATGATCCTACGCTTACGCACCTTTCTTAACAATAACCACACCGTTTGGATCTATAAGCTTTCCATCGACGATCATGATTGCTTTGTCAATCCACTCATTAGTGTCATGGTCAAGGTAACGATACATCGTCATTTGCATGTTACTATTTAGCCCGTAATTTTTGAGGTTACAGTAAATAGCAACAACAGCTCCTACAGCAGCATCGTCGTAAGGAGTAATCACATCATCTTCGACTTGAATAACTTCCTTACCGCCGAACCTTTCTTGGGCACCATCAGTAATTCCGTAGTTTACTCTCCCGACTGGTTGCCCGTTAGCATCCGTCATACCGTCGATGTAGCCTTCGAACGTTCCGCTAGCCATAATAAAGGCGGCTCCCGCTTTGTATTTAAGCGGCATCTTAGCGAAGATTTTCTTCTTCCATGCATCCCAAGTTAAGAAGTCTCCAGATGCAAGCGTAACGATTTGGGTAGCTGGAACTCTGATATCTGCGGTGATTCCAAGAGCTTTTCCATTACCGTCGCCCGAGATAATTGCAAGATCCATTCCCTGCACCATTGCTTCAACGATCAAGTCAGTGATGGTATTTTCAAACCCGGCTAACGTAACGGTGTCTGAAAGCAACGAAGTGGATACCTTGCACTCTAAGCCATAGTAGCTGAAAGAGATATTCGTGTTGGCTTGAACTTTCTTTTTATCGGAAGTTGCAGCCTCTCCAATCCATGTAGCAGATGGCTTGAGAGAGAGAATCGGGATTGTTACGCCACCTTTGATATTGAGTTTGCGGACTCGATTAAAGATTTGACCATACTCGGTTACCTTTTTAATTACCTCGTTGAGAATCGTGGAAGGGATCACAGCGGAAACATCGGTGGTAGTGGTCATTGCATCGGCACGAAGCTCTGGAGTAATCTCCCCGGTCTTAGCGAACTTCATGAAGGCTGTACGATATTCAAGGGTTGCGTATCTGTCTTCTGGTTCCGTGCTTCGTTGTGCGGCAGGAGGTTGTGCTCCTGAAACTCCATAGGTACCGAGGACGTTGACAGCTCCGACAGGAGCCGCGCCCCTTTGTTCTCCTGCTTCTCCATGCTTGGGGTCTCCCCGGAATTCGGGATCTGCTGCAGGGGCATCAGGCATCGCATCAGCCATGCCGCGTAGTTCAGCGATTTCAGCATTTAATCCCTCAAGTTCTGTGTTTATGTTCCGAAGTTCTGCTACATCCGTAGCTGCGTTCGCTTTCGTACCAAGTTCAGCTTTTCTTGCCTCTTTTTTCTGAAGCAATGCTAATAGTTTCTTTTTCATTTATCTCACCTTAGCCTTTCATTAATATTTGGGATCTTAATTTTAGGAGTTCGAGTTCTTGCCCGTTTTTCGAGTTATCCAACTTAGACCGAGCATTCTCCAATGCCTTTGCCGCGTTATCCAACACGGACTGGTCACGAGCATTTATGTCAGTCCCGGTGTATGCCGGAAAGTTGACCGCACTTACTTCTCGTACTGTAGCAATTTTCAAGATGTGGCGAGTGGGCATCTCGGTATCTAAATCCTCCCATCGCTCTTCATCCACGTAAAATATAAAAGACATCCCATCGATGTCTCCTCTGCCAACTGCGCTATATAGACTCTTTGCCTCGGAATTATTCTCTGTGTCTAAGTTTGCTCTGATATAAACTCCTCTGTCATCTAGGGAAAGCGCCATCGTCGAGCTCCCGTTATTCCTGCGACTGCGCGCGAGTGGTATCTTTTGAAGATCATGATTAACAGAGAATAGAACGTCATCGAAATTTGTGCTGTCAAATGCCCCGCGTTCAATAACTTCCTTAAACCAGCACCCGATGGTTGTTATCTGATCATAGATTGCTGGGTGCCCTTCAATATAGTTACCTGCGTCAGCACTAACCGCCCTTAGATCGGCTATCTCGAAACTACGTTTAACCGGTTCCGCCTTCAATGGCAGATTATTTTTCTTACTCATTCCCTTAATTCCCCCTTCACTGCTCCTTTATTCCAATCCCTCAATAATCTCTTTTGCCTGTGCCTTAGTCACGCCGATTGATATGGAAATAATATTGACAGCCTGCCCAAGGGTTAATTTTCCATCAACGTACTGTTCCATCACGGCCAGTAGTGATTGCGTCTGTGCACCATTTAAGGTCTTACCAGCAACGTCCTCGGCAATTGCTTCAATATTTCCTTCGTCAGTCAGCGTCCCCTCCTGCGCCCCCGCGCCCGGTGCTCCAGCCCTTCCCATTTGGTACTCGTTTATAAGAGACTTGTCCACAAAATTAAGGCTCTGTGTGATTCTCTCCCCTCCTGTTATCGGCGGGTAACCCAACAGGGCTAACTTCTGATTATCTTTCAATAACCCTTGCTCACCTGCTGTCTTCAGCAAGCTAAGTTTTGACCTTGTACTTAAGTACATCATGTCCCTTTGATAAAAGATAATTTCGTTACCCACGTCTAGCTCCCGTTGAGTGAATAAACACTTAGAAAACGCTTGTCCAAGACTTATAATCAAGGGCTCAAGTGTTTTTTCATAGAAAGCTTGGTATTGATCATCGTCAAAGTCTCCGTTTAATATACACATCGGAACTTTTATATACCTTAGGATCTTGTTATCAAGAAACTCCATCGTGTCTTTGTCTATAAGTTTTGGATCAACAGTGATCGGCGTATAATCACCCTTCAAATCCATAGGTAAAATGCCTGCTGTTCCGCTAGCAAGCTTTGCCTCGAACGTATCCCGCTCTGCCTGTTGCTTTTCATCATCAAGCAAAGTGTTAATTTTCAATACTCCTCGAACACTGAGGCTCGTTTTTACCGCTTTACCTACCCCCTGGAGAGCAGTGTCGTTAATCTCCAAGACTTTAAGTAGCGCAGCATTGTCCGGTTGGCCATTCCTTCCTCCGCCCATAATGGAGTTAACCGAAAATTTCTTCCGAAGATGGATCACCTCTGAGTAGGGCAGCATGAAGTTGTCCCCGCTCTCAAAGTGTAAGTCCACAAATAATCTTCCGTTAGCATCCTGGACGAAATCAACCCGGCGTGGGTCCAGCGGGTAGAACGCAGTGTAGTTAATGTATTCCCTTCCTTGTTCATCCGTTTTTGTTTCATAGACTGGATAAATAAAAGCGTTGCAATTCATTTCCAAAAGCCAGATGATTTTTTCAAGGAAATCCTTTGTGGTCATTAACTCATTAGGTGCAAACTTAAATAACCTATTGATGCCACTATTGACTATTGTTTGCATACCATCTTTGTCTATTCTAATATGTCTCGGCCTAAGCTTACTGCACTCTGTAGCAATTACATCGATGCAATTTTGGACAACATCTGAGGCATATATGTTTTGCCCAAACTGTGAAAAGATAGGGCTATAGCCGTCAAGGAACTTGGCATGCCACATTTGCTTTCTATCATCTTTAGATGCAAACATATTTTTAATCAAATCGGATAATCCCACTTCTTAACCACCCCCCTTCTATGCCGCCGTTCTCTTCACCATCTCAAGGAACTCTGTTCTATTATCAATATAAATACGATTGATAATAATTATCGTAACAGCCCCATCGATTTTCTTATCATCCTTACCTTGTATTTTCACAGGCATGATCTCCATTTTGTTATTAATGTTCAAAGCAGTATTTTCTAAACACCATTTGTCCATTGGATTATCGTTGTAGTTAATCAGTTTAGCCTTCAAATCAGCCTCGGCAAGCTTCATCGGCTCTGACATGCTACCCCAATTCTGATCCACCCTTACACACTCAAATCCATAGCTCTCCATCTCTTTGACCCAATATACTGCTGACCATTTATCGTAACCAACCTTGTAGCATCGGATCCCATAATCCTTAAACAACTTCACGAACCAAGCTGTAACTAGGCTAAAATCATTCTCATTACCATCGGATACTGCGATGAGATCCTGACGGATCCATTCCTTGAATTTCTCTAAGTCTTCTTTGGATAGTGCGTCAAGCTTGGATTGTGGGATAAAATATTTCTGTAGCATGTATTTCTTGTTGTCCCCTGGTTTCATCATCATCACCCTAGCACTGGCTAAGTCACCGGATTTGGACAAGTCCACCGCCCCGATGGCGAAGCAATTCCTAAATCGCTCGATATCGAACGTTTCAGGATTGATTACCTCCTCAGCGGTCAGCCAAGCCGTTGCGTTATTTTGTTTGATATTAAAATCCTTGGCTAACATAAAAACCCGCTCGGCTTTATCATGCTGGGCCTTGCGGATCTGGTCTTTGATATACTTCTTTTTCTTGATGGTCCCTAAACTTGGATTAGACTTCTGCCAAGAACTTTCATCCTGCCATACTTCTTGCTCATTATCTTGGGTATAGAGCCATGTCAGAAGAGTGGCATCTTCAATCTCTTCGTTGAGTACCGACCGGGCATACTTAAGTTCCTGATCCAGGTACCCGTCATTGACAAAGCCTTCCGTGGTGATATTGACAAACCAAGGTTCATCCTTAGTGGATTGAGACTGATCGATAGATTTTGCAATAACGTTACTTTCCATCTCATTGGATTCATCAAGGATCGCTCCGTCAATGTTCCGACCCTCCTTCTTGCGAGTCCGGTCAGATAACTTGAATATTTTGCTCTTGTTGAGCAAATTAAAGATCCCTTTTAGATTTTTATGGGTACGCTTGTCCTTAGGATCGAATTGTTCCCGCATGTTGTTTACTTCTTCAAAAATAATACTAGCCTGGGAATCATCATTCGATGAACAGACAATATCATTACCACCGGTACCACACATTAACTCCGTGAGACAAAGCGCAGCGCATAGAGTGCTCTTCCCGTTCTTCCTGGCAATCAGGAGGATGGCTTTTTTAAACCGGCGCAGGTGCTTCTTTGGCGGATCCTCACCATAATAGGCAAGATATCCTTCGTCGCTCCATTTAAACGAATAAAAAGCCTCAATAAAGGCTTTTTCCCACAACTCCAGTTCAAATTTCTTTCCATAAAAGGGAGACTTGGTATGCCGGCAAAAAGTCTGGATAAATTCCATCCGGAGTTCTGCATCTGATGTATCATAGATGAATGCCGGATTGGACAGGTCTTTAATAAGATTCTCGAGCTGTTGAATTAGCTCGTGGCCGGCAATGATGTTTTCTGATTTTATCTGCTGATAATACTCAACTAAGTAGGAGTGTTTGCCATTATGTTCATACATAGTCCCTCACTCTTTACGTTTCTCCACGCATTTTCTTTAGAAACTCGTCGAATTCATCGTCGGGTTCGAGCAGATTCTTGGAGAGGATTCCATTTAAGGTTTTAATCACTACTGCATAGCTATTTACATTTTTCATATACTGTTTGGCAGCCTCGGTAGATTTCTGCAGATCAGGATGTTCAGGGTGTATTTTTACCATGCCGGTTTTACTAATTACCTGCCGGAGAATATAATTCTCAGCCATGAGAAATGCCGCGTCCTGAACCAACCCCTCTACCAATCTCCGCTTGGGCTCATCGACATCTTGAAATATCTCGGTTAACTTCGCCAGCTCTTCTTCATAAACTGTGATTCTGTCCATAATTCAAATCCCCTCGGGTAATTTCAAAATTTTTGGTTCATGCAAAAGATAGGTAAGCTATTCGGTCTTGCTACATGGTGTTTTGTAAAAAGAGCGGGGGGGCATAAGCTGTCACTTGTCATGCCGAATACTGCTCAAACCAAGTCTCAATAAACCCACGCCACTCATCTTTACGGAATCTCCTCTCTCCATCGATCTCCAGCCTCCTCAAACACTCGTCCTTACTGACATTACAGAATACGAGCTCTGCCCCAAGTCCTTCTGCTAATCTATCTCTCTTGTGTTTGTCGGCATAGCCACCGATAATCCAGGCATTATTCCACTTACCATACCTTGTCTTGATATTATCAAGTAGGAGATTGTGGATTCCTCTAACATTATTCAAAAGGTTGTCTGGCTTATCGAAAGGCGGCAACATAGAAACCGCATGATACAATGCATCCATATCCACAACAATATCTCCACGCTGTATGTTTTGATTTACAAAGGTGTGTTTGCCCGAAAGAGGCGGCCCAAACACCATGTAAATATTTCTTTCCGACCTCTTACTGTAACGATTATGACGCTTATTATGGCAGTCATGGCAACGAACTTTAACATTATCCGGATTAAGAGAAATAGTTACATCACGGACGTTTTCAGGTGTTAACTCAATCGGGTAGTGGTCAATCTCAATTTCCTTCGGAATAGCGATGACTTTCTCGCAGGACTCACAGATAGGTCCACGCTCTGCTATAACATTATCCCTAAAACATATCCAAGCCTCAGAGGCATAAAAAGACTTTAATACAACATACTTCGCCACATTTACCAGCCCTTCATCTCATCCATTTTCTTTTGATGCTCAAACCGCTCACGTTCGAGCTGAAGTTTCTCTTCTGACATTCGCTTCTGATCCTTAATAACGGGATGCAATTCCTTTAACTCAAAGAAAAGCTTAATGGCTTGTATATTACCACGCTTACACTGAAGTATAAGAGCCTTCCAGACGTCAGTTAACTCAGTGCTGGTTACTTCATCAAGCAGACCATTGAGATAATCTATATAGCGCTTATCCTGCATCCATTTCCAGAGTGTTTTAGGGGTAATCCCTACTTCCTCACATTTTGCTTGCTTTGTCCTTCTATCCTCTGGATTAAGAAGCAATTCAGCCATTTTTATTTGTCTAGCATTGGGCACCCATTCTTTACTTTGTTTTACCTTTTGCTTTTGATTTTCTCGTAGCTTGACTGGTTGTCCCCTTTTCACTATCACCACCCGCCAATATATCAGGAACATCCTGATTCATTTGACTCCAATCGAGTCCATACTTCTGAAGGATAGTTGAAAAATCTTCGATATCGTGATTTTCAATCTTCAATCCTCTTTGGCCTATACCAATATGGTTTAGTTCATGAAGCATAAGTATTTTGATTTGGTTATCGGTAAAAACACTTATGTTTGGATCATAGAACGTGATAATAAAATCAAAAGGAAGATAAGCGGTATAGGTACCCGTTATCTTCCTGCAGTCCGCAAAAGTAGTCTTCCCTTTGTCCCGCTTGGATTCATAACTCCTGACATAACCAATTCGTATATTAAACTCCCTGATGAAGTTGAGTTCTGGTCTTTTATTGATAACATCCTCTCCAAGTTTGGCTAAGTCCGGATCTACTTCATAGTCAACAATGTCGAGTTCTTTTCTGAGATCTCGAATGATTTGTATTTTCTCTTCAGTTCTAAGGTGATAGTAGAGGTCTGTTAATTTACGAAGCGCCTCGCATGGATCCTCCCGGTCACAGGGTTTATCGCATTTCACACAGAGAAGGTTCTCTTCCATGTTATCACCCGCTCAATATCTTCCGTGTCTCACTTGCCTAATAACACCACCATCACGGCGATAACCATCATGACACATGAGGTCCTCAATCTCCCGAAAGGAGCACTTCTCATCTGAATTCTTCCTTTTATTTTGTGCCATTTCCTTGAGCTTGGCATATTCTTCAGGTTGTGTACTCTTGAGTATTTCTCCAATCTTCGGCATGGTAGTCGTTCTCCTTTCCACGGCATAATTAAAAGCCCTGGTACACCGACCAAGGCTATAAAAACAATCATTATTATTAAAATAACTTTCAACTAAACTTACCCCACTTTCGGTCTAAATTGACCCTTGAAGATAATCTCATTGTACTTCAGTTGTAATTTATCTTTATATATAAATGCCGGCTTAAGCACTAGAACACCCGCTCTCTTTGATATAAAAAGCGAACCTCCGCTCGGTTATCCCTTGCGTGGTTCGCTTTAAACATTTATCGCATTGTATAAATTATAACAGGGTTAAAAGGTACTGACAAGGACATGATTTCGGTCATCAATCGGACATAGTTTCGGTCATTTTACATTAAAGCATCGGCACCGAAGAGCATAATCTTCATCTTATTGACTAGCCGGCTCTTGTTTCTTCTCACAGTTCTGTCTTCGCAACCAAACCGCTCTGCAATCGACTCCATGGTCATTTCGTCCCAGTACTTCATCGAAATTATGTCGTAGTACTTATCATCTTGTATAGTCTCAAGAGCTCTTTCAATCCGCAGCACTTCTTGCCTCGTGCGCATCATACTAGACTTTACACCTTGAGTATACTTATCAATATCCAATCCGTGACCGCCTGTACCTCGATTCGAAAAAATCACTATGTCTTTTGACCGATTATTCTCCGGCATGGTATAAGCCTCTGGATCATAAAGGAATTCCTCGTCTTGGGCAACCTTAAGCTTCAATGCTGGATAGTTATAAAGCAAGATTTCTGTTTCCCTGAAGTAATTGCGTTCTGATGAAGGGATTTCATGGGCAGCCTTCATAGTTTGTTGAGCAGTTTTATTAACTGCAGTTTCGATAATCTTGAGAACCTCATGATTAAGCTTCACTAGCCTCACCTCTCAATCTACCTGCTAGGGTTATATCATCCCGAACCCTCGGTGTATACATCCTATTCCCCTGATTTTCTTCGACTTTCTCCATGGCCGATAATATTTTATATAGGCTAATTTTCAATTGCCTGTTACTATCGACAAAATCCTTAAGGTTCCTGAGAATCTCCATTTTCTCCTTAAGCCTTCTGCGTCTTTGCCTAGCATCCTGAAGTGCCTTGCAAAGCTTGTACCCTCGCTGCACATCAAAGCGGGTGAGCTCAATTTCGTGGAGAAGATCCTGTATTTCCTGTTCAACCAGTTTTAGTTCATCTACCCAACTTCCCCATTCTCCTTCAACAAGATTAAGAGTTTCAAGGAAGTGTTTAGTTGCTATTATTTCATTGATCAATTTCCTCACTCCCTCATATTAAATCTGAGAGAATCAATCCCATCCCTCCGGATGTCTCGCCTTTTTCTGTTGAAAATGATATGTCTTAGCCTTAACCCACCAATCATTTGAAGTTCAAGGTATATATCCTGCAAATGGTATCTAAACCAATTGAGATAATTTGTGTCATGGCTACCATCTAAATAGTAAAGGAGCGTTTCATGATTAGTTAGATCAATTGGCTCACCCTCAGATAAGCAAAGCCGCAACATATACGCTGTTGTTTTTCCGGAAACCCTTCCTGGCTGTACGTAATTGGTTACGCCGAGTATATAGGCTTTTTGCCAGTCATAAAGCTTGAACTTCATTGCCTTTTCGATAATCCGTATGATTTCATAAGCCTTTGATGGCAATAATACCAGGCGGTTATTATTCCTTGCTTCAACCATTTCGGCATAGTCCTTTAACCACTCTGCCAGTTGCTTATGCATTTTTCCGCAATCATTACAGCCTTGCATCCAGTTATTCTCGCAATGGTGTATGGCTTCTTCAAGAGTTAGATATCTATCTTTTTCTCCTGCCATATTCTCCACCTTTCTTCCAGTTCATCCAATCTATATAAGACATCTTGATTCACGAATCTCATTAAGCATAGCCGCTCCATTTCGTTCTGCTCATCCTTTGACATGTAATAAGAATACATTTGCTTTTGCCATGTTTTCCAGTATTCGCGCCAGTATGAGCTTTTGTGGGGTCCTTTATCTCCGTGGTGATGTTCTTGGCAGAGGGATACGATATTTTCGATACATCCCTCACGATCTTTGGCCACACTCACAAACTCGATATGATGATGTTCCTCAGCGGATCTCCAGCACCCGGGATGACGACATAACTCGCCATCCCTTTTATCCACCTCTTTATAGGCTTTTTTCTTTGCGTTTTTAGACCTCTTAGCCATTATCCGCACTTACTCCAGCCACATGCTGGATCAACGCACTGAGGACACCCGCCTTGATATATCACTGTCGCCCCACAAGCTGGGCAGGTGTTATTGTCTGTCATGGTTGTGCCTCCCTTACATCGCATCAATAAGTTTAATCAGCTTGTCCATCTCACTAAAATCCACACCACGGGATGAGTACTCCATAAGTTTGTCCTTGAGCCTATCCCTAAACACATCAACATCAGTCTTTATCAATACACCGTGCACTAGCTCATAGCACGATTTGCATTGATAAGGCGATGAGTTAGTGCACGCTCCGTTAGACTCATCCGTGTACTGGTACGCTCGACAACTGCAAAGGCTTGTGCCGCAGGATTCACACTTGCCGGCGAATTTACGAGACTTAGTTTTGCATGTCCGAATATTCCTGTAAGGTTTTATCATGTCCCTTCCCCCTTATCAACATCTGTCCCAATCCGTTCAGCGTCTCATGGTTCTTCACTACCTTACCGGTCCTGCACTTCCACGCGTCGCAGGTATACCGATTGTTACCGATGCACCGAGGTGCGCAAGCATTGTAGAGTTCGCCTTTATACTTGAATTGCTTCATTCCGCATCCTCCATAATCTGGAGTATAAAAGCTAGGTTACAAGCGGCATGGGATGCGTGTTTTAGTCCACTCTCTTTATCCTTTGACGCTATGCCCTTTTCGACCATAGCCCAGGTATGTCTTAGTAGCGCATCGAAATAGCGGTCTATGTCGACAGTTCGCCAGTTATCGGGATCCCCGTACTTACGGTTGCCATAGTCCCTTATCTCGGCTATTTCGTGCAGGATTTGTGGTGGCACTAGGCTTAGCTTAGGCTTGCCTGCATCGGCTTTGGCGGCTTGATCAGCTTCGGCAGGCTCCCACCGTTCGTAGTTCAAGCAGTCTTCGCCTATGCGACGAATAAAGCAATAATCATTGCAATAATCATTATCGCAAATATACTTACAGTTGTCACAAATTTTATATACACTTGCTGTTTCCATTATCCGAATATCCCCCTTATCTCCACATCGTTATGCTCAACTATCACACCAAGCCGTGTCATCTTAAAAATCCAAACGAGCTTGTCCTTAAAGTGGTTAAGCCGGTCCTTAATATCTCCATCCCACTCCGATTCAGACCATTCACCTGGCATTAGGCGATAACTTTTCTTTGTTAGCGTGAGCTCAGCCCCACCACACCGAAATCCATGGAGCAAGTAGTACAGATCTCTTTCCTCGTGCCAACAATTCAGGAGCACGTCTTTCCAGTGCCGGTGGTCGCTTACTAAATCCTTCCGTGGATCCGCTGGGTGCTCACTGCCCCATAATGTTTGCTGCATAATATCAGCTCCTATAGGCTCTCAATCTTGATGTATATCCCTGGAGTCTCAGCCCAAAACTTTTCCGTAATCTCCGATGCCACTAAACTATCGTCTGTCCAATATCCTAGCGTTGTCATGCAATCCTTGAGCAGTTTGATCATGTTATCGGTATCAGGCTTAGTGGTCTTATATGCTCCATCCGGTTGTTTCCCTTTTGGAAAACACCACTTTGTTATTAGCCTCACTGCACCGGTATACTTTTGCTCCGGGACATGACCTGCCAAGTGAGCAGTCAACTTTGCCCTAACCGCCTTTAGTTCATCTGGCTCATAAAACTGTGGCTTGCCGTTTACGCAGCGTGCTTTTTTCTGCTGGTGCGTTTTTGTCGGCGGAAGCATCGCGAGAAAGAACTCAGTTGTCATGATCAATACCTTGCCACTTACCAGTATCGGGATTGTAGAAAATATCTCCAGACTGCTTGAATTGGTCCCATAAAAATTCAAGTATTGATGGTCTCTGGATTAACCACTTTACTACTTCACTTTTTTTAACGTCATACTCTTGACCAGGAAGCTTATGGTATAACGGAGGCAAATTTCTCCCTACATCCAATTTCTTACTTCTCTTTTTAAAGGCATTTGCCATATTTCTATACCTCACTTTTTCACCCTTAAAATTTTCCGTTTCGGCAAGGAAGGTGAGTGGAGTGGGCGGGCAGCTCAAGCCCACCCACACACACCCTTGCCAGTCGTGAGACGCAAACGCAACTATTATTTATAATAATAGGTTTTTGCGTGCGTCTCACGCAAAGTCGGTATTTCTCGACTTTGCGTCTCATAGTTGCAAACTCGGTATTTATCGATAATGCGTCTACTTATCGCAATACCGGTAATATCCGAGTTTGCGTCTCTATATTCGCATTTGCGGAACTCGACTTTGCATATACATTTAATACTATTTCCTTCCAATTTCCCCCCCGTCAATCCAGAAGCTCCCGTGCTCTTTTACGTATCTTCTAACAGTATCTTCTGACTTACCCATGTACTCCGATAGGTCTTTTATTGTTACTTTTCCATTAAACCCACAAGCTTCATAGGCCGTTTCTAAGGATGCTCTTTTATCTTGTTTGCGGTCCTCTGGAGTCTTTTTTTTGGTAAAATTCTTTTTCCAAGTAGGCCCTTCGCCCTCTGGCTTAATGTCTTTCAGACTCCCCACATCGTCCACATGATGAGTAGGATAGTTGAACCACATATTCACCGGCGGGAACTTCGGGAACTCTCGGATCGTACCTTCCACACGCCATGCTGTACGCTGTTGTACGGCCTTTCTGGCTGCGCTCACATCCTTCTGTAGAGCGTAATTCGTCTCGGTTTCTAGGAGCTTCCTGCAGGCCTCTAGCATAGCTTTTTCGCTACACAAATCATCCTGTGAGACCTTATCATCCCAGTTGTCTACGTGCCTATTCAGCCATTCTTTGCAGACATGAGCCACCGCCTTGTTCTCTTCTTGCTTGAGTAGATCTTCGGTCACTTCAAGTTCGATAAGATCCAGCAGCGCGTCCGGATCCCGGGCAAATACCCCTGAGCCTGATGCCCGGTCCATGCTTCGCTTGCCACCCTGGCTACCTTTGCTGTGATGGTGACAATAGATCACGGCCGCCCCCAGCTCCGTACACACCCGGTCGAATTGGTTGCAAAAGTTGGCCATCTGGTCTGCGCTGTTCTCGTCCCCAGTAATAACCTTATAGATAGGGTCAATGATGATGGCTATATAGTTCTTCTTGGCAGCTCTCCGGATGAGCTTTGGGGCAAGTTTATCCATGGGAACTGACTTTCCTCTTAAGTTCCAAATATCGATATTGCCAAGGTTCCTTGGTTCCCAGCCAAGGGCAGTATACACATCTTTAAAACGATGGAGACAGCTTGCTCGGTCTAGCTCTAGATTCACATACATGATTCTACCCTTGGCACAGGACCAATTCAGCCACTTCCTGCCCTCTGCAATGGCACAGCCCAGCTCTATAAGGGCATAAGACTTACCAGCTTTTGATGGTCCCGCCATGAGCAATTTATGGCCCTGTCTGAGCACTCCATCAATAAGGGATGGTGATAAGTCAGGCAAGTTGTCCCATACCGATTCCATGCTCTCTGGCTCTGGCAAATCATCATTGATGCCCTCAATCCACTCCTGCCATTCCTTCCAGTTCTCTTTGCCAAAGTTCGTATCGACTAGGAATTGTTTATTCCCATTTCGCATAATGCCAGGCATCCGGCTAAGCCTTGAGGGATTGCGGTTCTGGGTGTCCACGTTCAGCCCGTTCTTTTTGAGCACTGTATAGAGATAATCTACACGCTTGCGGTACTCGTCATAGTTGCCAGCCTCTATCTTTACGATGGCATGGAGACTCTTCCCCCCGGAATGCACTAGGCAAGCAACAGGCAGCTCTAACTCCCTTACGATGGCGTTCTGCTTCTCTATTTCCATGTCATCTGATTCGACAAGAGCATACTTAAATTCAGTCACATTTTCGTTTTTGCAGCCTTTACCATCCAAGGGATTGAAGCGGATCCATGCCCCTACTTCTGGCTTATAGTCACCGATGACACTGCCGATATCTCCCTTGCACTGGTTAAGCTGTTGAATAAGCTCGCCAGCTGTGCGGTCCCAGTTCCCCTTTGTGGGCAAGTATTTACCGTCCTTTTCCCAGCTATCTGTAACATAACCAACGTTTTCACTAGCTTCGAAAAGGATCTCGAGATATTTGACTAAATCGGCAACAGGATCCCATGTGTCCGGCTCAGTGACTTCTTTGCCCTCAACCCAGTCTTTATTGATGATGACAAGTTCATCCTTGGCCCCGATGATAGAGTCCCAATCGAGCTCATAGCTGTCCTCGTTTCTGCTTGGCCACCATCCTTGGTCCTTGGCAAGGGCTACTATCGTGCCAGCTGTTACAGGTTTTGAGGACCCCCTAAAGCTATCCCATTTGCGGAAACACTCCCCAGGATGGTATCGGCCAACATCACGCCGGCTCCAGGCATCCCAATCGGCAGCAGTATGACCTGCCTCTTTGAGAGCCATACCTACGTTTACCCAGTCCTGATAATTCAGTGCACCAGGGTCTATATGATTTAATACTTCTAGCAAGTCATACTGCTTCTCCAAGTTTATGCCTCCCAACCAAAATCACTTCTTGGTTTATACTCTGGCTTATACTCATGTGGACTAATGTCATGCGGCACTCTCCAACCGTTGCCAGCAATCCGATCAATGAGCTTCTTCGCTGATTCGAATTGCCAGGTCCCCACATGCTCAAATCCTCGGCCCTCGAGAAAACGAATCTGTTTCGGTGTAGTGAGCCCTTCCCATTTGCGCTTGTCGAGTCGATCAAGGAGTTTGGCAGCCTTCCCTGCGCTTTCAATTTGGTCGGGGAATATCCCCAGTTTCTCGAGTGTTGCAACCTGCTTATCACTCGGTGGTCCCATTTCCCAACCGAAGGCCGGTACGTATCCAGCCAAGTCCTCGGCCTGAATACTCATTTCGAATTGCAATGGATCCACAAGTTTCTGCTTACGATGCTTCATTTCTTTCAGCAGCTTAGCCAAGGCCTCTTCCCTCGCTGCCACTGCATCCTCTGTCGCCTTTTGCTCTGCTTCTTCGATATCTACAGGGCACCCTGCCTCTTTGATGTTCTTAGTCATGATCTCAGCCACTTCTGGAGATTCACAAATAAGATGTGCTGGGTGACAAAGCTCATGACGTTCGGTGTGCCAGAGGAAATCAAGGAGTAATAAATGGTCTTTGCCATCGAATAGCCTAGTACCACGCCCGACCATCTGGCAGTATAGGGATCTAATCTTTGTTGGTCTAAGGACCACAATGCAATCTACCTCGGGACAATCCCAGCCCTCGGTAAGTAGCATGGAGTTACATAAGACGTTATATTTGCCAGCTTCAAAATCGGATAATACTTGGGCTCTGTCCTGACTATCTCCGTTAACTTCTGCAGCCACAAATCCTTTTGATTCAAGGATGTCTCTAAACTTCTGACTTGTCTTAATCAATGGTAGGAATACGACTGTCTTACGATCTAGACAATACTTAGACATCTCGTCGGCTATCTGGTAAAGATAAGGGTCCAAGGCGGTCCCAATATCACTAGCCTTGAAGTCTCCTGCTTGGGTACTGACTCCTGTCAGGTCTAACTTCAAGGGAATGGTTAGGGCCTTAATAGGAGTAAGGTACCCCTCTTTAATCGCCTTGGGTAAAGTGTACTCATAAGCTAAGCTCTCGAAGTACGTTCCTAGGTTTTTCATGTCCCCACGGTCGGGTGTCGCAGTTACTCCAAGGACCTTTGATTCATCAAAGTGGCCTAGAACTCGCTGATAGCTATCACTAATACAGTGGTGGGCCTCGTCTACTATGATTGTGTCAAAATAATCCTTGGGGAACTTTTTCAGCCGCGTCTCTCTTGTGAGCGATTGAACGGATCCCACGACTACCCTGAACCAACTCCCCAGACAAGTCTCTTCCGCTTTTTCTGTTGCGCATCCTAAACCGGTAGACTTAGAGAGTTTGTCGGCTGCCTGATCAAGTAGCTCGCCCCGGTGAGCAAGCACTAATACTCGCTCACCGTCACGAACACAATCTTCGATTAGCTTGGAGAATACAATCGTTTTACCCGTACCCGTCGGCAACACTAAGAGTGTTTTGAGTTTTCCGTTAATCCACTCCTGCTGAATGGCCGCTTTCGCCTCTAGCTGATACGGTCTTAACTGCATTAGAACCTCCCGGCTTGAAAGCCCTTATTTGCGTTCTGTGGACCATCCTCAGGCTCATAGAATCGCTTAATTTCATTCGATATCATTTCATTGCCATCTTTGCTTGTCCACTTCCGGATACCAACCTTAGCTCTACCGCCTGAGCCGATGACTTTATTCCAGTTCATCGTGAGCTTTTCGCCTTTTTTACGCTGACCAATTCCGGTAAAGAACGCGCATAACATACCTTCTGTGATAGTGTGCAAGAAGAGGTTGTGCCGAATTACTGCTACGCCCTCAGGACCCTGCACCTTTATGTGGACGATTGCCTTATTACAAGCCGGGAGCTTATCACTGCCGGCATGGCGGGCTCTCTCGAAGTCAATCACCTCAAAATCGTAGTCACCCTCAGGTAGTGTTACAAACTCAGGGCTATCGTTCTCTATTTGGTCATCCCAGCCTAATTCAAATCCTTGATTACTCATATCTTTTTCCTCCGATTTCTTTTATTTAAAATGGGATATCATCCCGGAAGTCCGTAATCATCTTAAACACTTGAACCCATGCTCCAACGAGTACGCCAGCCACAAAATCAGGATCATATTTGTCAATCGGCGTATTTTGCGGATAATAGCCTTTACTTGCTACGGCTTGCTGGATTTCCTCGATGGTAACTTCGTTAGTAAGCATGAGATCAGCTAGTGCTTTTGGTAGACCGGTCAGATCTTCGTTATAGGGCTCTTTCTGTTCTGGTTCAGACTTAACCGGTTGTTGTGTTGGTGGCTCATGCTTCGGTGGTTCAGGGATCTTTACTTCTGCGGCTTTGGGTTTCTCATCACCCAGGAAGGCAACTTCTTGTTTTGGTCGTTGTTGCTGTAGCCCTGGCTTATCGGGTATGCAATGAGCGATGGCAGCGTATTCAAATGGTAATTCCTCAGCGAGATCGTGACGGTTCTTTGCGTCCCAGCAAGGATGATGAGATGTATACATCACACGCTTGCCACCTTGAGCTTTTTTCTTTCTTTCATCTTCACCTTTCACCGCATAAGTTTTATAGTTTGCGAACAGGACCATATCTGCCCACTCTTTCACGAGTGGAGCAGTTTTTTTCTGCAACTTCAATTCCCATCTATCGTAACCGCCCATCTCGTCAGGCTGTTCGAACTTCCTCATGGTGGCATGAGCAGTAATTACTGCATTGACTCCTCTTTCGACTAGTTCTTCTAGCAAATTTAGCAGCCTACCGTATTCCTCGGCTAATATTACGTATCCTTGACCGTGGGCAAATTTAGAAATGCTATCTTTTTGAGCTTTGGAACAAACCTCAACGGTGCAAAGTTGTTCTGCCCAATCCGCTGTATCAAGAACTAGAGTGCCACATTCAGAAGGATTGTTTCTGAAATACTTGACCTGCTCTAGAATCATGGTCCAGCTTGACGGTTTTGGGGTCCTAGCAACATCCATATGTTTAGTGCTGCCCTCAGTGTCAATAAATACTGGATCTGGGAACATAGATGCTAAGGTTGATTTGCCAATTCCCTCAGGACCGTAGATTACGACCTTCTGGGCACTTTGAATCTTTCCCCTAGATATTTGCATTAGAATTCACCTGCTTTCCATTTTGGAGCCTCTTGCACTTGCCCCTCTTCGCCCTTGACATATCCATCCTCGATAATGATCTCGCATTCTGGCCCAGTGCTTACTCTGGTAGCAATAGCCTGGAGTCCTTCTTGTTCAAGCCACTGACCGAACTCCTGCAGGGTGTCAAGGTCCATTTGCTCCAGCTTATCTAGGAGGACAAAACCACATTTCGGATTGAGCTTGCGAACTATAGCTGTAGAAACTTTGAGCTGATCGGCTCCGCTCATGTTGTCCCACTTGTACCCGTTATAGGTTAACTCACCATCGACAACAGAGAGACCAGACAGGGGTAAATCTGCATTTGTTAAGAGATCTGTCTTTTGTTTCCTTACCCCGTCCAGATCAGTCGAGAGGGTAGCATACTGATTGGCATAATCTTGGGCATCCTCCTCGGCTTTGTCTTTGTCGAGATTGGCCCTAATCTTCACATTGATTTCCTCGATATTGGTAATGCTTTGTTCAAGCTCTTCGGTCGATTCATCGTGTAGATCAAGAGCAGACTTCTGAGCGATTACCAAATCAGCTAAGATAAGTTTTTGTTTTTCCAGTAGGTCATTGATTTGCAGCTGTATCCGGTCAGCCTCGCCTTGAAGGAATTGCAAGTTTTGCCGTTTCCGCTGGTTCTCGCCATTCTTGGCTAGGATGTACTGCTGTGCTTTTATCAACTCAGATGCCGATATAGGCTCCTTAGCAACATCCGGATAATACGGTTGTTCCTTGGCATACTTCTCCTTCTGGTCCTTGATCTGTCCAATGGTCCGCCGGCGATTATAGATTTCCTGTTCCTTTTGCTCCAGCTCATAGAGCTTGTCGCCTACGCCGATGATCTGCAGAAGAGTATTGGCTTTTTCCTTAGCTGTAGATTGCATAAACTTCGGCAAGTCGATCGCTAACTGCTCCACAAACTCATTAAGTAGCTGCTGACCACCCTTCTGTCCATTGGGGTCGATAACCTTAAGGTCACTGTTTTTGCCTTTACGCTCGACCACAAGGCCATTAGACATTACGATATGCAGTGATGGTGGTATCACGGATCCGTCTCGCTGGGCTTGTGTAGGTCGATATTTCTCACCCCCTAAAGCCCAGGCTATGGAATCTAGTACAGATGTTTTGCCCTGCCGATTATTGCCGCCTATGACAGTCAACCCGCTTGGTGACGGCTCTATCTTGACTGCCTTTACACGCTTTACATTCTCGATTTCGAGTTTGTTTATTTTAATACTCACGTTTATCACGCCTTTCTTTTTCGCTCACTGATCTTGCTGTAGACATTGGCTATAACAATACCCGTCTTAGTCAACTCAGCATCGCTCTGGATAAGATTATGTTTGTTTAATCCTAAAAGCTGCTTACGACTCACTAACAAGAGATTGTCTGGGTCAAAGTTGCTCTTATCACCATCTCCGAAGATAATTGCATGACTGGGTGGCAATGGTCCGTTTATCTCTTCCCAAATCAAGATGTGCTTTCCTCTCCAGTTCTTCTGGGCTCGACCTTCGCGTATTTTTATCTGGATGTATCCATCTTTTGTGACTCTCTCGCTGCCAAGTGGTACCCAATTATGAGGCATATCACCCTTTTTAAATTGGGTCTTTTCGCCACCTATCCAGTACTTTTTTATGCCTTTATTGAACGGGGTGAACCCTTTTTGGAAATGTCCTGTTAGTCCGCTATTTAGCTTAAATCTCGCATAATAGGCCTTCATCTGCTCCTTGGTGTAGCTGGTCCCAAAGGTTTGATTGAGCAAGTCAGCCATAGCTTGATGTCCAACCCCGATGTAACTTTCTTGGATAAATTTCCTGACTTCATCGGGGTATAATTTTGTTGGTTGACCAGCAGGCACGCCTTGTAATGTTCCGCTTTTTAGTCCGTGGTTTTTCTTGTATGACTTCATTTTGCTTTCGGTGAAATCTGTGCCGAATTTCGAGTTAACAAGTTCAACCATATCTTTTGTTGTCATACCTTCGATGTTTTCGGCTATGAATGCCTTGACTTCATCTGTATACTTTTTCATGGCTTACCCTTCCAACATTTTGGGAAGCCTATCATCGGCGTTCACTTTATCATCCATCAGCCTCTTGGCAGATAGCACAAGGTTGCCGTTATTGATGATATTTTTTGCTACATCACCAATGGCCTTACTGCGGCGTATTTCCTCCAGTAGCGCATCGCCCTTGATTTCCTCATCGCTAAGTCGCTCTAGCTGAGCAAATAAATGATTATTTAAGTCCCCTAGTGTATTTTTCATAGTCCACCTCTCAATATTTGATATAGACTTCCAAATCCCTGACCCCGAATTCGAGTGCTCTGTCTAAGTCCTCAATGTACAAATCAAGCCTGTCCCCTTTTATTGCTCCTCCACGATCAGTAACGGTGTACACTCGCCCTAACTCAGGGATGTAGATCTGCGTGCCGAAGTCGTACTCTGACGGTGCTGCAATCGTCCTGCCCTCTTGTGTTTGCTCTCCGCTGGCTGTGATGCCATACGCTGGATCGCCGGGCACCTTGCCGGTGGACTCATACCCATCCGTATAGGCTGTAATGGTCATCACTCTGCGCTCTATAACCGGCTCAGGAGCTCCACGACTCACGCTTACCTCGACTACCTCCAGTGGCCTTGGCTGGTCCGTATGCTCCGGTGCACAGGCTTGTTCAGGCTGTAGTAAGAGCAGGGCCATGATGAGCAGTACCAACCTAACCATGCTTAGTAGCCTTTGCTAAAAAAATCTCTTTCGGCGTAAAAAGAACAGTAAAAAATCCTATAGCCCAATACCCTGCTTTATCTCTTTTCCATGTCACACCACAGCTCGGGCATCGCCTTGTGTTTGTACCCCAGCGAATTAAAATACTGCGGCCGCATAAGCATTTTGGAGTAAGCATAACTACACCTCCAAGAGTTCTAGATTGTCGTAGATATTGCCGATGACTTCAACCGCAGGCTCTTGCCCTACATATCGGATGTACTCTTTCTGTTTCCCGATTCCACGGCCTAAGATTCTGGCATTATCGTCATCCCAAACCACGACAAACCTAAATACCCGAGCGTCCTCGCAAATATCTCCCTCGTATATCTCCTTACCATTCTTATCCTTTAAGCCTGTGTATTGACCGACTGATTCAGGGATAACAGAGCACCATTCGCCGAGGCTTATATATTCTTCGTCTACATCGACCGGGCCTGATGAAATAATGTCTTTGTCCAGCAGGCTCCCATATATCCACTCGCCATTATCTACTCGCTTACCACGGAATTTAATTTCACGCATCAAACCACCTCCACAAAATCGCCAAGCTTGAAATACAGCCTTAGTGCTCCGATCGCCTCATTTGTCGTTGCCAAGTCTGCGTCGCACACTATGCCAATGATGGGCTCATGTGCTATACTAGGGTTAATGATAAATTTTCTTCGGCTCGCCAAGTCTGCCAGGACTAGCGGGCTTTTTCGTTTTGGTCAGGCATTACACTTCCCTCCCCTTCAGAATCTTTGACATCTTCGAAGATACAATCTGAGGTCTGACCCATTCTCGCTGGAACCTAGCCCATTCTTGATCCTCGTTCCCGTCACTGTCTTTGTAGAGCATTGCATAAGGCATGAACCCAGCCTTGATGGTATCTGTCAGTCTCTTCTCCGCTTTTTCGAAAGTATCTCCGCGATATCCGATCAGCACATAGCACATCATAATGTGACTTGACACCTTGAATCCTGCTTCTTTGAGCATCCTCCCTGCATTAACTAAAGGCTCGTAATCATCAGGAGTGTCATAAGCGAAATACATCCGCTGAGTCTTGATCTCATAAAGTCTCTTTGCGTGCCATGGTTTTAGAATCTTTGCTTCTAATCCTCCGGTGAATTCTGGTCTTTGTTCCTGTCTCTCTAGCATGTCAAATACTGCTTTGACGTGTGCGTCTGAGCAAGCTAAGAGGTTATCATCGAGAATATTCCAACCTTCTTTTATCTCCAATTCCCTAAGTCCGTTTTCTCGCTTTGGTACTGCACAAAACCAACAATGATTAGGACAGCCCCGGCTAGTGATCGTGTACCCTTCTTTCACGTATCGACCTGGTATAAACTCGCCACCCGGTTGATTAAATGCTGGTCCACCCATCTTTACTGGAACGCCTAGCATCTCCCATTGCCTAGCTAAGAACTCAGCTTTAGGCATGTCATAGGTGAACGCTACGGAAACATGGACTTCATCGATCTCTAGCGGGAACAGTGGCGGGCAATCAAAGAATGAAAGTTCATCGTTCGGTGTTGCTTTAGTGATTCGCGGGAAAACCCGAGCTATTTTCAAGATTACTTACCCCCTCCCCAGTACCGTCTTACACAACCCCGCTATCCATACTGCCTGCCGGATGCTTGTCCGCTTACCAAAGCCGAGGCGGTTTACTCTGATGTCCGTGGTGGCTAGGTCCAAGACTGCGCGGAATTAGGCGGGTGCGATTGGCCCCGTGGCGCGTTCGATGAGTTTTTTAAGCATGATGGGTCATTCCTCCTCTTCGCCTTGTATTCGTTGTACTGCTGGCGATATCTGTAACTGTCGCCAAACACGTTCCATGCAGCTTTTACCAAATTCGGCTCATAGGGTCGTATTTTTTCCAAATCATCAACCGCTCTTGCGGATATGGAACAACCACAGCACCCCGTGCGCGTCAGGCCGTACACCTCGTATGCGTCCGAATAGCGGATTCCGTGGTAATCCTTGTACCATTGTTTGTCTGCGTCCGACACATAAAACAGCGGGCGAAGCCGATACTTGCCGTCTGCGGCCTCGGTAAAGCACATCGACGTGTTATCTTTGCGTGGCACAGATCGCATACCACCCTCATCCCGACGTTCTCCTGTGATTACCATGTCAAAGGGCTTTTGAGCAGCGTGTGCTACATGTTTTTTGCAGTCGTTACAGCACTTGTTGCTAACCTTGAAGGGGATCGGATTATCCTTGATAAAGTCCAGCATGTATTTCGACGAACCGATGACGAGCTGAATATCAGGTCTTGGTTCTCCCTGAGAGTTGCACCCGCACAAGAAGTTGATTGTTGATTCACATTTTGGATACCTTGCTTTTAACTCTGCTCGCTTCGCAGCCTTATCTTCCGCGTTTGCGTATTCGTCTGCGATCGACAGCGGGATATTTTTCTTCTGAATGCCCTCCAGTCCTGCCGACATGATTTTTGATACAAAAGGTATTCCGTGTTCTCGCGTGGATATCACTATATTTTTCTTTGGGCGGTGCTCCGTAATCGTAACGCCGTATAGCTTTCTTGCTTCTTCAACCTGCCGCTTGGTCGCCTCCATCTCTAGCCCTGTGTTAAAAAAACAGTATTGGACAGGCGGGAGATTAAACATCTTGCGCACTGTCTCGATTAGGTGCAGCATAATATCGCTATCGCTACCGCCAGAGTATGAGCAAATGGCGTTCGGGTGCTCAATCAGGTGTTTGGCGATTATGCATTTAATAGCTTCAAATTTGTGCGGGGCATCAAAATCAGCATACGCCGGGCGATCTGTGTAAACTTTGCTATAAAATTGTTGACTCACAGTCTCATAATCCCTCCACTCTTAAGCTTGTCCGCCCAATCGGTGCGGTACTTACGCTCGCGTTGCCGGCTGCGGTAGTCGGTCACGACCTTGCGGACCTGTGGGACCTTGAGCATGGCTTTACGGATTTGTTTGATCATCAGTTTCTACCTCCTCTAGGGCTTTGCGCCAGCACGTTTCACAGTTCGGTTGACACGTATGTTTTAGTCCTGCTGAGCCGGGGCAAGGCACTTCGGATGTAGCATAGCCAATGGCTGTAAGGACAATATCCAGCTGTCGTTTTAGCCGAGCGTTTTCGGCCTCAAGTTGCTCGTTAGTGGCAATGGCCTGCTCTATCGTCTCGTAAAACATTATCTTTATTCGCCTCCCTTATTTTTTTATTGACTTACCACACCACGGGCAATTCTTAATCACATATTCAGAGATAAGCTCCGAATTGAACTCCTTACCACATTTTGTACAGCGTCCGAAGGGATAAAGCTTTTCTTCGTAGTGCTCGACAAGGTCAATCGCTGCATCGATGTCTTCCTTATCTGGAACTCCGCAGTTGAACCTATTTAGCGGACAATGTACTCCGCATTCATCTTTGCGCTTGCCGTACTCCTCGCAGATTTCATTGACTTTGCTGAGATAGTTTTTTGCTTCCATTTTCCACAGCCTCCCTTATTTGCCTCACAAATCTCACCTTGAATGCTATGTCGCAGTAATACGAGCACCCCGTCTTGCAGAAATCCTCCACCTGGGCATTGGTGAGGCCGAGCTTGTTGATGTTGCCCGTTGTCATTGGGCAGGTGTAGGATGTTACCTTGCCTATCATGAGATCACCTCGCTTTCCTCTTGCTCCCAGCAATGCTCACAGCAATCATCGCGCAAAGAGGTTGGATATGGCCCGAGAACTCTAAAGCGCAAAAGTTAGACTTTAGGGCCTTAGCAGGGATGCCCGTTTCCTCTGTGACTTTGTTGATTAGCTTCACTGTCTCGCCTCCCTTCACGCGATTTGCTTGTCTATTTTGCCTTAGATAACCTAATCATCTCATCATCACCGCCTGCCTCTTGATGATCCATCCACGCATCGAGGCCAGCCTGCCTAAAGAGGTATCTCCCACCAGCACGGATAGGAGCGATCTCCCCTCGTTTGACCATCTCCAGCATGAGCCAGTAGGATATACCAAGATATTCAGCAGCCTCACGCGAGCTGAAAGTGGCCTTTTGGATCATGGCTACCCCCTCCTTTACCCCGTTTTTAACAATCTCTTGGATAGTGCAGCTTTAACTTGGTGATAATCCATTCCCAACTCCAGTAATACGCCTATTCGGTAGGTCATTTCAGATACTGCGTGGATTTCTTCGGCAGTCATGTAGTCCACGGCTTTGTCTTTCTTGCCAGCTCCCCTTTGCTTGCGGAGCTGGGCAGCGTTACAGCCAACTGCAGTCTTATAGGCAAGGTCTGTATACTGCTTATAGGCCCATGGGTTATCTGTCGCCTGCTGGATAATGTCAGTCATTTCTCGCCTGATCGGCTTGAGCTGAGCGCGTTCGACATGGCGGCGGTTGAGTTCGGTTCGCATAGCGTAGAATTGGCGAACCAAGGCTTTTTTAAAATTACGAACCGGCTGAGTATTTTTCATGTAAGTAATGAGCAGAGTTGCTTGTTCTTCGTTGAGCCGATAGACTTTTTCAGACTGTCCGCTCTCTAAAGGTCTGATTTCAAATGAGACCTTTCCAAATTCTTCGAGGTCAGATTGATACTTTGAAATAAGTACCTGCAGGGCATGATGTTTTACTTTTCCGTATTCTGCAATTACATCTGATGTGGTGAAAGGCTCGGCATCCAGTTTATTTGGCTCAAGGAAAACTAAGTTACTCATGACCTGTCCTCCTAAACGACACATTTCGTGTCGTTATCGCTAAAAAAAATATCCGCAACAGTCGTCTTATAATAATTAGCTAGCTTTATTTTAATTTCATCACGGGGAATCCTTTCGCCGGATTCGTATGACACGATAGCCGAATAGCTTATTCCAAGGTCAACAGCTACTTGCTCTCTTGATTTATCACCTCGTAAATCCGTCAATTTTTTAGCAATTATTGCTTTATTCATGTGCTCGCCTCCCTTCTTGTCATTATTATAGTGTATGACACGTATTGTGTCAACACATTCTGTGTACTTTTTATTGAAATCACGACACACTTAGTATATACTAAGTGTAAAAACAAGGAGGAAATTTCATGAGTAAAAGGCTGGGTAGGATTATTAAGTCTTTGCGAATTAGGCAAGGTTTGACTCAGGATGATTTAGCAGAAAAATTAAAAGTAAGGCGTAGTGCGGTAGGTAACTGGGAACAAGGCACACGCACTCCAGACATGGGACAAATTGAAATGATTGCAGATATTTTTAATGTTGATATGAATTACTTTAGCGAAAGGTCTACAGAAGAATATTATTACGATTTAAAAACAAAACAAATCGCTCAGGAAATATTAAGTAATAAAGAATTGCAAGCTTTATTTGATGCGTCAAGAGGAGCCTCGCCCGAAGATTTAGAAATAACGAAAAATCTATTGCTTAGCCTAAAGGAAAAGGAGAGGAAGGCCGATGGTGATTAATGTTAATTTCTTGGAACTTCCATGCAGGATAAAGGCGGTGTCATTAAAAAATGATGATGATAGCTATACTGTCATCCTAAATAGCAAGTTGAGCGCAGAGCAGCAGAAAGATAGCTTCCAACACGAACTAGATCACATAGAAAACGATGACTTTTGTACTGATAGTGATGTTGACGAGATCGAGCATCTTGCCCATAAATATGGTTAAGGAGTGAATTAGTATGGCCCATGCTCAATACAACGGCATTGGCACCAAAGGGCAAGCAAAATTCAGACTCTACTACGATGGTCCCAAGAAGCCCGACGGTAGCCGAAATCAAAAGAAAGAGTCGTACTCTGTTGACCCGCTACCGGAGAAGGCTGATGCTTTAGCCAAGGCCGCAAAGAACCGAAAAGATGGTACAGCAACTAAGACAGAAACCATCCTCTTGGAGCGATTCGAAAAAAAGGCCATAGAGCTTGCCGAGGCTGAGGCAAAGAAAAGAGAAGATAAAGTAAATCAGCCAAACTACATTGAACCTGCTTATGAAACCTTCAAGGAACTATCTGAACGGTGGCTAGAATACCGCGCAGGAGCCTCTAGGAAGGGCAAGAGACAGCCTAAGACTCTGTACAGGTACGAAGAGTTATTAGAGCGTATAAATGCGTTTCTAGGGGCAGATGAAGTCGCTAAAATCAACATAGACCGCATTGAAGAGTTTTATGCGTGGCTCGCGAAACAGACAAAGAAACCGGGCAACCGCAAAAAAACATCTACTAAACCTCTTGGCACGCTCAGTTATAGAACTCAATGGCATCACCACAGATGCCTCTACAGTGTCATTGAGTACGGGATTGAGAGACGGAAACTTGAGTCCAATCCCTGCAAGTATGTACAGCCAAAAGCGCTTGATCAAGACGAAGATGACGAAGGAAAAATAGATTGCTATACCGCCGATGATGTAGCGAGGATTAGAGAGCTTTTAGAAAACGAGACACTGCAACGTAAGACACTTGTAACCATAGCTTTAGAGATTGGCCCAAGAGCCGGAGAGCTAATGGCCCTGAAATGGTCAGACATAGATTTTGAGACAAGAATGGTCACTATTTGCAAGTCGAGACAGTATCTCCCTGGTAAGGGGTCATTTGAGAAAAGCCCAAAAAATAAAAGCAGTAACCGCAAGGTCCGCCTATCAGCCAGTACAATATTTTTACTTCGACAGCTAAAGGGAGAGCAGGACACACGTGCTAAAATACTAGGGACAAAATGGGTAGAAAGTGATGCTGTATTTATTGGGTGGAACGGTAAACAATCATACGCTAATTGGGCCTCTTGTTGGTGGAGGAATTGGATAAGGAAAACAGATCTACCCGTCAAAACATTCCACAACCTCCGGCACACCTGTATTAGCTTATTACTTGCAGCTGGCGCAAATCCGTTGGAGATAGCTAGGATGGTTGGCCACTCAAACGCCGAGATGCTCTGGAAGGTTTACGGACATGCGATAGAAAAAGAGAGTTTTAATGGTGCCGATATTATGCAAGCGATCATGTCGAAAAAGCAAAGCGAAAATAAGCTAGACAAAACAAAAAAAGCCAGCCTAAAAGACTGACTAATTTTTTTAAAATCAAATGTTCCACTTTTGTTCCACCTGATTTTTATTACTACGAATCTCGTAGAAACAAGAAAACCCCGCGATGCTTGCGGGGTCTGTGTTTGAGGTTGGTGCGAGTGGTCGGAATCGAACCGACACATCCGTAAAGATAACGGTTTTTGAGACCGTCGCGTCTGCCAGTTCCGCCACACTCGCGTACTGCATTTGCAGGTCACCACGGCAACAGGTGACTTAGATATAATAGCATAAGTTTTTAAAAAATGTCAAGGTTTTCTCCATGAAACTATTCCTGTGTCAATTGCTCCTCCCAAGCCTGCTCGGCAAATTTACCGTAATTCATGAGCTTCTCATAGCGCATTACCTGAAGTTCCTCCGGTGAAGCTTTGCGCAGTTCGTCAAGTGCCTGGGAGATGACCTTCTTCATCTCCTCAGCAGTTCGCTCAAGACTTCGATGGGCACCTCCCAAGGGTTCCTTGATAATACCATCAGCAATACCTAGCTCTAGAAGGTCTTGGGCTGTAAACTTCAAAGCAGAAGCCGCTTCTTGGGCTTTGCTTGGATCTTTCCAAAGAATCGACGCGCAGCTCTCAGGGGCGATTACTGAGTAAAAAGAATTTTCCAGCATCAAGATGGTATTCCCAACCCCTAAGGCCAGAGCTCCGCCGCTCCCCCCTTCCCCGATGACCGTGCAGATAATAGGAACCGTATAGTGAGCCATAGCTTGTAAACAACGAGCAATGGCTTCCCCTTGTCCTCTTTCTTCGGCCTCCAGATCACAGGCGGCACCGGGAGTATCGATAAAGGTCAGGATGGGTCGACGGAACTTCTCCGCTTGATCCATAAGGCGAAGGGCTTTACGATAGCCTTCGGGATGTGGCATACCAAAGTTTCTCTGAATATTCTCCTTGGTATCTTTGCCTTTGATATGGGAAACGACCGTCACCGGAATCCCCTGAAATAGTGCAATACCGCCAACGATAGCGCGATCATCAGCGTAAAGTCGATCCCCTTTGAATTCGATAAAGTCCTCAAAAAGCAAAGGGATATAATCATAGATATTAGGACGTTCGGTATAGCGGGCAATCTGGACCTTTTGCCAAGGTTCTAGGTTGCCGTAGATTTCTTTCCTTAAGCGTACAAGCCTGCGCATGAGTTTGGAAACTTCCGGCGAAAGGTTGATATCTTTCTCTTTGGAAAACTCCTGCAACTCCGCGATTTTTTTCTCCAACTCAAGAATTGGCTTTTCAAAATCAAAGTGTTGAGCCATAACCTGCCCCTTCCTGATGATAGCGTAATAAACGACCTAGCGTCGCACGCATCTCGGCACGTTCTATTACGCAATCAATCTGCCCATGGTCCTGATTAAATTCGGCAGTTTGAGCCCCTTCCGGAAGTTCTTTACGCATAGTTTGTTTAATTACCCGAGGCCCGGTGAAACCAATCAAAGCACCCGGTTCAGCAATATGGATATCCCCTAAAGAAGCATAACTGGCGGTGACTCCTCCAAAGGTAGGGTCAGTTAATACGGAAATATAAAGCAGGCGCTCGTTTGCCAAGCGGCCTAAAGCTGCACTGGTCTTTGCCATTTGATACAAAGATAGGATGCCCTCTTGCATGCGTGCACCACCGGAAGTAGAAAAAATAATCACAGGACAGCGTAATTCGATAGCCCGCTCAATGGCCCGAGTAATTTTTTCCCCGGTCACCGAGCCCATGCTACCCATCATAAAATTTCCCTCATTAAAAGCCAGTACTACGGGTAATCCTTCGATACTAGCTTTTCCCGTTAAGACGGATTCGGAAACATCGGATTTTTTATGTGCTTCCTCCAGCTTTTCCTCATATTCAGGAAACCCTAGTGGATTGGTCGTTAATAGTTCACTATCCCATTCTTCGAAGGTCCCTGGATCAATCAGGTGATTAAGCCTTTCCCGAGCCGGAATCCGAAAATGATAGCTACAGTGGGTGCAAACCCGCTGATTTTCTATAAGGTCTTTATTAAACAGCACGTCCCCACATTTTGGGCATTTTGCCCAAAGTCCATCAGGCAATTCCTTGCGTGAAGATGTTTGCTCGACGGGCACAGATGAGTAAGCCCGCTCCCCTTCCGCCTGAGGTTTAGGTGGGAGTGAACTGAGTGTTGCGTATTTGTGTTTTTTACGGAATATATCTTTTAACATGTCTAGCTCCCCATATAGCTAGTGATAATTTCATGGGCTTCTTCCGCTTCTGACTCAGGTACGAGAATTTCAACCGAAGCGTGATCCCCTAAGTGAGAAGAACCAATGGGACGAAGTTGAACTAGCATTCCTTCGTCACTAAGAGACTTTTTATACTTTTCAGCAATAGCCTTATTAGGCGCAATATAGATAACGGTCCACATGGCGAATCCTCCTTGTTCAAAAAGAGAAACATACCCGTTAATCTATGGATATGTTAAATACCGTTAAGTGTCATTAGATACAAATTTAGTGACCAGTTAATATTTTTCATAATAACACAGGGTTAATTATCTTGCAACAGAGCCTGTCCAGTGTGGAAACATGGGTTAGATAGGCTTTATTCCTTATCGTGGTGATACTTCTTATAGATAGCTTGTTCAACATTTGCGGGAACAAATTCACTGATACTTCCTTCTAAACTTGCTACCCATTTAATAGAGCTGGAACTTATGAATGAATACTCGCTTTGCGTCATTAGAAAAATTGTTTCAATATCCTTGGCCAGCTTTTTATTCATCAGAGCTAATTGGAATTCATATTCAAAATCCTGCATGGCTCTCAGACCACGTATGATGGCACTGGCTCCCCATTCCCTGGCAAATTCAACCGTAAGACCTTGAAAACCTTTAACCTTCACATGGGGCATATCTTGAGTGGAAGTTTCTAAAAGCTGAATGCGCTCTTCCAGCGAAAAAAGCGTGGCTTTATTGCTGTCCACAGCCACCGCAACAATGACCTCATCGAAAAATGCTGTAACTCGTTTAAGAATATCGAGATGTCCATTGGTCACCGGGTCAAATGTTCCGGGATATATTGCAATACGCACTAGTCCTGCTCCTTTTTCTCTCACTTTTATCCTATCACTTTTATATAGAATTGACTTTCCATGCAACATTTCCTTCTCCTAGTATGTTTGACAAGTCCTGAACTAATCCCTCTTTATCCTTCACCCAAAATTCGCGTTTTCCTTGTACCAATTTTTTGTCCTCTTCAAAAAAGAAAAAGACTGGGTTAGGGCCGGAGTATTGTCGAAGCACAGGGAAAATCTCCTCGAGAAGAGGGGTTTCCGCAGAGGGAAAGCGCAAATAGAGTTTCCGGGAAGGAAGTGGTAAGGCGGGATGCATATTTTCAGTTTGAGCGGACTGCCTTGAATTAGGCAAGGACTTTCTAACCGAGAAATCTTTATTACCAAGAGATTTAGTACGTCCGGCAGCATTCTCGAGGTCCGTGATTCGTTCTGCAAAAATCTTTCGTTCCTCATCCCGGATATTGTATCTTCCCTCAACTACCACAATCTGATCATCTGTCAGCCGCGCACTTTGGGCAAAAATCCTTGGGAATACTAGGACGTCGATTGTTCCGGTCAAATCCTCCAGCACAAAGCTGGCCATCATTTCACCACGTTTAGTCACTGTCGTACGGTAGCCGGTCACGATTCCCCCCAGAACAACCTTTTTTTCTTCATTCCCTTCGAGACAACTCATAATATCCTCAGAGGTAGCATTCTTCAACTTTGGAAGCACACTTTCCAGAGGGTGACCACTGAGATAAAGGCCAAGATACTCCTTTTCCATCGCCAAGAGCTCTTGGGGAGGATACTCTTCTACATCAGGAAGGTCAACCCCTTCATCCACAGAATCACCAAAATCAAATAGAGAAAACTGTCCGCTTTCCTTGTCCTTCTGTCGCTGTTGGGCCATTTCTAGAACGGAATCCAGGGCCACTAATCCTTGAGCCCTTTGGCAAATTGAACTAAAGGCTCCGGCTCTTAGCAAGCTTTCCAAGACTCGTTTATTCAATACCTTAGCATCCACTCGAATGCAGAAATCATAAAGTGACGCAAAAGGTCCCTCTTGACGCGCTTCAATAATCTTTTCTACCACATTCACACCCACGTTACGAATGGCTCCTAAGCCAAAGCGAATCCCCTGACCTTCAATACTGAAGCCGACTTGACTGCATTGAACATCAGGCGGTAGAATCTGAATCCCGCTTTGCCGTGCCTCATGGATATAAAAGGACACCTTGTCTGCAGAATTCATAACCGTACTGATTAACGCTGCATTAAACTCCAAGGGATAATTTGCTTTCAGATAAGCGGTCTGGTAAGAGATAAAGGCATAGGCTGTTGCATGGCCCTTGTTAAAGCCATACTCGGCGAATTTTGCCATTAAGTCGAAGATTTCCGCGGCCTCGTGTTCTGTCAGCCCACACTTTAAGGCACCGGGTATAACCTCTTCTCCCGTGGAGCTTTTCAAACCATAGATAAAGCTTTGTCGCTCTTCTTCCATGATCTCCATTTTCTTTTTTCCCATAGCTCGCCGCAGCAAATCCGCTCGTCCCAGGGAATACCCGGCAAGGTCTCGAGCAATCTGCATGACCTGTTCTTGGTAGACGATAATTCCATAGGTGCTTTTGAGGATTGGCTCCAGCTTAGGGTGAATATAAGAGATTGCGCCACCATGTTTACGGCGAATAAATTCCGGAATCTGTTCCATCGGCCCCGGCCGGAACAAGGAAATCACGGCAATTATATCTTCAAAACAAGAAGGTTTTAGTTCCTTAAGAACATTGCGCATGCCCCCACTTTCCAATTGAAACACGCCGGTGCTGCTCCCCGTAGAAAGCATCTCATAGGTTGATTGATCATCGAGGGGTAGTTCCTCTAGGTCGATAGTCTCTCTGCGGTTTACCTGAATTTGATGCAATGCCTCTTGAATAATAGTCAAGTTACGCAGCCCCAAAAAGTCCATTTTGAGAAGACCAACCTCTTCTACCGTCTTCATGGGGAACTGAGTCATGGTAAAGCCCCCGTCAGAGGTTCTCTGCAAAGGGATATAGGTATCTAAGGCATCCTTAGCAATCACGACCCCTGCGGCATGGGTTGAAAAGTGACGAGGCATACCTTCAAGGGCCCGGGCTATATCATAGAGCTTTTTGATCTCCTCCTCTTCGACAAGCTTGCCCAAATCAGGGGATACGGTAAGGGCTTTCTCCAGAGTCATCCCTAAATCAGAGGGGATAGCTTTCGCGACCTTATCCACTCTAGCCAAGGGAATGCCCAGCACTCTTCCGACATCGCGAATAGCTGCTTTGGCTCCCATGGTTCCAAAGGTGATGATTTGGCAGACCTTATCCGCACCATACTTCTCCATCACATAGTGGATGACTCGTTCCCGTCCTTCCGGGTCAAAGTCGATATCTATATCCGGCATGCTCACCCGCTCCGGATTCAAAAATCGTTCAAAAAGCAAATCATGCTGCATAGGTTCTACAGCAGTGATTCTCATGAGGTAGGCTACCATGCTAGCTGCAGCTGAACCCCGTCCCGGGCCTACGGCAATACCATTTTGACGAGCATACTGGCAAAAGTCCGCGACAATCAGAAAATAACCAGAAAATCCCGTTTGGGCAATGACACCCAACTCATATTCTAGGCGTTCCTTCTCTTCTACAGTCTGGTTCGGGTAGAAGCGCGGGAAAGCTTCATAGCATTTTTGTCGCAGATAAGCATCTAAGGTATAGCCTTCAGGCACCTCAAAGTCCGGAAGAAAATGGTCCCCAAACTTGAAATCCACCTGGCAGCGCTTAGCGATCTCAGCGGTATTTGTCAAAATTTCCGGATGTTCCCCAAAGAGAAGATTCATTTCCGCTTCGGATTTCAAGAAAAATTCCTCACTAGAAAAACTCATACGGGAGGAATCGGTGAGATTTTTACCTGTTTGAATACAAATCAGCACATCTTGAATAAAGGCGTCCTCTCGGTTTACATAGTGGACGTCATTGGTAGCTACCATGGGGATACCCGTTCTTTTATGTACCTGGAACATTCCCACATTTACACGTTGCTGTTCCTCAAGCCCATGGTCTTGAACCTCTAAGAAAAAGTTCCCTTTACCGAAGATATCCTCGTATTCCAGAGCGCTCTTAATAGCAGTCTCCAATTGATTATTCAGAATATACTCCGATACTTCCCCGGCTAAACAGGCTCCCAAAGCAATGAGTCCCTGACTATGTTTTCTCAATATATCCTTATCCACCCGAGGCTTATAGTAAAAGCCATCCACGTGAGCCATTGATACTAATTTAATGAGATTCTTGTAGCCTTCCTCATTTTCAGCCAACAGCACAAGATGGCGGTTATTATCATCTCGACCCGGCACTCGCTCGGTCCGCCGATGCGGCGCCACATAGACTTCACAGCCAATGATAGGCTTTACTCCTGCTTTTTTACAGGCCTTATAGAAGTCGATGACCCCATACATCACACCGTGATCCGTGATGGCCACGGCCGGCATGCCAAGCTCGGCTGCCTTCTGCACCAATTTCTCGACCCGAGCTGCCCCGTCGAGCAGGCTATATTCGGTATGAACATGTAGATGAACAAATGCCACTTTGCAATGCCTCCTCTCGAATGCCATCAACATTATTTTATAGCTTTTCCAGTGCGTAGTCCATTAGTTTTCAATAACAAGCATCTCGAATCTCTCCGACCTTTACTAGTTCATCGATGATAATGCAAAATGTGCTAATCACTGCTGATTAGCACATCTTTATTTTTATATCGGATAAGTTTATGAATTGGATAATTTAAGAAACCTTCTTATCGCCCATTCTTGCTGTCATGAGAGCTTTAGCTAAGAGCTGATTGTTTGAATACACATCGATTTCAATATTGCAATGCTTCTTAGCAACGAGCAGCAATTTAACAGTTATGCGTATTTCGGTCCCTACCGGAATCGGTTGGAGTTGATAAAAGGTGAAGTTCTCCGTAATCGCATCCAATCGATACTGCTTACGCAACGCAATATAGCCGGCCATATTCATCAAGGTCACTAACACACCCGCACTTGCCGAGCCGAACTCATTGATCATGAATCGAGTAACTTCACCCTCAATGGTCAGAAAATCAGGATCTTCAACATAGCGGAACCCGCTTAGAATCAAATTATCTACAGTTTCACCGAACTGAGGTTGCTTTTGAATCTGTTGATAAGCTTCCAGCACATCCTGCAGGCTAATGATACCGATTAGAGCTCCTTGATCCACGACTGCAGCAATCTCCCAACCTTCCCAAAGCATGATCCGCGAAATATGAGTTACCGAATCTTCGCGACCTACCACATAAGGATTGGGGTTCATAACGTCTACTATAGAAGTATTCATATCCGCACTTGCCACATCAATAGCCGTGAGCATACCGACCACTATCTTGTTTTCGTCAACGATAGGAAAACGGCTGTGACTGGTTTTTTGCGATAGCTCATGCCAGTCTCCCACGGTACCATCGGTAGTAAGGTAGTTAACATCCTTGACCATGATATCCTCAACCAGGATCAACTCTTTCTCAATCAAACGATCATAAAGAGCCCGGTTGATCATAGTGGTCACTGCAAAGGTATCATAAGGGGACTGAATTATGGCCAAGTGCTTTTCCTTAGCCAACTGGATAATATCATCTTGAGGCTCAAAGCCCCCGGTAATAAGTAGAGGAGAACCCATTTTTAAGGCCATCATCTGTGCATCATGACGATTGCCTACGATACATAAAGAATTTTCCTCCAAGTATCGTTCCATAGCATCTAATTCCATGGCCGCAATCAAGAACTTATTGGGTGAATTATCTAGACTTTCAAAACCACAGAGAACAATTCCTTCGACAATTTGAGAGACTTCACGCAAGGTTAGATCTTCAATGCGCCGCTCCTTTGCTCCTTCAATACGTATGGTTCCGACTTTAGGGATGGAACGGACAAAGCCTTTATTTTCAGCTTCTTTAATTGCTCGATAGGCAGTACCTTCACTCACGTCCAGCTCTTTCGCAATAAAGCGAACAGATACCTTGCTACCTACCGCAAGTCCTTCAATAAAGCTTAAAATTTGTTGATGTTTCGTCTGAGTCAATCGTAACGCTCCCTACTCTTTCAAGCGATTTCAGACTTTATTATACCATAGTTGAAGATCCGAAAGTGATATTCCCTTTCTATTTTGAAAAATAATTGTCGAAATTGCATCTGTTATATAATGCATTACTATGTTCTATTCTTCAGATTGATTTGGCAAAGAGTTTGAATCCTTATTTTTGATGCGCTGCGTCATGATCCCGCCAATTTTTCCGGCATCCTTCGCCGAGAGGGAATGCCACCCTTTTACACGTACTTGGTCAAGCAAACCCAACTCAGCAGCAATCTCCATCTTCAAATCCTCTAGTAGATCCGTTCTTCTCAACTTTATATTTTTCTCCTTCATCAAATCGTCCCCCTACTCATACCTTGGCCATCAAAATAAGCACAGAAATGCTTTCTTTCAATGGGTTGTTGTTTTAAGCGACAGCGACCCTCAAGGTAATAAGAACAATTTGCAGTACAAGGTCTACGTGTCATGTGAATCAACTCCTTTAGTAAAGTTTCTCCTAAACTATAAAAAAAATACCTGCCCAAAATGAGCAGGTAACTATGTAATAATTTAAGTTCTCAAATCACAAGGGACTCACCCGGCAAAAGAATTTTTCCTTTGCTAGCCGGAAATTTGCGTTGCAGGAGATCGACAAACTCCGCCGGGTCCTGTTGGATCAAGGGGAAGGTATTGTAGTGCATTGGAATGACAACCTTTGGCCGCAAAAGGTTTGTAGCATATACAGCTTCCTCTTGCCCCATGGTATAGTTATCCCCGATTGGCAGCATAGCCACTTCCAGAGGGTGTCGACGTCCAATCAACTCCATATCACCGAATAAACCCGTATCCCCCGCATGATAAAGCCACTTTCCCTCTATTTGAATCAAAAATCCGCAGGCTACACCTGCATAAGTATAGGATTCCTCTTCCTCGCGCGGCTCGAACACAGACCCGTGAAGAGCTTGCGTCAAACGGACCGTACCGAAGTTAAAGGTATGTTTACCGCCAATATGCATAGCATGGGTGTTAGCTCCATACCTTGCACACAAACGTGCCAGTTCAAACACCCCAATGATGGGAGCCCCGGTTTTTCGGGAAATCTCGATGGCATCACCCAAGTGATCCGCGTGGCCATGGGAAACTAAAACACCATCCAAATGGGTTAAATCTTCAGGTCCGATATCTGCAGTAGGGTTGCCCTTAAGAAAAGGGTCGATAAGAATTCTTCCTTGTTCACCTATGATTTCAAAACAAGCGTGACCATGAAAACGAATTTCCATTTAATCAGCTCCTTAAGATACAGTATTGGCTAACTGCGAACCCTTTATTTACTATGTCTTCGGCTCATTGCCGTGAGCAGGGTAGCACGACGCATTAAAATTATTAGAAGTAAAGCAAAATCAGCAATTAAAAGGGCTGCAGCTAAAATCCAAGAACCCAAAGCACCGAAAACTGCTGCAATGCCAAAGCATCCGCTCATACCATAAAGCAATAGCACAGCTTGGCGTTGACTCAGACCCGCATCCAACAACCGATGATGGAGATGCCCTCGATCAGCTTTAGCTATCGAAAGTCCCCTTACCTTTCTGCGAATGATAGCGAAGGTCATATCCGTAAGGGGCATTCCCAAAACAAGCAACGGAAAGACCAAGCCTAAAATAGTCGCAGTTTTTAATAAGCCCATGATGGAGATTCCACCAATAATATATCCTAAAAACATACTCCCCGAATCACCCATAAATACACGTGCCGGATGAAAATTGAAAAACAAAAATCCTAAAGCTGCGCCAGCCAAGGCTAGAGTTAGATGAGCTTCCGTAAACTCATTGATGCGAAACGCCGACCAACAGAGCAATAGGGCCGCTTCAAAACAAATCCCCGCCGCCAAACCATCTAGGCCGTCGGAGATATTCACAGTATTGACTAGCCCAACGATCCAAATCACCACAAGAACTAGGCCAAGCCAGCCTAAACCTATGGCTGCGAAATCTAAGGGTTTATCCATGAAGGGAAGGGAAATCTTGTTCATAGAGAAACCAAAGAAAAGCAGCACAGCAGCTGCCACAATCTGCCAGACCAGTTTTACTAAGGGTCGTAAATTAAATATATCATCAACTACTCCGACCAGCATAATGATGGTGCTGCCGAAAAACAGGCCCCAAATTCCTCGATCCCAATTCCCCATAAAAATAACCGCAACCCAAAAAGCCGCATAGATGGCAATCCCTCCGATGCGGGGAACCGGTGTTTTATGTACACGACGACCGCCCGGATAGTCGATAGCACCCCAGAGTTGTCCTAGCTTCATCGATAGTGGAGTAGCAAAAATTGCCACGATTAAGGCGATAGCAAATGTCAAAATAAAAGTCATTTCTTTTCCTCCAGCATATCAGTAGGGGTATTCCCATCCATCTTATTTAAACAAGTCCTGGGTTACCCCACTGACGTAATGCTTCATAAACCACAACCGCCACGGAATTGGAAAGATTTAAGGACCTTGCCTCCTCACGCATGGGCAAACGAATTGTTCCTTCAGGATAGCGCTCCAGAATCTCTGGAGCTAATCCTTTTGTTTCTTTACCAAAAAGGAAGTAACCGCCTTGCTCGTATTGGATCTCAGTATGCAAGCGTTCAGCCTTCGTCGTCGCTAAGTAACGGGGACCATCCGGATTCTTTTCCTCAAATTCTGCATAGTTTTCATACAAACGAATATCTAACAAATGCCAATAATCCAAGCCGGCTCGTTTCAAGTGCTTATCGGATATCTCAAAGCCCAAAGGCTTAACTAAATGCAAGGTTGCTCCTGTGGCAGCACAAAGTCTTGCTACATTTCCAGTATTGGGCGGAATTTCTGGTTCGACGAGAACAATATTAAGCATGAATCTACATTTCCTTTCACGATGCGACTAAATCATCATTCTATTATACCCTAAATCTTAAAAATGCCCAAGATTGTATTATAGATTTCCATCTTGTTATATCACAGAATCCTGTGATATGATGGGTAAAAATTGTAGAAAGGAGTTTGCTCATGCTCACAAATGATGAACAAAAGCTTCTCGAACTGATCGCTACAGATTTTCGTATGTCCTCTGATGAACTATCTATTCAAACAGGCTTGTCTAAGGAATTTATCGAAGAGCGAATAAAACAGTGGGAAGAAGAGAAGATTATTGCCCAATATTGCCCACTTATAAATTGGGAACGAACCGGCGAACCAATGGTTACTGCCTTAATTGATGTTAAAGTCCTTCCCCAACGTGGTTATGGATTTGACAAAGTGGCCCGCCGTCTTCAAAAATTTCCTGAGATCAAGGCTGTCTACCTAATGTCGGGTGGTTATGATCTCTCCTTATTGATTGAAGGTAAAACCATGCAGGAAGTCGCTTTATTTGTAGCTGAAAAACTTGCTCCACTTGAGCATGTTACCGATACAACCACACATTTCATTCTGAGGCGCTATAAGCAGAATGGGGTAGAACTGCTTGGAGAAGAAGATATTCCTGAAAGGCTGGTGATATCTCCGTGAACCAGTATCTTTCACCAATTGCTGCAAGTTTGCCACCCTCAGGGATCCGCAGATTCTTTGATCTTGCCTCTACCATGAAGAATGTTATCTCCCTCGGCGTAGGCGAACCGGATTTTGTCACCCCTTGGACTGTACGCGAAAGCGGCATTTTCTCCTTAGAGCAAGGACAAACTATGTACACAAGCAATTCAGGCCTTATGGAGCTACGTCAAGCTCTCTCCTGGAATATGGGAAAAAAATTGGGGCTTGAGTATAATCCTAAAAACGAAATCCTCGTGACTGTAGGTGCCAGCGAGGCTGTGGATTTAGCCATGCGCGCCCTTCTCGGTCCTGGAGATGCCGTTTTAATTCCCGACCCAGCCTATGTTTCCTATGGCCCTTGTGCCGCCTTAGCTGGTGCCGAGGTTCATTACGTTCCGACACGGGCTGAAGAAGATTTTCGTCTGCGTGTTGAGGATTTGGAACGAGCTTATACTCCCAACGTTAAGGTGCTAGTGCTTTCTTATCCGAATAATCCTACCGGAGCAATCATGACTTGGGATGATTATCAACCCATTGCTAAATTTGTCCAAGATCATGATCTGATTGTCTTAGCCGATGAGATATATTCCGATTTGACCTATAGCGGTAATCATACCGCTTTCGCCAGTTTGCCCAATATGCGCAACCGCACATTGCATATCAGTGGCTTTTCCAAATCCTACGCCATGACTGGCTGGCGAATCGGCTATGTAGCCGGACATTCTGACATTGTCCAAGCCATGACCCGAATCCACCAATACACCATGCTATGTGCCCCCATCACTGCCCAAGTGGCAGCCTTGGAAGCGCTTCGTTCGGCCGAGCAATCCATGCAAGATATGGTAGCGACCTATGACCGTCGTCGTCGCTTGATGGTTCATGGCTTTCGCAAAATAGGCCTATCCTGCTTCGAACCTCTAGGCGCCTTCTACACCTTCCCCAGCATTAAGGCCACGGGATTGACATCAGAAGAATTTGCCGAAGAACTACTGAAAGAAGAAAAGGTAGCTGTTGTTCCCGGAAATGCCTTTGGCCCCTCAGGAGAAGGCCACATTCGCTGTTCCTATGCTTACTCCACTGAGCAAATTCAGGAGGCATTAACTCGGATGGAGCGATTTGTAAGCAAGCGAATCAAGTAGCGCTAAATGAGGAATGCAAGCTAAATCTAGCACGAATCTTGGTTAATGCAGATATGAATACAGTACTTAGCAAAAAACGCTGAGGTGCCCATGAACTGATTAGTTCTTGGCTGCCTCAGCGTTTTATCATATTAAGATTCTGTAGGACTAGATGGGCATTACGCTGTAGAATTCCTTTCCCTCTCCATCCAGCCGCACTATTTTTCCACTGTCGAATGAACTGACTTTTCGTCAGATGTAGAGTCTCCCAGAGATCCACACCTCTCGTTTTCTCTAACCCTTCCCCTGTCTTTTCCAGCTCCTCTTCCTTGTCCAGTCGATTCCGGTTATGAGGACAAGCCTCTTGGCAGGTATCGCAACCGAAGATGCGATTTCCTATGGAAATCTGTTGTGACTCAGATAAACACTCCTTGCTTTGGGTTAGATAGGAGATACACTGACTGGCTTGAAAATGAACCTGCCCCAAAATCTTTGCGGGGCAGGCTATGACACAGCGAGAGCATTTTCCGCATTGGCTTTGAATAGGCTTATCAGAAGGAAGTGCCTGATCCAAAAGCATTAAAGACAAAGCCACAAAAGAACCGACCCCGGGGATAATCAGTTGCTGATTCTTTCCAATCCAGCCCAGCCCAGCCCGAGTGGCAAAGGCCCGCTCATTCAAGGGTCCAGTATCCACTTGGGTCAGTGGTTTCTCCCCTGGCCAACCCGCTTGGGTTATGTAACTGACTAAATTATCTAAAGCCTTTCTCACAAGCCGATGATAATCTTCTCCGACTGCTGAGCGAGCAAGGACGCCTTCCCCTTCACTTGGTTTTGCCGATAGGGGCAGAGCATAAGCCAAGGCAACTACAGTTTCACATACAGGCCAAAGAGCCTTGGGATCCACTCTTTTTTGAAGGTCTTTATCTTCGAAGGAGATCTGATACCCTAATCCACTACGCTCTTCCAGGTATTCCTTTAAACCTTCAAGGGGGTCACCACTTGTAAAACTAACTGCAGAAAATCCGGACTGGTACGCCAATTCCCGTATGCGCTGCCTCCAATTATTTGCCTCAGCAAGCTCCATCTCTGTGCCCCTTTCACTTCTCGTTGCTATCTTCTATTTAGTTGCTCGATAGTAGGCATAAGTCATAGGCTCTGCCTTTTGCCGAACTTCAGCAGCCTTGACTTCCCCAAGAAATAATGTATGAGTCCCAGCATCCAGCTGACCGATAACCTCCGCTTCCATAGTCGCAACGACATCATTCAGAAGGAGGATTCCCGATTCGCCCCGGTGTACGTCCGGCAAATCAGCAAATTTAGCTACATCCCGTCCCGAACGAAAGCCGAAATGTCTTACATAAGCATGGCCCTGTTGATTTAGGACGGATACCCCAAATTTACCACTTTCGGTAATTAGTCCATGAGTATAGTTGTTTTTATTGATACCTATAGCAATCCGTGGTGGCTTATCTGTGATTTGAAAACAAGTATTTGCACACTGGCCATTATCCACTCCCTCATGATGAGTCGAAATAATATACAATCCATAGGAGAGCGTATAGAGAGATTGAACTATAGCTGTTTCTCGATCCATCTGTTCAACAACTGCTGTACTATCCTTTGATTTTTGGGCGGCCGCTTCATTTCTTTGCTCAGAAACTTGCTGAAGCCTCTCAAACTGGTCGGGGCCAACTCCACAAATTGGGCATATCTCAGGAGGGTTCTCGCCCTCATGAATATAGCCACAAACCAAGCATTTCCATTTTGCACTCATCACTTGCACCTCTTTCTCATCATTTGAGTTAAGCATAAGATATTACCATTAATCAGTCAACATTTTATGTCCCTGCCTCGAAAGTGCTTATACTCCCTTCCTAAGTATTCCTGATTAAGTAGAATCTCTTCCTCACTTACCACAAGGGACCTTCGTAGGGTCTCCTTTAAGTCCCCCCATTGCCTACCCTCGATATGATGGTCTCGGGCGAATTTCACCAGTTCATTCCAATCTAGCTCTTCATTTCGTTTTTGGACGGCTAAGTTAACAGCCCGCAGCTCTTCGATAAGCCGATCGAAGATTTCTTCCTCCCCAGTCTCCCGTCTCTTCCCCCCATAAAAATCTGCCCGCCATAGAGTTAAGAGTTGGTCGACTCTTTTTAAGTTGTAAGTTCGCCCATCCCATCCTTTATCCCAGACAAAGCGCCTCATCTTGGGGTGGAGAGGTATACCGCTTCCTTCACCCCGAAGTTCAGAAAAAAAGCTTTGGGTGCCACTCATATGGTTTTCCACAAGCCATATGAGATCCTTTTCTCCGCCCTCTCCTTCTCTGCCCAAAACCATGGAAAAACGGAAACGGGATAAGATTTTTTGACTTAGTTGACCGCTCTCTTTCTCGTGACCAAGAAAATGGCGTTTCCCACCCTGAAGCCATTGGAAATCACTACGTTGAGATGGATCCCTGTGAATCTTTTTCACTTGAATTTTTTGAGGATAATGATCCAAACGGGCCCCGTGAACCTCAACAAACTCATCGCTATAGCGATGCAGTTGCCGCCCAAGAATTTGAAACTCACCAATATAACACCCTTTGTCTATAGCCCTGCACCTTCCCCAGACATAACATTCTCGACTGGCTACCTCCCATTTTCCCAGATCATGAAAGAGTCCGGCTAAGCGCAGGATCAGCTGTGGCGGGGTGTTCTTGGTCACCTGTAAAGTATGCTCCCAGGCATCCTTGAGATGGTAGCGATTCTGGGCTAAACCCTTTAGACGAGCCAGCTCAGGTAAAAACGTATCTACAAAACCTAGTTCATCTAGCATGAGTAAACCCGCTATAGGGTCATCTAGGGTTAGGATTCGACTGAGCTCCTCGGAGGTTCGTTCAGGAGCTACCTCCTTTAGATCGCTCAAAAGGCTGCGAGCAGCAGCAAAGGTTTTTCCCTCTATTTCCATGCCATATTTGACACTGAAACGAACCATGCGAAGGATGCGAATCGGATCCTCCTTAAAGCGTTCTTGTGGATTACCACAAGCTCTAAGGACTTTTTTTTCGAGATCTGATTTACCGTTCAGAGGATCAATGATCTCTCCGGTTCGGGCATCTAAAAAAATAGCATTGATAGTGAAGTCCCTGCGCAGAGCATCCGCTACCAAGTCCCCATCATAAGGGTTAAAATCAACCCGCTCTCCTTGCTGAAATACACTGAGGGTCTGATGCTTAGCCCCAATTGTTATGGGGTGATAACCCCATTCCCGCAAGTGCTTCTCAAGCCCCGCCAAAGATATCTCAACGATACCATCAATATCCTTACTGGGCTGATTCAATAGCTGGTCCCGTACCGTCCCTCCCACCAAATAGAAGGGGGATATGGTGCAAACCTTTCTAATCAGCTCTTCTATGAAGTTGTCCATCCCTCTCCCCCTTTTCGCCTAAAAATTAAAAAGGACCTAGCGGTCCCTCTAGCAAAGCACGGTAAGCTTTGGACCCATCTTAATCTCCCATGGACTATCCGATCCCCACTCCCCATCTAAATCCGAAAAAACTGGCCGCTCCGTAAAAACCTTTAAATTAGACGTTTGAAATTGGACAATTTGCTCACTGCCTATTTTTCCTCCACCAACCAGATGCAGGAGCATGCGCATGGTATCCGGCCAACCGCTATCACGAACGATAATAATATCTAATTTCCCGTCGATAAGCGATGCCTTCGGAACCAACTGTTTGAACCCACCCACGGATATCCCATTGACAGCCAGCAGTAGCATGGCCTCCACACTATAGGACTTTCCTTCTAATTCATACTCAACCTTGAAGGGGCGATAGGTGGGTAGGGTTTCAATTCCCTTGAGATAATAGGCCAGTTGACCCAACCGATTCTTGATGTGAACATCAACCTTTGGTGAGACATCAGTCAGCAAACCAGCGCTAAAGACGTTAATAAAATATCGATCATTGGCTTGACCAAGGTCAATGTCAAGGGTCGAGCCTTGAACGATGACTTCACAGGCAGTAGATATTTTTTTTGGCAGACGCAATCCATAGGCTAAATCGTTCGCAGTGCCCACAGGTAGAATACCCAAGATGGGACGCTGTTGGGGGGGGATCTTCATCAAACCATTAACAGCCTGATGAATACTGCCATCTCCCCCAGCAACGACCAAACATTCCACATCCATAGCTTGTGAGGCAACATGTTCAATATCCATAGGCGATTTCGTCCGATGAACAGAGACTTCATATCCCCCTTCTTGGAAGATGCGAATAGCCGTATCTAACTCGTTAATAAGACGGCGGCGACCCGCATAAGGATTGTAAACTAATCGAAGTTTCTTGCTGTTCACTACACATATCTCCTTTGGTAACGCTGAAGCCCACCAATATGTGACGCCATAAATTACTTCAGATTCTCCGGGTTGAGGACTTGTAATTCAGTAACCATAAAACGTCCATCTTTACGCACCAGGACATCATCAAAATATATTTCTCCGCCACCATATTCCGGACGCTGAATGCACACCAGATCCAAATGAACCGCAGACTTATTGCCATTATTACAATCATCATAGCAATTTCCGGGTGTGAAGTGGAAGCTTCCGTCAATCTTCTCATCAAAAAGAGTATCTTTCATGGGGTGGAGGATATGGGGGTTGACTCCAATGGCAAACTCACCAATATAACGAGCCCCCTCATCTGTGTTGAAAATTTCTTCAATCCGCTCAGTGTCATTAGCCGTCGCTTTAACGACTTTTCCCTCTTTAAATTCTAATACTATGTTCTCATAGGTAAAGCCTTGGTACAAAGCGGCTGTATTGTAAGAAATCACACCATTGACTGAGTTCCTAAGGGGTGCAGTATATACTTCACCATCAGGGATATTCAGATGCCCATCACATTTAATAGCTTTCATGCCTTTAATCGAGAAGGTCAGATCCGTACCGGGTCCGGTAATCCGCACTTTATCAGTACGCTCCATGAGTTCAACCAAGGGGTCCATGGCTGCGGACATCTTGGCATAATCCAGATTACAGACCTTGAAGTAGAAATCCTCAAAGGCTTCAATGCTCGTATTGGCCAGTTGAGCCATGGAAGCATTTGGATAGCGCATAACCACCCATTTTGTATGAGATACGCGTTGGTCCGTCACCGTTCTTAAGTATTCCTTTTGATAAATACTCATCTTCTCCCCCGCCACATCGGCAAGCTCATTGGCATTTTCCGTCGCACGAAGACCGACGAAGGCATCCATTTCCTTCATGCGAGCGAGATCCCATTTTGCCCATGCCCGGGCCTGTTCTTCGGTCATTCCTTTTAAAAGTTCGCGCAATAAGGTATGATTGTTAACAGATAAAAAGGGAACCCCGCCGGCTTCATAGGCATACCGAACTAAGGCTTGAGCCAAGGGAATCTCTAAACCATTAACTTCAATCAGGACTTTTTCCCCCGGCTTTAGCTCAACTGCATAATTGATGATTGAATCAGCTAATTTTTCAATTCGTGGATCTTGCAAATTCAAATCCTTCTTCCTCTGTAGACTTTTTTAAGGAGCAGCATTAATGGAACAACAAACTGACTTGTGGACATACACCCTTCAACCTCAAGATGAGGGAATAAAATATCAAGAAATACTTTACCGCCGCTTTCACTTTTCCCGAAGGCTCCTTCAAAAGCTTAAGCAATCAGAACGAGTCTGGGTGGATGGTCTATTTACCTTTTTGACCGCTCGAGGCAAAGCCGGCGAGACCTTAGCGGTCCAGTTACAAACCCCTGAGACCAATAGCTTTCCCGGTGAAGATCTCCCCCTGGAGATTGTTTTCGAGGATGATTATTTTTTAGCTGTCAACAAGCCTGCCGGACAGGTTGTGCATCCAAATCCACGCTATCCTTCGGGAACCATCGGCAATGCCGTGGTCGGCTATTGGTTGACCAAAGGTGAATCTCGACCCTTTCGACCCATTCATCGTATCGATCGCAATACTTCCGGGGTCGTTGTGGTCGCAAAAAATCAGTTTGCCCACCAGCAAATGTTCTGGCAGCATAGTCATCAGCTTATTCACAAACGCTACCTAGGTATCGTTGAAGGACTGATTAAGGAAGATGAAGGCACGATTAATGCTCCCATCGGCCATACACCGGGAAGTTATCTTGTCAGACAGGTTTCCCCAGAAGGAGTACCTGCTGTCACCCACTACCGAGTCCTCAAACGTTATGCGGACGCCACCCTCTTAGAATTTGTTCTCGAGACAGGGCGCACCCATCAGATCCGCGTCCATTGTCAACACCTTGGCCATCCTCTCTTCGGTGACGATTTTTATGGAGGGGATTTAGCACGCATAGACCGACAAGCGCTCCACGCCTTTATTTATGAGTTCAATCACCCAGTTTCAGGACAGCTCCTGACCATCCGTGCTCCCTTGCCCGAGGACCTGCGCTTGCTTCTGCGTGATCTCGGTGCAAAGGCATAGCTCTATTCCATGGTGCGTAAAGCGCCATGGATTATTTTTTCTCTAACACTGAAGTACAATGGGGGCAACGTGTCGCATCTTTATGTATTTCCACAAAACAATAATCGCAAAGCTTTGTCGACGCTTCTTGTACAGCCTCTTCTTTGACTTCTTTCTTCTTTGTTAAACGGTTAATCTGTTTGATGGCAATAAAGATCGTGAAAGCCACAATCAGAAAATCAAGTATATTGTTGATAAACAATCCATAATTCAGAGTGGGCACTTTGGCCGCTTGAGCCTCAGCAATAGTCAAAAATTCTCCTTCGCCCAAAGTAACAAATCGATTAGAAAAATCCACTTGACCCAAGATCAGTCCAACTAGAGGCATAATGACATCATTAACTAATGAAGTAACAATTTTTCCAAAAGCACCGCCGATAATAACACCTATCGCTAAATCAATAACATTCCCCTTCATGGCAAACTCTTTAAATTCTTTCCACATTATTCTCAGTCTCCATTCGTTTAATTTTAATTATTAATCTTTAACTTTTAGGGGTCACACTATTTCTGGCAGGTCCCTACCCCAAGGCTACCTTTCTTACCTAAGCTTCCTAGGAGAACTCCTTCGAATATACTACCATAGATGGGGTATATTTTTCCACTTTAGCAATTGTTCCCTTCGCAAAGGAGAAAGGAAGGCTTCTATGGAAGGCATTAACGAATCTATGAACCATACTAAGAGCGTCGAGCAAATGAATTACTTTGAACTGTTAGCCTGGTTAGGTATTGGAAGCTCTCACCCGGGAGGATTTCCCACCACTATAAGAAATCTAGAAGTTATGGAAGTCAAACCCCAAGATTTTATTCTCGATGCTGGGTGTGGTAGCGGTTTGACTGCTTGCCACTTAGCAAAACAGCGAGGTTGCAGAGTTATTGGTATTGATCTCAATCCCCAAATGATTGAAAAGGCTCGCCAGAGAGCAATTCACGAAAAAGTAACAGATTTAGTAAAATTTCAGATCGCTAACGCTTACCAATTACCCTTTCCCGCCAACCATTTTGATTGGGTCATGTGCGAATCGATTACCGTGTTCTTAGATAAAGAAAAAACCTACCGCGAGTTCTTCCGGGTCTTGAAACCGGAAGGACGAATTGCCGACCTCGAAATGTCCTTGCTGCATGAGCTACCGCCTCAAGTTCAATCTCAGCTAGAGCTATGTTATGGTAAAGGCACTAATCCCCTCTCCTATGATGATTGGTGTAAGGTAGCATCTGAAGTCGGTTTTACGGACGTCGAAATCAAGAATCCCCAAACCTTGCTCAATACTAATAGCAATTTGATCTTCCATGAGCTAAAAAAGGATTTCATGCTCATTAAGGATCTTGTGCAGAAGGTCTCGAATCATCCGGGCTTGTATACTCGTCTCCAGCAAAACGCTAACTTTATGAAGCATTATAAGGGCTACTTTGGTTTCGGCATGGTCTACGGGCGAAAGCCAACTCCCCCACCACAGCCTAAGAAACCCAATTTACGTGAAATCCTCGCCACTACTGTGCAAAGTGTCCTAGAAAACACTGTGCATACTGTAGGAAATATCAGAGAAAAAATCCTGCTTCCGCCATTTAATCATCTCCGTCAATAAGTATCAGAACTGGGCTTTTTAACGCATATCTTTTTCCGTGTAATAAACTAACCCGACAGCTCCAGGACCTACGTGAAGTCCAATGACTGGCCCTATCGGAATTACCTTCACCTGGGTTGCTACCTTTTCCTTGATCTTCTTTACCAGGGCCTGAGCCTCATCAAGACAATTAATATGATGAACGGCAATCTCTCCCAGCCCATACTTGCTGATATCCTCTAACATCTTATTAATAATGGATAGAATAGCCTTTTCTTTATGTCGCACTTTTGTCAACACCACAACCTTCCCCTCTTCAACCGTGAGAATAGGGATAATCTTGAATAGGTTGCCGATTAAGGCACTGGCTCCGCCGATACGTCCGCCCTTTTTAAGATAATCTAGATTGTCAGGGATAAACAAGAAACGGCTGCGCTTTATGTTCTCAAGCACAATTTCCTTTACTTCAGCAAGGTTCTTTTGCGCCTGAGCAGCCCGCGCTCCTTGCAACACAGCAAATCCCAGCTGCATAGAGTTGGAACGAGCATCAATAATTTCGATTTGAGCCTCAGGGTACTTTTCCATGATCATCTCTTTTGCCAAGAGCGCCGTAGAATACGTCCCACTCATATCCGATGATAAGAAGATCCCACACAAAGAATCTCCATGGCAAACCACTTTCTCCATCTCTTGATAAAATTCCCCGATCGAAGGTTGTGAAGAGGTTGGGATCCCCTCTTTCTCCATCATCGGATAGAAGTCTTCGTTGGTCACATCGGTTTCCCGCATCGATTGCTCTCCAAATGAGATATTCAATGACACCCGTCTGATATCCAACTCTTTTCTGAGATCATTGTCTATGTAGCTTGTACTATCAGTTAATACGCGGACCGTCATTTGCTCATCTCCACTTCTTATATTTCTGTTTCCTTCATTTTACTATAGAACGAAGAAATAATTAATAACCCGTCAAAAGACGGGTTTTAACTAATCAAAGGCTAAACCGAGATATCCCGTTTTTCCGAGCAGTTCGATGTTGCTTGTGGTTAACATACCAAAGGGGCGGGTCTGTCCTCCTAACGTCATGCTCCCAACCGGGGTTCGCATGATAAATTCTTCAGCAGCAATCTTTTGCACTAAAGCACCCAATCCACCGGGGTTAAAGTTTGTCGGAACCAAAAGCTCCTTAATCAGAACTCTCTCCTCATCCATTCGCTCGACAGCAGCACAGCCCTGGGTCCCATTAAAATTGAGCTCATAGATATCCTCACCAGAAAGTTGGGAGACTCTCTTCTGATAAGCAATCTCCTCTTCACCATAAGCGATATGGATACTTCCTTGGAGAAGCTGGTTGCGAATTCGGTTATAGACCTGAGGGGTCGTTGGCCGGACAGAACAAGGGAATCCCAGCTCAGCAGAAGCTCTCATTTCTTCAGCACTCAGCACAGTCTCCTGAACAGCAAATCCCACTTGGTACCCTTGCTGGGCATAGAATTTAAACAGATGAGCCTCTGCTGGGACGAGAACACATAGTTCCACTTGCCGGTCCTGTAAGTAATTTTTTGCCCAACCCATGAGTACAGTTGCAATACCTTGGTGCTGGTAATCAGGATGGGTGGCTATGGCATAGAGCATAGCTCCATCGATCTTTATTCCTTTAGAAATGCCATCGACCCACTGGATAGGAATCATGGTCAGCATAGCAGCGATGGAATTATCCTGCAGATAAACAGCCGTTTGTTCAGCTTTAAAGCGATGAGTAAAGTAAAAGTCAATAAAGGAATCCGTGTCCCCAAAACAACGCTGCCATATTTCTTTAAGCCGGACTATGTCCTCAGAGTAAGCCAGCCGCATTTTTTTCATAGATATTCTCCGTTGCTTGAACTGATCTTTAATCAAAATACCTAGCTAGGTATTTTTCTTCCATTTTATCCGGATGGTAGGAGAGCTTGGCTTTGCGCAAGCCTTCATAACCCATATCCTCTTCCCGATTCACATAGATAATATCCGGATAGGTTTCAACAATCCACTTTACAAACTCACGGTTGATGATTTGATAGGCCCCTTGTATTTCGCTAAAGGCCTTCTCCACATGGACGATATAGGTATCGGAATTCAAGCGTTCACCCATAGTAAAAGCAACAATCTTACCTTCGACACGGATGATTCCCCCTTCAAGCTCTAAGACCGTAAAGTAATCAAAATCTTTCTTTACCGCACAATATTCAGCCCTAAGTTGTTCGTCATCCTTACAATTGTTTCTCCGGCACCATTCTAAGTTCATATTCCAGCACTCAGCCAGATTCTCTTGAGTAAGTAATTCAAAGGACCAATTATTGTTTGCCTGAAAACGATTAATATGGTTCCGTTTCGCTTGAAGCTTTCGTCCGGCCAAAGTTGCCAACTTCTCGGCAAGATAGATATAATCAAAACTATCCCGCATATCCTGATATTCGAAGTGCTCAGGGTACAATGCTTTCATAGTCGTCATATTCTCCACAGACATCCCTAAAACAATAAACTCGTGGTGATTCTCTTCAGCATCTCTTTTCATCTCCGCTAGAACCGGTTGCACATCTCCCGTTCCTGCGGGATAAAAATAGTAAGGAGGCTCACCATCTATTTGCCCTTTAACAACGAGGTATTCATTGACCTTGGCCACTTGGTAATTGTACATATCTGACCAAGAAAAGATATTTGTATAATTTTGATGTCCACCACTTAAATTTGATGCTTTAAGCAATGGTTTTACCCACTCTTGATCACTGATTTCTACTTTTTTAAAGTTAATCATTTCTTTCCACCTTATTGTACTGCGTTTTTAAAATTATCCTAAGCATGATATTATTATTTTAAAGGAACAACTTGGTAATGTCTATAAACTAAAAGCCATTTTACTAAGCATACTTTAATATCATACTCCAAATTTCCTTCGAATCAAATAGATAAAACTTGGGATGCTATACATTGGATAATATCGTAAGATATTGTCTCGAGAGAGGTATTACATTGATTAAATATATTATTCGACGTTTCATTCCCCACTATAATAACACCACGAATAAACAGGTTCGAGAGTCTTATGGGGTCTTAGCCGGGGTGCTCGGTATCGTCTGCAACCTCTTATTATTCATACTCAAGCTGATCATTGGACTTCTTATGAACAGTATTGCGGTTATTTCTGATGCCTTCAATAACCTGTCCGATTGTGGTTCTTCAATCATCTCGATCATTGCCGCCAAGATGAGCAATCAACCACCGGATTTGGAACATCCCTTTGGCCACGGGAGAATTGAATACATTTCCTCCCTCATCGTTTCCTTTATTATCATTATGGTCGGCTTTGAACTACTCAAAAATTCATTCAGTAAAATTCTTCACCCTGAAGCCGTCATTTTCAGTTCTTTCTCACTGATTATCTTAGTGCTTTCGGTGGCCCTCAAACTCTGGATGGTCTCCTATAATCGTTATATCGGTCAAGCGATCAATTCCAGCGTCATCAAAGCCACTGCCACTGATAGTCTCAATGATGTCATAGCTACCAGTGCTGTTATCCTTTCGACATTGATCGGCCATTATTTCCACATAGCCATTGATGGATATGTGGGTTTACTCATATCTCTTTTTATCCTCTTTACCGGGTATACTATTGCCAAAGACACAGTAAATATTTTACTGGGGGCATCTCCGAATACTGAGCTAGCTAATCAGATTACAGGCATGGTTAATGAAGGAATGCATATTATTGGCACTCACGATTTAAAAGTCCATGATTATGGTCCAGGTAGAACCATCGCATCTATTCATGCTGAAATTCTCGATACTGTCGACATCGTGGAATCGCATGCAATTATTGATGACCTAGAAAAGCGCATCTCAGAAGAACTTAAAATCAATATTGTCATCCATATCGATCCTCTGACGACGGATGAACTGAAGATCCATGCTATGAATCATCTCGTAAACAACTCGGTGAAGGAAGTAAATGAAGACTTTGCAGCGCATAATATTCGTATGACAAAAAGCTATCGCAGTATGAATGTCATCTTCGAATTAACGGTACCCTCCGCTCTGCTTCCTGAAACCGCTAAAATCCGGGAGCTAATCACAAATAAACTCAAAGAAAAGGATCCTCAACTTAACGTAATTATTAACTCAATCACAACCCAATCCTAAGCTCACTCCCTGTTGACAATTGCTTTCAAAAAAATTAAGGAGCGTGATCCTCTTATGTGGTTTAGTAAACCTCAGGAAGATGTTCTGCGAGAGCTCAATGTTAATCCACGCACAGGGCTCTCCACTCAAGAAGTCCAAGCACGATTAGAACAATATGGTGCTAATAAGCTGAAGGGGAAACCTAAAAAAAGCTTAATTTCTCTTTTCTTTGCTCAAATGAAAGATATGCTGATCTATGTACTTCTAGGAGCTGCCATAATCACCCTGTTTATCGGCGAATATGTCGATGCAATTATCATTCTCCTCGTAGTTCTCCTGAATGCAGCGATTGGTGTTTTTCAAGAGTATAAAGCTGAAAAGGCCATCGAAGCGTTGCAACAATTGACCACGCCCAAAACTCTTGTTCGCCGGGATGAAGAAGTAAAGGAAATTAACTCCGAAGAAATTGTTCCCGGGGACATTGTCATCATTGATGCGGGACGATTTATCCCTGCGGATCTGCGCCTGATCGAAAGTGCCAACCTTCAGATTGAAGAGTCTGCTTTAACCGGTGAATCCGTTCCCACCGAAAAAGAGGCCCAAAAAATCCTCGACGACCCCAAGACACCGCTTGGTGATCAAGTCAACATGGCCTTCATGTCAACCTTGGCTACCTATGGGCGCGGCGAAGGGGTAGTTGTCGGCACTGCTATGGAAACTGAGATCGGTAAGATCGCAAAAATTCTCGATGAAGAAATCGATGAAATGACACCTCTGCAAAAAAGAATGGAAGAGCTTGGCAAAACACTGGGTTATCTCGCCATAGGTATTTGTGCACTGATCTTTGTCATCGCCTTTTTCCAAAAACGTGATCTTTTTGAAATGTTTCTGACCGCCATCAGCCTAGCCGTAGCGGCCATTCCCGAGGGTCTGCCTGCCATCGTAGCCATTGTCTTAGCTCTTGGTGTTACTCGGATGTCTAAAATCAATGCTATCGTAAAAAAGCTTCCTGCTGTAGAGACACTGGGATCTGTGAACATCATCTGTTCCGATAAAACCGGAACCCTCACCCAAAACCAGATGACCGTGGTTAAGTCTTACACCCTTGAAAATATGAAAGAGCTTCCCCGCGAAGGCTCAGATCTGGATGCAGACATCCAAGAAAAAGACTTAATGAAAACCTTTGTTCTCTGCTCCGATGCTACATACGAGCATGGTCAAGGGACGGGAGACCCTACGGAAATCGCTCTTATCGTCCTAGGGAATCGTTTTAACCTAACCAAAAAGACCCTCAATGCCGAACATAAACGGGTAGGCGAAAACCCCTTCGATTCCGATCGTAAGCTGATGTCCACCCTCAATGAAGAAGATGAGGGCTATCGCGTTCATACAAAAGGAGCTATTGATAATATCCTCAACCTTGCCACCACAGCTTTGGTGAATAATCAAGTGGTTCCCCTTACCGAAGCTATGAAAAACGAGTATCTAAGAATTGCCGAAGAGATGTCAGATAACGCCCTGCGCGTTCTCGGTGCCGCTTATAAAGATGTGGACCATATCATCAACCCCGAGGAAATGGAGCACGATCTCACCGTCCTTGGTATGGTGGGAATGATTGACCCTCCTCGTCTAGAAGTTAAGGACTCTATCCGCGATGCCAAATTCGCAGGCATCACACCGGTGATGATCACCGGAGACCACAAAAATACTGCTGTGGCGATTGCGAAGGAATTAGGCATTGCCGATTCCTTGGCACAGAGCATGACCGGTGCTGAGATCGACGAATTATCTGATGAACAGTTTGCTCAACGCGTGAGTGATCTACGGGTCTTTGCTCGCGTGTCGCCTGAACATAAGGTAAAGATCGTTAAAGCTTACAAATCTCAAGGCAATATCGTTTCCATGACCGGAGACGGTGTCAACGATGCCCCCTCCCTTAAGAATGCCGATATCGGAGTAGCCATGGGGATTACAGGTACTGATGTATCCAAGGGCGCCGCTGATATGATCTTAACCGATGATAACTTCACGACCATTGTCCATGCTATTGAAGAAGGCCGTAATATCTATAACAACATTAAAAAATCTGTTATCTTCCTTCTTTCCTGTAATCTAGGCGAGATTGTGGCCATCTTCTTTTCGGTTCTCTTCTTCTGGCCGATTCCCCTCATGCCCACCCAGCTCCTATGGATTAACTTAATTACCGACACCCTGCCGGCTATCGCCTTAGGGGTGGACCCCGGGGATAAAGATGTTATGAAACAAAAACCTCGTGACCCTAAAGAGAGTTTCTTCGCCCATGGGGCCGCCCTAAGAGCTGTTATCGGCGGTATTCTCATCGGTACCTTGACTCTCGTGGCTTTCTACGTGGGTCTCCGTGAATATGGCTATACTTTAGGCTCCTCTACTATTCCAGAGGATGTCCTCACCTATTCCCGTACCATGGCCTTTGTCGTTCTAGCCGCCGCGCAACTCTTCTATTCCTTATCCATGAGAAGTGCTACCAAGTCCATCTTTAAATTAGGCATCTTCTCCAACAAATACCTCATTATAGCGATTATCGTCGGCTTATTGCTCCAGCTTATGGTTATTTCTGTCCCCTTCCTCTCCAGCGCTTTCAAACTGCAAATGCTCTCCCTAAGAGACTGGGGTATCGTCCTTAGCTTAGCCATCATCCCCCTCATCGTTAGGGAAATAGGTAAGCTTCTTCCGAGTAAAAGCTCCTAAGAGAATCGGCAAGAAACGATTTTCTCTGTTTTGATTAGGCTTAAAGATGATCCTTTAATAAATCAATCACTTGTTCTTCGGGCAAGGGCTTACTTGTTAAATATCCCTGTATAGCATCGCATTTATACCTCATTAGGTACTCTTTTTGCTCCGGCCTTTCGACACCCTCGGCAACAACTTTCAAGCCCAGTTGGTGCGCTAAGGTTACAATCAAGCCCGTGAGATTTTCAGTATCTTGAGTATTATGGATATCATCAATAAATGATTTATCTACTTTTAAGGTTGAGATAGGCAGCTGCTTGATGTAATTTAGCGAAGAATACCCTAGGCCAAAATCATCCAAGGATATTTTGATGCGATTTTCCTTAAGATTGTCTAAGACATTGTGAATTTTCTCGTCCAAAAATTCAATGAGCATGGTCTCAGTAATCTCCAGTTCTAAGTGACTTGGCTCAAGACCATTTTTCCTTAGAACCTGGAGGATATTTTCCACAAACTTCTCCTCTTGCAATTGCAGCGCAGAAATATTGACAGCCATTGTTAATCCACGATGACCGATATCCTGCATTTTTTTAAGAAAACCGCATGCCTTCTGAAGCACCCAGTCCCCAATCGGCACAATCAACCCTGTTTCTTCTGCGATACCGATAAACTTATTGGGGGGAATGAGGATATCATCCTTCCGCCAGCGAATTAACGCTTCTAAGCCAAGGACTCTTCCTGTAAAAGGATCGACTTGGGGCTGATAATGGAGTATGAATTCATTATTACCAATTGCTTTGCGTAAATTGTTCTGGATCTCAGCTTTCTCAGCTACAGCCCTTTTCATTTCCAGATCAAAAACCACAATCTGACGCTTGCCTATTTCCTTTGCTTTATGCATAGCCGTATCCGCATTGATTAATAATCCTTCATAGTCGTCTCCATCATCAGGGTAATAGGAAATGCCGATACTAGCCGAAACATAACACAGTTGGTTTTCGACACTAAGGGCCTTTTCGAATTTTGCCATTATTTTATTAGCAAATTGTATGGCTTCCTGTTTGTCGGAAATATTGCGAATCAAAATTAGAAATTCATCCCCAGCTAACCTGCTCACAACATTATTCTCAACAATTTGAGACAAACAATGACTAATTGTGACCAAAAGCTGATCCCCTATGGGATGTCCAAAGGAATCATTAATCATTTTGAAATTATCAACATCCAAAAATAAAATCGCTAACATTGTCCCATTCTTACGAGCAATTTCTATCTCGCGCTCAATAATCTCTTGAATTTTAGCCCGATTGGGTAGCCCCGTGAGAGAATCACGATAAGCTAAATGCCCTATCTTCAATTCTTGCTCTTTAAGAATTGAAACATCCCGATGGGAGCCTACCATTCGATAGGGTTTCCCACTTTCGTCAAACATCGCTTTGCCAAAGGAGCGGATCCATTTATAGACCCCGCTTTTATCCTTTATGCGATAATCGCAAGAATATCTTGGGGTTTTCCGCGTAAGATGCTCTGTTAAGCTTTGGTGAAAGGACGGTAGATCCTCTGGGTGAATGAGGGAGATCCAATGCTCTATTCTTTGAATTTCCTCTCCATAATATCCTAGGACATCAAGGGTACTGGAAGTGAAAACTCGCTTATCAGAGATCAAATCCCAATCCCAAATAGTATCGATAGCCGCATCTAATACCAATTGATAGAGCTCTTGAGTCTTTTTTAATTGGTGCTGATGATTAACTAACTCATCGAAGTGGTTTCTAAGTTCTTCCTCGGTAGCTGTAAGTTCTTCATGCATTGCGGAAATTTCTTCGTTTGAAGCGCGTAAGTTTTTTTCCACCCTTTTACGTCTTCGAACGTTAGCTAGTAGCACCCCGATCAAGAAAACAAGCACGAAAAAGACCGTACATATGGTATAGACAAAAATTCTGTAGGTATCCATAAACGAGAAGGGTTTATTAATCACGATGCTATTTTTAGGTATCAAATACTTAGGAATAGCAAAACGCTCTAATTCGTTGTAATTCAGTCCCGTTACAAAGGCTTCTTCTTCAATAATCGGTAATTCAGCGATATTTTCACCAGCTAAAGCCCTTAAAGCCTGCTCACCAGCATATTCTCCTTGAAGCAGACCGCTAACAAGGCTACCCCCTATGACTCCGCTATCCAGGAGAAACTCATAAAGGGAATAAACCGGAACACTGCTACTTTCACTAATTTGCCTTGCTGCGGTTTCCGGTGAGTAAATGCTGCCATCTCTATCCATACTATAGGAGCCAATCAAAACGATGCTGTCTTTTTCGAGGGTCGCTATCTTTTGAGTGATTTCATCGATGCTCAAGGCACTTAAGCTATAAGCTACTAGATTATTCCCTTGGTAAGAATTCAAAGCTTGGACGGTCTTCATCACATCTTCGCCGCTAGCCCTCCCGCTTTCCGATAGGTCATGGACTATATAAACATTCATCAATTGCGGATTAAGCTGTAAGGCCAGTTTAAGGGTGCCTTCTGAATCAAGACTTTCATAGACACCTGTCACTCTATCTTGACCCTGCAATAATTTATCAGCGCTACTTTTTAAAACACCACTGAAAACAATCGGTGCATTAGAAAAAATCTCTTCCCGATGCTTAAGGGCATATTCCAAAGCAATATCGTCGGTGGTTAAAAGCATATCAATTTTCTTATCTTCATATTTTGCCTTATAGTTAGTGAATAGGTTATCAAGATGATCGGCTGTAGGGTATCTTTTCCAGTCAATATATTCAACATAAACAATCTGTTTGCTTGAATCATGTAGTTTTTGCAAAATCCCTTCTGTCTGATCATCCGTCCACTGTAATCCTTGATGATAAGAGTTCAAAATAAGTATGTTCACTGGTTCCTGGACAGCAAAGCCCGAAGAAGGTACAGCACCCCATAGCAGAGTGATGATGACAAGGATTATGACAATACCTCTTCCCTCTTTTTTAGGCCAGTCGAGCACCTTATTCAAAGGGCACCTCCCCACTTTATGCTTTCACTCCAAATATCTAAATAAAAATCTGCATAAAAATCTAAATAACTAAAAGTAAAGTTCTAAATATTCTTTATTCTCCATAAAACTTCATATTCCTTCTTAATAATACTTATCAATATAAAGGTATTTTAAAACCCAGACATTTTTCTGTCTGGGTTCTCATGTCACTTCCGCAATAAATGATTTTTCAATTCAGCCAGCCCGTGAACTTCATTGATTAAGATATTATCCCTTTGTTTTCCTTTTTCCATAAAGAACATCGAAAGGGCACCTAGGCCTACATGGGTCCCTACGGCAACTCCCATTTGCATGATATAAATATCACCTTGAAAATCCGTATCCTTCTCAAGCTTAAGCTTAAGATTTTCTGCATAGGTTATATCCGAGGTATAGCCGATAATAATAAAGTCAGTGTTATCTGGATCGTTTCTCCTTATAAACTCCGAAACATAGTGTTCGAGGACTCTTTTACGACCACGTTCTTTGGCTACGATGGAACCTTTCCCTTTTTTCATGGTCATAATTGGTTTGAGCTTCAACAGCTTACCTACGAAAGCACTGGCATTGCTCAACCTACCACTCCGTATCAAATGATCAAGATCATCCACAGACAGGTAATGCTTTACGTAGGTTTTTTTGTTTTCGATAAATTCGACTATTTCTTCAAAGCTGGCACCGGCTGCCCTCATTTTGGCACTCTTGAGAATAAGCCAGCCACTACCGTGACTCATACACTTAGAATCTACAATATGGATGACCTCAGCTAAAGCCGGGTGCTCTTCAACAAAGTAAGAACGCGCTAGAACAGCCGACTGATAAGCTCCACTTGTCCCGCTAGACATACAGATGCAGAGGATCGATGTATGACCGTCCTGAATAGCTTGGTTAAAAAACTTTAAATATTCGGTCGGGCTCGGCATAGCGGTTTTGGGTTCGCTGTCAAGGCCCTCAATCATGCCATAGAATTCATCGGGGGAAATATCAATGCGATCTCGATAATCCTTATGGCCAATATTTATGGTGAGAGGAGCAATATCGATATTATACTTTTTAAGCACTTCATCGGATAAATCACAAGTCGAGTCCGCAACAATTTTAATCATTTTTACCCCCACTATATTAGTTTGGTTGTGAGCATTTTAACGAGCCTTTACTGAATTCGTCAAATTATTCTCTTTTCCTTCATAATTAAAAATTATTATACAAAAATTCCCCGATTAAGACCAAAATGATCGAATTCAGGGAATTTTACTTCACTTTTACATTCTACTTATATCACATTAATGATATCACACTAGTTATATCGCACTACTATTTCACGCTACTGCATCTTACTCCCTGATTACATGATCTGAAACAACCCCCAGCCCTCCAAAGATAAAAGCTTTATCAAGGGAAAGAGCATTGAGGTACACAATTACATTCTCCTTAGCACCATTAACTCTAACAAGGATAAGGGGGGTATTATTCTTCGCAGCGAAGACAGCACCCGTTAATGCATCAGGGTAGTTTTCACCGGTAGCAACAGAAATGGCTTTGTATGGACTTCCCGTTCGAAAATGTTTGGCGATTTCTAGCGCCGTATCGTAGCGATCATCACCACCTAACCGATTAATCGTTACCCCCAGCGCATCCAGTTCCAGATCCACCGCCATGGAAACTACCCCAAGACCTCCGGAGATAATGACATTTTCTATTCCCCAATCCTTAATCGCTTGCTTAGTATCTGCTCTTAAGCTATCCCTATGGGTAAAAAGGATGGGGAAGCTCTCCTTCGCTGCATAAGGGGCGATGGCAAGGGTATCTGGGAAATTATCCTGAGTTGCAATGATCACCGTATCAAAGGGGGTTGCTTTTCTAAGCTCCTCTCCAACTTTAACCGCGGTATCAAAAACCTCAGCCCCACTGATGCGGATCACTTGATAATTTTGCTTTAGTTGCTCCTCAACCGCCCTGGATACAGAAGTGTAATTCCCTAAGATTGTGATGGTTCGAGCACCAAGCCGTTGAATCTCTGCACTTGTGTTAGGGTCTAGTCGCTCCGTAGGGGTGATCAGGATTGGGGCGTTTTTCTGATAGGCCAGGCTTGACCCTACCAAGGCATCGGGAAAGTTGTTAGCATCGACGAGGAATACTTGCTCGGCCTTTTCCCATCCCCGTTTGCTAATAGCTGTAGCCGTCTCATAGCGGGTATCCCCTCCGAGGCGTTCTCTATCCTTGCTCTGAATTTGACTTGAGCTTTCTGTAGTGCTACTTCTTGTGTTGGGGTCCATAATTAGCTTTTCATTCGAATCCTCAAAATTTCCGATGTACAATAGACCCTCGTCGCTCCTGCCTTGAATATATTTGGAACCAACAGCTGCAAAGCGATCTCCAAGGGCGAGCAGACTCATCAAGCAACGATTACGACTTCCCCCATCCTCTTTTTCCCAAAGCCTTACGCCACGGGCATCATAGCGAAGAGCAATAATCTTTTTCGCCGCAGGCATATAGCTATCTCCTACCACCATATAGGTCCCATCCTGGTCCTGGGCCACTCCAGAAAAGCGTGTGTAGGCTTGATTCTTATAAGTATCATACCACTCCACTTGCCCCTTGGAATCAAATTTGCCAATCCAACCATCTTCATTTATGATACCGTTGCCATCTGTCTTGAGGTCAACATTAGCCCCTTTTCCGACTACGATGAAGCCTCGATCCGTTGTGGTCTTAATATCTTGAAACCCATTACTGGAAGAATATATTAAGCGTTGATACTCGGGATCCGTTAAGTCCACTGAGGTCTTCCAAGTCATACGGAGATCATCACTGATTTTCACAATAATCCCCTTAAGCAGACTTGTTCCCGTTCCCTGCAAATCTCCATCATGGCTGCTACTATACCCTACAGCTACGAAGCTCCCATCCGTAAGCAAGGCAAGATCATTAAAGCCATCTCCGGAGGAGCCTCCATAGCTCTGAGCACCCAAAAATGTGCCTGCCTGATCATAGGAAGCATAGATGGCGTCACTTTTCCCTTGGGAAAGTTTAACTAAATCGCCATCCACCGACTCAGATTCTCCGACCACAAGGAAACTTCCGGTCTCCGTCTCGACAACGGCATTAAAACCATCCAGTTGCCCTCCTCCAAAATCCTTTGACCACTCCACCTCACCAATGGGACTAAACTTGACGATAATGGCATCCCCATTCAGTTCATCCTGCTCTCCCTCGCGAATCCTTTTATTTGAATTGTCCATATCCATGTCGACAGAGTAACTGGAACCCGCAGCGATATATCCTCCATCCCTGGTCTGCCTTACGCTTTGAAAGCTATCAATTGAACTACCACCGAAAGTTTTCAGCCACTGAACCTCAGCGGCAGCAGAAAACTTCACGATCACCGCATCAGATTGTTTTTTATTAAGTCCTTCTAGGTGCCCATTATTTGAGCTACTGTGCCCCACCACCACGTAACCTCCATCACGAGTCTGGTCCACGTCGTTAAATACTTCCCAATCGGAACCGCCGACGTATTGCACGGTGGGGGACGAGGCCGCTAAAACACTCGAAGGAATCAACGGTAAAAAGAATATTGCTAAAAGAATTAAATCTCTCAATAGTTTTTGGATATTTTGATCCGATCCTATCTCTTTAATCCCTCTCATTTTTACTGTCTCCTCCCATTCATTAACTCAAAACTTTGCGGATTTAATCCTGAGAACTTTAATATTTACAAACTTAATCTGGGCAGATTCATCTTTATCATAATTTACCATAATTCTCGGAAAGTAGTTATTAAATAATAATAAACAAAAACTTACTAAGATCTTAAAGATCGAAGTAAGTCTTTGTTTATATATACGGATTTATGGTATATTTTTGAGGGTAAGAAGACATATTTTAACAAAATTAATTGTATTTTGTGTTACTTATTCCTGACCCTTCATGTCACTTATTAAAGATTTAAAGCCGGGCAAGGCCCTTTCGATGGTCGCGTAAGGTACGCAATAAGCAATTCTTGCATACCCCGGGCAAGAAAACGCGCTACCCGGTACGATCAGAATATTTTTTTGCTTTGCGAGATTGCAAAATTCAACATCGTTTTCCAATGGTGTCTTAATAAAGAGGTAGAAAGCCCCTTCCGGCTTGATACATTCATAGCCGAAAGATACTAATCCATTATACAGAAGTTCCCGGTTCTGATTATAGCTTTCGATGTTCACTTGAGCATTGAGGCACTTCGCAATGACCCTTTGAAACAGAGATGGTGCATTGACAAACCCGAGGATCCGATTCGCAATATTAGCCCCACTGATTAGGTTGTTAAAATCGGCTGCTTGGGTTGGAATCACCAAATAACCAACCCGCTCACCGGGTAAAGATAGGGATTTACTAAAGGAATAACCCACGATGGTGTTCTCATAATACTTAGTAAGATAGGGCACTTCTACCTGGTCATAGGCAAGCTCACGATAAGGTTCATCTGCAATCAGATAAATCTCTGACCCATATTCATGTTGCTTTTCGCGAAGAATATCTGCGAGGCGTATGATCGTCTCTTCCGAATACACTACCCCGGTCGGATTGTTAGGAGAATTAATGAGGACCGCTTTGGTCTTTGGGTTAATCTTCTCCTTAAACTCCTCGAGATTGGGCTGAAAATCCTTAGTATTTGGTGAGACAACAAGGAGCTGGCCTTGATGGTTTTGCACATAATTGCGGTATTCACCAAAAAAAGGTGCAAAGGTAATAACCTCATCACCTGGGTTTAGAAGGGTTTTAAAAACAACATTTAAACCACCTGCTGCTCCCACGGTCATCAAAATATTTTCAGATGAAAATTGTGTAGCGAATCGTCGATTCAAAGAATCCGCAATAGCCTCTCTCACGTCCTCAAACCCCGAATTATTCATATAGCCATGAACAGCCATAGTGTTCTCTTCATTGATAATTTCGAAGATCGCCTCTTTCACTTCATTCGGTGGTTCCACGCTGGGATTGCCCAGACTAAAATCATAAACATTTTCAGCACCATGAATCGCTGCTAAGCGTTTTCCTTCTTCAAACATTGCACGAATAATTGAGCTGCTTTTGACTTGTTCTCTCATTGCTTGAGAAATCATCGAGATCGCCTCTTCTCTTCATATCGCTGTATTTCTACTATCATAGCACCGAAATCCTGATTACCGCAATTATTAGTAAACAAAAACCGCGTATTTGCTTTGTGGAAAATGCGCGGTTCCGGTTTCTTAATCTTAACTCTTTCTAATAGTCTTTTCTTACTCCAAACTCAGCGTCTTCCACCCACTCCTCCGAATGGCTAAGTAACAAGACTATTTCATCGATGATGCTATAGTGTTCCTTTTCCTGTTGGATTAAATAGTTGAAAAACTCTTTAGTCTCATCATCTGATGCTTCTGCAGCGTATTTTTGATAAAGATCAATGCTTTCCTTTTCATTATCTAAAGCTGCTCGATAAACATCAATCTGACTGGGCGACACTTTGATTTCGTTTCTAACGCTATCCTTATCGCTAAAGACGTGATTGGCCGTGGCCAAAGTCTCATTCGGTTCTAGGGTATAATCTAATTGCTTAGCTTTCTTTTCCAACAGCTTCGCATGTATTTTTTCATCGTCAGCCAGCATCAAAAAAACTTTATGCAAGCTGTTTCCTTTGTTGATTTCTGCTTGCTCTCTGTAATATTGCTCTCCTTCAAGTTCCATTTTGACAGCAAATTCTAAGGCATTCATGTGATTATCCCTCCATTTTTAATCAATTAATTCTAAATTATCTAATTCATAATGATCAACCAAAGTCGGTTGGACATCCTGAAATTAGTTTTTTTAATTATAACATAAAACTTAATATTCTCATATTACAATTCTTGCAGGTTATCAGCCCATAAAGCCCAGGTGTTCTAGAAGAATTTTAATACCCATCAGAATAAGGATGACGCCACCAAAAAATTCCGCCCTGGATTTATAGCACTCTCCAAAGACATTGCCGATCTTAACCCCGAGGAAGGAAAAAATGAAGGTAATCACCCCAATCATAGATACAGCCGGAAGAATGTCCACTCGCAAAAAGGCAAAGGTTACCCCGATGGCTAGGGCATCAATACTTGTGGCAAGCGATAACACCACCATATCCTTCAGATTAAACCGGTCCTCGATCACTTCACAGGGGCCACGGGATTCCTTGATCATATTGAAACCAATAATGGAAAGGAGAATAAAGGCGATCCAGTGATCAATCGAGGTAATATAAGACTCAAACCGAGTTCCAAGCATAAATCCAAGCACAGGCATTAATGCCTGAAAGCCTCCAAAAAAGGCCCCCGTAATTAATGCTGTTTTATAGTTCATCCGTCGCATGGATAAGCCTTTGCTGATAGCTACAGCAAAAGCATCCATAGAAAGCCCGATAGCAATGATGAACAATTCAATATTTCCCATTCAACATACTCCTAACTGCATTGTATTCGTCTAGCCAAAACAAGACTCATGGACAGCTTTAATTAAAACTACCCATGAGTCTTGTTTTATTATACTGTCGGAAAGCATAACGGCGTTGCATACTTTCCACCTGTACAAGTGCAACCAGCGACTCCACCTTCTGAGATGCATCAATTTGGGGCTGGCGAGATCGGGTTTTCTATGAGACAAGCCAGACTCGAAAGTCATTATGTTGACTTGCCATATAGCACTGCTATGCTAACTACTCCCCGATGGAAACGCCATATTGACAACTATTATATCATCTAGCCATAGATTTTCAACATTTTTCTGACAACCTCTACCTTCTGCACAGCTTTTCCAATACCGCTTTTGCAATCCCTTTTTTTTGCAATGTGACATCCAGAGTGGAATCCTCTATAATGGCAATAGGACAATGATGCGGATACTCTAAATATAACCTTGCGAGGAGGATTCTATGCGGACCGGCAAATCCCTTGGGCGAAGCTTACATACCCCCCTTACAGATCAAGAAAAGCGCGACCGTCCTAAGGTGACAAAAGCCTTTCTTCGGCGGATCTTTAGCTACCTACTTCCCTACTGGCCGAGACTCGCCTTGGTATTCGTCGCCATTATAGCCTCTTCCATCCTTGGTCTCTTGCCACCATTATTATCCGGTCGAATTATTGATGATGGGTTGATTGGAAAAGATTTTAATCTACTTATACAATTGATTCTTCTTTCCTTTATCGTTTTGGTCATTGCCAATATGATTAATGTTTTGGAAAGCTATCTCACAACTTGGGTAGCCCAAAACATCATCTATGATATGAAAAATCAGATGTATGATCATCTGCAAAAAATGTCCCACCGTTTCTTTACCAACAACAATCAAGGGGAAATCATCACGCGCATGACCACAGACATCAACGGCATTCAGAACGTTATTGTGGGAACTTTGACACAGATTGTCAGCAACTCGATTATTCTCATCACGACCTTAGTCGCCCTTTTCCAGAAAAACTGGATTCTCGCCCTAGTTAGTGTCATCATTGTCCCCCTTTTCATCCTACCCACCCATCAGGTGGGTAATCGCCGCTGGTCCATCACCATGGCCAAGCAAGAGCACAGCGATGCCTCCAACCAACTTTTTAATGAGACCTTAAGTGTCAGTGGACAACTATTAGTTAAGTTGTTTACCCGCGAAAAAAAAGAATATGAGAAATTCGAAAAGATCAACCGAGCAATTACTCACCTCAGTATTCGCGAGATTCTCGTTGGTAAGTCCTTTCGGGTCATCTTTGACACCTTTATCAATATGGGACCGATGATTATCTATCTGACTGGCGGCTTTCTGATGATTAAGATGGGCTCTGGCCTAACCGTTGGGGATATCACGGTCGTTGTAGCTCTCTTGGGTCGACTTTATCGTCCGGTGGGTGTCCTCCTGACGATTCAAGTCGATGTCATTCGCTCCCTGGCCCTATTTTCGCGTATCTTTGAGTATTTTGATATCCCAGCCGAGATCAAAAACAGCCCAACTGCAATCATCCCCAAGAGCTTTACTGGGAAAATTATCTTTGACCATGTCTCCTTTGATTATGACGGCAAACCTATCTTAAAAGATGTGAATATAACCATAGAAAAGGGCAAGTCGGTGGCCATTGTGGGTCCTTCCGGAACCGGAAAATCCACCTTAGTCAATTTAATTCCTCGTTTGTACGATACAACTGCAGGTAAGGTGCTCCTCGATGGACGGGATATCCGAGATCTGGATCTGACCTTCCTTCGCCAAAATATTGGTATGGTTTCCCAGGACACCTATCTTTTTAATGGAACCATTCGCGAGAATCTTCTCTATGCCAACGAATTAGCAGAAGAAGAGGATTTAATCAGAGTATGCCAGGAAGCCAATATCTATGATTTCATCCAGACCCTTCCTGAAGGCTTTGATACGTTGGTCGGCAATCGTGGCTTAAAACTATCCGGCGGTGAAAAACAACGACTCTCGATTGCCAGAGTCCTCTTAAAAAATCCTAAGGTCTTGATTATGGATGAAGCGACCTCTTCCTTGGATTCCATCAGTGAGTCCCATATACAGGAAGCCATTGAGCCCATTCTCAAGGGGAGAACCAGTGTCATTATCGCCCATCGCCTCTCTACCATTATGGCCGTGGATGAAATCATTGTGCTCCTAGACGGAGAAATCGTCCAGCAAGGACGTCATGAAGATTTAGTGGATCGGGATGGGGTCTATAAGGAGCTCTATGAGACACAATTCAAAGTGGCTTTAGAGGATGCAAAAATGACCTAGCAAGGTGAATTATACCATCCTAGGTCGTTTCATTTACGCAATCAAATGCTTGAATCGTGACCACTTTGAATTAAGTGAAGGACCAAATGAAGAATCTAGCGCTAATATGACGTGCCTAAACCTTAAGAATTTAAGGTGCGTTTTAGAAACTCTCGCGTACGCTCTTGAGTAGGGCGATTAAAAATTTGCACAGGAGATCCTTCTTCAGCGATGACCCCTTTATCCATAAAAACGACTCTGTCTGAGACTTCCTTGGCAAAGCCCATTTCATGGGTAACCACCAACATGGTCAGTCCCGAATCAGCCAGTTCCTTCATAACCTTCAATACTTCCCCAACCATCTCGGGGTCCAAAGCGGAAGTAGGTTCGTCGAACAGCATGACGTCCGGCTCCATGGAGAGAGCACGAGCAATGGCGACCCTTTGCTTTTGTCCTCCGGACAATTGTTTGGGTTTAGCATTGATATACTGATCCATGCCCACAACTCTGAGGTATTTCATTGCTACTTCTTCGGCCTCAGCCTTGGTGCGCTTCAACAATTTGATTTGCCCAACCATGCAATTGCTCAATACATTGTGGTTATTAAAGAGATTGAATTGCTGGAAGACCATCCCTAACTTTTGACGGTATTTATAGATATCGTGCTGGTCATCCAGAATGTTTTCCCCTTTGTAAATTATTTGACCACCGCTGGGTTTCTCTAGGAGGTTAATGCAGCGTAGCAGGGTCGATTTACCCGAGCCGGAGGAGCCTATGATGCAAACCACTTCTCCCTTGTCTACTGAAAAATCGATGTCCTTTAACACCTCATTGGCACCGAAGGATTTACTTAAATGTTGTATTTCAATAACTTTTTCCATGGTTACCCCTCCTTCCTCACTTATTATTTTGAGTACGCCGTAGCATATCTTCAGGTGTTTCCACCTGCATTTGATTCATAATGTAGCTTTCCGGTCCATCCATTCTTCTTTCAATGTAACGGAGAATACGGGTTACTGTAAAGGTCATTATAAAGTAAATAACACAGGCTACTAAGAAGGATTCAAAGTATCTAAAATTGTTGCCGGCAATGGACTTCGTTTGGAAATAAAGCTCTGTAACGGCGATTACGTTAAGAACTGAGGTGTCTTTAATGTTGATTACAAATTCATTCCCGGTAGCCGGAAGAATATTGCGAATCACCTGAGGTAAAACCACGTTGAACATCGTCTGAAAGTGATTCATACCGATAGCATGAGCTGCTTCAAATTGTCCTTTATCGATAGATATAATTCCGCCCCGTACAATCTCCGACATATAGGCCCCTGTATTAATCGAAACGATGAAGATTGCCGCAAATAACTTATTCATATGAATATCAAAAGCCAAGGCAGATCCATAATAGATAACCATCGCTTGCACGATCATTGGCGTGCCTCGAAAAAATTCAATATAAAAACCTAAAATTCCGTTGACTAATTTAAGAAGTATTCGATTAAGTCCTCGTTCCGGACTAGGTATCGTTCGAATAACACCGATAATCAGGCCAATGGCCGACCCAATTAATGTTCCTGTAATGGAGATCAAGAGAGTAATACCCGCTCCACGAAGGAACATAGGCCAATTCTCGGATAATATTCGGATAATCCACTCTAAACTCATTGTTTTCCTCCTTAAATACTATGAGGCTCAAAAAACGGGGTGTTCAGATCTAAATCATAATTAGCAAAGTATAAAACCGACTGCATGAAATGTAGCCGGTTTTATAACATATTATTCGCAGTAGCACAAAAATCTTTAGAAATTATGCTTAGTTTGCTGCAGGCTGATTCTTAATAGCCTCATCCATGATCTTGATCCGATCATCTTCAGAGATACCCTTTAAGATTTCATTTATTTTTACTGTGAGCTCGCTTCCTTTAGCGACTCCTACAGCAATAGCTGTATCTTCAGCCGAGGTTTGGAACCCTTCTGTGAACTCTACCATTTTAAAGTTGCTATTGGCTGCTTGAGCACTAACTCCTTCGGGACGCTCTGAAACATATCCATCAATCATGCCGGATTCTAAAGCTACTCGCATAGCTGGGAAGTTATCCATGGCTGTTTCTTTAACGACACCATTGATTTGGTCAATAACACTATAGTGGAAGGTGTTGAGCTGGGCAGTGATTTTAGCACCTTTAAAATCTTGAATTGATTTAGCATTTTCAAAAGGGCTGCCACTCTTAACAACCATAATGAGATCTGATTGATAATAGATATCGGAGAAGTCAATTGTTTCTTTGCGGTCCGCGGTGGGAGACATCCCCGCAATAATAGCATCTATTTTATTCGAGGTTAATGATGGCACAAGCCCATCCCATTCGGTTTTAACGATGACCAGCTCTTTGCCTAAGCCTTCAGCAATTCTTTTGGCGATTTCCACATCGTAGCCACCGGCATATTCAGCACTACCATCAATTTTCACCCCACCATTAGCAGCATCCATTTGTGTCCAGTTAAAAGGAGCATAGCCTGCCTCAAGACCTACCCTGAAGACTCCCTTTTCCGAACCCGCAGGGACCTTAGTGTCCCCAGCTTTTTGATCGCTACTGGCGCCACAACCTGTAGCTAGCAGCATAGTCGATAGAACTACTGCAACCAATAATGATAATTTTCTCTTCATTGATGAACCCTCTCCTTCTTACATCCTTGTTTTTATAATTTATTGACAAAAATAAATGAGACCTGAGACGGAGCTCAGGTCGCAAAAATCATGTTGCTTAAATACCCCTCTTTTCCCCCGCCGAGATAGCACAACTTAATAAACTGGGACGTTTATTAAGACAGTCCTGCAGTTATTCACTGCAGACCCAGCAAATTATACTGAGCGTATTATTAGCTTCGGCGATATTTCCTTCTCCTTAGTATCATCACTGCTCTCGTTCCAAAAAGGACTAATAAACATCGCGCCTCTACCCCACAAAAAAGTGAGGTGGATATGAAATTATGTTAAGTCTACAATACTAGAACTTATCTGTCAACCGCCATACAAAGTTTAAATCTGGGTCAACTTATGGGCAATGGGCACATCAGCCGGAAGCAAATTATAATCTAGAAGCTCACCTGTGTTCACCCATTCATAGCAATCATGAACCCTAAGCTGAGGCTCCCCTTTAAGGATATTGACCTGGTAAGCTAACAAGCGAATTGACCCTTGAGTGTAGGTGTAGATACTTTCCATTACAAATTCTTTAACCTCCACCTCTACCCCAAACTCCTCTAGGAGCTCACGCCTTAAGCATTCTTCAGGAGATTCCCCCACTTCTACTTTACCACCCGGAAATTCCCAGCCTCCTGCATGTTTCTCACCAGGAGCGCGGCGGGCAATGAATACTTGATTATCTCGGAACATAATCGCAGCAGTCACATCTTTCATGCTCTATCCTCATCTCAACTTGCTTTTGCTTAGTCAAATTGCAAAAAGTTTATGTCATAGATTTGATCTGCTTGATCGGATTCTAGAGGTTTGCTGAAGAGATAACCTTGAATCATATCGCAACCGCTAGCTTTCAACTGCTCGTACTGCCATTCTTCTTCAATACCCTCAGCAGTAATCACTAAGCTAAGACCATGAGCCAAAGCAATAATGCTATCGATAACTTTCGTATTATCCGAGTTTAGGAACTTGTCGCACAGGGTCTTATCTAATTTCACCTTGTCCACCGGAATATAGGTAAGATAATTGATTGAAGAGAAGCCAGTGCCAAAGTCGTCCAAGGCGATACTTATCCCCATGCTTTTTACCTGCTCTAAAAACTCCAAGGTGAGATTTGTTTCCTCCAATAAGATACTTTCTGTGATCTCGAGTTCTAGATACTGGCCATCCAGATTGTATTCCTTAAGAGTCTCAAAGAGGAAGGCAAGATATTCCTTATCTCGCATCTGTTTGCTGGAAAAGTTTATCGAGATCCGTTTTCTCGAATGTCCCTTGTCTCGCCAGCTTGCTAACTGCTGGATGGCTTTTATGGTCACAGCTCTACCAATCTGACAAATCAAGTCCGACTCCTCAGCAATCCGAATGAAAACATTGGGCGGAATCGCGTAATTCTTCAATCGAGCTAATGCTTCAAAGCTCTCCACTTCACCCGTCTTTACATTAACCTGTGGTTGATAGAGGAGATATATGCCATCTTCTTGGAGGGATTTACGGAGAATCCCTTCAATCTCAGATTTATTGCGAAGCTCTTTTTGCATCTCTTGATTATAGAACATATGATTGTTTTTTCCGTTTCTCTTCACGTGATATAAAGCCGTATCAGCGTTCATGATCAATTGATGAATATCCGTACTGTCTTCTGGGAAACGGGTTATTCCTATACTAAACTTAATATTAAATTCAGTGTTATCGATAATGATGGGTTGGGCAAAGACTTCTCTGATATGCTTTATACATCCCTCGACAACCCCACCTCCGTTGCTACTTAGGACCAGAAACTCATCGCCGCCAAACCGCGAGATAAACATACCTTGGCAAGCGTTCTCGGATAATCTTTGCGCTACGGCGCGCAGTACATTATCTCCCCAAACATGGCCAAGGGTATCGTTAATTTCCTTGAAATTATCAATATCCATAAAGATGATGATTAAAGGATTCCCTTTTTGGGTTTCTTCCATCAATTTATTCATAAAGGACATGCGATTTGGCAAGCCGGTTAGATAATCATTATGAGCAAGCTGATCGATATACTCTTCTTGCCGCTTCGTCACGGTCACATCAGTTAAAATACCATACAGTAGTAACTGTTCTTGATCTCCACTTATGGCTTTCCCTTGAATCTTAAGCCATTTGGTTAGGCTCCCAGCTCTAAGAGGAACCTGAAGGTTGATTTCGTTCTTCTTTTTGCTAAGATAGGCTTGGATTTCCTCATCTATTCCTCGTATCGTGTCTCCATCTAAAAACCTTCTCATAACCCGATCGATATTGCCCATAGAATGAAGAGGTAAAGAGAATAGGTTATTGATGTTTTCAGAAAAATATACCTTCCGAGTCTGTAGATTCACTTCCCAAACAACACTATTCGTACTATTGATAGCATGCTCGTATTTCTGATTTAAGAGCTCATTCCTTTGGGCATTTTCTTCAATAACCTTATATTGAAAACGCAGCTCTTCTTCCGTAGCCGCTAATTCTTCATATGTAGCGGAAAGCTCTTCATTGCTTTCCTTCAATTTCCTTTGCATGGTTCGATGCCTTAGATTATCCAGCCCCAACAAAGTACTAATGATCAGCATAACAATCAATACTGCAAAGATACCCAAGATAAGGTAAAGATGTTCCTCAACGTAGCTAACCTCCTTATTAATAAGGACCGCATTATGAGGGACAAAGCCTTTATCCATGTTAAATCTCTGCAACACCTGATAATCAAAAATTGGATAATAAGGGCTTTTATCGATCATGGAAATTGTCTCAATAGGTGTGCCAGCTAAAACCTGCAAAACCATATCTCCAGCAATCTTTCCGGACTCTTGGTAGGAGATCTGGATTCCTCCTACTATACCCTGCCCTACCCCACCTATAGAAGGCCGGTACACCGGAACATGGGTATTCTCACTAATAAAGGCCGCAGCTTCTTCGATGGTCTTATATTCCCCAGTTTTATCATGATGCATATCTAGATACAAAATGATAGAGTCATCTTGAATTCCTTGGAAGATTTCCGCCAATTCTTCGTAGGTATATTCGGATGTATTAATATCCTCAAAGCGAAGACTTGGGTAATAGCCCACTGCACCATAGAACTGGTCCTTATGACCGGCTCCTGTAATGCTGTTGTCCAAAATCCCGATAACCCGTTTGACATTCGAATTAAACTTCAAAGCCAGTTCAACATTCTCTTTATAAGGGGTAATTTCAATGACACCTGTTATATACTCATTCTGAGCTGCCTTTTCAGCACGGTTTACATCATTAATCCCTAAAAAGATGATGGGAAGTTCATCAAAAAGATCTTTTTGATGGGTCGTGGCAAATTCAAGAGCCTGATCATCGCCCACGATGATGGCATCATAGGGATCCATAACCTTTAGCTTGTATTGCAACGAGGTATAGAAGTTATCGATATGTTCTTGAGTGTCGAACCGTTTGGTATCCATATATTCAATGTCTAATAGAATCTGATGGGGATCCAGTGCCTCATGAATTCCTGCTATCTGATCGGGAACAGAATTATAGCTCTGAGAATAAGAGCTAATGAATAAAACCCGCGGATCATCCTGAGCATAAATGCTGGTACCGGCCCCTATTGTAAAACAAATCAAGGCAAGGATGATTATTATTTTTTTAGTTAAGTTTTTCCTGCCGTTTCTCATCCACATGCCTCCCTCTATTATTTATACTATATTTCCTTGTTAGACACAATTAATTTCAAATATATTCTAGAAATTTCTGAAAAATATGCGAATACCTATATGTTATAATGATTAATGGTGATGAAAATGCAAATATTAAAGAATGATTGGCATGAATTGCATTCTTTGGGGTAAAAATGCCCAAGCAAAGCAAGCTCTTGTCAACAAGTCTCAACATTGCATTATCAAATCAGTTCACCCCAGTCCTTTATCGGCCTATGCCGGCTTCTTCGGCAGCAAACCTTTTTCCAAAACCAATGACTTTTTATTCTCACTAGGAAAGGAACCGATTGGCTGGCAGATAGATAATATCTGATCAAATAGCAACAGCAGATCGTATAGTACAGCAAAGCCAGACTGCAAGGACATATTCCTAACAGTCTGGCTTTTTACACAACTTTTATAGTCTTTAAAAATGTTTCCTCAGCCTATCCAGACTACTCTCTACTCTAACCTATTATCTAGTCTGGTTGTAACCGAATCCTCCCCAAGCGCCGCAGCCGCCACCTTGGCCACGACCCATCATGCCACCATAGCCGTAGCCCATCATTCCGCCGCGGCCTCTGCCATAGCCATCGCCGTTGCAATATACTTGGTTCTCTTCAACGGCTGTAATAATCCGATCTGCTTCTTCCTGTGTTAAATCTCCGGATTCAACTCTCTGAGTCAATACATCCTTCTTCATTTCTAAGAGCTCTTTTTGGTATTCATCAAGCTTACCCGCTTCATCAGCAATAGCCCCAAAGCTTTTACCAGTTTCATAGCGCTCCGTAAGTACGCTATCGACTGTTTTTCCGGTAATACCCGCTAAAGCTTCTGCTGGATTGTTATAGATAGAAGCAGCAAAGACAGTTGAGGAAGTCGCCCCAACCCCGAGCACGATGGCTCCGATTAGAATTGCCTTTTTGAACTTTGTCATTTTCATACCTCCTAATTAGTTGTCCGATGACTACCCACCGTGAGATTCAAGAATCCTTACGCCTGAACCTTTGCTTATAGAGTAACCAAAGTTTATGGCATTACTATGTCTTTTTTGGGTAAAAAGTATTATATTTTAAAAATTTATCTCCTTAGCAAATGTCATACTTTTGTCACAGGTATTTTTACACTCCTATGGTAAAATAGGATAACGATACTTAGGAGGATCATTATGTTGACATTATTAATTGCCGATGATAATAAACAAATCACCTCGATATTAGAAGAATACGCAAAAAAAGAGGGCTACCAGCCTCACATTGCTTGGGATGGATCTGAAGCTCTGGAGCTTTTTCATAAGCTTCAGCCCGACTTAATCTTATTAGATGTAATGATGCCCAAAATCGATGGCTTTGAGGTATGCCGAGAAATACGCAAGACCTCTAACGTCCCGATCATCATGATCACTGCCCGAGGCGAAGATTTTGAAAGAATCATGGGTCTGGATATTGGAGCCGATGACTATATTGTCAAACCCTTTTCTCCCGGTGAGGTCATGGCGAGAGTACGGGCCATTCTACGCAGAATCAGTCAGACGGACGGGCAAAAAAAGCAAATCTTAACCTTTGCTAATCTACTGATCAATCTCGACGACTATATCGTGACCATTGACCAACACCCCGTATCCTTAACGAAAAAAGAAATCGAAATTCTCTGGACTCTTGCTTCGAACAGCAACAAAGTATTCTCTCGAGATAATCTCCTCAACAGCGTTTGGGGTTACGACTACTTTGGCGATATCCGTACCGTGGATTCCCACATTAAACGTTTGCGGTCCAAACTGGATTCCTTCCCCCATGAAAACTGGGAGATAAAGACTATTTGGGGCGTAGGCTACAAATTCGAGGAAAAAAACTATGAAGAATAAAATCGCTCTTAAACTCACCCTTTATTTTTCCATGAGCCTGCTCCTGTTCTCACTGATTATCGGCAGTGTGTTTATGTCCTTGTTCAAGGACCAAACTGTTCAGCTACATCAAACTGAAATGGAAAAACGCGCAACCTCTATGGCCGGAACCCTTTCAACCTTATTAAGCGACTCCAACATCTCCACCGAAACCCGTAACAACGAGACCGGAAGAAACGGTATGGGCAACATGGGGGGTATGATGAATGGTATGGGTATGGGCGGAATGGGCGGTATGATGTCCGGTATGGGCGGATATAGCTCTTACCTCCAATTCTTGGATGAGATTGCCATGGCAGATGTCTGGATCGTGGATGAATCCCTTCAACTAATGACCATCGGCCATATGACTAACCGGCAGATTAACTACGCTGATCTACCGGCTGACGCCAATCAGGTTGTTAAAGAGGTTTTCCTAGGGAGAACCACCTTTAGTGAAGGGTTTAGCTCACTTCTTACTACTCCTACCTTAACTGTAGGTGCCCCCATCAAAGCCGGAGATAAAGTCGTCGGAGCTTTGCTTCTCCATTCACCTATTGAAGGGACAAAGGAGGCCCTTCGACAGGGGGCGGGGATTTTGGCCCTGAGCATCGGGGTAGCACTCCTCCTCTCTCTTCTCCTTTCCATACTCTTAGCATACACCTTTACGAAACCCTTGAACCGTATGAAAAAGTCTACTCTGCAATTGGCTAACGGGGACTATGAGGCCAAGACCGGCGTTCAGCAAAAGGATGAAATTGGCGAACTAGCCTCAGCTATCGATATCCTCAGTGAACGTTTAGAGTTAGCTAGTCACGAAAGCGAACATTTAGAACAACTGCGTCGTGACTTTATCTCTAATATCTCGCATGAGCTAAGAACTCCTGTCACCGTCATCCGCGGCTCTTTGGAAGCCCTTTGTGATGAAGTCGTCACTGATCCGGATCAGGTCAAAGCCTATCATCAACAAATGCTTAAGGAAAGCATTTCACTCCAGCGCTTAGTCAATGATCTCTTAGACTTAACTCGGCTGCAAAATCCCGACTTTAAAATTGAAATGTCTGAGCTCAACCTTTGCGATTTACTCAGCGATGTGGTTCGTAGCGCCCAGAATATCGCCCGCAGCAAGGATATCGTCATAAAAACAGATAACGAACAAGACCCTTTCCAATGCACCCTTCAAGGAGATTATGTACGTCTTCGCCAGATGTTTCTAATCATCTTAGATAATGCCGTCAAGTTCTCTCCACCGCAAAGCGAGGTCTTGGTTACCTTTACTGATCAAGTATTATCGATTAAGGATAAGGGAGTGGGCATATCTTCCGCAGACCTCCCCTATATCTTCGACCGTTTTTATAAATCAAAGAATGAGCAAAATATAACTGGTACAGGCCTTGGACTGGCTATCGCCAAACAAATCGCCCAACGGCATAACATTGAATTGACCGTAGATAGCGAGCTTGGTGAAGGTACAGAATTCAACTTTAGTTTTTCTAATCCCCTACTGATGAAAGGGTGATAGCGTGGAGTATTTGCTTTTATTTCTGGAAGGGATTATCACCTTTATCTCCCCCTGCCTATTGCCCATGTTACCTATCTATATTTCCTATTTTGCCGGACAGGGATCTGAAGAAAACAAACAGAAAGCCCTGACCAATGCACTCGCTTTTGTTCTTGGCTTTACTCTGGTCTTTGTTACCCTCGGAGCTTTTGCCGGAACTGTAGGAAATATATTACAGGTATATAGCCAAGGAGTAAATATCGTCTCGGGACTAATTGTCATCTTATTCGGGCTCAACTTCCTAGACGTCCTGCGAATTCCCTTTCTTAATCGGCGGCAGCAGCTCGAGGCCAACGTAGTTAATCTGGGCTTTTCCTCATCGCTACTCTTCGGTATCATCTTCTCAATAGGTTGGACGCCATGTGTCGGAGCATTTTTAGGATCCGCCTTGATGTTTGCCGCTTCAGAGGGTGGAAGCTTCAAAGGTGTTTTAATGCTCTTATGCTTTTCCTTAGGCTTGGGAATTCCTTTTGTCGCTAGCGCTGTACTCATAGACCGTTTGAAATCAACCTTTGACTTTATTAAGCGAAACTATCGCCTCATCAATCTCATCTCGGGAGGACTTTTGGTCATTGTTGGGATTTTAATGGCGACGGGACTGATGGGGTACTTTCTAAACCTACTTTCCTGATCACGGTAGTCTATGGCATTAACAGGCATTAACACATTGATAGACATTGATAGGCGCAAACAAAATGAAGTGAGGAGGATATTATGAATAGTAAAATAAAAATGATGTTAGGTATCGTGGCCTTTATCTTATTCCTAGGCGTGGCTTATGCTGCCTACTCCTCTTTATCGGAAAAGGTCGACCCAAGCCAAGGGGCCCCGATAAATCAGGGAGAATCCGCCTCTCAAAACCCTGAGAACACCTCAAAAATCCGAAAGACCTTAGCATCCGATATCACTGTTTATGGAACTGATGGCAATACATACAAGCTTTCAGATTTTCAAGGTAAGCCGGTCGTTCTAAATTTCTGGGCTTCCTGGTGCCCTCCCTGTCGTGAAGAAATGCCTCATTTCAACGAAGTCTATCAAGACTATCAGCAAGATGTGGTCTTCCTTATGGTTAATTTGGTGGATGGTCAACGGGAGACCGAGGAGACAGGGTCAAAATTCGTTCAGAAACAAGGCTATGACTTCCCTATCTATCTGGACAAAAATCAACAAGCCGCCGCAGTTTACGGCGTTACGACCATTCCCACAACCTTGTTTATTGATGCAGAAGGGTATATCCTTACAGGATATCAAGGTCCCTTAAAGAAAAGCACCTTAGAGACCGTTGTTAAGAGCATGCTTAAGAAATAATTTCTAGCTGGTCTTCACGCTTGCCCAACAATGTCCATGATTTTTTTCTATGGCCTTTTCCAGGACTGTTCAATCTTTAGTTTTATGACGGTCTCAACAACGCTGTCCTCACTATATTTCGAAAAAGGGCCTATTTTATGCCCTTGCGAAAAACTTGACATGAAAAATGGCCTGCCATCTACATTTTAAGCAAGCGTAGCGGTAGGCCATTTCTGGAGAAAGGTAGTCCATTGTTTTATTCACCTAACCGGATCCTCGTTCTGACCACTCCGGCGAATTCTCCATTTACAGTGTAGCTGCTATAGGTAATTAACATGCCCACAGCAGTTTTGGTAAACTCCTTTATTTCCCCTGCTTTAAACTTACTAAGAAACTCGCAGATTTTCTCACGGTTTTCTAGTCTATGGCAGTCTATTACGTCTAAACCTATAACGGTCTTCTGATAGAACTCCTCTTCAAAGCGATTTGCCCAGATAACCTTGAAGTCTGCATCGGTAACCAAAAGTCCTGCTGAGCTTTCGTAAAAAGCCTTCTCTAAAATCATTCAAATTCTCCCCTCAATATTTTTTCTATCTATTAATTATCATTGTTCTAATTATCATTGCTCTTAACACTATATTGCCTAAAAAGTCACTAGATTCGATCAAAATGTTTCACTTTCTTTTGCAGATACATATTATGGTCCGCGGTTTTCAGCAGGGTACTCAAATCCTCTCCATCTTTAGGAAAAGAAGCATAGCCTAAGCTTAAGCCTTTAAAACGAATCTTACTCTTATAGGCTGGTATTATTTTATTTTCCAATTGGCCACAAAACTCCTCAATCGTACGGCCCAAATATAAGAAGACAAATTCGTCTCCGGATAGTCGATAAAGGGTACCTTGGTCACTATAAAACTGGCGTAATACATTAGCAAATTGCACCAAATATCGATCTCCTTCAGCATGACCGTAACGGTCATTGACCTGTTTAAATTGGTCTAAATCAATAAAAACAATCGAAAAAGCTTTTCGGTTATCTAAGCGCTTCTGGGCATCCCGAAAAAATGCATCGCGATTTTTCAAACCCGTTAGAAGATCGGTTTTCGCTCTTTTAGTAAGCTCCTTTGCCGTGTTACTGATCACTATTAAGGAATAAAACACCTTATAGGAAAGAATAGTGCAAAGGGTCAACACTAAAGTAATCACAAATTCAAATCTATCGCTATCATATCTGTAAAATAGAGTATTGAGCAGGATATAGGAGAGAAACCAGAGGCTTCCTAAAATAATAAAATAGTTCAACATCTCGTCATCAATTTTGCGCAGAGCATAGGTCGTCCTTTTTAAGGAAGAGATAAAGAATGGCAAGGTAATTATATAGAGCAAGGTTAAGATGAGTAGAATCACCCAGCCGGACCATGCCTCATTAAGCAATGGCTCTACTCTTATGGCTAAAGATAATGAAAAGAGGGTATGAAGCCAGGATGTGCAAATGATTGCTAAGGAATATTTAAGAGGTTGGTCGTATAACATCCTTGAGAGTACTAAATACAAAAAGCCGAATAGCAGAAAAAACCCATTATGATTTCCAGCGGAGTAGATTTTTGTAGTGAAAAGATACGTCATCCCGATCAGTCCTATTGTAAAAACTGATAATATCAGGAGCGTCTTCATCGGAGTAGTCTTACCCTTTGACGAAATGGTCATAACATAAAGGTTAACCAAGAACACTTCGGTGATTAGCAATAATCTCCAGTCGATATCCATGAGCCTTCTCCTAAACTCAAATCTATGGGTTGTACTCATTCAATGTTAATTATACTACAGAATCTTGTAATTTTTTTGAATTCTTTGAAATGAAAATGGTATTTTACAAAGATTAATGTCAAAAAGCAGAGCTCTACAGAAGTATCTTCGCAATAATACTTTGATTTACTCCCAAGCTTACGCCAATATCATTGATATTGGCGAGGATAACGAAAAGAACTATTACTCCCACCGTATAAACATAGACCACTCTCTTACCCTTAGTATAAAGAAAACCCTGCTTCGCTGTGCCTTTAATGCGCACCCTCGTAAAAAGCGAAGTAGCTGGTTGCCCTTATGCAGGAGGAAAGTATGCAACGTAGTTATACTTTCTGACAGTATAAGAAAAACACAACCATCTTAATCTGGATGGTTGTGTTTTTCAGACCTTAACTTAATGACATTGACCACAAGGGGAGCATATCACTAATCCGCTAAGGCTTTTATCTTTAGATGATGATATTATCGGTTAAACGCAGAATTCATTCCCATTCCACCATTTCTCATACCTTGTCCCATTCCTTGACCTCTACCTTGCATTTGGCCTTGTCCCTGCATCATACCTTGGCCAAAGCCCACGCCATTGGCTCTCCCGATTTGAGCGGGGTTTGTTCCATCGCAAGTGGCTTGATTGGCTTGTATGGCATCATAGATTTGGGTGGCTCTCTCTTGGGTTAATGTACCATTAGCAACTCTTTCATCGAGAATAGCTTTCTTTTGAAGAATCATTTCTGCTTTAAATGCCTCCAGTTGGCCAGCATCATTGGCGATTGTTCCATAGGTTTTGCCGGTTGCTCGTTCAGCAGTAACTTCTGTCACCGCTTTGCCTGTTAAGCCTGCAACAATATCTGCTGGAGTTTTTAACTCTGCAGCATAAGCGGTGCCAGCCACCCCAAGAATACTAAGAGAAACAATCAGGGTTGTTATGGTTTTTTTCATTTTTGTCATATTCAAAACCTCTTTCTTTTTTTAATTAGGTAATCCTTAACCTTGAGATTAGTTTAGTTTAGAAATATGGCAAAAATATGACTTAAAAATAGAATATCTGTGGTATTTTTACCCGTTATTCTCGAAGTAATAACGCAAAAAAGCCATTTTCATAGCTTTTTCCCGTTCTCCATCACCCTTGCATGGGGGCAGGAGTCACAGCCTCCTCCACAACCGCCGCAGGGGTTATCTTTTTTTCCAGATCGATAGTACAGCTACGATAAACCCAATCGAATTAATGTCATTCTCCATAATGTCATTCCATTCTTCGCCAAATTCCCTTCGATAGCAAAAAAAGACCTAGCGCACAGACGTACGATCCTGCGGGTTAGGTCTTTTATCATGATATCAATGAATATCTTTCTTCTTAAAGCGTCCGCCTTTGACCTCACCCACATCGCTAATGATCACAAAAGCTGAAGAATCAATTTCCCGAACAATATCCTTTATCTTTGCTTCTTCCAAGCGAGTAAACACACAAAAGACTATGCGCTTCACATCTCCTGTAAAAGACCCCTCACCTTGCAAAAAGGTTACACCGCGTCCCAGACGTGATGAAATTGCATCAGCTATCTCCTCGTATTGATCACTAATAATGTAGATCGATTTCATATCATCAAAGCCCTTAACCACAATATCGATCGTCTTAAAGGCTATATAATACGTTAACATAGAGTATAAAGCATTATCTAACCCATAAACAAAAGCAGCCACAGCAAAAATAATAACATTGATGATCATGATAATTTCCCCCACGGAAAAGGGGGCTCTTTTTTCGATAAGAATGGCTAAGGTCTCTGTTCCATCTAAAACTCCACCCGAACGAATAACTAATCCTACCCCAAATCCTAGCAATAAGCCGCCAAAGACAACCGCAAGCAGTACATCCTGGACAAAGGGAGTTATGTGATGAAGATATAAAGTTGTAACAGATAAAATGATAATCCCATAAAGCATACTCAGCGCGAAGGTTTTTCCTATTTGCTTATATCCTAAAAAGAAAAAGGGTAGATTGAGGAAAAATAAGTAAACCCCTAAGTTTACCGAGGTTAAATGGGATAACATCATCGATACCCCTGTAACCCCACCATCAATTATCTGATTGGGAATGAGAATGCCTTCTAAGCCCAGGGCCATACTCATAGCACCCATGGTAATAAAAATTCCCCTTCTAACTAGGCTCCGTATCCTCATCTTCTGATGGCTCTTCACTTCTCTTTGTGGTAGCCCTATGACCGCAGCCTGATCATCTCTCAATACGCATCATCCTTCTTCCCTTGCTTATTTACATCAGTGCTTCACTCATATCAATACAATTTAAACATAGATCTATACAATTAATTTTATCTCGATAGGAGTTGATTAGACAATGTCATATTATGGAAAAAACCTACTTCTTTATCTTTGAATCGGAATCACCGTCGCAGCTTGGTAAGCTATCACTAAGAGGACAACGATTACGATGACCCAAAATATAATCTTGTGCCAATACAAATTCCATTGTTCCGTGATAAACTGGGTGCGATTCTGATGCTCGACGAACTCACGAAGCCACCTTCTCTTCCACCATGCTAAAGCAAAGAAGAATAGCAGCAGAGCTAATGACACCACAACTGGATTTAGATTTTCATAGGTTAAGCCGTTCCCCATAAATACTAATACGGCATATCCAGGCAAGCGACCTGCTACAGAGATTAAGATCAGGGTGCGGATAGGAATAGCTGTTAATCCCGCAATAAATGCAATCAGGTCATCGGGGAAAGCCGGCAAAAGAAAAATAAAAAAGAATACCCAAGCACCTTTTTCCTTAGTAAGGTGATCAAAGCGGTCCACGTTCTTTTTGGACACTACTCGTTCAACAAAAGGACGCCCCAGTTTTCGGGTGAGTATGAAAACCAGAGTAAAGCCAATAGTTGCTCCTATTATCGTGTAGAGCAAACCCAGGAAAGGGCCAAATAGAAAGCCCCCAATCACGCCAATGACCTGACCGGGTATAGGTGCAACTAAAATTTGCACGACCTGCATACTCATAAAAACCAGTGGTCCCCAAGTCCCGGAGCGAATGATAAGGTCTCTGATTTGATCAGGGTCACTCAAACGACTAAGGTAAGGCCAACCCCAATACAAAAGAGCGGCAAGGATGATTAATACACCTACTCCAATGATAATAAAAGATAAATAACTTTTTTTTGAATTCGAATCTTGATTCATTATCCTGCGTCCTTTATATACTAGTCGAATATTCGTTGAATTCGTTCGATAAATGGCTCTTCATGTTCTTATTTAAATATAATTTTATCACACTATTATATCATTATATCCGCTAAATCAATCAAAAAACTCCCGATTTCTTAAAATTAAAGATCGGGAGTCAATGTAACTCAAGGTAACTCATCTAAATTTTTTTAATGTGTATATGCTTACTAATGAATTTAGACCAGTTTTCGTCATTCTTATTAAGCTTGGCGTAATCCTTAAGCAAATTTTCAATTTCTTGCTCATAAATTACGTAATGAGGATTTTTCATAATATGCTGATAGATATTCCTATAGGCGATTCGTTGCTTCTCGATATTAAAGGCTGAGGTCTGACGTCCAACTCTAACCAGTGTCAGGGGTTCATCTATGCCGCCAATCGGAGTATTGTAGGCGATATCGATCCACAAGCACACATCTTCACCGAAATCAAGGGTCTCGTCAAATGTTCGATTGATCAAAATTTCCCGTTTTATCATGACAGTTGGGGTAGCAATGCCACAGCTTGCTAGGATCCTAGGAAAAACCTTGCCGTTAAACCGTCCGGTAGGAACGATCTCTCTAGGAATGCCAAGCAGGCTCATTCTCTGGTAAGATGTGTGCGAAAAAAACAGTCCATAAGTCTCCATATAATGAAGTTGCTTCTCAAGCTTTTCTGAAAGAAACAAATCATCGGAATCTAAGAAAGCAATGTACTCGCCTGAAGCCAGGCTTATACCCAGGTTTCTTGCGGCTGAAACCCCTTGATGCTTTTGGTACACATAATGGAGCCGAGGATCCTTCAACATTCTGATAGGGCTGATGTCGTCTGTTGAGCCATCATCAATGATTATTATTTCAAAATTTTTATAGGTCTGGGCTAGTACACTTCGTATGGTGTCAATCAACAAAGGGATTCTGTTGTAAAAAGGGACAATTACACTAATCTTCCCTTTTGCTTTTTCGGCAAGTGCTTCTGCGTACTTTTGAGCTTCTGCGTAATTAGTGAATCTCCGCAAAAATTCCGCCGTGTCTTGATAAAACCTATAGGGAGAACCGTCAATCTCGCACATTTCCTTAATCGATATCTTCTTAATTAAGGAAGTCCAAAGCCCATTACATTCTTTTAGAGTCAGTTCTTCTTTTCTAAGGGTTTGTTGTTCATCATGAATCCGTGTCCTAACATAAATACCCGGAAGGAAATGAACCTGAGCCTGCCTAAACATTTTAAACCAAAGGTCATAATCCTGGGCTAATTGTAACTTTTCATCGAAGAATCCTGTTTTCTCAAAATGACTTTTGTGTATTAGAAGGGTACACCCGTTGATTAGACCCTTCATAACTGTTAAGAGCGGAATATTTAATTGTTCTTTAGTGTAAAGACTGTCTGGCTTGACTTGGGAGACAGTTTGTGAAAGCCCATCAATGAGCTCATAACCGCCATAGACAATCGTATCTTTTAACTGCTGTTCTAATAGATAATCAACTTGAACTTTAATTTTCTGAGGATAATACACATCATCATGACTCAGCCAAGAAAAATACTCTCCGCTCATATTTTCAATGGCTAAATTAAGCGCAGTAGAGACTCCACCATTTTCCTTGACTAAATATCTAATTCGATCACCGTAGGAAAGAGCAATTTGATCCGTAGCGCCCCCATCCATAGACCCATCGTTGATCACGATAACCTCAATGTTTGGATAAGTTTGTCCTAAGGCGCTGTCAATGGCTTCACGCATATACTTTGAACCATTATACACGGGAATGATAATAGATACCTTTGGAAGCATACTTTCCCCCATACTTCATCCTTCCTTATTGCACATATCCTCAGCCCTAATTAATTCAACCCGTATACATTCCTCATCCATTCTAGGGTCCTAGGTATACCTTCTTCTAAAAAGACCTGAGGTTCATAACATAAATCTCGCTGGGCTTTGCTAATATCCGGTTGTTTAATTTTTGTGGTGAAGGGCTCTTCTTTTTTATAGGTGACCTTGCTGTCACCCTTACCTAAATAATTCAGAATCTGATCTGAGACGGATTTCATATCATGCATTTCGATGCCGGCAATATTGTATACTTCCCCGGCTTTAAAATTCAGGGTGATATTAGCCAAGGCTCTTGCGCAGTCCTCAATGTAGAGCGCATTCCGTTGATGCCCCAAGTAAACGGTATAGGGAAGATCATGGAGAGCTTTATAAGCAAAGGTGCAAATAGCACTGCGATAGGGTGTGAAATATTCTCCGGGGCCATAGGTATTAAATATTCTGATCCGAACCACTTGATTACCATGCATGAGCGCTTCATTAAGGATCTGCATTTCATTGACCCACTTCGTCATTGCATAGTCATTCATCTGCTTGATTTCCAGACGATCCATAACATCTTCAACCATCAGTCCATCATAGTCACCATAGACTTCCGAGCTACTGGTGAACACCATTTTATAGCCATATTCAGTTTGTAAGCGCAGCAAATTTTTTGTACCCACAGCATTGGTCAGCCATAAGTCCTCATAATAATCTTCTCCATTCCAGCGGCCAAATTCAGCGGCAAGATGATAAACATAATCAAATGTAAGATGTTGAAAAATAGTTTGCAATTGCCTAATGTTACTTACATCACAGCGATAATGATTGTTCTCATGACTATGCTTAAGATCACATACCCACACTTCATGCCCCATTCCCTTAAATTTCTCTACTAAATGCGTTCCAACGACTCCTTTTCCGCCAGTCACTAAAATTTTCATATAAACCCCCTATATCAAAATATCTAATCAAATTATCATGCGATGTATCATATGAAGCACTCTTTGGTAGAGACACCTTTAAAGTCAACACAGAAGAAATTTTAAAATTCAATAGTTGAAAATTCTGGCTTGAATGGTACAATGAATTAGGGATACATAATACATAAATATGCCAAAAAACAAGGAGATAAAAGGAGAAGAGGAAAATGAAAAAAGTCACATCGGTGCTCTTAGTTCTTCTATTAGTAGCCCTTATGGTTACGGGCTGCGGCAGTACAGCCACCAAAAATCCGCCTAGTGCCGGAACAAACACCGAAGCTCCCAAGGACGGCTTTGAGATTGCTCTCATCACCGACAAAGGCAATATCGATGACAAATCCTTCAACCAAGGCTCTTGGGAAGGTGTCGTTGAATTCGCTGAAGCCAATAATGTTACCCACAAATATTACAAACCCGAAGAAGCTTCTGATACAGGCTACCTAGCTGCCATCGATCTAGCTGTCACTGGCGGCGCTAAGGTCATCGTCACACCGGGCTTCTTATTTGAAGTTCCTATCTTTGAAGCACAAACCAGATACCCTGAAGTTAAATTCATCCTCTTGGATGGAACTCCCCATACTGCTGATTACAAAACCTTTGAAACCAAAGAAAACGTAGCAAGTGTCCTCTACGCTGAAGAAGAGTCTGGCTACTTAGCCGGTTATGCTGCAGTTATGGACGGCATGACTAAGCTTGGTTTTATGGGCGGAATGGCTGTTCCTGCAGTTCAAGCTTTTGGTTATGGCTATTTACAAGGTGCTGAAGCAGCTGCTGCAGAATTAGGTCTTGCCGATGGCGCTGTCTCGGCAATTTACCATTACACTGGTGATTTTGCAGAAACCGATACCAATAAAGCTACTGCAAAAACCATGTACCAAGGTGGCACAGAATTGATCTTCGCCTGTGGCGGTTCGGTTGGTAAGAGTGTCATGTCCGCAGCTGCTGAAGCCGGCAAAAAGGTCATCGGCGTCGACGTGGATCAAAGATATGATAGTGAAACCGTTATTACTTCGGCTACCAAAGGCCTGCGCGCTTCTGTTGTCCAAGTTCTCGAATCTATCTACAAGACGAATACCTGGAGTAATTTTGCCGGAAAAACAACCTACTTTGATGCTAAAAATGATGGAATCGGCCTCCCCACTGTCGTCCTAGACAAACCCGACGGTAATGCTTTTGACCGTTTCCAAAAATTCACCAAAGAACAATACGCAAAAGCTTATGCAACGCTTATTGATGGTTCTGTAGATCCTATCCGTACCATCACTGTAGCTGACCCTAACGGTTATGCTACTGCCGATGAACTTGTTTCTGGACTTAAGCTTGCAAAAGTTAAGGTTGAAGTTAGATAATATCAATAACTAGCCTCATTTATGGCAACCTGTTATAGGGGAAAGGGACTACCCTTTCCCCTTTTCCTTATTTTTCTGCAGTTGATTGATAACGAAGAAGAGAGGTTAGCATGGACGATTATATTATTGAAATGCTCAATATCACTAAGGAGTTTCCCGGTATTAAAGCCAATGATAATATCACCCTGCGCTTAAAAAAGGGTGAAATACATGCTTTGTTGGGAGAGAACGGTGCCGGAAAATCCACCTTAATGAGCGTTCTTTTTGGTTTATACCAGCCGGAGCACGGTGAAATCCGCAAGAATCAACAAGTTGTAAAAATCAACAACCCCAATGATGCTAACGCTCTAGGAATTGGCATGGTCCATCAGCACTTTAAGCTGGTGGAAATTTTTACTGTTCTCGATAATATCATTCTCGGGGTAGAGCCCCATAGCTTCGGATTTTTACAGAAGACAAAAGCCAAGGAAAAAGTCTTAGCCTTAAGTAAACAATATGGTCTGGAAGTGGATCCCGATGCTGTCATTGAAAAAATTTCGGTAGGAATGCAGCAACGGGTTGAGATTCTTAAAATGCTCTATCGAGATAATGAAATCTTGATTTTTGACGAGCCCACAGCCGTTTTAACCCCTCAGGAAATAGATGAACTGATGGGAATCATGCGGCGTTTTGCTCAAGAAGGTAAATCGATCTTATTCATAACTCATAAATTAAACGAGATTATGGCAGTTGCCGATCGTTGCACCGTATTGCGTAAAGGACAATGGGTAGGCACTGTTAATATAAAGGAAACAACGAAAGAAGAGCTCTCGCGCATGATGGTCGGCCGGGACGTGAGCTTTAGAGTTAAAAAAGAAGAAAGCCATCCAGAAAAAGTGGTTTTGTCCGTTAAAAATATCACTGTCCCCTCGAAAACCAGTGAGAAGGATGCCGTGAACAACGTATCCTTCCAAGTTCGCGCTGGCCAAATTGTTTGTCTCGCAGGTATTGACGGCAATGGGCAGACTGAATTCGTCTCAGCTTTGACCGGCTTAGAAAAGCAGACAAGCGGATCCATCACCCTTTGTGACATGGATATTACGAAAGCTTCCATTCGAACCCGCTCAAAAACTGGTATGAGCCATATACCCGAGGATCGCCACAAGTATGGACTTGTTCTGGATTATACCTTAGAAGATAATCTGGTGATTCAGCGCTATTGGCAGCCGGAATTTCAACGCTTTGGTTTCCTTCAACGCCAAGCGATACGCTCCTATGCAGAACGATTGATCAAACAATACGACGTAAGAAGCGGGCAAGGCCCGCTGACTGTTGTCCGTAGCATGTCCGGTGGTAATCAACAAAAGGCGATTATTGCTCGCGAAATCGATAAAGAGCATGAATTGCTGGTAGCTGTTCAACCCACCCGCGGGCTGGATGTGGGGGCCATCGAATATATTCACAAACAACTCGTGGCCGGCCGAAATGCCGGTAAGGCTGTTCTGCTGGTCTCTTTGGAGCTTGAAGAAGTCATGAACGTCAGCGACCGAATTTTGGTCATGTACGAGGGTGAAATTGTCGGCGAATTAGATCCCCAAACCACTACCGTCCAGGAGCTGGGTCTTTACATGTCAGGAGCAAAACGCAATCACCAAAAGGAGAACGAGCATGAAACGATTCATCCATAGTAAAAGCTTTTCCGCTTGGACTGCCGCCCTCATGTCCATCATTCTTGGCTTTGTTTTTGCATTTATCATCATGGCCATCGCCGATCCTGACAATGCATTTTCTGGCTTGAAAATGCTGCTCATTGGTGGCTTTAAACGTTTTGCAGATGTAATTTACTATGCAACCCCAATCCTCATGACCGGATTAGCTGTGGGCTTCGCCTTCAAAATGGGGCTCTTTAACATCGGGGCTTCCGGCCAATACACCATGGGCATGTTTTTTGCCCTATATGTAGGATTTATGTGGGAGCTCCCCGCTGGTGTCCATTGGGTGGCCTGCGTCCTCGCCGGTATGGTTGGCGGACTCCTCTGGGGCTTGATCCCAGGGATATTCAAAGCTATTCTGAACGTCCATGAGGTAATTACCTCTATCATGTTCAATTATATTGGTATGTACTTGGTGGATATGCTCATTCAAGGCAATGCTACTATGTATATTTCCTCCAAGACGCGAACAGCTTATCTTCCCGCAACCGCTCAATTGCCTACCTTAGGCATAGAACGTTCCAATGCCAATGTTTCTATTTTTATCGCCATATTTATTGCCGTGTCACTCTGGGTAATTTTGAATAAGACTACTTTTGGTTTTCAACTGAAAGCCACAGGGTTTAACAAGTATGCCAGTACCTATGCCGGAATGAACGGAAAGCGCAATATCATCCTTACCATGGGCATTGCTGGAGCCATGGCTGGGCTTGGTGGAGCCTTTGCGATCTTAGCACCCTCGACGATTGCCGGTAGCAGCATGACTTATGAGCCCATCAACGTCATCGCTGCCAATGGCTTTAATGGAATTGCTGTAGCCCTCCTCGGTAGCAATAATCCCTTGGGAATTATTTTTTCGGCAATATTTATCTCCCATATTCAGAGGGGTGGTACCTTAGCAAGCCTCTACGGGTATAAACCGGAGATTATCGATATCGTGATTGCGGTCATTATCTATTTCTCAGCTTTTGCCATGCTGATGAACACCACGGTTGCCTCCTTCTTCAGGAAGCTTTTCAAAAAGAAAAATAGCATAGAAGAAGTTTCTTCTAGCCATCGTGATAATTCTAGCGCTGCAAAGGAGGAGGCGTAGTATGGATACAATATACTATTTAGTGCAAAATACGCTTCCCGTGGCCATCCCCTTGCTCCTAGTGGCATTGGGCGGGATGTTTAGCGAACGCAGTGGGGTCATCAATATCGCCTTAGAGGGGATTATGCTCTTCGGTGCCTTCTTTGGTTGCCTCTTTGTCTACTTTACTCAAGGCTTCCCGATGAATTCGCAGTATATATTGCTTATGGGCATGGTCGTTTCTGCCGTGGCCGGAATACTCTTTTCCTTACTCCTTTCCCTAGCTGCCGTAACCATGAAAGCTGACCAGACCATTTCTGGGACGGCCTTGAACATGCTGGTTCCCGGGATGATCCTCCTTTATTCCAAAATGTCCTTTAATAGCGACGGGATCACCACCAATGTGAATTTCTACATACGCAAAGTTCCAATCTTAGGTGATTTGCCCGTGCTCGGCAACATGTTTTTCCAAAACACTTACATTACTGTCTATCTTGGTTTCCTTTTCCTAGTTATAGCAGCCATCATCTTCTATAAGACACGTTTCGGGCTGCGTCTGCGGGCCTGCGGTGAGCATCCTCACGCTGCTGATTCCGTAGGTATCAATGTTTACCTGATGCGCTATGCCGGTGTCAGTCTTTCCGGTTTTCTGGGGGGAATCGGCGGGTTCTTCTATGCTGTAGGGGTAATGAACAGCAATATCAATGGTCACACCGGGGTGGCCGGTTTCGGCTTCTTGGCGCTGGCTGTAATGATCTTTGGTCAATGGAAGCCCTTTCAGATTTTACTGGCCGCTCTCTTCTTCGCCTTCCTGCGTACCTTGGCTTACTCCATTGCCCTCATCCCCTTCCTGCATGCCTTGGACATCAACCAAACTTTCTATAAGATGTTGCCTTACCTCGCCACCATGATCGTGCTCGCTTTTACCTCACAAAAATCTAGAGCACCGAAAGCGGAAGGCATACCCTATGACAAGAGCCAACGCTAAAAACCCAGAATTTTAATCATCTAGATTTACTCATCTTAATAATAATATAGAAATACAATAGTATACAAAAGGGAACCGGCCTTAGCTAGACGGTTCCCTTTTGTATACTATTGGTATATATGTCCATACTAAATACGACTACGCAAGTGTTAATGAACCAGTTTAGAGAATGGATGATTGAATGAGACTCAGAACCTTTATTCTCATTTCCATAGCTTCATTGAGTGTCTTTGTATTAAGCGTTCGATTTTCTTGGAATCTTGATGAGCCCATGAGCCAAGAGGCAAACGCGGGAAAAGAAGTTTGGCAGAGCCATAATTGTGTGAGCTGCCACACTTTGCTTGGGCAGGGGGGTTACTCTGGAGAGGATCTTACCCACATTATGGCCAAGCGAAGTCCTGATGATATCAACGCATTCTTTCGTCACCCACCAGTCATCCCTCCCCATCAAGAAGAGAAACATCCCTCCTTAACCCCTTTGGAAACGCAAGATCTTATTGCTTTTCTCGAGTATATGAAGACCATCCCCACCTTAGGATGGCCACCCGAACCGAAAAAGCCAGAAAGCGGGGATATTCTTTGAAGGCGCTCACTGGAAAACAAATTGCCCGCAGATTTATGCTCTATGCTGTTTTCCTTTTTGGTTCTCAAGGAATTGTTGCCTTGCTTGGCGCATCCGCGCTGGTCTTCCCCGATTTACCCTCACCGATTTCTGCTGAATATGGCCGTGCGGTTCACCTTGCTTTGGCCACATTTTGGCCGGTTATCGGGATGCTAGGGATGGTCTATTATTTCACCGCAGAGCAGCTTAAGACCGATATCTATTCCCCAAAGCTTGCCCGTTGGCAATTCGTAATTATGTTGGTAACCTCTTTATCATTACTGGGAAGCCTGGCATTAGAAATAGGCAATGGGCGCGAATATCTCGATGGCCTGCCCATTTTCTACGCGGGAATTTCCCTAGGCATCTCGATTGAAGCCTACAATTTAGGGAGAACCCTTTGGGAGAACAGACAAAGATTAACCCCGGCAACGGGAATAATGACAGTCGGTGTCGCCTTCCTTTGCGTATTACTGATTCCCAATATACTCCATTACAGCAATCCGGTTGCTGATGAAGCCGTGAAGTTTTGGGTCGTTCACCTCTGGGAAGAAATGGCCTTTGAATTAACAACCAGCGGCTTTATTGCTTCTTTCTTCGTGACCACGGGTATTGCCAACAAAAAGGATATAGAAAAGTGGCTTTATCTTGAAGCCACTTTATCGGTGATGGGGGGATTATTCGGTACGGGGCACCACTATTATTGGATTGGCTTTCCCTCAATTTGGCTCTTCTTAGGATCGTTCTTCAGCGTCATACAAGTTATCCCCGTATTTCTCTTGGCCTACCTGATCTATAAAGGGTTTAAAAACCACAAGGTGCTGAACCTGAAAGAAAAGCTCGCCATGTGGCTCATTTTGAGCAGTATATTTCACCATCTGACTGGAGCTACCTTACTGGGATTGCTGATGACTATTCCCTGGGTCAATCTTTATACCCATGGTACCTATATAACTTCTGGTCATGCTCACTTGGCTTTGTTTGGCACCATCGGCTTTTTGATTCTTGCCGGTGCCTATACAATCTTAAGTGATCGGGAGAACCCGACCCCCAAGACCTATCGCTATGGAGTTGTAGGAGTAATCCTTCTCAACCTCGGCCTCATCGGTATGAGCCTCTGTCTTCTTATAGCCGGCTTTCTCCAGACTTATCTGTGGCGAGTTCTCGGTCTTGACTTTATGGCAGTCAGCTCCATCATTAGGCCCTACCTAAGTCTCCGGGTTCTGAGTGGTTCTCTGTTCACCTCAGGAGCTATGATCCTCTGCACAATCATCATTAGAACTTGGTGGAAGACACGGCCTATACGGCGTGAAACCACCGGTTAATACCTCACTCAATACGTTCGGAGAGATTTAGCCAAGTTTCCTTAGTCAGGAAGCTATCTTCCACTTGTGCTTCAAGCTCTAGGTAGCGTTGATAAGGCATACTGAAGGAGAGGATGTCTTTGTCAATATATTTACGCGCTGAAGGATCTGTAAGGCCGATATAGCATTTGGGGTGCTCCGCATCGACTTGATTAAGAGCATAAAGTACGGTCTGATGACAACCCGCTCCAAAGTTTGCCTCCACGTTATTCTGTGTGGGCTGATCAAAATTCGCTAATACTGTTAAGGCAGAGATTTGGTCCGCATTGACTAAAAAGACTATGCTCTCCGGCCTTTCGTTTTCATTTACTTCAGCTAAAGGCTTAAAGACAACGAATTCTTGATGAGAAATCTCAGGCAAATTTTCAATGAAAGCCTTTGCTAATTCAGGGCTTTTCTTGTAAAACTCACCTTCTCTTCCACCTACCCCGCCAGTAGACAGGAAATACTCAATAAAACCCAATTCATAGCGTTGAAATCCTAGACCGGACTTCCCTCCTCTACAAGTAGTGGTAGGGAGACTAAACGCAGCTGTGCGACCCTTGGCCGCCATATTAAGCAAGGAAATAGCACAGCCCCACTTTCCTTCCACAAACTCCATGGCCCCATCCGGCTTGGCATCGGCTCGAAAGACAGCTACAGGATAACTTCTTAATTTGATCGCTTCAGCAATTTTGCTTTGCATAAGATTAACCTTCCTTCATAAAGCTTCTTACCCGTACAAACCCCTTGATTCTTCTCGAAACGTAGGTTCCTTCTCTAAATCCTTGTACTTATTATTACTATTATGATTCTAGAAAATTGTCTCTTCATACTATCAACATCATTGGTGGTCCCGACAGCTATGCTTTCATCCAAGGCACGATCAACTATGTGGACTATCTCATCCATACTCTCCAGCCCTGTAAAAGCAAATTTAACCGTGGTTTCTTCACCCTCATCAAGCAGGGACCGTTTAATGGTCATGGAAATCAAAATACCTTCTCGAGCATAGATTTGGTTGTTCATAACAAAGCGGTTCAACTGTGGTCGTTGAGCAAGAACACGCACATAGACCGCAGTAAACAAATGCATATAATTGAGCTTGATCCCTTGGGCTTTCTTTTCTTGGATATATTGGTCAATGGGCTCGACGACAACTATTTGCTTATAAAAATTTTGCGCATCGCTCCGCCGTGTCATGATGTGAGGAATAATCTTTACAAACGGACTTAAGGACTTGAGCAGTATCCCATCACTTCGCCTCAAACCAAACCCTCTTCTTCAGGTATTTCATGAATAGTTCTCTGCTAATATCCACAATTCCTTCCATTATCTGTATGCCTAGCCAAAATATATGAAACCCTTTTTTAATCATCAGCTAATCCTTCCTCTAAATTTCCTTCTACTATATTTCCTTTCATTCTACAAATATAGGATGAAAGCTGGCTTATTTCCTCATCTGTAAAACCACGTACCAATAGCTTTTCAAGCGTGTCAATATCCTCTATGAGCACTTGATGAATTTCCAGCGCCTTGGGGGTAAGTACCAGCTTTTTTAGTCGTGCATCGTTCGGCACGGCCTGTCGCTCAATTAATCCCTTCTGTTCCATGAGTTTAATGACTTTAGAAGTTGTCGAACGATTGACCGTGAACATAGTCTCCAAGTCTTTTTGATACACATCTTCATCCTTATGTTCTATTAAATAGTCAATAATCCAAATGTTTGTGGCTGTAATGTTTTTTTCGAATTGGAAATGGTAGCAATTCACTGCGTAACGCTTGCAAAGATGTGTTAGTGAACGAATTTCAAATGCAATCCCCTCTCTGTTCATCACAATTCCTCCCTTATAAACAAGAAAATGTTGCATCACGGATAATTAGCCCATGCAACATTTTAATATCTATTTTCCCTAAACACAACCAGCAAAAGGAAAGATCACAAACGCACTCCCGTTTATGGCGAAGTCAGCCTCTGTAGTCTTTTATTTACATCCTTGCTGAGTAGCTTATACACGGTCGCGGCAGTCGGTACTCCCAGCATAATCCCTATCACGCCCATCAATCCGCCACCTATGATTACGGCAACCAACACCCATATTCCCGGCAAGCCAATACTTTGACCGACGACCTTGGGATAGATGATATTACCTTCAATCTGCTGCAAGATAATGATAAATACAAGGAACAGTACCGCTTGCAAGGGATCGACAATGAGAATTAGAATAAACCCTACAGCAGCCCCAAGGTACGCACCCACCATCGGGATCAGTGCAGTCAGACCAACAACAGGGCCAACTGTCGTGGCATAAGGAAAACCAAGAATCCACATGCCTAGAGTGCATAAGACGCCGAGTATAACAGCCTCTTTGCCTTGCCCCACAATATAATTGGAAAATGTCTCATGAGCTGTATCCAGACCTACATAGATTTTCGCCCGGTGATCAGGTCTCATATATGCTCTAAGAAGTTTATCTATATTTCTACCAATTTCTTCCTTAGAAAATAGGATGTAGATTGCAAATATGATGGCTAAAATAGTGTTTACGACAACGCCAAATACCGTTCCCATTAAGGTCACTGTACCCAAGGCCCAATTCCCAAGAAGCCCCAGACCATTTTTCAGGGCCGCTGTGCCATCCATATTAAGCTCTTCCCATTGCTGCTGCAGTCCCGGAAATTCGCCGGCATAGCGGTTAAGCCAGCCCATGACATCGTCGTAGACCGCTGGAAAGCCAGCGTAAAGCAAGGCCAGAGTCTCGGCAAATTGCGGAATAAGAATGCGCAGAAAAAAAAGCAGCACCACAGCAATGGTCAACAAGGATAACAAAACGGCTATCCCCCGGCGAGTGCTTATGAGCGCCTTATGCTTACTCTTAGGAAAATAGATCTTCTCATAGGCCACCACAAGCAAATTGAGAACATAGGCAATCCCTGCTCCCAGAAACAAGGGAAAAAGAATCAGGTAGAGTTTTCCCACGAAAAGCATAATCTGCGAAAAATTAAGAACCACGAGTAAAGTTATCCCTAAAAGTACAATAATTTTAAGGATGGCTTTAAAGTTAAGGTTGTCCGGCTTCAAAATCATTGCTAACTACCGCTCCTTATTAATGATAATGCGACTCGCATTATCATTAATCAATTACATACTTGACGTACAGTCAAGCTACCTAGGATTGGTCGGCTCTGCTCACCACTTCACAAACGGAAAGCAGATTGTCCTGCACAGTAAAACGAATGTCAAATCCTGCAAATTCAAGACCATAGATCCGCTTAGGGTCCTTTTGATAAGACGGCCTTGGGTCATGAGACAGCACCCTCAAAATCGCTTCACGTCTGTCTTCAGATATTAACTGGAGCCATTGCTTGGGAAACTCTACTTCAAGCTTCTTTGCTTGAAGAGGCTCGATAAAACCACTCACCGCTTCTGGGTGACAGTCTGTATAAGCTAGGTAGGGTTTGATATCGTAAATAGGGGTGTTGTCCATCAGGTCGGCACCGGAAACATGCAGTATAGGTCCAAGCTCCGGATGTACTTCGATACCTTCAAGCTTAACTGAGGAAAGACCAATTGCATTGGGTCGAAAAGGAGAACGGGTCGCGAAAACTCCCATCCGTGTATTACCGCCCAGACGTGGGGGGCGCACAGTGGGTGACCAGGTGTCACGAAGTGCCTCGGAGAACTCCCAGATGAGCCAGATGTGTGAGAAACCCTCCAACCCACGCAAGGCATCGGCATTGCGGTACTCTGTCTCAAAGACAACGACAGCCTTTAAATCGTCAATCAGTCCACTTTGACGGGGAATTCCGAATTTGGTAGGAAAATCTGTGCGAATGCGCGCGATAATTTTAATTTCTCGAGAAGTAGTCATATATTATTACTCCTATTGCCTGCACAACTATTCTAGCTAGCGATATGATTGGCAACACCATTGATATAAGGAGCGTTTAGATATCATTCTAAACGCTCCTTTTGCTTTTCTCTCAATTGACATTAATATTTAATGAATTTCTCGCCGGGAACTCCACAAATACTGCACTTTTCAGGAACTACTTTTTCGATATTTCCACAGACCGGACATAAGTAATAAAATACTTCCGCAGTTTCGTCCATGTTTTCTAATGCTTCTTGATAGAGCTTAGCATGAACTTCTTCAGCCTTCATCGCAAAAGTGAAGACAGCTACAGCAGCTTTATTCCCCTCTTCTTTAGCTGTTTCGATAAAGCCCGGATACATACTTTGATACTCATAAGTCTCCCCAGCAACTCCGTCCTTTAAGTTTTCACTGGTCGAGCCAATTTTCCCGGCAATCTCAAATTCTTTGAGGGCATGAAGGGTTTCGGCATCGGCTGCCGCTCTAAAGAGCTTCGCTGCGTTAAGCTTTCCCTCTTGCTCAGCTTTCTTTGCGTAGGCAAGGTATTTTCTGTTCGCTTGGGATTCTCCGGCAAAGGCTTCCATCAAATTTTCAAGTGTTTTATTGTCACTCATTACTCTTAACCTCCACTTCAATAACAATTATAGATCTATATCATTTTAGCATTAATTACTATATCTATCCAATCATTCTATCAAGATCGAGGGGCTTTTCTTAACTTGATCGAGCTGATCTTTTGCCTCAGGCGTTAAAGCATCGCTTAGATAATTACGTTCATTTCTCTTTGCATCTTGGAAGTCCTGCATCATTCTTTCTTTGGCGCCCTCGATCTCCAATTTCAACTCTCTGGCGGATAACAGGGAACATCCTGCTCCTCTAATGATGATTTGTTCCAGACCGTCAGAGGTGGCAACTGTTATATGGTATTTTTTCCGATTGTCATGTGCAAATCTTTCGATATACTGATCTGCAGTCTGGGCCTCCTTGGTAAATACCAGATGGATATTTTGGTAATCGCTCGCTTCCTCACGATGCCCCTGAACTAGGTGAGCATCAAACACAACGATGATCTGGCACTTGCGAATCCCCTGATAATTACTGAGAATATCCAGCAACTTCAATCTGGCAGCGTCCATCTGTTCTTCAACCATCTCTTTCAGCTCGGGCCAGGCATGAATAATATTATAACCGTCGACCAGAAGATACTCTTCCTTGCTTTCCATTTCTCTGACAGTAGTGCTGGCTGATTCATAATAGCTTTCACGGGCTGTTTTGCGTTTTTTCCAAGCAGATTTCTTCCCTTGATTGGCATAAAAGGTGCTGTTGATGATTTGATCAATCTCATCTATGCTGATCCATTTCTCTTCTGTATTTTTAGGGTGGTACTGAACTCCCTCTCCTTCTAAAACAGCTTTATCCTGTAGATAGCTTTCAAGATGCATATGGTTCTTCACTTCATCCCAGGCTACAGAATATCCAGCACCATGAGTACAAAAAACTGAACCTGTCGGGTTGGCAAAATCGTTTTCCGCATCATAGCTGATGCTTGCCATGACCTCCGACGCATTGTGGCAGAGCTCGTATCCTTTCAGACTGCAAAACAGCCGACCCAGACCTTTAGTATATGCAACTACCTCTTTTTGATAATTCTTCATGGTAATCACCGGTGCGCTACCCACAAGAACGGACATTTCGTCATTTGTCTGAGCTATTGCGCAAGTACCCCGCATATTCTCAATATCAGTCATGGCTCTGCCGACCATTTTCACTGGTAATTCCAGTTGAAAGGCATAATAAGGCTCCAACAGGATAGATTCTGCCTCCATCAATCCCTGACGCACTGCTCGGTAGGTGGCTTCGCGAAAGTCACCACCATCTGTATGCTTTGTATGAGCTCGACCTGCGACGAGGGTAATTTTCATATCGGTAATCTCTGAGCCGGTGAGAACTCCTTTATGCGCTTTTTCGGCCAAATGAGTTAAGACAAGTCTTTGCCAGTTTTTACTTAGGATATCCTCACTGCATTCAGTGCTAAACTGCAAACCGCTGCCGGGTTCACCCGGTTCCAATAAGAGGTGTACCTCAGCATAATGTCGTAAGGGTTCAAAATGTCCTACTCCCTCGACAACATTAGCGATCGTCTCTTTGTAGAGGATTCTTCCCGCATCAAATTCTACCTCTACTCCGAAACGCTCACGGATAAGGCTCTGCAGAATCTCAATCTGCACCTCCCCCATGATTTGGGCCTGTATTTCCTGTAACTGCTCATCCCAGACCACATGCAGCTCCGGCTCTTCTTCTTCGATCTGACGTAATTTGGGGATCATGACTCTGGGGTCACAGTCAGCAGGTAGAATAATCTGATAAGACAGCACCGGTGTCAAGACCGGTGTATCTGAAGCCTCTTCTATCCCTAACCCCTCTCCCGGTCTCGTTTGGCTGAGTCCGGTGACCGCGCATACTGTACCTGCCTCGATTTCGTTTACTGCCTCAAATTTTTGCCCGGAGTAGATCCGAATTTGATTCACTTTCTCTTGCCAATCGCCATTTTTCAAGACATCTTTCACCTTAAGTCTACCGCCGGTAAGCTTCAAGTGAGTAAGACGGTTTCCTTGCTCGTCTCGGGTAATTTTGAATATTTTCGCCCCGAATTCCTGGGGATAATCAGGCACGACACTATAGTGCATTATGCCCTGCAGCAATTGTTCAACGCCCTCAAGTTTTAAGGCAGAACCAAAAAAACAAGGGAAAACCTTCCGCTTGAGAATAGCTCTTTGAATCTGTGCAACAGCAATTTTTCCTGTTTCCAAATAATCTTCCAGCATGACTTCATCGCACATGGCTAGCTGATCATAAAATTCCTCCGTGACTATTGGGCTAAATTCAATACAACCATCAGACAGCTGCTTCTTTAATTCTTCCCTGAGCTTTTTCTGATCTGTACCCATCTGATCCATTTTATTGACAAATATAAACACAGGTATTTGATACTTATCAAGCAACCGCCATAAGGTTTGGGTATGCCCTTGTACCCCATCAGAGCCGCTTACCACTAAAATGGCATAGTCTAAAACCTGAAGGGTCCTCTCCATTTCCGCCGAAAAATCCACATGGCCTGGAGTATCCAACAGGGTAATCTGAGTCTCGCCCATTTCAAAGATAGCTTGCTTCGCAAAAATGGTGATCCCTCTTGCACGTTCCAGTTCATATGTATCTAAAAAAGCATCCTTTGTGTCGACTCTGCCTAATTTCCCTATTTTACCGCTTAGATAAAGCATGCTCTCCGATAATGTTGTCTTGCCTGCATCTACATGTGCTAAGATGCCGATCACTAGGTTTTTCATCATCTATTTCAAATCCTTCGTTTTGTCTAACTTAGAAAAATGCAAAGCTCTGAGGCTTGTAGGTCTACTTCTATAATCAATCACTGGCTAAAATTAAAATTCAAATAAAATATCGAAGGAGTTTTCCGATTTCGTCGTATTAAATCCCTGAATAATAATCTTATTATTCTCATAAGCCTTATGGATTGAAAATGTATCATGGCTCCTCCTCTCCCACATAAAACCGCATAGAATTCAACCTTTATCAATAATAATATCATTTTCAAAGTCGTAAGCCTAATGATTGTGCCAAAGAAAACCTCGCTAGCAGTAAATAACCGCCTGCAAGTTAGCGATTGCAAGCGGTTATTTACTGATTTTCGTCACATCAGGAGTTCTACTTAGGAGCTCTTTAAGTTTCTACTTAAGAGTACTACAAGTATCAATAGCAGTCGGCCCGTCGTCTGGTCATTGTTCATCACGCAGACCTCCTTCTCTACCTACCACCACAATAATGCGCTATTGTTCGTTTTCGTTATTCCCTATCCACTCATCAAATTTTTTTAGGGTTTCCTCATAGGTTTTTTGACTAATATCAGGAAGCTCCCCACCCCAAATCTTCTGTGCCTGGGCAAAGCCTTCCTTCACTGCTTCTTTCATAGCTTCTGCCTTGCTGGGATCTCCTCCCGTTAGGGCAATCGCAAAATCAAATATCCTCTGAGAGGTCTGTTTAACTCCCCAATATCCTTCCTCTGAAATTTCCTCCTGGGCTTTGGCTGCCGTCTCCGGATCTACCTGCACTTTCCCTTCCCGAAGGATTGCATAAATGTCCGTTGCATCGTTCAGCTTATGTCCTTGCTGCAGCAGCAGTCTCTCCACCAGACTTCTTAGTTGTTCCGTGCGCATTTCCACGTCGGCCTTCAATCTGGAAATAGTTTCAGAATCCGGAGAATACATCTTGCCAAGAGAATTGTCTACCTTTGACTCACTCGGTTCGTAAGTCGCTGCCACGTCATCAACGGCAGGCTTATTAGCTTCCGACCCTTTATTGTGTGTTGTTTTTTCGGACTTCAGTCTATTGTCAGTATTCTGATAAGGGCTTACCGGGGTTATTTTATTCATATCCATTTGATATCCTCCCTTTCATGTCATACAATTAAACATGTCATACAATTAAACATGTCGTACAATTGTTGTTTGATATAATATCTATTTATTATCTATATCGGCAAGAACCACCTTAGACTTAAGCGCCATTGACTATGATTTGAAGCCTTCTACCAAAGGAGAAGTTGCCTTCTAAAGAGGGAATCTTAGGGGGTAGACATCTACAGATAGAAGGAATTATTATAACGAATTATCAACAGCTAGTTATCAAGCAGGATTTGTCTAACGAAAAGTAGAAAATTAAGTACTATGCTCAAATAAAAACACGAGGGTGATTACTAATGAACGAAGCACTTTTTGACCCCATTGCCGCACATTATGATTCTTGGTATGCAACTGCGCTTGGCTCAGCATCTGATCAAGTAGAACGTCACCTAGCCCAGTCCATGTTTAAGGCACCGGGTCCTCAAGTCCTGGAAATCGGCTGTGGTACCGGACAATATACAAGCTGGCTTGTGCAAGAAGGATATGAAGTCACGGCTGTCGATATTTCCGCTGAAATGATGACTCTGGCTCAACAAAAGATATCAGAACTAACAAGTAACTATCTTAGCATTAAGCCTGTTCGCTGGTGGCATGCCGATATTACCGAAGTTTTGGATCAGCTTGAAACCTATGATGGAATTTTTTCAATGACCGCATTTGAATTCGTCCCTGAACCAGAAAAGGTTCTGCAAGAGCTTTTTAAACATATAAAGCCCGGGGGCTGTCTCATGATCGGGCTCATCGCCGGCCAGAGTGCCTGGAGCGAATACTACGCTGAAATAGTTCGCAACAAGCCTACTTCGGTCTTTGCCCGTGCCGCTCTTTATACTAAGGAAGAGATAGCCTCATGGCAAATCGGTGCACCTATCGAGATGGGCGAATGTCTTTTCTTCCCTCCCCACGTTCAATCTACAGCCGAGGCCCTAGCACTTGAGGAAAAAAAAGAAGGTAATCCTGGGTTTGTGGTGGCCAAGTGGGTGAAGGGTTGATGGAAAACGCCAAACTAATCGAAATGATCAAGACCAATCCAAACTCTATCGCCTATCTACCGAATCCCAATGATGAGTTAAAGCTATTGGCTGTTCAGAAAAATGGCCTGACCTTAAAATATATCGATCAGCCAACGCTCGAGATGCAGGAATTAGCTATTGCCAATAACGGTCAAGCCATCCAATTTGTCGATAACCCTACAGATGAAATGATGATCAAAGCAATTCATGATAGCTGGATTAACTTAGAGTATATTAAGAGTCCCAGCGATCAGTTGATCAAATTAGCCCTCGACCAAGCTGGCTGGGCTATTAAATATGTCAAAAATCCAAGTGAAGAGCAGCAATTATTAGCAATACGCAGGAACTACGATTCCTTAAAGTTTATCCAGTCTCCTTGCCCTGTTGCCCAGAAAGAAGCTGTGAAAATCAGCTATGATGCCTTAAGATACATTAAGTCGCCTACTCACGAAGCAGAACTTCTGGCTATCAAAAATCATGAAAGTGCAATAATCTTTGTCCATGATTTAGCGAAGGATAAAATTTTAAAGTTTTTAAAAGTTAATATCTTAGTCATAAAATACGTAATCGATAAAGTATCCCAAGCAGAATTAGAACAGGTTTTAAAGGAAACATTAGCCCATGAGGATGTTGAAGAAAAATATGTCCGAGATTTTATAAATTGCAATTATATCAATAAAACCAGCGCCCAAATGCCCATCGACAAAATCATGTTTATCGATCAATATGGAAGTAGAAAGGCAAAAAGAGTCACTGTCGATGAAAAGCTGAAGATGTTATAGGAGATGGAGCTAACATGAATTTTACCGGCACCTTAAAAAGTGTTGAATTAGTCCTTGCTACCGAAGGAGTCCCTTTAATCGTGGGCGAAAGCGGCATCGGCAAAACAGCTTTAGCGAAGGAAATTGCTAAAGAAAATCAATGGAGTCTCGTCGTTATCAATGGGAACCTTCTCAAAGAAGGTGAAATCGGCGGTTTACCAACCGTGGAATCTTATGTTATCCATGATCAAGAGGAACGGGTTGAAAAGAAAACCACAGTCTATGCCGTGCATCATAAACTTCGAGAAATCGATGAGGAAGTAGTTAAAGGTAGAACGGTGCTCTTATTTATCGACGAGATCAATCGCTGTGAACATACCGTCCAGCAGGAACTGATGAATTTAATCTTAAATCGGGAGATCAACGGCTATAGGTTGCCTAAGAACGTCAAAATCTTGGCTGCCATGAATCCTTCCAGCAAATATGGTGCGGATTTTGATTACCAGGTTGTGGATATGGATGCCGCCCAAGAAAATCGCTTTGTGTGGTTACCCATGGAGCCCGATTATAATCAATGGATTGATTGGGCTATGGAGTCCGGAATTCAGGATAAGGTTATCGAGTTTATCTCTACCTTCCCAGAATATCTGCATAAAATTAATGAGGATGATCTAAGGGCCACCCCCAGAAGCTATGAACGGATTTCTAATAGTTATAAGATCTATTTAGAGAGTCAAGCCTCCATACCTCGCTCGGTCTTTCTCAATGTCCTCAAAGGAAATGTGGGACGCTTGATCGCCGAAGAATTTATAAGCTTTGTTGAATCTGATCATCAGGCCCTTATCTCTTATGCAGATGTCTTTTCAGGGCCATCCCTTCCTGAATCTCTCAAGGGGATAATAAAGAAAGAAAGCCACACCCGGCTCTATCGCGCCGCCAAGAATATTCTCAAAACCTTAGAATCCGCCACCTTGAACGAGGGTGATGATTTAAGCTATTCTGTGAACAGGCTGATCGATTTTCTGAAGCTCTATCCTGTCGATTTGAAAATCGGTATTATGAAGGATATTAAAAACAGCTATCCTGAAGTCTACAAGCTTGCCATCGAGAATGAGGCGTTTGTCGAATCATATTTTGAAGCTTATCGTTTAATCAGGTGATACTGTATGGAAACAACCTTTGCTAACCAAGTACAAGAGCTTAACCAAAAAGCCGATTTAGTTATCAGTAGCTTTATCCAAGCAAAACGCAACTATGGTGATCAAGCCAAGCTAAGCATCCCCCCTGAGTTTGAGGCCGAGTTTTTCAGCCTTGTGGATCAGGTGAATTTGAGTCTAATGGAGGACGGGGATCACTTTTTTGGCTACTTCTTGTTGCAGATGTCTAAAGAAATACGCTTTGATATCAGCAGTCCTACAGCAGTAAATTTCAAAGGGGCTAAATATATCATTTATTTTAATCCCATCATTTTTTTAGATCTTACTCTCCTGCAAATGGAGAGCACCATCAAGCATGAAATTCTCCACATCATATCCCTACATCTCATTAGAGCCAAAGAATTCAAGGGAACCCACAGCAAAACTGCCATCAACATGGCCATGAATATCGTCGTAAACACATTTTTAGAGGATCTCCCCCCCTATTCGGTGACTCTGAAATGGGTTAATCTGAATTATTCTTTACAGCTTTTGCCTTTCAAGACCTTCGAATATTATGTTGAAGAGCTACAAACGGCTCTGGACTTATTGGCAGCGGATGAGGAATCTAGGGATGAAAGTGATCTAGAAGAAGACGAGGATCGCCATGATACTGAAGCCGCTGATTACCAACTGAATAATGCGATAGCTACCGCCTATGATCCTGCCAAAACCCATGACCTTTGGGAGGATTCCAGTGAGATCGATGCTAAAACCCTGCAAGAATTTACTGAGCAGTATATTGCTCAGGCCCAGAAAGGCAGCATTCCCAATTATTTAGAAAACCTAATCTCTTCCTTTAAAAATAACAAGGGGGAGTTGCCTTGGAACCTCTATCTGAAACGCTTGATGGGATCTGTGGAAAGCAATAACAAGAAGACTGTAACCCGCCGAAATAGACGACAACCCCAGCGCTTAGATTTAAGAGGTCAACTCAGGAGCCATAAGGCTAACATCATTGTGGCCTTGGATATCAGCGGTAGCATCAGCGATCTGGAATTCAATCAGGCCGTGCAGGAAGTCCTTGCTATTGTTAGGAACTATCATCACGAAATCACAATTGTCGAATGTGATAGCGAGATCAGACGCGTCTATACTATCAAATCGGCAAAGGATATTAAAGAGCGAATCAATACCCGAGGTGGCACACGATTTACCCCGGTTTTTGAATATGCCAATGAGCATAAGGTTAACTTGTTAATCTATTTTACTGATGGTCGTGGCGAAGAGAAGCTCCAAACCTTACCTAAGGGGTATAAAACCTTATGGATTATCTCCGGGAGAGGGGATGAACTTTCCTTGCAGGTGCCTTATGGAGTAGTTAAAAGGCTGATGAAGGTTGACGCAAAAGATGACTCTGTAAGTATGAGTGATGTTAAACGAGATGGCTATTCGATGCAAGATCAAGAACGTTAATAAGCCATAGGGTAGGCTGATTGAATCAGCCTACCCTATGGCTTTTGCAAATATCCATCTGACCTTATAGGCAGGTGGTTTTTATTTATTTATGGTTTTTAGCACTTATAAAATTGCGATTGGAAATAAAGCTCGTGACCATTGCAAGGTGCGTAATAGTATCCTTTTTCTCCCCCGCTCTTGATCTTTGCTAATTTTTCTTGAAGACTGTCGCATTTCGTACCTATGGTATCTTTTATCTCATTGATCCAAGCCGGAGAGATTGGGTCCATCAGCACGAGATTAATGCTGGCAAACATAGCTTTAGCCTGATCAGTCAATTTCTTAAGACTTCCTAGCGCGGCCCAAATTTCGATTGAAGAGGCTTCGTCCTGATTGAAGGCTATGAAATGTAGTCTATTGACTTGCTCAGTGAATTCAGGAAGAGCCCAGGTCTTTGATGAGACGTCAATAAAAACGCGTACTTTGTGTTCCATGCTGTTTTCATTTTGAATGGCCCAGGTAGCCAAACACTCCAGAAAAGTAATAATTCTTGGAACATACCCACAAGCACAATAATACACACCTGGCTTGCTCGGATTGGTAGCCCAAGAAATATCTGAATCATATGGATTTACAATTGTAACGGGATTTTGACGCGACTCTTCCCACATCCTCTTCTCAGAGTCTGTAAGCACAATGTTGATCGAATTCTCTTTGACATACTCTTTGTCCTGAAGGATAGACCATATTAACTTTGTTTTTCCAGAGCCTGCCTCGCCCAGAATCAAATGATTCCCGGAAAAAAACTTCTCAAAAGGTTTTACGTTCTGCTCCATTGGCATTACTTCCTTTCAGAATAATATTGTGAACATCCCCCTAATTGAATTCTATTTAGTTTCTACCTATATAATTCTGCATCGACTTCCATTAACCTCTTACATTTCAGAAATAAACTAAATATTTTACAAATTTCTTTTTTATATGCGCAATAGCCTCCTTTATCTAAAATACTCAACTATTTCATTGATGGCTACATGGCTTCACAACTGAGATTGAAAATAGTGTAAAGAAAAAGGCTTAGTAATGCCCTTAAGTGCATTACTAAGCCTTTTTCTTGTTCATCGTCAGTTTGATCCCACCATAGAATTAAGCTTTTCACCTACTAGCCTAAGTTCATCCAACTTTTGTGCTAAAAGTTGGGTGGCCTTTGCCTGTTCCTGAGTAATTACATTACTCTCCTCAACATTTTTCTGGACCAGATTGACCGACTCGCGAAAGCGATTAAGCATCTCATCAATATTTCTGGCCGACTTGTTGCTCTCGTCGGCAAGCTTACGAACTTCTTCTGCAACGACCGAGAAGCCCCTACCATGTTCGCCAGCCCGTGCAGCCTCGATGGCGGCATTAAGACCCAATAAATTAGTTTGTTGTGCCACTCGTCGAATCACATCTAATATTTCGGAAATACCATTCACTTCGCGGGCGGCTGTGAGGGCAATATCAGAGGATTCCTGACTTGAAGCGGCCAGTTCTTCTGAGGATGCCGTTAATTCCTGGATAGAAGAAGCTGATTGTTCCAAATCAGAGTAAAGCACATTCAGCACTTGTTCAAATCGCCGTGACTTCTCCCGTTCCTTATCACGCTCTCGTTCTTGAGCCTTAGCAATTTTTGAGGCCTCATTGATTGACCTTCTCATGGCATTTAAGCCTGATTCGAGAGTATCTACAACAAACCCCCGTTCCTTCGCCACTGTAGAGCCACCTTTATCTCCCGCAATTGCATCTACTCCTATTTTTCTCAACTGTTCTAGTATTCTGGGTATATCCTCTAGGGTATTCCAGGGTCGAATATGTATCGTCAAGTCCCCTAAGGCAAAATCCGAATTCCCCATTTCTATATATCCTTGATGTGCTACAACCCCAATTTTGGTTGCTCCACTAATGATTAGTCGATTGACTGCTTCGAAGATCTCGTCGATCGTCATGGTCAGTCCTACCACTGGTTTATCCGTGTACTTTTTCATTAAATCTACCATAAGACCCCTACTAATCATGACATCCACATGAGAATTGGCTTTGACCACCTCTGGGCCTTCTTCAAAGCTTACTACTTTGATGGGAAAAGATAAATTCAGCTCATGCATTACCTGCTTTGTGGCTTCAGCCATTCCTGGAGTTAGTGCTGCAAAGAAAATTGAATCCATTCCTTTAATACCCCCATTTTTCTCTTTGTAGATTTGTGCATAATATTTCATTATCAATGGGATAAATATTTCTAATATCTTTCATTAAGATTCTCGATTTTTTCACAATTCCTTTATGTCCAACAATTAGCAATCTTTAATTTTTGCACTTACTTCTGCAGCTGCAAGGTTTTGCTTACTAATCCCTGTATAAGCTTGGAGATGGCGTTACGAGTAAAATCATCATTAAGTGTGCCGTTTTTGTCAAATTTCGTATGGGCATTCATGATGAAGACCTCTGGCTTGTTTAGGGGCTGAAGATTGAGCCCAACACAAACCTGGCGGAGGTGATATTGAACACGCGCCCCGCCAAGCATTCCCGTAGAAGCACTCATAATCCCCAGGGCCTTCCCATCCAAGGGCTTTCCTGCCCGCGAAGCCCAGTCGAGAGCGTTTTTTAGAGCCGGTGGAATTGAGTAATTATATTCCGGGGTGGCAATCAATAAAGCATCGGCAGCAACTATTTTCTTTTTAAATTCCTCAACGACCGAGGGGACACCCTCTGCTTCTATATCTTCATTAAAAAAAGGTATCTGCGAAATGTCAGCGATTTCAATAAAAACCCCTTCGGGCTGCAACTCTTGGGCAGCTTTTAAAGCAGCAGTATTATATGAATTTCGACGCAAACTTCCGCTGATGCCTATAATTTTCATGACATTACTCATATTATCCATCTCACTTTCTTTTCAATACTGTCTTTAGAATTATTATACCTATATTCGATTCATAAGAAATAATTTTCTAAGAACCAATACTTTCAGACAGAATAGCCATAAACTCAAGTAAATGCTAACTAATAAGGGGCACAGTTAGCTGCACCCCTATGGTCACTTAGTAGAAAATGAACCTCAGACTATGATTTTGATACCTGAAGTCCGGCAAGATAACCGAAAGTTAAGGCTGGACCAATTGTACTGCCACCGCCCCAGTAGGCATTGCCTGTAGGGGAGGCGATGCAGTTCCCTGCTCCATACAAGCCGGGGATTGGCTTGCCTTCGTAATCCAGTACTTGGGAGTGCGAATTAATCATCGGCCCGCCGTTAGTGTCCAGGGTACTCGAGGCCAGAATGATCGCGTAATATGGTCCCTCTTCACTCAGGGAGGCCATGGTATAATTTTTATTCATATCAGCCGGCCACTGGACGCCAGGTTTAGTGGGCGGGTAGGTAGTCCACTCTCGATCATAAGCAAAATCGCCGCGCCTGAAATCGAGATCGACACCGTTTTTAGCGTATTCATTGAAGGTCTGGACAGTTTCCACAAAGGACTCGTTAAAATGCTCATCTAAGGTGAAGCCACCAGTCTTACTCTGCAATTGTTCTAATCTGGCCGAGATAGCTACGCCTAATTCCTTAAGGGTGTTACCGACAATCATGTAAGGAGCTATGCTTCCTGCCATCGGGTACGGGGGATCACCCTGCCAAAGATCGGCCGTTCTTTGGTCGAAAACCATGAAAAGCAACATGTTCGTCCACTCAGCACGATTGGGATCCCAGACAAAATGCACCATACCACGATCTGTATAGTTCCTCTTCTCATTCATGACCCGCTTGCCATAGCGGTTGACTTCCAGCACACCGTCACCGGGAATAAAAAACAAATTATTCGAGCCATCGGGGTTCTCCAAGACGCTTTCAAAGACACTCTGGGCACGAAAAGCACCACTCATATTCCCTAACTTTGCACCGATCGCCCCACCTAAGCGAATAAAGTCACCGGTGTTGGTTGGTGCAGAGCAGCCCCCAAAGATCGGCCCCCTCTGAAAATGCAACATCAATTCCGGATTATGTGAGTAGCCGCCGGAACCAAATATTATGCCTTTTTTCGCAGAAAAGCTAACCAATTTCCCCTTGGTCCTAGCTTCCAGTCCAACGGCCCGTCCCGATTCGTCCTGGAGTATTTTCGTAACTCGATGATCAACTAAGATAGGAATATCATTTTTCTCAGCCCAGGCTTTAAAGCTATTGATCAGAGCATAGCCATATGTCAATTCACCCTTTTCGTCCTGGGTAAACAATACCCGTCCACGGATCGAACGATTCTCCGGCAGGTGATCCTGATAATCCACCTGGAGCTTTCCCGTCCAGTTAATCTGTTCAATCAGCTTAAAGGCCCCGATACTCTCGAGGTATTCGGTCATCTCAGCCCCATGATCCACCATGGCCTCGATTAAGGCGAATTCGTTCTGGGGAGCACCGTAGTGCTTTGCCTCGGGCTGATATAAGTGGGGGTAAGAATAACGAACCATGTACTTGAGGGCTTCCTCTCGGTTGTCGACAATTCCATGCTTACGTTGGAAACGATTGTTCGGCATCCAGAAGCCACCGCCAGATCGTCTGGTTGTGCCCCCTATCTCACTAGCTTTTTCCAGCATGATAACCGAGCACCCTTCATGCTTAGCCGTAATGGCGGCAGAGAAGGCAGCTGCACCAGACCCTACAACCAGTACATCAACTTCTTGTCTAAACTCCGCGGGGAGGTCCGATTGAATTTGCTCTACAGCACTTTCATTTTCTTCAAGGAGTCTAAACTCCTCTTTCGGCGCACCACATTGGGGGCAACGCTCAGGGGGTTCATTTCCGGTATGGATGTAGCCACAAACCTTACAAATCCAACGTTTCATCATGTTTTCCCTCCTCTATTGACTACTCAGCACTTCAGCACGGGCTCACCTCAAATGTGTAGGGATCTTTATCCCTAAGTACACCAACAAAGTCCTTAGTCCCAGTGTAGGCCTTATTTATCGCACCAAGAACCAAGCTATGGGGCACGTGGCAATCACCACATTTTGAATCTTGGCGATGGGCTGAATGCAAATAGGTTTCTACTTGTTCTTCCATGACATGGCAACTTCCACAAAAGACCGGTCCATCCAGGCCCAAAGCTGGGTGTTTTGTAAGTAACAGCAAACCAAAACTTAAAGAAAGAATCCCCACGATAAGTACAAGCTTTTTCATTGCATACTCACATCCCTACACCATACTGTATTTGGCATTAGGATAAAGGCCATGTGAAATTGTCGAAATATTGGTATTTATTATTGTAGATTCTCCAAATATTTCTTATTTCCTCTTCAATCATTCTAATTTGAACTACATATTCTAACAAAACTTCCAGTATCACAAAAACAATAAAATCCCGAAAACACCATTTCATACTGCTACTACCCCCAAAACATAAACAAACCCGGCAGCATATCTAAGCTTCCGGGTAAATACCTAATATTTAACTAAGCAACATGATTAAGAACCTGCTCACTTTTAAGTTTATTCACACCATAAGAAATGAAGTTGACTCTCTGAATTAACAAGATGATAGCCCAGACCCTCTAATATAAAAGCCTCGACCATAGAAGTCGTCCGCATAATCAATAACTGAATCAGTAAGATATTCTTCGAATGTGGACGAATAAACGACCCTAATTTCTTGAGATTCTACCATGATATCATTTTCCCTCTTTAACTCATCCAGAGTTAATTTAAAATTTGGCCCGCCTCAGCCATAGCCACCCATGGAAACCCTCAGCAACTTATTTTGCTGATTATCTTGTCCTGATATCAAATCTTTGAGCATTTCTGCTGCTTTTTCAGTTACTTGTATCATCTTTTGCACCTCTAAATCTTTAATTATTCTATTTGAATTACTCTATTTTAATTACTCTCTAGTCGCTTTCTCAAATCCGCTATTTCTTCTTCTAATTCTTCTTGTTGAGTGACCATCTCGGGTTTGACAGAATGAGCCGGCCAACGAGAACGAAGTTCATCTAATTCCTTCTCTAGCCTTTGAAGATTTTGCTTATCCTCTCGAAAGGTGATTGACCCCTGCATACATACCTCCACACATTCCTCACATTCTATACACTGTTCAGGGTTGACATGCGCCGTATGACCAACCATATGAATTGAGTTTTGTGGACAGGCGCGAACACAGCGTTGACAGCCAAGACATAGCTTTTCTAAGATATACGCCGACATCTAAGCTCCGCCTCCTCCACTCTTCCTCCAAGTATCACAATTCTTGCACATTCAGTTCACATTACCGGGCTCCAATTCGGGCGTTCTAATATGAATCGCGCCCAACCGCGGTGAACAAATTGGTAATTTAGAGTATAGATTTAGCAATTTCATAAAACTTACGATAAATTATCTCTTTTTCTTCCTTAGCAAGCCCTGACATCCCTATTTCTTTCAGGGTTTCTTGCAAGACCAAATGCTGATCGAGTTCTTCTCGAGCAACCAATGGAGACCTACCCAGACAACTAAATATATAATTTTCATCAAGTCCACAGTTTTCTTTCAAACTACGTATGAAATAATCGTCAGGAACTCGCTCTCCTCGTTCAATCTCACTCAGATAAGAAGGATTCACTCCTAACTTTACACTCAGCTGCTGAATCGATTTCTTTCTTTGTATCCTGCACTTATTGATATAGCGACCAATTTCTATAAAAGATTCTTTATTGCTCCTGAGTTCTCGGCTCAAGGCCATATTATTATCCTCCTTTCTTCGTGCATAACATGATTAGCACTATCTTCGGTTATTTACGCTCGGGGAATTCTACCCCTTGGGGGTATACGCGGTATATCAATAAATATACCTTTAATATCTTACGAGGTCAAGATATTTCATAAAGAAAACCCTGCTTCGCTGTGCCTTTAATGCGCACCCTCGTAAAAAGCGAAGTAGCTGGTTGCCCTTATGCAGGAGGAAAGTATGCAACGTAGTTATACTTTCTGACAGTATAAAAAATTTCCCTTAGAACTTTTGTCTAAGGGAAATTTATAGCAATATCAAAATGTTTATTTGATGAACGTGTTTTCTTCTAGCTCCTTAAAAGCTAGATTGAGCTCTTCCTTTGTGTTCATCACGATAGGACCTCCCCAGGCTATGGGTTCGTGGAGAGGTTTAGCTGTGAGAAGCAAGAAGCGAATCCCACTATCCCCTGCCTTAACCCAGAATCTACGCCCTTCGTTGAACAACACTGCCTGCTTTTCATTTATGATTGTCTCACTGTCTGGTTCAAACTTACCTGCACCTTGAACGATGTAGATAAAAAGTGTCCAATCCTCTTGACTATCTAAATACCATTCACTATTTGGTGCGACCTCCACATCAAGGTAATTGGCTTGCACATGCTTCCCAGCAAAAGCCCCAGGGGTGCCCAGATAATCTCCGGCGATCACATGGACCTTATTGCCGTTTTCCTCAAGGACAGGGATGTTTTCGCTTTTTATATCCCCATACTGTGGAGGAGTCATTTTATCTTGGGCGGGCAGATTTAACCAGAGCTGTGCTCCCAGCATTCGTTCTGCCGGCTTAGGCATCTCCTGATGAATGATCCCAGATCCCGCAGTCATCCATTGACAATCCCCATCCTTGATAACTCCCTTATTGCCGAGGCTGTCACTATGCTCCATTTCACCCTGAATCAAGTAGGTAATGGTTTCAATCCCTCTGTGAGGGTGCCAAGGGAACCCTTTAATGTAATCTTCAGGGTTACTTGAGTCAAAAGCATCTAGCATCAGAAACGGATCATATTCTTTCGTGTCACGATAGCCAATCACCCGAACGAGCTTCACCCCAGCTCCATCTACAGCCCGCACCCCTTCAGTAATCTTCTGCACTGTTCTCAATTCACTCATTCTACACATCCCTTTCTAATTCATCTTACAAACGCCGGTTTCTTCATCGCAGAATAATCCTTGTTTTTTCTCTTCAAGTAGGAGACCGTTTCCTGCCGGGATAACAGATATCATTTTCTTTTCCTGTAAATCCTTGACTAGAGCTTCCATTTCCACTGAGGTGTAAGCAAAGGCTTCTTGAATCTCAACGGGTGCCACTTTGCCGTATTTGCGAATAAAAGCCATGACATTTCCTATTGATTTTTTCGAGCTGAACTCTTTAACCTTATCTGCCGATATAGCCTTGATTACCGACTTAATAGCCTCATAATTCTGATAGCCCCTCATAAGCACTTCTTTCTCACCATACTTGACTAGAAAAGTAGGGAAGCCTCGCACCCCATAACGGACCACAAGCTGCAAATCTTCCATAAAAGCTTTTTCAGCAGAGCCATCTGTATATCTCTCGATAAACTTTGCCACATCGAGCCCAACCTCTGTAGCTAATTCGATCAAGACTTCTAGACGATTGGTTTGTCTGGCCTCTGTTTCTGTCGCTTCTCTGATCCGTCTTAAAAATTTGTCGGCAAGCTCATCACTTTCCATCTGTGCTGCCTTATAAGCGATATTCTGAGGATAAGAAGAGGGATTTTCATTAGAGAATAGATTGAATCCCTCGCTTTGCACCGGCATACCATGCCTTGCCGAAGCTTCAAGCCAGTGCTTGGCAATTTTCCTGTTGGAGTGTTCCGCATCTCCCCCGATATCATTAAAGCCGTCATAAAAATCTCTAATATCCTTGACCAGCCCGCCCATAATGAATTTAACCTTTAATTGATCACCAAACCTCGTTTCGAGCTTTCTCAGCAATGGCTCACTACCCCAGCACCATGTACAAACGGGATCTGTAAATTGAACGATTTCCACTATATCTTTATCTTTCATTTCATCTTCACCATATTTTCATTTAATTTACTCTTATTTTATTGACTTTTAATTATACAATTTTTCTAAGCAAACTAACTAGCTGATCCTTTTCTTCCTCAGTATATATTGAGAAGCAATTCTTCAGATCTTGTAGATGCTTCGGAAAGGTCGTTTCAATCTTATCTTTTCCTTTTTCAGTGATTGCAATCAAAAACGACCGCTTATCCTTGGGGTTTGCATGGCGTTGGATCAGGTTCTCTTTTTCAAGATTGTTGATGATCACGGTCATATTTCCACTTGTGGAAAGTACGCTCTCAATGATTTGATAGATCGTCATATCTCCTTTGTGGTACAACGCTTCCAAAACCGCGAACTGGGCTAAGGTCATATCCCCTTCCTTGAAAATAACTGCTGATCTCCTATGCACTGCCTGTGTGGCCCTACTTAAAGCAATAAGGAGAGCCAAATCCAGTTTATCTTCTGTTTTATAAAGCATGATCCAACCTCCTTGATATAATTATATCACTAATTAGTGATATAAGCAAAAGAAGATTTATTTCAATAAAAAACGGGCAATTCAAAGACATATTATTGTCGATGAATTACCCTTCTTATCCAAATTCAATGGTCAATTTAATAATTTTCGCATACTTCCTGATAAAGCTTTTGGAGGCTTGAAATTTCATTTTTGAGATTTTCTTCTTCAAGAACCATCCCCGAAGACAAGTTGCTCAACTTTTCTTGCTTACATTTTAATACATATGCTACTGCTAATGATTCCATATCAATTCCTCCTTGATTTCAAAATTTATTCAGTTAATTCTCACTATTATGATAACACACAATTTAAATATATTGAAGATATAATTTGTTAATTCAGACTAATTTTAATAGTTCTTTTAATTACAATGTCGTTGTCTTTTGAACCTCTTTAGGGCATACTATAATATAGAGAACCAAAATGAAACAACGTTTCACAATTATATATCTAGGGGGAGTAGCAAATGTTCAATTTAAGAGGTCGTGTCGCTGTTATTACTGGAGCATCTAGTGGATTAGGCACCCAAATGGCTCATGGTTTGGCTGAACAAGGTGCAAATCTTGTATTACTTGCTCGTCGCGAAGATAAATTGCGCAAAGTCGCCGCAGAGCTCGAAAGCAAATATGGGGTAATAGTCCACCCTGTTGCTTGCGATGTAACTCAATTAGATTCTGTTAAAGCTGCTGTTCAAGCTACTTTAGCCAAGTTTGGCAAAGTCGATATCCTCGTTAATAATGCAGGGGTCGGAACAATGGTCCCCGCTGAAAAAATGGAAGATGAAGAATGGGAATACAACCTCTCCATCGACCTGACCGGCGTCTTCCGTACTGCTCGAGAATTTGGCAAAGCGATGCTTGAAGCTGGTTATGGACGTATTATCAACATTTCTTCTATGTATGGAATGGTCGGCAATTCCGCAGCCCCAGCTTCTGCTTACCATGCAGCTAAGGGCGGTGTCGTAAATCTTACTCGTGCCTTGGCAGCAGAATGGGCTACCCGCGGTGTGACAGTCAACTGCATCTGCCCAGGTTATTTTGCAACAGAATTAACCGCTGATACTCTGAAAACTGAAGAATTCACCGCCTATATGGAGCGTACTGTACCTCTTCAACGTTACGGAAACGTTGGCGAATTAAATTCAGCTGCATGTTTCTTAGCAGCTGATGAGTCATCATATGTCACAGGGGTAATCTTACCCATCGATGGCGGGTATACCTGCGTTTAATTTCTAAAATAGTGTCAAATGTTCCTGATTCCTAAATAAAAATAAGTAAGCCTCATCACATAAGTAAGCCTCACACCGGATTGGTTTCCAGTGTGAGGCTTCTGCCTTTTTAGGCTCCGTTGTTAAAATTTAAAGACGGAACTCTGAGACACGAGACATAGGTCTTCATGTCGAATAAATAATAAAACTAGCAAAATATAATTGTATCCCTATCTAATAATGTGTTAAACTGTAGAAAAATAGTATTTTTAAGGGGGTTTACCCATGGCCAAATTTGTTCTTAAGAAGACATCAACTGGATTCAAATTCGACTTAAAAGCAGGCAATGGACAGACAATTGCAACTTCCGAGGTATATACTACTGAAAAATCCTGTTCGAATGGCATTGAGAGTGTAAAAACTAACGCGCCAATTGCTAATTTTGAGGATTTGACTGAAGATCCAGTAAAGCAAGCTGTGAACCCTAAGTTTGAAATGTATGAAGATAAGGCAGGCGAGTTTCGTTTTCGACTCAAGGCAAGAAATGGTGAAATTATTGCAACATCCGAAGGGTATAAGGCGAAAGCTGGTTGCTTGAATGGAATTGAGAGCGTCCGCAAAAATGCACCTATTGCAACAGTTGAGTCAGATTCTTGAGAATGGCATCTAGATATCAAAAAATATAATTGTAATACATAATAAAACACAACAAAAGCACTCTAGCTAGAGTGCTTTTGTTGTGTTCCGAAACTTCTCCTACAAGCCTTCGGAAATGGCTAGGGTCATCACTGTATCATCAGTAAAAAAACATTCCGGGCTAAACAAGGGAAAATCCTTGGTTTTAATATTATTCTACTCATATACCGAGCCCACAAAATCACTAATAATAGCACCGATCATACTTCTCCCTGCCTTTTTGAGACTAATATTTTTTCGATCTCTTCAGCCGGCATCGGCTTGTAGTAATAATATCCTTGCGCCACATCACAGGACCGTTGGCTCAGGAAATCAAGCTGAGTTTTAGTTTCGACACCCTCGGCGATAACCTGGAGATTCATACTCTTGGCAAGGTTTATTATTACCTTGGCGATGGCTTGGTCCTTTTCACATCCCTCAATACCATGCACAAATTGCATATCCATTTTTATTCGGTCAATGGGCAAAACCTTCAAACGACTTAAGGAGGAATATTCCGTACCAAAATCATCGATGGACAAGGTGAGTCCAAGAGCTTTCAAGCTTGCTAGAATAGAAACAATATTATCGACATTATTGCTGGCGGCGCTTTCGGTAATTTCCAGTTCTAAATCCTTTGGCGATAAGCCCGTCTTCTTCAAAATCCCTTCTACCTGTTGCACAAAATCCGGGTTGCCTAACTGGACAACGGATACGTTCACAGCCATCCGCAGTCCGGAAAATCCTTTTTCCTGCCAGAGCTTATTTTGCCGGCAGGCAGTTTCCAGAACCCATTCACCGATTGGAGTAATCAGTCTTGTCTGTTCTGCTATAGGAATAAATAGCCCAGGGCTGATGATACCTCGCTCAGGAAGTGACCACCTAAGTAGCGCTTCAAAGCCCACAATAGATTTTGTTGCAATATCGACTTGGGGTTGATAATAAATTACTAACTGTTCTCTTTCAAGTGCCCGGTGAAGATGATTCGTGAGCATCAATTGTTCTGCAACCTGATCTTTCATAGCTTGATTACACATTAAATATTGGTTTTTTCCCAGCCTTTTCGCATTATACATAGCGGTATCAGCATTTTTGAGCAGGGTGTCGGAATCCTCTCCATCCTCTGGATATAAAGCACAGCCTGCACTGAAGGTCACATAAAATTCCTGACCTCGTATATTGAGCGGCATACATATTGCACTCATGAGCTCATCTATAATTTTGCTAGCCTCATCTTTGGCGGAGATCTCATTCAAGATGATGGCAAATTCATCTCCACCGAAACGAGAAACTGCATCATAATAGCGGATGTTATCAGATAGTATCTGGGCGACCTCATAGAGGACAGCATCGCCAAGATCATGGCCCATGGTATCATTGATTGCTTTAAACGAATCAATATCAAGGAAAACAACTGCGAGGGTTTTCCCTGTTCTGCTTGCTTGTTTGATTGTCTCATCTATGTGTTCTTTAAATAATCTACGGTTGGGTAGCAGGGTAAGTTGATCATGATAGGCAAGAAATTTATTTCTATTCTCTGTCTTAATTTTCAGCAGCATATCTGAAACAACATTGGCAACAATCTCCATAAAATCAGTTGAATCTAAATGCCATTCCCTTAAGGGTCTTGCGGAATTAAAGCCCATGATTCCTATAATCTCGCCCTTTTCTTTTACCGGTAAATTGACCATGCCTCGAATATTTTGTTCCGCAAGCATTCTCTTAAACTTTCCGGCTAGGGGAGGTAATAGTTTCGCATCAGGAAGCTTCATTATTCCTTCTGATTCAAACTGATCAAGCAACTTCAGATGGATATCAGAACTTAACATTCCAAAATCCTTCAGAAATGATCTTGTTCCTCCTGCCAACCATTCACATGAATAGTGCAAATTTCCCTTATCTTGTTCAAATACAATAATATAAGCCCGATCAGACTGGATAAACTTACCACATTTTTCTAATAGATTATGGAGTATCTCATCCTTATTCCACTCTTCCGCAGAGATAAAGTCTCGTGATATCTCTGCTAGAAGGGTCTGTTTTTCATCATAAGAATAATTCTCCTTAAGCTTCGCAACATAGATGGAGTTCACATAAACAGACAAAATAGCGGATAAGCCAATTAAACCAAGCCTTACGCTATAATCTGCTACATTCACCTCCACCAGAACACGAGGAGATATCGCCCAAACCAGTACTTGAGTCATCAAAGCTGACATCGTGATAGTGATCAACAGGATTCGCCTATTATAGATTAAGCAAAGGATGAATAGCAGAAATACAAAAGCCCAGATTGTAATACTTCCATATTTGACAAATCTTAAAGTCATATAAGGAATAATCATCGAATAGACCATGGCAATTAACATTTCTTTCAGAAAACCATTAATTCTGAGCTCGTTAATCAAAAGGATCATTACAGCTATAAAAATCAAAACCATGCTAAATTTATCAATGTCAGGTAAACCCGTTTCTTGGTATACCAGTTTTTGACTAATAATGTTCAACATACTCCCGATAGCAAAGCCAAAGCTCATAACTCGATATACATTGCTATGGGCCTGATCAGTATGCAAACCCTCGCTTTGGGTAATTGTGACTGGACCCAATAATCCGTATTTCTTAACAATATAGGCTATTGCTCCGATGGGTAATAGAGAAAAAACAGATGAAAGACGAGGAACTGTAATATTTATGTAGCCAAAGACAACATCTGATAACGTTCCGAGTGCATAGGCTATGATATAGCAGATTGCTAGCCAGGTAGCCTGAGTCCGGATGTTTTTATCTTGAGAGGTTATTCTCGCTAACAGCAACAGGATGATATTTATTATGGTGAAACCAATATAATAAGCATAAAAAAAATAATCCCATAAATCATAATTGACCGCTGGTACCCATCCGTATTGGGTATGGATGAAATCATCTGTATATAGCCCCATGGCCGGAAGAATAGTAAAAGCATAAATCATCACCAGTCCAGGCAAATAGAGTGCGGGATAGATCCACCACTTTTTTAAGAGCTTTTCTTGTTCAGTTAGCAATAGAGTAAAATGCAAAAGCATTCCGGACATTGGCCCCCAGCCAATAGGCGCAACCAAATAGCCGATCATACTAATCCCTTTATTATCCGCTGCCGCAGTAATTGCAAGGCCTAAAGACCAAACCAAAAGAGCACAGCACATAATCATCAATAATCGATTGATCGCCTTTTTAAAGATTCCATTTGTTGCGTATAAGCCACAAACAAATGATATTCCACCAATTGCTATAAGGAGCATTCCCCAGAATGTTGAATAGTCCATAGTATACCTCATTTAAAATTTTATGTTGCCAATTCTTCAATAGAATCCCTCGAGCTATACAATCTATATATAAATAACATCGGAATTACTAGTGTGCTATCCCATTTTATCTTCCATATCTATATATCGACAATTTTCTAGAAAATATTAGCTCTTTCTCAATTTAAGCATCTTTTCATGAGCTGTAACAGTGGCAATAAGGGCAATAAGCACTCAAAAAAATCTTGACAAGAATTTTTCACCGTGATAATGTAATAAAAACCGTTGAAGTAGAAATCAAACCGTTAAGCGCACTTACAGAGAGCTGAGAGGGCTGGGAACTCGGCAGAAAGCGGTACGGCAAATGGACTACTGAGGGCGCAGGGAACGAAAGCCTTTGCTTTCTAGTATAGTGCGACGCAGGCCAGCGTTATCAGGCAGGAGTGTGTTGGCACTCTGGAAGAGTTGGGTAATATTTTTATATTACCAAGCAAGGTGGCACCGCAGGCTTAAGCCTGTCCTTGATTCGGATTATCCTTTTTGGGATGATCCCGATCAAGGACAGGCTTTTATTATTTTCAAAGCCTTTGCTTCTCCTAAAAAAACCAACTGACTTATCCACATCGTGGTGAAAAGTGAAAGGAAGATGAAAGAAATGAAAAAAACACTAGTAGGTCTCCTAATCTCTATTCTTCTCCTCGCAGCTGTCGGTTGCAGCGCGGAAACAACTCCCCAACAAGGCAAGGCATCAGCAAATGCTATCCAGGTCGGCCTAGTCCAGCTTGCTGACAACGGCGCTTTTACGGACATGCGCGAAGGTTTTACCACTAAGATGCGGGAGCTCGGATATACAGAGGAGCAGATGGTTATTGACTACAAGAACGCCAATGGCGACACGGCTACTCTCAACTCCATCATGCAAACGATGGTTGATGAAAAGAAGGACATGATTGTGACCATCGGTACACCGGCGACCCAAGCGATTGTCAATATGGATAGCGGTATCCCTGTCTTTTACATCTCCGTTTCCAACCCGGTAGGTGCCAAGGTCATCACCGATATGAACACCCCAGATAAGAATGCCACCGGTACCTCCAATGCTATCCCCGTCAGCGAGATGTTCAAGCTTGCCGATCAACTGACCCCTAACCGCCAAACCTATGGGTTGATCTATAATACCGGTGAAATCAATGCCGTCACGACGATTGAAAATGCCAAGAAATACCTGGAATCGGTGGGATTAAATTATAAGGAGGTTATCATTACCTCCTCTTCGGAAGTGCAGCAAGCCGCGGAATCCTTAGTTAACCAGGTTGATGCCTTTTTCATTCCTAATGACAGCATGGTTCAAAGTGCCATGCCTCAGGTAGCTGAAATCGCTAAAAATGCCAAAATCCCGGTCTATGGCAGCTCAGCCGTCATGGTTCAATCCGGTGCCTTTGCCACCGTCAGTATCGATGACATTACAATTGGTGGCATCACTGCCGAAATGGCGGAAAAATACTTAAAAGGTACCCCCCTCCAAGAGATTCCATCCCTAGTTGTCACCGATTTTACCACCGTCATTAACAAGTCCACCGCGGATGCCCTTGGACTAACTCTTCCCCAAAGCGTACTGGACAGCGCTAAAATCATCGACTAATCAGTCCACCATTTAATCTCGCAGGAGGTAAGATCATGACTTTACTGATCGGTTCCCTACAGCTCGGCTTTATCTACGGCATGCTGGCACTGGGTATCTATATTTCCTTCCGCATCCTCAATATCCCTGATCTAACTGCCGATGGAAGCTTTACTCTCGGCCTCGCCGTCTCGGCTGTCCTCACCCTAGCTGGACATCCTTTGCTCGGCATCTTGCTGGCCATCGTGGCAGGAGCCGCGGCGGGTACGGTGACAGGACTTCTGCAAACCAAGCTGGAGATCCACCCGATCCTCGCCGGAATCATCACCATGAGCAGTCTCTACAGTATCAACCTTTATGTTCTCGGCAGCCGTTCTAATCTATCCTTGATCGGCAGTGACACTCTTTTCACGCAAATAGCTTGGCTGCCAGTCAGCAAAGAAATCCTTAAGACCTTTGTCCCCTTCGCCTTTTGCTTTCTCTGTGCCGTGGTTCTCATCTTGTTTTTCAAGACCCATCTGGGCCTCTGCATCCGTGCTACCGGCAATAACGAGGAGATGGTCAAGGCTTCCTCAATCAATGTCGATGCTATGAAAATCCTTGCTGTGGCCATTTCCAACGCCTGTATCGGCTTAGCCGGCGCAGTGCTCGCCCAGTATCAGGGGTATGCCGACATCAGCTCCGGGATTGGTATCATGGTAGTCGGTCTGGCCTCGGCCATCATCGGCGAAGCGATTTTTGGCCGTCGCTCTTTGACTATCGGGCTGCTCTCTGCCATCTGCGGCTCCCTTATTTACCGTTTTATCATCGCGGCGGCCTTGAAATCGAGTATCTTTCCCGCCTATATGCTCCGAGTCGTTTCGGCAATCATCGTCGTCATTGCCTTGGCCATACCCGTGGTGAAAAAGCATCTCGAGCTGCACAACATGAGAAAGAAGGTGGAATTGGATGCTTGAAATCAGCAACGCCACCAAAATCTTCTTAGCAGGCACACCCAATGAGCATGTGGCCTTGGACAAAGTTAGCCTATCTCTGACAAAAGGTGAATTCGTGACCCTCATCGGTTCCAATGGTGCCGGCAAATCCACCCTGTTTAATGCCATTGGCGGTACCTTTTGGCTCAACCGTGGTAAAATTCTTCTCCAAGGAGAAAACATTACCTACCTAGCTGAGCACAAGCGGGCTGCCAGGATTGGACGCCTCTTTCAGGATCCTCTTAAAGGTTCGGCACCGGATATGACTATCGAAGAAAATCTTGCCCTTGCCTATAATCGCCGCAGCAGAAACGGCCTGCGTCTCGGTGTTCACCCCAAGGACGTAAAGGTTTTTCGTGAAAAAATCGCCCTGCTGGACATGGGCCTTGAGGACCGCCTCAGGACAAAGGTTGGACTACTTTCGGGTGGTCAAAGACAGGCCCTCTCCCTGCTTATGTCCACCATTGCTAAACCTGCCCTGTTACTCCTTGATGAACACACTGCAGCTCTTGATCCTGCCGCTGCCGAAAAGATAATGGCGATTACCAAAGACATCGTCAGTCAGGATCAGATCACCACCATGATGATCACTCATAATATCCAGACCGCCCTTAAAACCGGAACCCGTACGATCATGTTAGATCAGGGAAAAATCCTTCTGGATATCGCCGGAAAGGCTCGAGAAGAGATGACGGTTTCCAGTTTATTGGAGCTCTTCTCTCAGCAAAGTCAAAACACCTTGGATGATGATCGTATGCTTTTGAGTCGCTGAACGAGATTGCGTTCAGTACCGAAAGAAGCCGGTTAAGGTAGAATTAATTCCACCTTAACCGGCTTCTTATCGTGTTTCTAAGACTTGATTTGCCTACATAATCGGTTGCTAATTAACAATAGACATCATTAGATACCAAAAAGAATATGTCTAAGAGGCCTGAAGGCTTCTAAAAACACTTAATATAAACTAGACTAAGAGCAGTTCATCTATATCGAGAACCTCAATATTTCTATGAGGCTTCTGCCTGATATATCCCGCATCCTCAAATTCTGTTAACTTTCTACTGATTGTTTCCGGCGTAGTCCCTAGAAAGGAAGCCAAGTCCCTTTTACTCATGGGGAGCACAAACTCCATAGACGAAGCTTCCTTATCGATACACTCCGCCAAGAAAAGGGCAAGCCTGGTTTCCACCTTCTCCGTCGAAACTCTTGTGGTTTGTTTCTCCGATTTTTCCAGTCTGCTAGAGAATTCAGCTAGCATTTTCAAGGCAATCGAAGGGTAGTTCAAAAGGAATTGCTGCAAATCCGTGCGCGTAATCAGGCAAACCTCTGTGTTTTCCACTGCTTCGGCATAGGACTCATGCACAGACTCACTGAATAAGGCATGTTCGCCCGTGAAATCCCCCGGCCTTAAAAAACGCACCAATTGTTCCTTACCTGATTCAGACAAACGATAAATTCTGATTTTCCCACTTCTGACAATATAGAGTGAATCGGATTGATCCCCGGCTCGATAAATGATCTCGCTCTTTTTATAGGAAGAAGAACGAACCGCTTCTGTGATTTCAGCCATTTGCTCATCTTCAAGATGATTAAATATCGGCACTATTGAGACACAGGATGCGTGTCCTTCACATTCGCTCCCATGGCCACTTCCATGTCCACACCCATGGTTACAGCCATGACCGCATTCATGTTCGCTCATTTCTACTTTCCTTTCCCAACCTTCTGCCAATTTATCCACGGCTTCTCTTCTATGATTGAAGTGTATTAGCGTTATTATTTCTCCTTCAAGGCTCAAATTCCTCTTCTTCGCTTCTATCCTCTCTAAGAGGATCCACATGAACATTTACTCTTGTATTGCCAAATTCATGACACATATCCATTTTTAGATCGCCAATAATATCATGAACTTCTTTAACAGTGAGATATGGATCAACAGTAATATGGAAATCAATATGCTTCATGTTCCCGGACTTTCTGGTTTTAAGTTTATGATAATCCTTAAAAATACCGTGGTGATCGCTGATGATCTTTTTGATGCGTGCTTCTTCTTCATCCGATAATTTGGTGTCCAAAAGGTATTGAAATGCATTATAGCATAAATGCCAGGCTTCTTTGATGATCAGTAAAGCGATGATAATCGCCACAAGAGGGTCAAGGACATTGAGTCCGGTTACTTTGATGAGTACCAGTCCTCCTGCTACCCCCAATGATGTATATACATCAGTTTTTAAATGTAGAGCATCGGCTTCCAGAGCCATCGAATCTTCTTCCTTGGCAACTTGGTACAGTTTTCTCGAAACGAGCAGGTTTACAATAGAGGCCCCCAGCATCACCCCAATGGCTATCCCCGTCTGTTCAATGGCAACCGGAGCTTGGATCTTGGCAATTGCTTCCTTGATAATCAACCCAGCGGCGACAAAAATCAACAGCCCTTCGGCGATTCCGGAAATGTTTTCAATTTTACCATGGCCATAGGGATGCTCCCTGTCAGCAGGTTTGGCAGATTGTCTCACCGAGAAAAAAGCGATCAAGGAAGCAATCAAGTCCATCCCCGAATGAATGGCTTCGGAGATTATACTTACCGATCCACTTAAAATACCGGCTATAGCCTTGAAAATTATTAACAGGGTGTTGGATATGATCGAGAGAAGTGCAACTTTAGCCCGTCTATCCCAGTCTCTTAGCATAGAATCCTCCAATTATTGTATTTTTACCGTAAAAAAATCTGTGGAACATTGCTGTCCCACAGATTTCTCATCTGCTGTCGTTGCCGACCCGGTCATAGAAACCTATCGGTTCATGACCTGCTCAGGTATTAAAGTATATTCAATAACAATCAAAAATTAACTAATACTAGTATACTAATGCAAAATCACTTTTGTCAACCTTCAATTCCAGGCTGAAAAAAGAGCAAATAATATGATCGAATCAAAACCTACGAATTCAAAATCTCCATAAATTCAGTTCCGGTTATTGTTTCTTTTTCATAAAGATGCTTAGAGATCTCGTCCAGTTTCTCGCGATTCTCTTGCAATATCTTCTCGGCTTTTTCATATTCTTTTTTCACTAGAGCAACGACTTCCTTGTCCACTAGGGCCTGAGTTTCCGCTGAACAAGTGAGGGAAGTATCGCCACCCAAATATTGATTTGATACTGTTTCCATAGCCACCATGCCAAATTTCTCACTCATGCCATAGCGGGTAATCATCGCCCGGGCCAATTTCGTGGCCTGCTCGATATCATTGGCCGCCCCTGTGGTCACTGAGCCGAAAATAATTTCTTCAGCCACCCGACCACCGGTAAACGTGGCAATTTTATTCTCAATCTCTTCTCTGCTCAACAGATAGTGATTGCCTTCGTCCACTTGCATGGTATAGCCAAGAGCCCCTGAAGTACGCGGGACAATTGTGATTTTTTCTACTGGAGCAGAATTGCTTTGCTTGGCTGCGACCAAGGCATGACCCACCTCGTGATAAGCGACGATTAGCTTTTCTTTATCCGTAAGGATGGCGTTCTTCTTTTGATAGCCGGCGATGACGACTTCAATGCTTTCCTCGAAATCTGACTGATTTGTATATTTTCGTCCATCACGCACGGCACGCAGGGCGGCTTCATTAACGATGTTCGCCAGCTCTGCTCCGGAAGCCCCTGAAGCCATGCGTGCTACTTTTGTGAAGTCGATGCTCGCATCAGTTTTAACCTTTTTGGCATGGACTTTGAGTATTTCCTCGCGGCCCTTTAAATCAGGTAGCTCTACCGGCACACGGCGATCAAAACGGCCCGGACGCAGCAAAGCTGGATCAAGGGATTCGGGGCGATTGGTAGCCGCCAATATGATCACACCGGTATTTTCTTCAAAACCATCCATCTCGGTGAGCAGTTGATTCAAGGTCTGCTCACGTTCATCATTGCCACCAAACTGTCCGTTCCGCTTTTTACCGATGGCGTCAATTTCATCGATAAAAACGATACAGGGTGCCTTTTCCTTGGCTTGTTTAAAGAGATCGCGCACCTTAGAGGCACCCATGCCGACAAACATCTCCACAAACTCTGAACCCGAGATCGAAAAGAAGGGTACCTGAGATTCCCCAGCCACAGCCTTAGCCAACATGGTCTTGCCCGTTCCGGGAGGACCTACTAATAAGATACCTTTGGGCATCTTAGCCCCGATCTCTTTATATATGGAAGGGTCATGTAAGTACTCCACAATTTCTGCCAGGTTTTCTTTCGCTTCATCCTCCCCGGCCACGTCTGAAAACTTGATGCCTTCAGTGGATTTCACATAAATCTTGGCATTGCTCTTGCCCATGCCAAACATCATGGAATTACCACCACCAGCTTTTTGCATGAGCTTTTTGGACATGTATTGACCAATGCCGATAAAGATGACCAAGGGCAAAATCCACGTAAGGAGAAAGGTCATCAATGGCGATGCTTCCTTGACAATTTCCTTGGAAAAATTAGCACCTGCCTCATAAAGCCGCTCAGTTCGGTTAGGATCATCCACTAACCCGGTTTTGTAAAATGAGGTGTTGTCTTTGTTGGTAAAGATGATTTGGTTATTCTGAATCTCGACACTACCAATTTCTCTCTTTTCCGTCATACTCATGAAGGTTCCATAGTCTACTTCTTGGACTTTTTGCTGCAATAGGTTAGGCATAGCTAAATAGTTGAACAGCAATATGGTCAAGAGGGCAATTATATAGTAATAAATTAAGGGCTTTTTGGGTGTTTTTACTTCATCCATCTGGTTTCCTCCTTAGCTCTGATTATTCTAGTTTCGTCATATTCGTTACCCTACATTCGGCCAACTTCTCATAGTGCTTATATAAAGCATGAAATTTACCTGAATAGCGCTTCTGCCAAGGCTTCTTTTTACCGCAGAAATGCAAAACTACAGTCTTATTGATCACTTCATGCATATCGAAGACGTCGTTAGTGGACAGCTTGTAATAGTTATAATAACGGGTGTCGTAATTGTAAAGCTTTTCATCTAAGCTCTTAATCTTCTTGGCGTAAACAGCATTCAAAACATCCTGATCCGGCATAACCAGCTTCTGCTTATTCTCTTCGATAAATCGATAGATTTCTACTTCATCGGCTTCCTGGCGGAGAAGTTCAAGATTCATCAGCATCACCCCGGAGTTGTAGTAAGCATCTATTTTGTAGGGGTAAAGTCTGAGCTTATTTATTTCAGTGAGCGAAACGATATCATGATTGGCAGCTGCATAGTAGCGCCCTTTAAAATCCAAATCATAAAGCTCCCTCACTGGATTGATGACCAAAATATCTGGATCTAGATATAAAACCCGCTCAATATCCCTTGGCAAAAATTTATAGGCTAAAAGTCTAAAATACATCTCTTTTGGGTAATGCAACAAGATCGGGGCATCTTTAAAGCTTTCATCAGAGATTTCAACATTACTCACTCTACCGCCATGGGCCTCTACATAGGCATTTACGCCTGCCACTTCTTCATCACTAAGGCTTGAGTGCATAAGAAATATAATAAAACTCTCACCTGGATTATTGAGAAAAAGTGATTTGAGCATGGTTTTCAGTGGTTTTAGGTAATTTGAATTCAAGGTAACCAAAATATTCATATTTGTAAACTCACATTCCTTTCCTCTACTTAGGGATATGCCTTAAGAATTTTTTCTATTTAAAGTTATAATAACATGTTGAAGCGGTCATTGCTAACCAGTCCACTGGAAATGACGTCATTTCCAGCACGACCTTGACCATGAAAGGTTTCACTGACGCAGTAAATGACGCCCTTGCCAAGGCATCCGCTTAAAACAGGAAGCGTCTATTAAGCCAAAATCAATTCGCAAAATTTCCATGTTAAACAAGTCGGTGCGACTGCCTATCGCATGCAGAAAAACCGAGGCCCTGCCTCGGGTTTCTTGTTGCTAATTAATTTGTTATGCCTGATTCACCATTCGAATCAGCTGTTTGTCAAAAATAGGTATCCATAAGAAGAATTAACCCTTGAAGAGTTTACCCTTTTTGATAGAGGGGAATTGTCGCTCCCCCATAGGGCATGATTATTATATCCTGATTCTCTTTATCTACTTGAGCTAACTCTAAAGCTTCAGCAAGGGAGTTGACTCCGGTCATCCCCATGGGTTTAACCAGCTCAGGTTCAATCATCGAGTAAAGGATGACATTTGCCTTGCGCGCTGATTCTACAGCTGCATAAAAAATATAGCCGGGAATCGTAAAGTTCTTACGGAGTTCCGGATCAAGCTTTTGCTCCTTAAGAGGTTCACTCCAACCGAAGAACTCATCCGCTCCGGCACCCTCTCGACATCCTGCCAGGACGAGAATCTTCCCCCCAGGCTTGACAGCTAAGGAAGCATTAAATAAGGTCTTAGTGCTTTGATAAAGAGAAATATCCTTGGGGAAACCACCACAGCTGGCAATCACCAGATCGGCCTTTTTCTCAATCGGTACTCCATAATTTTCATCAGCCCATACACAGCCCTCTTCCCAAGCCTTCAGCCAATGACCGGCGAAGAGCTTGGCAATGCGTCCATCCGTATGAATCACCGCGTTGAGGAGAAAGTTCGGATTCACAAATTGAGTGGCATCGACCATATCCTCATGTAAAGGGTTATCGATGAGCGCTCCTACCCCGATCAAGGGGTTCGACTGTTCCGCATGGGGATCTAAAGAGTGGAGATGGTTTTGAGCAATGGTCTCTCTACTGGCTACACCCGGAAGAATCGACTTGCGTCCCCCACCGAAACCAGCCATTAAGTGGTGAACGATTCCACCTGTAAGAATAACCTTGCGCTCAACCACCAAACGATTAACGACAACTTCCGTTCCTCGCGGGGTCGTTCCAACATATACCATCTCTGAAAGATCGCAGTCATGGTCAATGACTTCCAAGCGACCATACATCTCCGCACCGACAACTTTCTTTTTCTCATCAGCTGTCTGCCCGCGATGTGTACCGGTAGCTGTCAAGATAAGTATATCCTTATCGGGTATGCCCAGGGAATTCAAGCGATTGACAATGGTCGGCAAGTACTCATGTAGCTTAACCAAGCGGGTAATATCACTCACGACGATCGTCACCTGATCACCTGCTTGAAAAAGGGTGTTAAACGGCGGCGAAGCAAGTGGAGCATCGAGAACCCTGTTGACTTCCTTGACTACATCCTCGAGAGGCTGAATATCTTTTGCCTGGAGCTCCTGGATGATCTGATCCGGATTCAGCGCTAGGCTAAGGTACTCTTCATCATATTTAAACTTATACTCTCGTTTCATCCTTATCCCATTCCTTTCTTTGCCCAAGGCTTTTTTCCTATTGTAAACTCTGCCACCTTAGAAAACAATAGCATAACCCTCTTGCTCTAGGGTCAGATTTGGGTTGTAGAAAGGATCGCGCTCCAAACAATTTTGCCAGTGCTTCTTCATATAGCTTACTTAGCCGAGGAAGCGTTGCATTTTTTCCGGCCTGACACTACCATTATCAACAATCAATAAAGCCCCGTACTACGCAAAAGCTTCGAGATAAGGCGCTTTAGATCTCCTTTCACTCCATATCCGAAGTATTTCTTAACCACATAAGCAAATCCATGCGTCTTATAATTCTGCCAAAATTCATCTCGCTTGGGCGATGGCTGGGTTGGCTTTTCCAAGTTGGGTTGTAAACAGGCTGATGCATTGCTTCGTATGTACAAAACGCGGGAACATATTTTTTCAAATTTTACAATTGTGACAAGCTGGTCTAAGCGTCATATGAGAATAAAAGATAGTTTTATAAAGCTGAGATAAAAATGACTTATAATCCTCTTGCCCATCAGAAAAAATATTCATAAACTTCTGGCTCGGAAAAGTTGTCCAATGTTTTATAGCCATTTTGAAAGGCACATACCTTTTGGCAGAGCCCGCATTCTACACATAAACCAAAGTCAATATGAGGATATAGAAACCCTTCCTGATCCGGTTTCATAGTAATAGCCAGCTTTGGGCACACGCTGAAACAGGCTGTACAGCCACAACAATCTTCCCTTTTTACAAATAAAGTAACCACATTACAATACCCTCCCTATTGTTGCAGTCCCTCCAGGAGAGATCTGGGCTAAAGACTTTAAGTAATGTAGTGCTTTTCGTCGCTCTGCACTAACGATCTCGTTCACTTCATCCCATTTTACCCTACTTGCAAGAAGATGGTCCTCTTCATAAGTTTCAGTTATTTTCCGATCTTCGAGGTTCATTACTTTTAATATATTTTCCAAACGACTATTTACCAGGTTACTTGAAACCAACAATTCTGTATAAAACTCCTTATTAAAGAGAATGGAGAAGGCTGTGCCATGAAAAGAGTTTGTTACCACATATCTTGCATTAAAAAAACACCTTACAAACTCACGAGGAGATATACTATGGATGTTTTCGTAGGGCGTATTCAGTATTTTCTTAAATGAACGTCCAAACACCAAAACCTTGCTCCCAGTCCTCCTTGCTAAATCATTTATAAACTTCTTCATTGTATCGGTAAGTTCAAATGAATAGACAAGAATATAATCATCTTCATGGGGGGGAGTACACCCCATCTTCTCTGCCCACATCTCACGCGAAAGTAAGAGCACAGGGTCAATATGTTGTTCCGGTCTCAAGCCACATATAGCGTAAACGAGCTCACACCCTTGGCTCTCTCTTACTGATAAATGCGAAAAATGGAGTAAACGTCGTCTGTATTCTTCGTAATATTCCTCAGGTATAGTGTCCACACCAAAACTAGCTGCGTAGGAATACTTCATATCCCGATCAGTTATAAAATCCAAGAAGTAGTTCTTATCAAAATTAAGCGCTCTGTAATTCCAAACTTGGTCGCTTCCGCAGATGATCCTATCATATTCGTTGTTGCAGGAGCTCAAGTCCTTGTTATCCAGGTACACTTTAGGGGAAAGTATAAGATAATCCCTCCTGAACTTTTCATAAGCTTCATGAGTTCTTTTCTCCGAAGATGCATGTAAAAGACATGATATGCACTCTTTTATGCCGCTACATTCCCTATAGGATTTAACCCTATATAAGTCTTCCATTAAGGGATTGCGATAATCAATTATTTCGCATTCAGCCCCTAAAGATAGCATGGTTTCTTGCAAGGCATACGCTTGCAAGAGTGCCCCATAGTTTAAGGCTCGATGAAAAGTCATTATGCCAATTTTCATACTTTCCTCTCCTTTAAGGCTTCCTTCTCCTGTAAAGCTTCACTTTTGAACCGTTTAGCCTTCGCAAAATCTGAAGCAATACTTCTCTATCAGCGATTAAGTTATAGGTTATTACTACGACCATACTCCAGAGGGCAACTCCTATTGCCGTGAGAAACCATTGCCCAAAACCTCCTGTATCAATAACAAGGAAATGAAAGGGTAAATTTGTGATACCAAATATTAGGATACTGTTAAGTATACGTATAAAGGACTGTCTGCATGGCAGCTTCGTTACATTTTTTGACATAAATATTACCAGATCAATATCGCGATATAGATTAGATATTATGAGGGCAATTAAAACCCCGACGATACCCCAAAAGGGTGTTAATAGCAAGGATAAGCCAATGGCAATAGCCGTTTGAATCATCGTCGAAGGTTTAGTCTCTTTGAAAACCCCAGCCGAACCGATGAGTGTTCCTGCGGGTGTCTTAAAGCTATAAGCGAGACCATTTAACACAAATAGAAACGCTACTAAGGGTTGTAGGTAATTAACGTCATGGATACCCGCTGTATAGATCCGAATAAAGGATAGGTAGAGAATATTCATGCAAGAATAGGCCCAAATCATAAGCATGAAAAATAGGAGCTCATATTGTATATATGTTTTTTGTAACACCTCAGTTTCCTTTTTGGCGATCATATCACCGAACGATGCTGAAAACCCATTCGTAATTGACGCCAGTATCGAAAGAATACTTGCCGCCACCATATTATATATGCTATAGACACTGACAACTTTTAAGTTGCTGAAGAAGGTGAGCATAACAACAGGTAACGAATTCTGGGCTAATCCCAATAATTGTAAAATCATGGCATCCCAACGTTTGTTTAAGGCCTTATAATCAGGGGTAACCGAATAATCTACATATTTGTAGTTTCGCCGCACATAGATATTTAAAAGAAGACTTCGCAAAATAAAGCTAGTTAAAGCCACTGTTCTTACGACAACAACGCTACAATCTAAATTCATAGTAAGGACTACCAGAAAGAAATTTATAATACTCGCAAGCGTTGATGCATTTGCGACAATATAATATCGCTGATCTGCCGTTAGTAGTGCTCGATATCGAGAAAGAGTAAAGAAATCAAAGGCTCCGTTAAAACCAAGTACTAAAACCAGAATTCCCATCTCTATATTAGTTAAGGAATTCGTCTTAATGACAGAGGGGTAAATGAGAGCTAGACATAAGACTAAGCCGCTAAAAATATAGCCAATGTGAAAGTAAAACTTTTTGGCAGCAGCTAATATTGCATTAACTCTATTATGATTATCTTCAGCCAAAGGCAGATAAAGCGTCGTTGTCGTAGCACTTGCTAAACCTGCCTCAACCAAAGTGAGATAGGCAATAAACTGAGTAATTGAACTCACTAACCCATTGACCTCCGATCCAAAATTCGATAGGTATAGACGTGGCAATATTAATCCGATGAGCATGGCTACTAGCTGCATCGTAATAGCGGAAAAGGTATTTTTTATTGATGCCTCAAGCCTCATTACTCAGCGCCCCTCTATGTCTAATAAATAGCTTTAAATAATGTGACTTGAGGATGTGCCCAAAGAATTTAACATACATTGGCGTTTGGATTCTTTTATAGAGCGGCTCATCAATAGCAAACATTTCTGTCCACGCCAAAAATTGACCCATAGTTTTGCATCTTTCGAGAAACCCGCTCATATAACCGATATGGTGTAAAAAACAATACCCTGTTCCTACTGGATTATTAAATTGTAGTCTCATTCCTTGAAGCGTATATCCATCCCTTTTATATTCAAATAGATAACATATACGATCATCTAAACGCATGGGGGCAATAGCACTGATCTGATCATAGAACACTGTTTCAGTCACAAACTTCTCCCCCGCAAACTGTGGAAATGAATACGGTTTAATCGCCTCGGTAAAGAGAATAATGGCTGCCTCGCCGCGGTACCGGTATTTTTGATAAAGTTCATTTAATGTTGCATATCTAACATGATGTGGCCAATTCATTCCTTGAGTATGACCGCTAAAGTCACTTTTGCGCATATAAAACCCCAGTACCCTTTTCCCTTTTTCCTCTTCATATAAATCATATATGAACTGAACAGCCTCCCTAGGCAAACGATCATCTGAATCGACACAGAAAAACAAGGGTGTATGGCAAAGCTCCACGCCCTTATTATGAGCTATATGCTTACCTTGGTTTTCTTGTTTATAGTACCGTATAAGAATTTCACCATCGTTCATCCAATTCGCGACGAGTTCAGCCGTGTCATCACTTGACCCATCATCAACAATTAGCCACTCAAAACCTCTGTTGGATTGGCGAAGCAGGCTCTCATACAGATCAGACAATAGGTATGCTCGATTAAAGGTAGGAGTGAAGATTGTCAATACATTCATTTCCTTATACCTCTCAAAAGAAACTGTTTTATATGCGACATTTTTCTCATGCCTTCATTGCCAATGGCTCGTGTTAGAGAGCTTTTTAATCTATGTGACCAAGGCAACCACGAACCCGAGAAATGATGAATGGTATGTGTGTTCTCGGTCCTGACTATTTCTCCAGTTTCGTAGGACTTAGCACAGAACCAGTCCAAAGGGTAAAATGACACATCGGCAAACGCTTGCAGCGTATTATCCAGATTAATGGGATATATTTTTTTAGTTGTATTGGTGATTATCTTTACATTCGTCGTTTGATCATAGCTACCATCCTCTTTGATGAACACTCTATCATCATAGTCTTTTATTAACTCTTTAATCCACTTATTCCCTTTCTTTGCTCCAATAATTCCTGTGTTTATATAAGCCTCACCTTCGAACCCCGAAAAGGCGGGCAATTTCATGAATTCATCCAAAGGCTTGATAACCTCGACATCGGTATCCATGTAAATTCCCCCAATGTCATAAAGTACCTTTAAGCGAACAAAGTCTGTCACAAAAGCCCACTTTCTGCTCTCGTAGGCTTGCTGCACATATTGGTTACTTGCCAAATCAAAATTTTCTTCATTCCATTCTCGAAGTTCAAAATCTGGAAGCACCCTTTTCCAGCTATCTATGCATTTAACAGCAAGGGATGGTAGTGGATTTCCTCCGAACCAACAATAATGGATGATCCGGGGAATACCATTATCACTGCACAATTTTAAGCACCCCCTTTTTCTGATTCTCATATTGGGCAATTGAAACTCCCCAAAAAAAAGCCAGATAAATAAAGTAGGTAGGATAAATGACTAAATGACTTGTTGTCGACATTACTAAAAATATGATTAGTGAAGACGCAAATTGTGCTACTAAGACAAATTTATCTCGATACATTCTGTTAAATACCCTAAAGAGAGAAATAATAAACGAAATGTAAAAAGCAAACCCTGAAAGTCCATAATCAAATAACACTTCCAAAAAGTCATTATGAGCACTTAATTCAAAAGGAGAATATCTTAGTACTGCATTATAGCCATGCCCGAATAGCCACTCCAAAGCAGTGGAGTTAAACTGCATGTTGATTGTAGTCTTCCATACTATATCTCGATTAGAGCCGCCGTCGGTTTGTAATGCTTGCAGGCGAGCTAGCCAGTCTAAATTAAAATATTGACTTAGGTACTCGTACAAATAAGCAGCTCCAATGCTGACAATTAGCACAACACCTAAGGCAATTAGTGTATTTTTGATATTATGTTCCTGTTTTTTGGCTTGACTTGATGTAATAAAAAAGTAAACAAAAACCGCTAATACAGCTGCTATTAACGCTGTTCTCTTTAGCGAAACAATCACGCAGGCAAATACAACAAATATCCCAAACACTTTAAGATAAGTTTTTTGTAAGGTTAAGATAATCGGAAGAAATACAAGTACATAATATATACCATTAACCTGCCCCTGAAAAATTAGATAATACAAATAGGCAATGAATGGCAAGGTAAGAGCAACAATGTAAAAGGGACCTCGCGAATTTTGGCTTTTTCTCGTGACTATATAGGAAGCAATATAGACAATGATCCACAGAACTATAGAGATAATGGTTAGTAAAAAATCTCCCTCCATATATTCACCGTTTATATATGTGGATAGAATTGCCAAAGTAGCAAAAAGAATAAGTTGAACTATTATATAAGGCAATTTATGTTTAATCGTAAATAAGAAAAATATAAGGGCACCTATACATACAATGATTAGCATACCAAATGGTACTACATAAGGATTTAAGGGAACTTGCATATTCTTAGCAAATATTAATGTCATTATTATGGTAAAGGGGGCAAATATCCATAGCCCATAATCTTTCCCCACATGCTTACCTCCTGAGTGCTTTAAGAAACGCATTTATGAAAAAATACAACCTTATACTTATCACAAACAAAATAACTTTGCCGCGATTTCTTAAGGATAGGGCTCGTTTGATAAGAAACCCCTTACTAATCAACGGTTTATATTCTTTTCGATAAAGGCGACCTATTTGAAATCCATACAAATACAAGGTTACTAAATCATCATTTAAGAGACGTATTAACTCTTTATCTTTTAAAGTTTTATATATCCCCGCTAACTCATAACAAGTTTGTATAAGGTCGATTCCGTTAACAGTCAAGTCGGCTTTCTTGGTAATTGACCCCTCGCGAATTAAATAATTAT
>JBFWMF010000006.1:0-144589 GCA_050251735.1 Desulfitobacterium sp.
GGAGAGTGATCAGATGAAACAAAAGCGATCTCATTATTGAAAAGTTTTCCCCACATTTTGGATTGGTTTGCGTTATCGCGAATAGGAGGAGAGCATTTGGCTACGGTTCCTAGTCGCTCTACATCATCGCCGGTAAGGTAGAGATAATGGCCAATGGTTTCGCAGCAGACATCAACACCTCTTTTACGGGCCTCAGTGACAAGTTCAATGGCTTTCGCGGTGCTAATATGGGCGATAATCAGCTTACAACCAGTTTCTTCTGCGAAGGTAATCATCCGCGAGACGTTTTCAATCTCAGTAATTGGTGGACGAGCGGCGAAGTAATCCCGCACCCCTGCTCGATTATTAGCTAGAGAAAGCTCGGTCAACTCTTTGGTAATCTCGGCATTTTCGCAATGAACCATTAAAGGAAGCCCAAGCTTAGCTAGTTTTTCCATACCGACTAAAGCAGTATAATCGTCCATTCTTGGAAATTCATCGATGCCACTGTGGCAGGAGAAAGCCTTGAATCCAATTACCCCACACTCAGCTAGCTCATCCAATTTATCCAAATTGGCAGAAGTCAAACCACCCCAGAAGCCGTAATCCACTATAGAATCTTTTTGTGCTACGGCCAGTTTATTGTTGAAGTTCACTGCATCTAAAGTGCAAGGACTACAATTGAGAGGCATATCGAAGAAAGCAACTCCACCGCCAGCGGCTAAAGCACTCGAACCAGTGGTGATGGTCTCCCATTCAGTTCTGCCAGGATCATTAAAATGGACGTGCCCATCGGTCATGCCGGGAAAGACATATTTGCCAGCGGCATCCACCACTTCCTTAGCCCCGCCGGAAATTTCATCGGCGATGTGAACGATTTTCTCATCATAGACAGCGATGTCAGCCTTCCGTACACCATCAGGGCAAACCACATGTCCGTTGCGGATAATCAAATCATAATGACTGCTCATGAGGCACCTCCTTTTATTTTAGCTTCTTAACATACTCTCCAAAGCCCTTCTGACCCACAATTTGACCATCTTGGGCGACCACTTGACCTCTGACTAAGGTGCATACTGGAAGGCCTTGACCTTTCAGTCCGACAAAAGCAGAGATCGGGTTAACATAATGTAAGGACTCAGGGGTGATTTCCCATTCCTTGTCAGGATCGAGGATGACCAAGTCAGCATCAAATCCAACTTGAAGGGCACCTTTTTTGCCAAAGATACCAAAAGCTTTGGCCGGTCCTTCACTTAGAGAACGGGCTAAGAGGGTTGGGGAATAGCCTCTCTTCACGACACCTTCACTGTAAACCACTTGCATCACGTTTTGGATGCCACTAATTCCTCCCCAAGCGCCAAAGACGCCATGCTGTGCTTCGCTTTTTTCACTGAGCTCGCAAGGAGAGTGATCCGAGGCAATGGCGGATAGGGTGCCATTGTTGATATACTCCCACATGCCTTCCATAGCTGCGGCATCACGTAAGGGAGGTGCACATTTAAAGAGGCTACCGTTTTTAATGACATCTTGATCAGTAAAGACGAGATAATGACCGCAGGTTTCAGCGGTGACATCTACGCCTTCAATTTGGGCTTGGCGAATAATTTCGGCAACTCTTGGATGACTCACATGACAGATGTGAACTTTGGCTCCTGCTTCTTTAGCTACATCGATGATATTTTGAGTAGCAATCAGTTCAGCTAGGACGGGGCGAGAATCCAGGAAATCCTGCCAATCATTTTTCTCTTTACGTTTTGCTCTAGCTTCTTCCCATTTAATAATGGAATAGTCTTCGCAGTGGAATCCTGCTCGGCCATCGAACTCCTTGCAAATCTCCATGGCTTCCTTGGCTTGACCGATGGATAAAGAGACATAGTCTGGAGAAACTGGTCCGATAAAGGATTTAAATGCTACGCAGCCTTTCTCATTCAGTTCTTTTAAATGGTTCAGGTTATAATCGACGAGACCACCCCAGAAACAATAATCCACATAGGCGTTAGGAGAAACTGCTTCTAACTTTTTAGTGAGGATTTTACCATCGGTCATGGCCGGTTCATTTTGCATTGGCATATCAATGATGGTGGTAAAACCGCCGACCCCTGCGGCAGCTGTACCGTGTGTATAGTCTTCTCTCCAGAGGTAACCGGGATCATTTAAGTGTGCGTGGGTATCGATAGCTCCGGGAAAAACGTATTTTCCTTGGGCATCGATGACCTTTTCGGCTGCGACCTCAGTTCCTGACTCGATGATGGCGGTTATCTTTCCGTTATTAATTCCGATACTTGCTTCAATAACTTTGTCAACTGTCACAACCTTACCGTTTTTGATGACGAGATTAAACACATTCATGCCCCCCTAAACTAAAATAGGTCTACATGGTTAACGAAACGGAGAAATAGAGTTTATTTGATTGTGAATTTACATTAAGAATATACTGAATATTATAATTTGACATTATCAAGTTGGGACAATAAAACGCAAAAAGGTTTATCCTATAAAGACTAAGATATTTAGTTTAGCCAGTTCAACCCTTCTTTAAGCTATCTCTAACAGTCCTATTTAAGGCGTTTCTATTGACTAGGTAACTTAAGGTTAGTTAATTGGTATGTAATTATACATGGATGATTTGTTAGGTCTGTGGATTAAAAGGATAGAAAGACCTGAAGAATATTATCCAGAGTTGCCAAAGACAAAGGGCGCGAAATAATAAAAAATAAGGATAAACTAGATATAAGAATTGAGATAATATTTCAACATTTTAACTTAATATGTGAATTAAACAGAAACGCATAACCATTGAAGCAGTAATGAAGAGGTGGCAGTTATGATTAACAAAGAACGTGTATATCAGCGATTACAAGAATTGGGGAAAATCGGTCATAGAGAATCCGGCGGGGTAACCCGTCATGCTTTTACAACTGAACATCGGGTCTCGAAGGACTTAGTGGCTGAGTACATGCGCCAAGCAGGCTTAAGTGTCCGTGAAGATGCCGTTGGGAATCTGATTGGCCGCCGCGAAGGAAGGGATCCCAACGCCCCTGTGGTTCTAACGGGTTCCCACATTGATACGGTCTGCGATGGTGGAATCTTTGATGGAGCTCTAGGGATAATAGGAGGCATCGAAGTGCTTCAGACTTTAAAGGAACAAGGAATTGAAACCGAACACCCCATTGAGGTATATGCTTTCAATGATGAAGAGGGTTCCCGGTTTAGCTTTAGTATGTTTGGCAGCCGTGGTGTCATCGGTGACCTTTCGCCCAAAGACTTGGAAATGAAGGATAAAGCGGGGACAACTGTAGCTCAGGCTATGAGTGAGCAGGGCTTTGACTCTTTAAAAATTAAGGAGGCCATTCGCGCCAAGGAAGAACTGAAAGCATTTATCGAACTTCATATTGAACAGGGGAAGGTATTGGAATGCAAAGATCTCTCCGTCGGTATCGTCACAGGCATTGTCAATGAACTGTGGATGAAGATTATTGTCAAAGGTGAGGCGGGCCATGCCGGAGCAACTCCCATGAATCTGCGTCAGGATGCTTTGGTGGCTGCCGCTGAGATGGTCCAGGTCATAGAGCGCGAAGCCAAGAAGACAGGAAGCACTGTGGCGACCGTCGGTAGATTCAATGTCTTCCCTGGCGGTATCAACATTATTCCCGGGCGTGTGGAATTCACCTTGGATTTGCGGGATATCTCTCAAGAAGTTAGTGATCAAGTAGAAACCGCAATATTTAAGGGAATTGAGGGAATCTGCCAAGAACGAGGAGTTCAGATTGAAACGGAGATTTTGCAGCGGATTCCTCCGACACCTTGTTCTCAAGAATTTCAGCTAGCGGCCAAAAAAGCTTGCCAAGATCTAGGCTTGGAATATTACTGTTTACCCAGCGGCGCGGGACATGACGCAATGCAAATGGTTAATATTTGCCCCATTGGTATGATTTTTATCCGCTCCAAAGATGGAATTAGCCATAATCCGCTTGAATGGAGCAGTAGGGAAGATTGCGGTGATGGAGTGAATGTATTGTACCATGTTCTGCTTGATTCGGCGGTGCGTATCGAGGGATGAGGGGAGTGAAGTCCTCTATGTTGAGCATTGAAGAGATTTTAAAAGTGAAGTACAATTTGGAGCTGCCGGCCCCTTCCGAACCAGATGGATTTTATGCCAGAGTGATTCAGACAGGAAATCTCCTGTATGTCTGTGGACATACCCCAAAACTCCATGGCGAGTATGTGTTTTTGGGTAAGTTGGGAGAGGATTTCACTGTAGACCAAGGACAAGAGGCAGCCCGTATCGCCATGAGTAATTGTTTGGCCGCTTTGCAGGAATATCTGGGAGACTTAAACCGGATTAGACAATTTGTTCAGGTCATTGGCTATGTTCGCAGTGCCGACAGCTTTACTCAGCAGCCTTTAGTGATGAACGGGGCGTCCGAGTTGCTGTTGACTTGTTTTGGGGAAAGAGGAAGACATACCCGCATGGCTTTGGGTACCAACCAGCTACCCGGTGGTGCTGCAGTGGAAATTATGTGTGTTGTTGAAGTATAAGTAAGAAGGCGTCCCCTAACCACTTGCAAAAGTAGTTAGGGGACGCCTTCAATTTTTTGCAACAAAAAGGCAACTGAATAGCAAATATGAACAGTTGCCTAAAAAAATGCCGGGCTAACCGAGGGCACTTTTAGAGCTTTAACTCAAAAGTCTCTCCTAATTCACGTATTTGGACATCGCCGTCATAGAGTGGAGCGATGGATTCGTCAGAGGTTTGCTTGCGGGTAGCTAAAATATAGGCGAATTTTGGTTCCAGAGGAAGAATGGTTCCATGCCATACCCCGCGATGGAGGACGAAACACATATCCCGTTCCCAGAGGAAGGCGCGTACCGAGTCGAGGGAAGGTAAGGTTTCTAGGTCAGAGGGGTCGGTGGCCGGAGCAACGGTAATGATTGCCGGTCCGCAGGTCATCATAAAAAAGCCTTGGGTTACTTTATTGTGACGTTCTAAGTTCGAGAACTTAAATTCTTTGCGATCCAAGAGGGCATAGACGAATTCGGATTCTCCCTCATCCACCTCAAAGGGCATCCGATCCGTAAAGACGGGAGGGGTATTTTTAAAAGGTGCAACTCCGGGATTAGGACTTAAAAGATAGCCAAAAGGTTTAAAGGCTTCCTTAGTTAAGGTTTCGACTTTAAGTATACGGCTCATCAACGTCATCTCCTTTAATGATTATGGCAATACTATTCGGTATTACCTTTGTACTTCCTTTATCCCCAATTGATAAAGTTTGAGAACTGATTTTTCAGAGAGTGAGCATGTTTCTTAGTATAATAGGGTAAAATACTTGGGTTAATGAGGCTGAAGCTTTATCATATTAGGATAAAGGTAAAAATGCAGGAGTAACGAACATTAAGAATATAATACTAATTAGCTAAATTTCAATGGTATAATGAAAGGAGAATGAAATATGGGTTATCCCCAGGATTTATTATCGTCAAGGGCAGTGGTCCAACATGGGAGGTATGCTTTGATTCCCCCCGAAGGACGTGTGAAAAATGTTCTGCCGAATCTTGAGAAGTGTAATGTGAGCATTATCGCTTCGCCTCATTATGGTCCCCAATTTGCTATGTATACAGTCGAGGTCTTACCAGGAGGCGGCACCGTAAAACCTTTTCAAGAAGAAGGAATCGAAACGTTTGTCTACTGCTTAAACGGTCAGGGTAAAGTTTTAGTTGAGGGTAAAGAATACAGCATTGACGAGAGTGGCTATGTCTTTGCTCCTGCTTCTTCAGGTATGAACCTTAAGAATGATTCCTCAGCATCCTGGCGACTTCTTCTTTACAAGCAACGTTATCGTCCAGTAGAAGGCTTTGCGGCGAGGGTTGTGGTCGGAAGACTCAATGATATGCCTGATGCTCCTTATGATGGAATGGAGAACGTCCGGATTAAGGATTTATTGCCTACGGATCTAGGCTTCGATGTCAATTTCCATACCTTGAGCTTTTTACCGGGTGGTTGCCATCCTTTTATTGAAACTCATGTCCAAGAACATGGGCTCTATCTTTTAGAAGGTGAAGGGGTCTATCTGATTGATAATCAATGGATTCCCGTGAAGAAAGAAGACTTCATATGGTTTGGTCCCTATGTACCCCAGGCTTGCTATGGTGTAGGGCGTACACCCTTTACCTATATCTATACAAAGGATTGCAATCGCGATATACAATTATAGTTCATTGAATTGAAAAGACAGCATAACAGAAAAATGAGAGCGAAGAGGTGGTAACACATGGAGATTACTGTAAAGGATTTGTTGAGGGTAGGCCCTCTAAAAACCTCCCAAGTGGTTGCAGGGTACCAAAAGCTTGATAATGTGGTCAAAGGTGTTACCATCATCGAAGCTCCTGATATTGTGAATTGGTTATCCGGTGGAGAACTCCTTTTGACCAGCTTGTACTCAGGACCGGGTGAGGGGATGGATTACCAAGAATTTATCCGGAAAATGGCTGAGAAAGAGGTTTCCGCTCTGGCCATTAAAGTACGACGCTTTGTTCAAGATATTCCGACCGAAATTATTGAGGCGGCTAACCAATACGGACTACCCGTCATTGAGCTGGAAGGCAGCATTCGCTTTGTCGATGTTATGTATCCGGTCATGGAGGAGCTTTTTAACTCCCAAGTGGTGAAGCTAAAATACTATAAGGATGTGCAAGAGCGTTTTACCACCTTAGCCTTACAATGCGAAGGGCCGGAAGCGATCGTCAATACCCTAGAAGAATTAGTGGGAAATCCTGTTGCAGTATATGACAAAAACTTTAAATGTATCCAAAGTACTCATTCGGCTTTAGAGCGGTTTCAGGTACCGGAAGAATTTGCTTTGCGAGAAAATCTAAATGATAAGTTTTGCTATTATCGACAATCCGTCTCCTATCCGGAACTGGAAGGACAATGCATACCTCAGGTGGTCGTCCCAATCCAAGCCTTTAATCAAATTAAAGGTTATTTAACGATTGTGGAACTCAATAAACCGATAATCGATATGGATTTCATTAGCATTGAGCAAGCAGCTACTGTGACCACCTTAGATATGGTTAAGCGTTTTGCGGTTAAGGAAGTAGAGTACAAATTTAAGAATGATTTGCTTGAGCATATCCTCTCTGGTGAATTAGGCTCAACCAATGCTCAAGAACGCATCAACCTGATGGAATGGGATTTGAATCGCTCCTATTATGTCGTCCTCTTTAACCTTAAAAATTTGGACTCATATCATGCGGAGCATCGTTCCCAGCATAAGATGGCTTTACAAAGCATCAAAACTGAGATAACGTCCCTCATTTCAGGGATGATTAAAACGCATACTCGGGACTTCATTATTGGTAATAAAGTGGATAAGATTGTTCTGCTCTTGCCCGTTAACGATTCCCAGGAAAATTCTTTAGTTAAGGTGAAAAGAATAGTTCAAGAGGCTCAAGATCAGCTTAAGAAAAGAATGAAAAAGCTTTGTGTTGAAGTTGGTATCGGTGATGTTGCTAATGGCGCCGGGGAAATCCCCCGTAGCTATAAAGAAGCTTTGGATGCTCTGAGCTACGGAGGAATGCTTCACGATGGGAATGCTGTAGTCGCCTTTTCAGAATTGGGGGTTTTTCGTATTCTCTGCAAATTCGCGGAAAGGAACTCTTTAGAAGAGTTTATCCCTAAGTCGTTGCTTAAAATTCTTAAGCATGATCAAGAAAACACGGCAGAGCTATTAAAAACTTTAGAGGTCTTTCTTGAGTGCAATGGTAACGCCAGTAAAGCGGCTAAGGAATTGTTCATCCATTACAAAACAATACTCTATCGTCTGGAGCGTATTAAGGAAATTGCTCAACTCGACCTCGAGGATAGTAAGAATCGTCTTGAACTGGAGATGGGATTAAAGATGCTTCGGCTTATGGAAAACCAAGGCTAAGAAGAGAAGTTAGAAAGGATGAGGCAAAGATGGCTATCAAAGATTTTCTGCAAAAGCGCCGGAGTATTCGGAAGTATACGAATATCCCCATCGAAAAGGAAAAAGTGGACCAACTCATTCGATCAGCATTACTTTCGCCAACCTCTCGTAATGGGAGGCCATGGGAGTTTATCCTAGTTGAGGATAGAGACCTTTTAGAGCGACTTTCTAGAGCAAAAGCAGGGGCTCAATTCCTCAAAGAAGCGACCTTAGGGATAGTCGTCTGCGCAGATTCCCAAAAAAGTGATGTGTGGGTAGAAGACATATCAATCGCTACTATTTTGATTCAGTTGCAAGCTCAGGACTTAGGTCTTGGTTCCTGCTGGATTCAGATTCGGGAGCGGAATTATCAAGATGGTACACCAGCTGGCGAATACGTAAAAAAACTACTGGGAATACCAGAACATCTTCAAGTTGGGACCATTATTGCGTTGGGATATCCGGCAGAAACACGTCCTGAACATTTAGACGGCGAACTACAAATGGAGAAAATTCACCGGGATACCTATTAATATTGATAGCAAAACGATCAAATAAAAGTAATGCTCTCTTACAGATGATGAGGCTAAGTAAGAACTCACATCGATAAGAGAGCATTTGTTATTATCAAAGCCACCTGGCAAGCGCGACACCTGTAGAAACCCCAAACAATCCAACCAGAGTGCTCAACAGAACATAAGAAATCGCGGTCGAATATAATCCCTTTTCTAGTAAAGTGAAAACCTCAAAGCCAAAAGTCGAGAAGGTCGTAAAAGCTCCGAGAAATCCTACCCCGATTCCTAGTCGCCACTCAGGTGCTAAAGATAGCTTGTCTAGGAAGAAGATATTAATAAAACCCAATAAGAAAGCGCCGCTAATATTGATAACAAAAGTTGGTAGGGGGAAAACCTGAGTCCAACGGTCTGAAATCCAAAGGCTCAATTCATAACGCGTTAATGCACCTAAGGCGCCGCCTAACGCAATAACGATGGAAGTCATATAATATTCCTCGCTTATCAAGACTGTAAGATCGTAAATAGCAACTCTCCTGAGAGCTTGAAGTGCTGTAAGCATTATACTTGTTCGTATGAAACCTTACAAGTTATTCTTGTTGAGTTATTCTTCTGTTTCTTTTTTAAACAGAACCTCCGACTTCAGGTTTAAGGCCTGTAGTGATGCATATGCTTAAATATGGTGCAAAGGAGGGAAGTATTTTTGCGTATTATAACCTTATCTCGCAAAGGATTATATCTGAGCATTATAGTTCTTAGCTTAGTATTACTGGGGGTTAGTATCCGGACCATGGACTTGGCGCTTCCCTCTATTGCTAAGCATCCGGGGACTTACTATTTAGTCCAGACGGAAGAAAAAGTGTTGGCCTTAACCTTTGATGATGGACCGGATCCTCTTTTTACAGGACATATTCTCGACGTACTTAAAGAAAAAAACGTGAAAGCTACCTTCTTTGTTTTGGGGATGAATGCCCAAGGCAACCCCGAGTTACTGAAACGAATCAGTGAGGAAGGGCATGAAATAGCAAACCATGGCTACTCACATAGCTATACTCCCACTAAATTTGTTTGCGAACTTACACATACAGACGAACTTTTATATGAGCTGCTTCAAAAACGCACTACCTATTACCGCCCGCCGGGGGGGATTATCTCAGAATCTGTCTTAACAGGAGTAAAGGAACAAGGACACATCTTGACCTTGTGGAGTATTGATAGCAAGGACTGGCAAAATCCGGGACCGCCGCGAATTATCCAAAACGTGGTCAAGAACAGTTTTCCCGGAGGAATCATCTTGCTTCATGATGGGGGAGAAAGGCGGGAACAAACCATCCAAGCTTTAGGCCCCATTATTGATCAGTTAAGGGAACAGGGTTATCGCTTTGGGACCGTTTCCGAACTAAGAAATTTTGAGAGTGTTAAACAGGTTCAGAAGAGCAATCCGAAACAATAGAATCCTAGAATGCAAGTTTCTAGGATCTTCTTTAACATAGTTGCACGAAGAAGAAAGGTGAACAGAATTTCTTATGTGGAATAAAATACCATATAAAGGAGAGTTGAAAGGGGGGATCATTAGTGCATGGACCATTAGGCGATTATTCATCTTACCCGGATTTTTACCCCTTAAGCTATTCTAGACCTAGTTTTCTTGGTCATATAAAAAAAGTTGCCCCCGTTATTTCCCAGGAAGCACAACGAATTAACGCAAAAATTACTGCAGCATCTAATGTATGGCTACTGGCACCAGCCACGATAGGGACGGTAGCTTACTTTATATTCACAACACTTTTTAGGGGATTAGAGGGAGAGAATAATAAGGCGTTAAAAGGGAAGTTAGGTAGTGTTACCTATAGCGCAATAGTGACTGCAGGACTAGCTGCTTATGTCTACTCTGTTCTAGTTGTAGCAGATGGACACCTGATGGATATCTATTGGCCTATTGCCGGAGCTATTGCCGTCCAGCTTATGTATTTTGCTTCGGTTTATACTTGGCTTTACCGTTTGGATAGGAGTAGTTTTACGGATAATATCAAAGATGATCCTATCGAGGAGATCATTACTTTTATTTACTTTAGTATCACAACCTTTGCTACCACAGGAAGCTCTGTTTTCCCAGAATCCATCACTGCAAGATTATTAGTTGCTTTGCAAGTCCTCTTCTTAATCTATTCATTTACCATGGGATTGGTCTTCTTCATAAATCCTTGAAAATAGGGTGAGTAGGACCGATTTTTCGTCTATGACTAAAATAAAATCGGTCCTTTGTATTGTACCATTCAGTATAAGTTTTGTTCTCTCATCAATAGGGTTTTCTTTAAAAAACTTGCTTTCGGAGACAATATATATTAAATTGGATTTAATGGAAGGAGGAATTATAGTAATGTCTTTTAAAATCAATGAAACGATTACATATGTAGGCAAAATTGATTGGGAGCTGCGAAATTTTCATGGGGAAGAGTACAAAACGAAGAAGGGATCATCCTACAATTCTTATCTCGTTCGAGATGAGAAGACAGTCCTTATTGATACAGTTTGGGAGCCTTTCGGTCGTGAGTTTGTAGCAAAATTAAAGCAAGAAATTGATTTGCATGAGATTGATTATATTATTATGAACCACAATGAGGTGGATCATAGTGGTGCGCTTCCCTTTCTCATGGAAGAAATTCCAGATACGCCAATATATTGTACTGGAAATGGCAAAAAGATTCTTCAAGGTAGCTATCATAAGGACTGGAATTTTGTCGAAGTTAAAACCGGGGATCGCCTGAATATCGGGAGCCGTGAACTTATCTTCATTGAAGCTCGGATGCTTCATTGGCCGGATACGATGTTTTGCTATTTAACCGGGGATAATATCCTCTTTAGTAATGATGGTTTCGGTCAACATTTTGCTTCTGAACATATGTATAATGATTTAGTCGATACCGGTGAACTTTATACAGAAGCCCTCAAATACTATGCTAATATTCTTGCGCCCTTCAGCAAAATGGTCACTGCAAAAATCAATGAGATTGTGAAGCTGGAGTTACCGATCAATATGATCTGCCCCAGTCATGGGGTGATTTGGCGTGACAATCCGTTGCAGATTGTTCACAAATATCTAGAGTGGGCTAATGACTACCAAGAAGATCAAGTCACCATCATTTATGATACGATGTGGAACGCCACTCGGAAAATGGCAGAATCCATTGCTGCCGGAATTCGTGTGGCTAATCCGAATCTCACCGTCAAGCTGTTTAATTCTGCCCGTTCCGATACGACGGAAATTATCGGTGAGGTGTTCCGCTCCAAAGCAATCGCCGTCGGATCCCCTACTGTGAATAATGGCTACCTTTCTTCCATAGCTGCGATTATGGAAGAGATCAAAGGGTTGAAGTTTAAGAATAAAAAGGGAGTTGCCTTTGGAAGTTATGGGTGGAGTGGCGAAGCCACTAAGCTTTTAAGTGAGGAACTGAAAAAGGGCGGGTTTGAAGTAATCGATGATGGAGTCCGCCTTATGTGGACACCTGATGAAAGTGAACTTGCCCAGAGCGTAGAGTTAGGAAAACGTATTGCCCGAAATCTTCAATAACAGTAGCTTTTGAACAGCAATAAACGCGGCTGCCTTAGGTAGCCGCGTTTTGTTAATATGAACACTATTTAGTCTGCAGAATCGGTAGCCTCATCACCTATGGGTGCATTAACGGAATCCATGTCTTTTCCATAGAGTACTCCAGGTACAAAACCGTTATTCCTAGCTTGCTTGGGCTTTTCGTTCCTTTCAATAGCCTGAATTGCATAACAAATTTTGCTTTTCTACTAACCTCGTGGTTAAGCTCCTCATTTTTGCGCAATGTTTCACGAGCATGAGTTGTAACCGTTCATCTCCTTGCCAATATAAACTAGATAAAGGAGTTTCCCAGTATGGAGCTTTTATTAGTACAACTATTTGTTAGTAGGAACAATATCAAGTTTATCTTCTTTAACTAGGATGTCAAAGTCCAAAGGTCTTGGTAATCTAAGGATAAAGCAACTTACGACTTGTAAGGTTCCAAGAAGTTGTCTTTTCGAATTATTGCTCCTAAATCGGTTAACTGGCCATAGGTACTATATAGATGAGAACCATCAAGAAATGAATCAAAGTCCCTGCAGCGATAAAAATGTGGAATATTTCGTGAAAGCCAAGATGCAGACGAGGAATTCGCAAGATCTTAGCTGCATAAATGATAGCTCCTACTGTATACATTACCCCGCCGACCACCATCATGATTAGAGCTCCTAAGGGTAGGTTATGGACCAGTTGGACAATCGGCACCAAGGCGATCCAGCCCAGAGTAACATAAAAAGCCGTCGATACATAGCGAGGGGCATTAATAAACCATATCTTTAAGAGGATTCCTATTAGGACAAGAGTCCATACGGCTATGAGCATGGCCCAGCGCCAAGCCCCTTCCAACCCATAGTAAAAGACTGGGGTATAGGATCCACCGATCAGGACATAGATCATCATATGGTCAACCTTGCGTAAGAGCAGTTCTTTTTTTGGTGTGCAGGGTAAAGCATGATACAGAGAACTTGTGCCATATAACGCGATGACGCTTAATCCGTAGACGGCCATGGTAATGGTTTTAGAGAGACTTCCGTAAGATAGGAGTAGTAAAGAAACTAGGCCAAACCAAGCAGCCACAAAAGGAATAAAATGAGTCAGGGCATTCATGGGTTCTTTGATTTTCATCGGAGTCCCCCTTATCTTCGAGCACGGATTTTTATACATTATACTTTAATTCTAAACATTTTAAGGTGAGAAGACAACAGAAATAACGCCATCTTTCAAACTATGTTTAAGCTAAAGAACAAAAAAGTGCATTCCTCGGCTAGATTACCATGAGAGTGCTCGTTGGGAGGTTAAGGAAAAAACAGACAGGCAGCCTATGAGTTGTTAGGAAACCTATGCGTTGGACCCCATCATCTTCAATAATATGGGAAAGCACTATCTCAGTTCTTGTACCCTAGTTAAGATACTTTTTGATATCTTCCGTTGAAGGCACTCTGCCCATGACTTTAACTTGATCATTAACCACAAGAGCCGGTGTTTTCATGACTCCATAGGACATGATGGTTTGAAGATCTTCAACTTTTTCGACAACAGCTTCAAGCCCTAATTCTTTAACCGCTTCTTTGGCATTTGCCTCGAGTTTTTTACAATTTGCACAACCTGTTCCTAAAACTTTAATTATCATTTTAATTTCTCCCTTCGAATTTAAAATTAGCAATTGCGTAGTGACCCTTTTTGACATCACATTAGCAAATAACCATAAATATTAAAGGTATATCCGATAATAAGAATTCCTACCAAAACAACACCGACGAAAATGGCGAGAAGCTTCATTTTGACTACTCTTTTTAGCATAATCAATGAAGGAAGGGACAATGCAGTAACAGCCATCATGAAGGATAGTGCGGTTCCAAGGCCAACACCTCTTAAGACGAGAGCTTCAGCGATAGGTAATGTTCCAAAAATATCAGCATACATGGGGATGCCTACAAAAGTGGCAAGTAAAACAGAGTACCATTTGTCCTGTCCCAAAACAGCTGAGATAATGGACTGAGGAATCCAGTTATGAATGGCGGCCCCGATTCCGACACCGATGAGAATGTACAACCAAACTCTTTTAATAATATCTAAAACTTGGTTTTTTGAATATTGAATCCGGTCCTTAGTGGTTAGTTCTTCTTGTTCAACCTCGGCCATTTTATTGCTAAGCACAAAAGGCTCGACATACTTTTCTAATTTTGACTTCCCAATAATGGTCCCACCAATAACAGCAAGGATAAGTCCTACTACAACGTAAGCGATAGCGATTTTCCAGTTAAAGATACTTGCCAGCAAAATAACAGAAGCTAAATCGACAAGTGGAGACGAGATGAGGAACGAAAAAGTTACACCTAGAGGTAGGCCGGCACTGGTAAAGCCTATAAAGAGGGGTATGGAGGAACACGAACAAAAGGGAGTCACAGTACCTAGAAGTGCACCAAGAATATTCCCGGAGATTCCATTAAATCTGCCGAGGATTTTCTTGGTTCTTTCAGGAGGGAAATAGCTTTGAATATAGGAAATGATAAATATTAGTACAGATAGCAGGATGAATATTTTAATGACATCGTAGATGAAAAAGTGAATACTGCCGCCTAAACGATCAGAGATGCTAAGTCCAAACACATTTTCAACTAAGCCTTGAACTAAATCTGAAAGCCATTGCATTTTTAATAGTTGGTTATTTAACCATTCGAAAATAAACATGATAACCCGACTCCTCCTTATAAACTTAACGCCTCATTTGTTGATTAATCCTCTTTAAGATTACAGCAAGCATTAAGATATAGTTCCTTGTCTTCGAGGCGATTTTGATCGGTGATCAGTTGAGGGTAAGATTGCAGGTTCTCCAAAATACTCCTTAAGATAATATTAAGAAGTTGGTTTTCCATTTTTAACGAATAAAATACGAATTTTTCTTTTCTCTCATCCGAAACAAGATTTGTGTCTCTCAGTTTGGACAAACTTCTTGAAATTTTGGGTTGTGGAAGATCTAATACTCCACTAAGCTCACATACACAGAGTTCCTCTTGGTATAAGAGAATGATTATCCTTAAACGAGTTTCGTCAGACAAAATCTTAAATATATTAGTTAATGCTGTCATAATTTATCTCCTTATCTGCATATATGCATTAGTGGATATGAAAAGTATAGTACTACGAAAAGATATAGTCAATATGAAATTATTTAATAATATTCCCACACCAAGACCGAATCAGGTAAGCACTTGTTTTATAAAAATTGAATTTCCAACAAAGACATACTAAATCGTGAATTGATTAATATTTTGCTAACGGTCTGAAACAATTACGAAGCATGCTTCGTAATAAGGGTGTAAGAGAAAAAAGATTCACGGAGGGATATTTAATGACAGATAAATTATACCGCTCAGTAGCGGATAAAAAACTGGGAGGAGTTTGCGGGGGGCTCGCTGAGTACTTCGATATCGACTCAACCATAATTCGCTTAGTAGTACTGCTTACTTTTTTAATGGGGGGTGTAGGACTGCCCCTTTATATTGTGGCTTGGGTTGTGATTCCCGAGAACCCGAACTACCGATCAGGGGCCGCTTACCGAAATAGTGGGAATGCAGTAGATGAAATGAAAGAAAGCGTTAAGGACCTCGGAAGTTCAGCTCAAAGCTTTGCCCATGATTTTAAGGCGGTTAATCCGTCTCAAAGAAAGAGGTATATCGGAATTGGTTTAATGATCCTCGGAGTCATTTTTCTACTGGACCAATGGTTTCCCTTCTTCTTTGATTGGGGAAAAATGTGGCCTCTGGTGTTAATCCTAATGGGTATCGGAATCATTTTGAGGAGGGACTAGGATGCGCCAAACTGTGGACTCAGTGTTTAAAGGTTTGTTTCTAATTTTATTGGGACTTGTATTTTTCGCCAATATGTATGGCTTTTTGCCTTGGAATTTTTGGATTAATGTTATTGATCTTTGGCCCTTGCTGTTAATTTTTGCTGGGGTTGCCTTGTTTCTTAATAAGCGCATTCCATTTAGTTCGATCATGGTGGTATTTCTGCTCGCTCTAGTCGGTTATTCCTTTATCCAAGGTAGCCCTTCCTTAGAGAGTAAGCTGCCACTAGGTAAGGTAAGCGGGGGAGATGTTATCGAGCTCTCCGCACCCTTGGAGGCCAATGTAAAGAAGGCAGATCTTACCCTAAATTTGGGGGGAGTGACCATGGATGTACAGGGAATAGAGGGGGAGTCTCGCCCCGGTGAAGTGGTCAACGGCATCTATGAATGGGGGGGACACAAGAGCGCCAAGGATCCAAAGTTTTCGTATCAAACGAATGGGGATACTACACGGATTCGTTTTGATTCTGAAAAAAGAACCAGTACCGGTGACAGCAAACTGCAGCTGAACCTTTCTGATCATGTGCTCTATGAAGGTATAAAACTAAATGCCGGAGTTGTCAGCGGAACTATGGATTTCAGCCGACTACGGATTGAAGATTTAGAGATCAATACGGGAGCTAGTGAAATTGAACTGAGGTTTGGCGATACCGGTGTCGCAACAAAGGTCGATCTTAGTACAGGAGCTACCGATCTGAACCTTATAGTTCCTGAGAATGTGGGATTGAAAATTGATATGAACGGGATTGCCAGTGAAACAAATTTTGCCGGAGATGGTCTTATCCTAAATTCTAAAGATTGGGTAAGCCCGAATTATCATGAAGCTCAAACTAAAATTGAGTTTGATATCTCCATGGCTGCCGGAAAAGTTAACTTAGAGCGCCTTGTATCATCAGGAGATTCGTCTAAAGATACTCAATCTACACAAACTCAATCTACACAAACTAAAACCTGGTAAGAGATCAGCCCCTTAGAGTTAATGGGTCTAAAGAGCCCCTCGTTCCCAACAATCTTAATGGAAACGAGGGGCTTAACTCTGCTCTATCGTAACTTATGTCTTAAATTCTTGGCATGTTCTTGCCATAAAAAATCTCAGACATTTCCTTTTTAAGCTTTAGCTTGATTTTGCGCTTATCACCGATGGAAAGCTCTTTTTTTGCTGTGCCGAAGAGGTAGTTGTCCAGATCGAAGTCCTTGATAATCATTTTAGTATGGAAGATATTTTCCTGAAAGACTGTGACATCGATCATTTGGTAAATATCTCGATATTTCCGGTTGATGTAATTTTGGATAGAATTAATCTTATGATCAATGAAAACCTTTCTTCCATCTACATCACGAGTGAATCCGCGAACTCGATAGTCGGCGACAACGATATCCGGCCCAAAGCTCTCAATCAGAAAATTAAGGGCCTTCAGTGGGGAAATCTGTCCGCAGGTGGAGACATCAATATCCGCTCGGAAAGTGGATATTCCACCGTGGGGATGGCTTTCAGGATAGGTATGCACTGTGATGTGGCTTTTATCTAAGTGAGCAACCACGGCATCGGTTAGTGGTCCCTCTTTGTCCGTATAATTGCGTTCGAAGGGATTATCGTCCGAATGCTCAGGATCCATATGCTCTTCCGCAATGAGCATGGTCACACTAGCTCCTTGAGGGTCATAGTCTTGTTTGGCAATATTTAAAATAGTGGCTCCGACGATACGGGCTACCTCTGTGACGATATTGGTTAGTCTCTCAGCATTGTATTCCTCATCAATATATTGGATGTAGGCATCGCGATGTTCTGGCGTTTTAGCGTAGCATATATCATACATATTAAAGCTCAAAGTTTTGGTAAGATTATTAAACCCATAAAGCTTTAGTCTTTTTATCGGTCTTACTTCCAATCTCTACTTCCTCCCAACAGCTTTTAATGGTACTTTCCCTTGAAAACCTCCGAATTATTCCTGATTCAAAGTATATGATGAGGCTATACGCTTTGGCTTTTGAGGAAAAAGAAGGATAATCTTCTTGTAAGAAAGAATAGATACAACAAGATTTTTCATATAAGGATACTATAATACAAGTTTCTTTCTGAGGCTAGTATTATTATTTAATATTTCCTGTACTATTGAAGATAATAGGATATGACAGGAGCAGGAAATGAGTTTAGGAATAAAGGAGGAAAATATGATGTCTCACCAACTTCCGGAACTACCCTATCCCTACAATGCCCTAGAGCCTTTTTATGACGAGGCCACTGTACGCCTTCATCATGACGCCCATCACAAAACATATGTGGATGGACTAAACAATGCGGAGGCCAAGCTTGCGGAAGCTCGCGAAAAAGGAGATTTCTCCTTAGTGAAGCATTGGGAAAGAGAATTAGCCTTCCATGGTTCCGGTCACTTACTGCACACCCTTTTTTGGATGAACATGAGTCCCCAAGGTGGAGGAACTCCGAGCGACATGTTAGCAGCGAGAATTAATCAAGATTTTAGTTCTTTTGAGAGTTTCAAGAAACAATTCTCAGCGGCCGCTGCAGCCGTTGAAGGTTCAGGTTGGGCGGTCCTTGTCTGGAATGCAGAATTCCAGAGGCTAGAGATATTACAAGCGGAAAAACACCAAAACCTCACCCAATGGGGCGTGACCCCACTTTTGACTGTGGATGTTTGGGAGCATGCTTATTATCTTAAATACCAGAATAAGCGAGCAGCTTGGGTAGAAGCCTGGTGGAATCTTGTCAATTGGATGGATGTAGCTGAACGGTTTGCTAAGGTGAGATGAATTATCTCGCTTTGACTCAAAAATAGAAAGGGCCAGACACTTCAGGAGACTGAAGAGGCACCTTTCTATTTTTTAATTCGAGTTTAAACCAATGTTTTGGGCAGCCAAGTAGTTAAGAGGCTTCTTTAAGTACAAAAAAATTCGCTTGATGCAATTTTGCTTCTTTCTTCAAAATAGCTAATTCTTCAGAGATGTAAGTGGTAGTCCACGATGTCGATGGGTCAATAACTAATCCAGCTAAGGCAAGACTCAGGTCTTTGGCGCCATGGATAGATTCGATGCGATTTTGGAAACCTGTGAGAAGATGATCGCCTAATGTTTGTGCATTTGATTCACTTGAAATAACGATAAAATCATCACCGCCCACATGCCCGATAAATGAGTGTTCATCGATGGAATGTGATCCTTGTACGAGGACTTCCCCTAGGATTCTTATAATTGAATCTCCATGCTGAAAGCCATAGGTGTCATTAAAGGCTTTAAAGCGATTCAGGTCTGCGTAAATTATGTTAAAAGGCTTGTTGGTGTTTAAGCGCCGCTTCATTTCTTGATCGATGGCGGTGTTCCCAGGCAATCCGGTAAGAGGACTAGCGCCGCGGGCGATTTGAATCTGCGTTTCAGACATGGCCTTGATCAAAGAAGCGACTCGGATCATACCGACAGGTTTCTGCTGCTGAACAACAACGATACCATCATAGAGCTGAGCATCAGAGCGGGCCATAGCCAAGCTCGAGGCTACTTCAATAGGGGTGGTTTCTTCAATGCTAAGATGCTTATTATACATCAGACTGGTTATGGGACGTTGACTATAAAGGCTTACCCCAAAGGGTGTGGCTAAAGCGGTGTACAATTTGTCGCGTTGTACTACGCCAATGAGCTCTTCACGCTGGATTACCCCAACCAATCCCACCTTTGCATGCTCCTCGAAATAGTTTTGTACGACATTAACGGTGGTATCAGGGGAGAAAAAAGGGAGCGGTTCAAGGATATGGTGAACGGTTTTTTCTGAGTTAAAGATCATTCTTTGGTGCGATTTCACGATTTTAGTAACCTGCTCAGGTAATTCGGCCCGATTAAAAGAGGGCATAGCGATGAAGTAACCCTGTGCATAATCCACACCAAGTTGTATGACGGTCTGCAGCTCTTCCTGGGTTTCCACACCTTCAGCCAGAATCCGGCAGCCAATCCGGTGGGCAAAGGTGACAAAGGTTTCTAAAAGCGCCCATTTAGTAGGATTTTCATTGATCCCTTGAATTAGGGAACGGTCAATTTTCAAAAAATCCGGGTGTAGCTCAGCAATCGACTGCAGCGAGGAATATCCAGCACCAACATCATCTAAAGCAATAAGATATCCTTGCTTTCGGTAATGCTCCAATGCTTCCCGAAAGGTGTTATAATCCTCGATGGCACTACGCTCGGTAATCTCCAAGACCACATCGGATGGCGTTAAACCTTTGGCTTCGAGAAGCTTGCGAGTGTGACCGGTGGAATATTCAGGATCGGTAATGACTTGAGGTTCTACATTAAGAAATAGATATTCGTTGGGGCGCAGAATCTCCGTTGAATTCTTGACGGCAATGCGACGACAAATCGTTTCGATTGGGTAGAGCTGGCCAATCTTTTCTGCAAAAGGAAAAAGTTCGGCGATGTTAGGGAAAGAGCTAGGTGTTTTAAGGCGTGATAAAGCTTCAAAACCAAAAAATTCACCGCTGGCCACGTCGAGGATCGGTTGATAGGCAGACCTTACATATTGCTCGGGTTCCTCCAGTATTCGATTTACTTCCTCACGGCGTGGGAAGTAAAGGGGATCAGGTTCTGATTTATTAAGCAAGAAAGCCTCTTTTAAGGCGCCATATAATAGATAATCTACGCTTCGTCCAGGTTGAGACTTGCACTCCACTAACCCGGCATGGAGGCTAAGGGTTTCATTAACGATTTTCTGGATTCTTTTATTAATGCGTGTTTCCAGTGCTGGAACGAATTCCGGAATGAGTCTGGAAATTGGCCAGGGTGTATTGACAGTGGGCGAAAAATAGAATACGAAATCATCCCCGCCTTGATAATCCAAAAGAATGGTATGGAAAAGGTGGGCATGGTTGTGCATAGTATGTTTCATCTCAGTTACAACTTGATCCAAAATCTGAGCGCAAATTCGGTAGCCATGTCTGAATTCAACTTCGTGAAACTTTGCGATGTCTAAGTAAAGAATCCAGAGAGGATGACCACCCTGAAGAAGGTGGGCGAGCTTTTCAGTATGAGTACTGGATGTGCTAATCATATGTAAGAATCCCTTCTAACCCTTCTATATAGAACAAGATAATTAGATTCTATTAGTAGAAAGTCAAATTGCTGTTAATAATATGTTAAGGTAGCCTAAAGATTTATCGTTGACTAGCATTTTTGCAGAAAACTAATTTTTATGCTCTATTATTACTGGATAATCAATTAACTTAACCTTAACTTAACCTTAACTTCATTTTACCTTAACATGATCCGGATAATATGAGAGTATAGAAAATTATAGAAGTTTTCGCGACTAAGGGATGCTAGTGGAGGATGTCATGGTAAAAATTTTACTTGTCGAAGATGATGTGATGATTCAAGAGCTTGTCACTTTTAATCTTGAACGGGAAGGGTACACTGTTGAGACCGTTGATGAGGGAAAAAGCGCATTGGAGTTTCTGAAAAAGGAGAAACCCGATTTGATTCTCTTGGATGTTATGCTACCTGAGTTAGACGGCTTTGAAGTATGTAAGGCTATTCGAGGAAATACCGAGACGGCTAACCTACCCATTATTATGCTAAGTGCACGTGATGAAATTGCTGATAAAGTAGTTGGTTTAGAGCTGGGAGCCGATGATTATATCACCAAACCATTCAGCCCCCGGGAATTGTTAGCGCGCATCAAAGCTCGGATTCGAGAGGAAAAGCGAAATTCCGTTCCTGAACCGGTTTCACTTACTTGGGGAGATCTGGAGATTTGGCCGGAAAGCTATTTGGTAACGATTAGAGGAGAATATGTAACACTTACGGGAAAGGAATTTGAGCTGCTTCATCTCTTTATGAAACGACCTAATCAAGTTTTCAACCGCGAGTATCTGTTACAGAAGGTTTGGGGATATACAATAAGTGGGGATACGAGAACCGTCGATGTCCATATTAGTAATCTGAGGAGTAAGCTTAAAGGTGTTGCACCTATTATTGAGTCTGTACGAGGTGTAGGGTATCGTTTAGCAGTCAGCCCAACGAAGACTAAAAATAGCTAAAGGTTTACAACCTAATAATAAATAGAATCAAGGCCTTATATTCTTGTAAATTTATGTTATAATATATTTCAATTATTATGTATTTCCACAAAGTACATAAACTCTATTTGACTAAAAACTAAATAGAGAGCATTTCTATGATATTAGCATAGTATGAATTGTACTTATATACGGGTTCGAAAACTTGTTGTCACGGAACAGTACTTAATCAAAGGAGGAGCATAAATTGAGTAATAGGAATGTATTTGATAATTCATTGGAAGAGCTCAACCAAAAAGTATTTAAATTAGGCAAAATAGTAAATTCTCGGGTGGATGCTTCCATGCAATCTTTGGTTAAACAGGATTTGGAACTTGCCAATCAAGTGGCAACAGGCGATTTAGAAGTCAACGAACTTCAATCACGAATCGAAGAAAGTTGTATGCTCTTGATTGCAACCCAACAACCCATGGCTAAGGATTTGCGCAAAATTGTTGCTGCCTTTAAACTTTCTATTAATCTGGAGAGAATTGGTGATTTAGCTGTTGATATAGCAAAACATACGATTCGTACGGGAGAACAAAAAGCTCTAAAGCCTTTGGTTGATTTGCCAAGAATGGCGGATATTGTCCAACAGATGGTTATATTAGGAATTGAAGCTTATAAGATGGAAGACCCAGAAGCTGCTAAAGCTATGGCTCAAATGGATGACGAGGTGGATCATCTCTATGCTCAAGTCTTCCGTGAATTACTCGTGTTTATGATGGAAGATCCTAAAACGATTAGTCAAGCCACTTACCTTATTTTCGTTGGTCGTTTTCTCGAAAGAATGGGAGATTATTGCACCAACATTGCTGAAGAGGTCGTATACGTGGAAACAGGAAAAAGGTCAGATCTTAATCTTTAAAATTCGATTCTTCCGGTGAATCACATTAATAGTCAATTAATAAGAAGAAGAGCTAAGCTTTTACATGAAAGCATTAGCTCTTCTTCTTATTAATAGAACTTATAAGATTTATAAGGTTGATTATAGTTATTCTATCATTCAAATAAGCTCGTAAAATAAAAAAATACCGCTAAAGCGGCAGTGATGCGAGGAAATCTCCTCATCTATAAAAAAGTAAGAAGGATGTTGTGATTTCCAATATAACAGAAGAATGTTAAGACTGTATATTATGTTTGTTAGGGTTGTGTTAATTTACAAGATCATAGTGAGTTTTAATGCTTTCCTCCATGAAGCCTTGGAAAGCCAAAATTATACGGATGTTGTGATCACCAACAAATATGGGGAAATAGTCTTTAGCAATAACTACAAGAAAAACGACATAGCACCTTTGATATTTTCGGGTGACTTTAACGAGATAGCCAAGCAAGGGAAGGCATTTTGTCTATTGCCAAAATCGGCGATAACTTTGCCGGCTTGGTCATTGAAGTGGAAGAGTCTGAAGCCTATGATAGCATTTCAGAGTTAAGAACAAGTATAATGGTCATTGTCTCGATTATTCTCTGTATTTCTGCTGTCTTAGCGATGATTCTTGCCCGCTCTATCACTGGACCTATTAGTGAGGTCATCGGCGTCACCAATGAGATCGCCAATTTTAATTTAAAGAGGAGAAATACGAATTTTTTCCGTGGCCGCAAGACCAATAATAATGGCCGAAATACGGACCCTCTGCAAATACATTGCGAAGAAAGAGAAGAAAACAGGAACGAAGATATTATTGTCAGAAAAGATGAGATTGGTGATCTCGGACGAGCCATTATCAAAATCAGGGATAATTTGAAAAATATCATCCAAGAGGTGGAAAAATCAGCCCGAGAAGTGGCAACTTCTTCTCAACAACTCATGGTGAATGCCCAGCAATCATCAGCGTCGGTAGAGCAAGTTGTGAGTACGATGAATGAGTTAAATATAAGATCCCTTGAACAGGCCCAAAGTGTTAAAGAGAGCTTTGAAAAGTCAACGGAATTGAGCTACATCATCGTGGAGGATAAAAATAATTTAGATGAAATGACAGGGGCTATAGGCAATGTCAACCACTTGGTCGCCTCGGGCTTAGAAATTATCGATGTATTATCTAATATAACCGATGAGTCAAATGGAGCAAATAAGGAAGTCTATTCAAGTATTCTTAAGTCCCAAGAAAGTTCGCAGAAGATTGAAAGTGCCAGTAAGCTCATTACAGCTATTGCGGATCAGACTAATCTTTTAGCCCTAAATGCTGCCGTTGAAGCGGCAAGAGCCGGTGAATATGGCAGAGGGTTTGCTGTCGTTGCAGAGGAAGTCAGAAAACTGGCCGACCAATCAAAAGAAACGACAAGAATAATTGATCAGATTGTCGAAAATCTTAATAAAGACCATATCGAAGCCGTTCAGACCATGGAAAACCTAGTGGGAATAAACAAAAAACAAGTCGAAAGTGTTGTGCAAACTAAGGATAAATACCTTGAAATTGCCAAAGCTATAACCGCGACTGAAGATAAAGTTAAACTGTCTAATGAATCAAGTTTGAAGATGGATGAAATGCGCTTAGAGGTAGAAGACAGACTACAAAGGGTTGTAAACATGACTGAAGAAAACTCTCACGGCATCGGTGAAGTATCCATGTCAATGGAAGAGCAGGCGGCTTCAGTACAGCAAATAACAAAAGCGTGCGAGATGCTAGATGAATTAGCACGCGATCTTCAAGTGCTCGTTGGGCGTTTTCAAATTGCTTAAAAGTTCAATTATTTAGTAATTTAAATATTAACCTAAACTTTACAATAAGTTAACCTGCAAAAAACAATAGGAGTTTATACTTTGATTATGCAAAGGGGTTGTACATTTTCTGTGTACATATATAAAACTTCGTTTGCTGAAAGAGGGAGTAAGAGTTTCAAGGTGCGCTCTTAAATTCAAAGGAGGTAGTCAGTAACTGGAAGAGGTTATACGGAAGGTATAAGATTGTCTAACCAAAGAGAGATTATTGTTAAAGTTTTCAATGGATAGTCGAACCGGTGAGTAGATAATTTAATTTCTTGACATTAAAACAAAATTGTATTTAAATTTTAGGAGGGTTTATTTAATGTTCAAAAAGAAAGTTCTCGCGGCAATCGTTAGCTTAGGTTTAGTTTTTAGTTTAGCCGGATGCGGACAGACTAGCGCACCTAAGGACCAAACTTCAGCTAATCCACCGGTAGAAAAGCTCAGCGGTAGCGTTATCGTCGATGGTTCCGGTACTGTATACCCCCTCATGGCTCATATTGCTGAAAATTATATGACCGAAAAGCAACCGGATGTCAGTGTTCAAGTTGGACGCGCAGGATCCAGTGCTGGATTTAAAAAGTTCATCCCCGGCGAAACTGACCTGTCTAATGCATCCAGAAAAATTAAAGGTTCTGAAGTAGAAGAACTCAAAGCTAAAGGTCTGGAAATGGGCGCCAATGTTATGGAAGTCAAACTCGCTTATGACGGACTGACCGTTGTAATCAACAAAGATAACACTTGGGCAAAAGAAATGACTAAAGACGAAGTTATTAAGATGTTTACTTCTAAAGCAGTAAAAGCAGATGACAAAGTTCTTTGGTCTGATATTCGTACCGATTGGCCGAAAGAAGAAGTTAAATTCTATGGACCAAACGAAAATCATGGAACCTATGAATTCTTCTATGAAAACATCCTCGAGAAAAAAGATCTTGTTTCTTCCGTTAACTTGCAACAAGAATATTCCACTCTGGTTGATTTAGTTTCTCAAGACAAGAACTCCATTGCTTTCTTTGGTTATGGATACTATGCTAGCAACACCGACAAATTACAAGCTGTAGCAATTGATTTTGGTAAAGGTGCGGTTGCTCCTAGACTAGAAACAATCGGAGAAGACCTCGGTTATGCAGGATTTACAAGACTTGTTTATACCTACTTGAACCTGAACTTTGCTAAAGAAAAACCACAAGTCCTTGATTTTGCTAAATTCGTAGTTTCCCCGGAAGGCGCTGCAAAATTAGCTGCAGATAACGGATTTGCTCCCCTACCTGAATCAGTTTATGCAGAGTACACCGCAGCTTTAGAAGCAGTTAAGTAAACGACTTTTGTTTTAGGGTTTTAGGGTGGGAATTCAATTAAATTCCCATCCTAAAATTTGTGTTTATAGAAGAATGTCGCAGAGGTGAAGATATGGATGATAAAACAAAGGTAAGAGATATAATCCGAAAGAACATTTCAACAAAAAGGCAGACTTCCGACAAAGTCATGCCGAGCTTCTTTTTGTTAATGGCTTCAGTATCGGTTATAACCACTCTTGGCATTATCGCGGTCTTGGTCATGGATGCTTCAAAATTTTTCAGTGCAGTTCCCTTAGCGGAGGTATTTAGCACAAAATTAGCTCCCCTAAGTGCAAACCCTTCCTATGGTATATTGCCTTTGATAACCGGAACCCTAATGACGACAATCATTGCCATGATCGTTGCTGTACCGATCGGGCTTGCAGCAGCGATTTACTTAAGTCAATTTGCCTCAGATAGGTTGCGCAGATTTTTGAAACCTATGATGGAGATTCTAGCGGGTATTCCAACCATCGTGTATGGTTTTTTTGCCTATTCTTTTGTAACTCCTTTGCTGATGAATGTGATTCCATCTCTCCAAGCTAAAAACGCTTTGAGCCCGGGAATTGTCATGGGAATTATGATTATTCCGATGGTAGCTTCCTTGTCAGAGGATGCGATGAACTCAGTGCCGGAGATCATGCGGGAAGGTGCATTGGGTTTGGGAGCAACAAAGCTGGAAACGACTTTCAATGTTGTTATACCTGCCGCTATCTCTGGAATTATGGCTTCCATTGTCTTGGGGATATCGAGAGCAATCGGCGAGACCATGATTGTTACCATTGCGAGTGGAAGCTCTAAGAATTTTACCCTTGATATTACGCAATCCATGCAGACCATGACCGCTTACATTGTCGAATTTACGAGCGGAGATGCAGGTAGCGGAACACTAGGGTACTACAGTCTCTATGCCGTGGGATTATTGCTATTTGTCTTTACCTTGCTGATTAACCTCCTAGCCCAGTATATATCCCGTAAATACAGAGAGGTGTATTGATGATGAGTCATGAAATACCAAGGATAAAAATTGATAGCAAGCTCATTGAAAAAAGAATATTATTAAATAACATTTTTAAGTATATTTTCTCCTTTTCAACCGTATTCTCTATCTTGGTATTGGGAGTTCTCTTATACGAAGTTGGGGCGGATAGTATTGGCTGGCTTGACCTACAATTCCTGACGAGCAATCTTTCTATATTTCCTCATAAAGCCGGAATATACGGAGCAATCATTGGTACAATATTGATGATGCTCATTGTTATCCCCGTAACGACGTTATTGGGTGTTTCGACAGCCATATATCTGGAAGAATACGCTAAAAAGGGTAGACTTCAGTATTTCATCAATGTTAATATCTCTAATCTTGCCAGTGTTCCTTCCGTTATCTTTGGACTCCTCGGTTTAACCTTGTTTGGCAGACTTATGAATCTGGGATCGAGCATTTTAGCTGGAGGCCTTACCATGTCTCTTTTAGTACTGCCAATCGTCGTTGTTGCCGCTCAAGAAGCTATAAGAGCCGTGCCTGGATTTTTAAGGGAGGCCTCTTATGCGATGGGTGCTGATAAATGGACCACCGTGCGTAAGGTTGTACTCCCCGTGGCTTTGCCGGGAATTTTGACCGGCACGATTTTGGCAATGTCCAGAGCCATTGGCGAAACAGCTCCTTTAGTTGTCTTAGGAATCCCGACTCTAATCATGAAAATTCCTTCTTCATTGATGGATGATTTTACCGTTTTACCGATCCAGATTTATTATTGGACACTGGATGCCGTACTAAAACCGGAATACGCTAATCTAGCGGCGGCCACTATCGTCGTCTTGCTCATAATCCTGTTCCTCATGAACTCAGTAGCGATTATCATTCGAAACAAATTCCAACAAAGATTCTAACAGGAGGAATTTAATTGACGAACACAATAAGTAAGGAAGAACATGTTGTATTTGATGTTAAAGGGCTTAACTTATGGTATGGTGAGAATCAAGCGCTTAAGAACATCAATTTAGAAATTGAAAATAATAAAGTGACTGCAATCATTGGCCCTTCCGGCTGCGGAAAGTCGACGTTCATCAAGACGTTGAACAGAATGATTGAAAATGTCCCTAGTGTTAAAACGACTGGTGAAATCATTTACCAAGGGCAAGATATTTTTGATAAATCGGTGCGTGTGGAAGAGCTTCGGACTAAGGTTGGCATGGTTTTCCAAAAACCAAACCCCTTTCCAAAGTCAGTTTTTGCCAATGTAGTCTATGGCCCAAGAATCCATGGTATTAAGGATAAGAAAATGCTCATGGAAATCGCTGAGAAAAGCTTGCGCGATGCGGCTCTGTGGGATGAAGTAAAGGATCGCTTAAATGATAATGCCTATGGACTGTCTGGCGGGCAGCAACAACGCCTGTGTATCGCCAGATGTTTAGCAGTACAGCCTGATGTCATTTTGATGGATGAACCCACTTCGGCACTGGATCCGATTGCAACTTATAAGATTGAAGAACTCATGGAAAGTTTAAAGAAAGACTACACGATAGCCATCGTAACGCACTCGATGCAACAAGCGGCCAGGATATCTGACGAAACAGCATTCTTCCTCATGGGCGATCTTATCGAGTTCGATAAGACGACGGAGATTTTCTCTAATCCTAAAGATAAGCGAACTGAGGATTATATTACCGGAAGAATAGGTTAAAATGAAATGACCTTGGTGGAAAGTGAATAACTTTCTGCCAAGGTCATTTTTTATACTTTCAGAAAGTATAACTTCGTTCTATACTTTCCTCTAGCATAAGGGCAACCAACGACTTCGCCTTTCTGGATGCATATTCAAAAGACACGGCGAAGCCGGGTTTTCTTTAACACAGGATTAACCCATGTTTGTCACCTGCCTTTTGTTACTATCTAATCCCTCTCTTGGAGGGTCACCTTAATCATGTCGCCAGGTTGTTTGCCGATCTTTGCCCGAATATCTTTGCGAATCCCGATGATATGGCAAGGGGTTCTCATTTTGACCAGACTTCCCTTGTACACTTCGCCGTCGAAAGTTGCAGTAACAGCCACGCGGCCTTTTTTAAACTCCGCCTTCACATCGAAGGGTATTTCTACATAGGCTCCGTCGATATCCGGCACTTTTTTGATCACGGCTTCAAATTCATAGATCTTACCCACAAAGTTACCTCCCTTATTTAATAAGTATTTTTATCGCTGAAATGACCCTGGGATTGTCTGCAAAGGCAGCCGCTGTTCCTTTTGGCTAACCCTGGGCTGGTACATTTGCGGATCAAAAAGTTATCTTTTAAGTACAGCATAGCTGTTTCAACTCGAGAGCGGCTATTAAATGGGCCATAATAGAACGCTGAATCGTCTTTCCGTTCCAGCACAATCTCCGGCTTAGGAAAGGTTTCAGCTGGGATTTTAATATAGACATAGTTTTGGTCGTTTTTCATCTGGCGATTATAACGTGGCTTGAGCTCTGTAATTGCTCGGCATTCCTCGAGGAGGGCGTCCAACTCCGTATCTAAAACCCGATGCTCAAAATTCGTGATATGTCGAATCATTTCTTCTACTTTGGGATCCCGATTTTTTTCTGAGCGAAAATATTGGGTGACTCTGCTCCTGAGGTCTTTGGCTTTACCCACATAGATGTTATTACCTAAAGAATCCTTCATCAGATAGATTCCGGGTTTTTCTGGTAGGTGCTTTGCTTTTTCTTTCAACATTGATTTGCTGTTTAATGGCATTCCAATACCCCAACCTCCCTATAAACACTTAATGTAAGTGACAATTATGAAAGAATTGCCTAATTCTCCCTCACCAGATATAATTTAGCTATTAGCAATCTGAATCTTCAAGATACTTTGATTTCCGAAAGCACAACTTCCCCTCGAAGGCGAAGTTCCTGATGCACCCGGGACTTATTTTTCATGCCTATGGGATGCTGTGCCAGTTATTATAGAAGTCTGATATGCCGAGAAAGTAGGTCATTCTATGTTCGATTCCCAAGATTGGAAACCACATTTCCTTGCCACGGGGGTAGGAAGTCTACCGTACGGAAATTCCATGACAGCTTTAGAACAAGTATGGAAAGCCGTACCTAAAGCACCCCATTGGCCACAACTTCCACAACTAGGAGTGGAGAGCTCCTTCGTCGGTCAATATTTAAAGGTGCTCGTGGATACAGGTTGTGTAGAAGGGTTTGAGCACCCCCGCTTTCAGGGTGAGGCTCCTGATTGGGCAGATCGTATGGCTAGCTTCTATGAACGCTATCTGCAAGCAGAATCAGGAAATCAGGAGGCCCTAGAGGGATTCGGCTTCACTGCCGAGGGAGGATTTGGCTTCGATGAATTCTGCAAGAAACTTAAGCAAAATGGCCCCCAAGGAGCGCAAATCTTAAAAGGTCAGCTAAGCGGTTCTGTCACCCTTGGAATGCAAATTACCGATCAAAACCGCAGAGCTGCTTACTATGATGAGTTTCAACGGGATATCCTTGTTAAGTCTTTGAGACTCCACGCTCGTTGGCAGACCAGAAAGTTAGCTCAGTTTGGATTACCTGTTTTGATGTCCATCGATGACCCTAGTCTTTATGGCTATGGTTCCTCAACCTATCTTACGTTGGATCGGAGCACCCTCGTAGGGGATATCAATGAAATCGCGGAAGGAATTCTCGATGAAGGTGGGATACCGGGTGTCCATGTATGCGCTGGAATGGATTGGACCCTGTTATTCGATTCCAAAATTAAGGTGGTTAACTTTGATGCCTATGAATACATGACAAGCATGGTTGTAGTAGCCGGGCAGCTAGAGGAGTTTCTCCAACGAGGCGGCATTCTATCTTGGGGCATTGTACCTACTTCCACAAAAGCTTGGCAAGAATCTGCTGAAAGTCTGAAAGAACGTCTTGAGACCAATATCAAGGAATTAGTCAGGCGAGGAGTTAATGAAGAAAGATTGCGGTGCCAGAGTATGCTTACCCCAAGCTGTGGCACGGGTACGCTAAGTATCGGTTTGTCAGAAAGAATTTATGGGCTTTTGCAGGAATTAAGCTCGGCATATACTCTCTAAAACGCGCTCACCTATTTATCGTATTATTTCACACAGTACAGCGTTCCTGCAACTAGAGGATAATCAATGCAGATAACCATGGGGAGGGAAGACTTTGTCTGGTAAGTATTCTTCCAGTAAAATTGAAGTGAACAAAGAGTCCAAAGAAAAAATGGTTTTAGCCATTAAAAACTATTTTTTAAAGGAACGAGATGAGGAATTAGGAGATTTAGCAGCGGGCTTTATTTTGGATTTTTTTATGGAAGAGATAGCACCTCCTATTTATAATCAAGGCGTTTATGATTCATATAGATATATGGAGGAAAGAGCAGAAGATTTATTAGGAATTATGAAAGATTAGCTGAGGATGCAACTATAGAAAAAATAAAGAGGTGTTCTTTTGTGATTAGAGTCATTGCAGTTATCAAAGAGCGGCATAGAACATTAGGGTATCGCTTACTTGATGAGATTACCTCCACAGTTCAGGATATGGGGGCAGCTGGTGCGTTTGAATACATTAAGGAGCATGGATGTCGAAATGCCCATTTTAAAGGGGTAGCGTTGGTTGCCGATGAAGGCACGATAGAAATGCTGCCTGTCATTGACTCTCATACTAAAAGCTGTATAAAAAATGATAAATATATTATCGTGGGCACTTTTAAAGAGGGAGATCGGATTACTTCAATACGAGTAACCGATTATTCGGGAAGCATTTCAGATATTGAAGTAAAGCAACTCATCATGTTAGAGGATAAAGGGTTTTGCAACGCAAGAGTGCAAAATGTGGGGGAAAAGAAGGCTATTAAACCTCTGGATTTGCCCTGGCCAGTCTTAAGGTGGACACCTGTAAAGTGAGGGATAATATGACCTTAGCACCCAATAATGGTGCTATTCCCGAGTAAAAACTGGGTTTGGACCTACTCCCTCTAAATAGGCCTCGACCTTATTATTTGGATAGCGGTCGAGGCCTATTTCATACAACATTTCGTAGCAATTCACCTAGGCTATATATTGCTGGCTTTATTAATACAGGCAATAACCTTACTCCCGTCTGTACAAAGTTATTATGATGTTAATTATTGATCGGAGGGGGCTGACGATGGAAACGAATTACCGAGTCGCCTATGATAAGTTCTGGCGGGATATAAAGAAACGAGAACCTGAAGGGATTGCTTCAACGCGAGCTGTATCTTATGACGGAGATACAAAGCAATTTATGGCCATGTTTTTTGATCGAGAGATTATCGTAGATAGCAACTATGAAACAGTTTATCGGAAAATCGATGGGCATCATCTAGATATAATGGATGCAATCATAGTGCTTAATTATTTAGCATATGCGCAGCCGTTATTAGAAGTAGAGTCTAGGTGGGTGAGTATCAAGGAAATACCCGGAGGGATGATTTTTTATTCAGCCTTTCTTAAGACAGCAATCGCACCATTGATCGAGGCCTTTGGCCATCAAGCTGAGTTCTTAAAAACTGTGGGAGCCTCCTTAGGAGGTCAACCAGCACACATGGGAAATTCTTCTGTTGTTTTTAAGGCATTTCCGGAGATCCCGGTAGGTGTGGTCATCTGGGAAGGGGATGAAGAGGTTAAAGCCAATGCCACAATTCTCTTTGATCCTTCAATAGAGCCCATGTTACATAGCGAAAGCATTATTGGCCTCGGGATTTCCTTAGCGGCTCAACTACATAAAAGGGCAGCTGGGTTTAAGTCAATACCTAGGACAACTTAGGAAGCAGTTTGGTCAACACGATATTGTTACCTTAAGAGCGATGGTAGTGGAGATTGAATATAGATAAGGGGCAAGAATTAATGAAACTAGAATGGCGAAAGCAAGAAAAAGATTTGTATCTCCCTAAAGAGAAGCCTGTACTTATCACCGTTCCTCAACAAAAGTTCCTCATGATTCGAGGTCAAGGTAATCCTAACCAAGAAGATTTTGCTGAACGGGTGGCAGTGCTTTATTCTTTAGCCTATGCGGTCCGTATGATGCCTAAACAGGGCTATACCCCTGAAGGGTACACTGAGTACACAGTATATCCCTTGGAAGGGGTATGGGATCTGACAGAAACAGGGAGAAAGCTAGATACTCTTAATAAGGGTGAGCTAGTTTATACCATCATGATCAGACAGCCGGATTTTGTAACCAAAGAAGTGGTAGAGAGAGCCTTGGAAAGTGTAAGAAAAAAGAAACCTCACCCATTACTGGATGAAGTCGTATTTGGCACCACCGAAGAAGGACTATCCATACAGATGCTCCATGTTGGTTCATATGATGATGAGCCGAGAAGCTTCGAACTCATGAAGGAATTTATTGAGAATAACAATCTGGAGAGAACAACCTTACTGCACAAAGAAATCTATCTGACCGATGCGAGAAAGGTCGAACCAGGGAAGTTAAAAACCGTTTTGAGATATTGGGTAAAGCCAAAGAACTTTTTACATTAACCAGCAAATTTATAACCCACACCCCAAACGGTCAGAACGTATTCGGGTCGACCGGGGTCTAACTCGATTTTTTCCCTTACTTTCCGTATAAAGACAGTGATCGTGCCAGAGTCTCCGAGATATCTTTCTCCCCACAAGTTGTCAAAGAGTTGTTGAAGAATATTTTTATAGTTTTATAATTATTTTTTTGATAGAATCATGTCTGCAAATAGAATGAGACAGATATGAACGGCAGAAGAGGAGGATTATGAATGGTTAGCGGAGAATGGTCTTTAATTATCTTCAGCATTTTAACCCAATGTGCGGTAGGAATCTGGGTAGTCGCCATTGGGCTTAGGACGTTTACAAAAGGGACAGAGCCAAACATTGCAGCCGAACTTACTTGGCGCCCCCTCTTGGTGGTTGGTCCTCTCATGTGTATTGCCTTAGTGATTTCGATATTTCACCTTGGTTCTCCAATACAGGCCTATGCATCAGTAGCCAATCTACTGACGTCTTGGTTAAGTCGGGAGATTGTGTTTAGTGGGTTGTTTTTATTCTTCTGGGTGATCTCTATTTTGGTTTATCGGCGAGGGACTTCAAGTGTGATCTTGGGATGGGTTACTTCTTTTTTGGGATTGATTGCAGTGTTTAGCATGGCAAGTATTTATTACACTACGCCAATTCCTGCCTGGGCTTCTCCGAATACCTACATCAGTTTCTTTGCCACTATGATCATCTTAGGCTCCCTGGCCAGTACAATGTTCATGGAAACGATCAAAGATTTCACTGCTCACCAAGGAGAACGAACCATTCTTTGGAAACTCTCGCTTTTTACCATGGGAGTGTTGCTTATCCAGGGCGCGTTTTTCATCGTCAACTCGGAGGTGCATTCCTTCCTTCCAGTGCTTTACTGTATCCTTCTTTTTTTGGGTGGAATTAACTTCCTGGTTTATAGCTTTCAAAGATACAAGAAATCAGGTAATGGTTTACGCCCCGTGTTTTATCTGAGTTTGGTATTGCTCTTTAGTGCACAGGTCCTGGGACGTTACCTGTTTTACAGTAGTGCAGTGCCTATCATGGGCTAAGAAAACTGTATAGGATTTAACTTTAATGAGGTGATTGCGTGCTATCCCTTAACCACTTTACAAAAACATATCAAAAGATTCTCTTTGCTTTATTTTTATCGGTAGTATTCCTATTGATTACTGCAGTGTCGAGAAACACCGTGAAGCAAGCTGGGGGAATAGCATGCTTCTTTATTGCGGGAATTCTTATTCTAGCAGTTATGAAAGTTCTATTCTTAGAGTTTGTCCGGGATCAGAAATTGAGCCAAAAGGGCAAGAAGGTCTTTGAACTCCTGCATATGGGTTTTGGCTGGATTACGTTTATCTTTGTCATTTACCATAGTTTATATTTCTTGTCCTTAGCTTTCTGGCCAGAGAATAATATATCTCCGAACTATTATGTCACAGGGGTCTTAGCCTTAATTCCCATGAGCTTGGTGATTACCTCTGGTCTGGACAAAAACATCATGGCTAAAAGTAAAGAGGTTAAATCCGTATACTTCAATCATTTAATCGTGACCATACTACTGGCGGTATTGATTATCATTCATATCAATTTTCAGTAAGATAGCTTTCTCTTTCTTTCTATGGGTTGAACTTGTTGTAATTAGTGTGTGACTATATTAAAGTATAGATTGTATTTAAGAGGATTAGTCTAGGCGATTTGGAAATCAATTTTGAAAGCCACGAAGTATTTGTCCGAAGCAACCTCGTGTATTTGACTCCTAAAGAATTTGATCTGCTCAGTTTTATGGCGGAACATCCAGCCCAAGTCTTTACCCGGGAACAACTTTTTGCGCATATGTGGGGAGATGAGTATGTGAATGATACGAGCACGATTACGGTATTCATCCGCAAGCTCAGAGAAAAAATTGAAATTGATCCTGCTAAGCCACAATATATCCAAACCGTATGGGGAATAGGGTATAAGTTTTCCGAGTAGATCTCCATTTCATTCTTGCGTATTACATCAGTGGTGCGAAAATGCGTAGAATTGTACGACCTAATCGCCTATACCACTTTACACGATAACAATCCTCTAATGTGATATTTTGACATAGTTCTAGGGTTTCTAAAAAATCTTCCTTGATATCTATAACACTTTGAGTATTATAAACATAAACACCGCATTCAAAATGCAAGTAAAGGCTCCGATAATCCATATTAATAGTACCTACTATAGCGTGTGCATCATCGACCACAATGGATTTGGCATGGATGAAGCCGGGAGAATATTCATAGATTTTCACACCGCTTTCGATCAGCAACCGATAGTTGGAACGGGTCATGGAATGGACAAACCAGCGATCCCCGCGAAAGGGGGTAACGATGCGAACATCGATGCTACGTTTGGCTGCGGAGCTGAGGGCAGAAAGCATACTATTATTTAGGATAAGATAAGGGGTATTGATATAGATATAGTGTTGAGCTTGGGCGATGAGATTAAGATAGACGGTTTCACCGATTGGTTCGTCATCTAAGGGACTATCCCCGAAGGGTTGTACATAGCCATCCGAAGTGATCGCTGTAGCTTCTTGACTAAGGAGCTTGTATTGGGTATAATCCTCAGTTGTTTCAGACTCATATCCCCATAAGGCCAAAAACATGACAGTAAAATTTAGGACAGCTTCTCCTTGGATAAGGATGGCAGTATCCTTCCAATGACCAAACCGGTCAAAGGCATTTATATATTCATCAGCAAGATTAATTCCGCCTGTAAAGGCGGTTTTTCCATCGATTACGGCAATTTTTCGATGATCCCGATTGTTCATATGAATAGAAAGAACAGGGATGAGGCGATTGAAGACGTGGCATTTTATCCCTTTCGCTTCCAGCTCCTTTTCATAACCAAAAGGCAACTTGAAGAGACTGCCTACATCATCATAAAGAACCCGTACATCTACTCCTTCCTTAACCTTTTTTTCAAGGATAGCCAGTACAGAATCCCATAAAAGCCCTTCGCCAATGATAAAGTATTCTAAGAAAATGAACCTCTCAGCTTTTTTCAATTCTATTAAAAGTCGCTCATACATTTTCTCGCCAATTGGAAGATATTCCGTATGAGTGTTTTGGTAGACAGGACAATAGGAGTACTTTTCAATATAGCGAGCAAGATTGGCTGCTCGTAAATCTTGGGCCGTAAGCTTTTGGATGGTTTCTTCCTTTTGAACCAGAAGTTGTATCATCTTATCGTTAACGCTTTGCATCTTTCGTCTTTTCCGCTTGCTTAACTTCGTGCGGCCAAACATGAGGTAGAAGAGGCCCCCAAAGATGGGAAATAGGAGTATTGGGATAACCCAAGCAATTTTATAAGCAGGATCAGTCTTGAGGTTCATGATATAAAGTAAAGCAACAATGCTCAGCAAAAAACTGAATATGTAAAAATAGATAAAGAAGTTACTAAATCTCCAGATGATCATAACTAAGGCAAAGATCTGGAGAAGAAGAAGCAAGGCGATGAATACTACTCGATAAAACATGGGTAAGTTTTTCATTCTTATCTCCCTCCCTCTTTACATTAGTATATGATAACTTAGACACTTTAGCATGTAATCCCAGTAAGATCCCTTTGAAGGTCTATTGACTAAATCAAGTATAAACTATAACATATATGGCGTAAAGAAGCTATTTACTTGGTGTTGGAGGCAGTATCGATGAGAAGTATGGCGTTTGAGAATGAGATTTGGGACTTTTTAAGGACGATCAATGAGAGTATAGCCAATGCTTTCCGCCCGATCGTCGAAAAATTTGATTTAACTTTGATGCAAACTCGTATTTTAGTTGAGATTAAGGAAGGCGGCCCCCACACCGTAGGCACTTTAGGAAGTATCATCGGCCTTTCCAGTGGTAATGCGTCGTCAATGTGTAAGAAATTAGAATCAGCAGGCTTCTTAAGGCGTGTACGAGATCCGGAAGATGAGCGCTATGTAAAACTAGCCCTTACCAAGCATGGGGAAGAGACCATTCTTCAGATTGAAAAAGCCCTCGAACATCGCTGCGGTGCATTTCTGGAAATCAAGGGTGAACAGGAATATCAACGCTTTGCTGAATGCATGGATAAAGTGCGGTTGTTTATTAAAGAAATGTCTGAATTTGACCCAAAAGAGTAACTTAAATTGTAGGCTAATACCAAGAAAGTTAGGACGGCAGATATGAGGAAAGAGAAGAAAGAAAGGCATTCTTGGAAAACGGGATATACCACAGGCAGTTGTGCAGCTGGAGCAGCTAAAGCAGCATGTTTATGGCTCCGAGGGAAAGACTTAGGTTCGGAGATAGAGATTACTCTGCCTCGAGGAGAAAAGCTCTCCCTATCGATTCACAGTAAAGCAAAGGAAAATGATTGGGCAAGGGTTGGTATAATAAAGGATGCTGGAGATGATCCGGATATCACCCATGGTCTAGAAATACAAGCCAAGGTGAGAATCCTTTCCGAGCAAGGAGAAGTTCAGATCTGCGGTGGTCAAGGAATAGGCATCGTGACTAAAAAAGGGCTTCAGGTCCCCCAAGGAGAACCTGCCATCAATCCGGTACCCCGCCAAATGATCGAAGCTGCTGTACGGGAGGTTTTTCCTCGGGAAGAAGTTCAAGTGGTGATTGAAGTGCCTGAGGGAGAGAAAGTTGCCCTGAAGACTCTCAATCCCCGTTTAGGAATCATCGGGGGAATATCTATTTTAGGAACTACAGGGATTGTTCGCCCGATGTCAGAAGAAGCGTTTAAGAATTCGATCTTGCCGGAATTGGATCAAGCGATGGCCTATGGACATAAAGCCATAATTTTGACCCCAGGCAACTATGGGTTTAAGGTGGCCACCGGGCAACTAAGAGTGCCCGAGGAAGCTATTATTCAGATGAGTAATTTTGTTGGTTTTTTATTGGAAGAAGCTGCTTATCGCAAATTTGAGAAAGTGGTCCTTTTAGGCCATATCGGAAAACTCATTAAAGTAGCTGGTGGAATATTCCATACTCATACCCATGTGGCCGATGCTCGCATGGAGATTCTAGTGGCTCATGCGGCATTGGCCGGTGTTCCTCAAGAGTTATTGCAAAAGCTCGCTGAGTTCCCAACAGTAGAAGGAGCTGCTGAAGAAGTTTTGGCCCAGGGATGGGAAGATTTGCTCTTTCATTTAGCCCAGCGGGCAAGTGAGCGAGCCCAGGAGCATGTTCATGGAGATTTATTGGTGGGTACAGCATTCACCTTACTTAATGGGGAAATCATTGCTTGGGATGCTCGAGCTCAGGATATTATCAAGGAATTTTGGTATTGGCCGGAAGCAAAGCAGGATTTAAGGGAAAAATAGAGAATTCAAGGATAAGAAATAAATAAAACAGCCAGAATTAAATAAAAGTTCAAGGTTCCTCTTTGAGGATGAAAAGGGAAGTCGGTGAGAGTCCGACGCGGTCCCGCCACTGTGAACCATGAGTGCCTCTCAATAACCCACTAGATAATTCTGGGAAGGGAAGAGGTGTGATGACTGGAAGCCAGGAGACCTGCCTTGAATTGTTATATTCACACCTACGAGCGATGGGTGTTGTGAAAGAGCCGCTCAGGGCTCTTTTTTATTTTTTAGTGGAAGGGAAGATAAGCGGATGATCCGAATCGTGGGAATTGGTCCGGGAACGCCAGAATGGGTTGCTCCTGCAATTCAAGATAGTGTGAAGCAATGCGATGTTTTACTAGGTGGCTCTCGTGCGCTCAAACTATTTCCTGATTTTGAAGGAGATACTTACCAAGTCAGTGGTGATTTATCAGCTACTCTGGAAACACTGCAAAGGGCGATAGAGCAAGGGAAGCAGGCGGGAGTGTTGGTCTCTGGAGATCCGGGTTATTATAGCCTCCTTCCCCTATTAAAGAGAGAATTCCCCAAAGAGGATATTCAGGTCTTACCCGGGATCAGCTCTATTCAATTCGCTTTTGCTCGTGCTGGGATTCCCTGGCAAGAGGCAGAGCTTCTCAGTGTCCATGGACGTTCGCTGGATTTATTGCCTCTGAATATTAAGCGAACCATTGGTATATTGACCGGTGGCGAGAACACACCACAAGCGGTCGCTCGTTACTATCAAAGGTATGGATTTAACCCGCGTATTTCTGTGGGAAATGCACTGTCTTATCCTGAGGAAAAGTGGTTAAATACAGATGCTCAAGAGCTCATGAACTCAGCTGGGGATTTTGCGAATGCAGTGATGATTCTCTACTCAGAAGAGTCTAAGATCACCAAGGCCACACCTCTTCCTATTGTACCAATAGGTTTTGGTATAAAGGATGAGGAGTTCATTAGAGGGGATGTTCCCATGACTAAGAGTGAAATTCGGGTTCAGGTTTTGGCTAAGGCTGAGATTACAGCCTCGGCAAGGATTCTCGATGTGGGGGCAGGGACAGGGAGTATCAGTATTGAAGCGGCTCTTTTAGCCTATCGTGGATGTGTCTACGCCATCGAAGAAAATCCAGAGGCACAAGAACTTATTCTCCAAAATCAAGAGAAGTTTAGTGTGAGAAATCTGAGGCTCATACGAGGGACGGCTCCGGTCGCCTTGCGGGACATACCCCCAATGGATATATGTATTATTGGCGGGAGTCATGGACAAATCCGAGGAATATTACAGGAAGCTCCCCTTGTGCCAGGGGGAAGAGTTGTACTGACTGCCATAACCTTGGAGACCTTGGCTCACGGGATGGAAGCCCTGAAAAGTTTGGCTTATGAAGATATTGATGTAGTATCTATCCAAGCAGTGCGCTGGAAGGGGATCAAAGATATTCACCTTGCCCAAGCACATAATCCGGTGTTTGTTATTTCAGGGCGGAAGAAAACTAGCTAGTTGTGAAATTGGTACTTAAAAGTAAACCATCATGGACGTAAGCAAGCGGCTGTTGTAAGTCGAAGGAATAGAACGGAGGAGGAACAAAGTGCAGCAAGAACAAAATGAACAAACAATTCCTCAGAGCACAGGAAAAGCTAAGTTGTTTGGGGTGGGAGTTGGCCCAGGGGATCCTAGCCTAATCACTCTGAGAGCCGTGGAAATTCTGCGAGAGATTGAAGTCATAGCTATACCCAAGTCAAAGATGGAGAGGGAAAGTGTTGCATGGGAAATTGCGCAATCCCACTGCCCGACCGGGGTGAGCATTATGGAATTAGAGATGCCCATGACTTCGAACGAAGAAATACTTCAGGCGGCTTGGCAAAAGGCAGCAGGAATGATTAAGGCTGAGCTTGATTTGGGGCATTCGGTGGCTTTTCTTACTTTAGGGGATCCTTCTTTATATAGTACCTACAGTTACCTGCTGACGATTCTTAAAAATCAGCTTGAACCTGATCAGATTGAGACTATCCCTGGCATCACAGCTATGTCAGCAGCAGCAGCCCGGGTAAACTTGCCCTTAGCCATTGGCGACGAGCCCTTAGTGGTTTTGCCGGGTATTGAGGGATTAGATGCGTATGAGCATTACCCTAATCTTGTGTTGATGAAGGTATCGCGAAATTTACCGGCTGTACTTAATCATATTCAGAGGACAGGATCACAAGCGGTTTTAGCTACACGTGTCGGTCAGACAGGAGAAGAGATCCGTTTGCTTCGGCCTGAGGAAGAGATGGAGAAGGTGGATTATTTAAGCCTTGTGTTATGCAAGAAGGATGGGAGTGAAGATTTTGAATGATCAGGTGAAAGCTAACTTGGGTCAGGTGCTTTTCGTAGGAGCAGGTCCCGGAGATCCGGATTTGATCACCTTGAAAGGCAAAAAGGCTCTTGAAGAAGCCGATCGGGTCATCTATGCGGGGTCATTAGTCAATCCGGAAATCCTCAAGCATTGCCGAGAAGGGATTACTCTTTTTGATAGCGCTGGTTTGACCTTGGAAGAAACCATCGCCATTATGGTGGAAGGAGTAAGCAAAGGCGAGAAGGTCGTGCGTTTGCACACGGGGGATCCCAGCGTTTACGGTGCAATTCAAGAGCAGATGCAACAGTTGGACGCTTTGGCAATTACTTATGGAGTAGTCCCAGGCGTAAGCTCTGTGTTCGCTGCCGCGGCTGCGATCAAGAAAGAGTTTACCTTACCCGAAGTCAGTCAAACCTTAATCCTTACGCGTTTGGCCGGAAGAACCCCTGTACCAGAGAAGGAAGACCTTGCTTTGTTGGCTCAGCATCAAGCCAGTATGGCTATTTTTCTCAGTGTGCAGGAGATTGGCGAAGTGGTAGAATCTCTTGGCCAGAGTTATCCCCCAGATACGCCAGTCGCCATTGTCTATCGAGCCAGTTGGCCTGATGAACAGATTCTGGAGGGGACCCTGGCAACGATTGAACAGCGAGTCAAAGAGGCTGGAATTCGTAAGCATGCTCAAATCTTAGTGGGCGATTTTCTTAGAGATAAAGGAGCGCGTTCGAAGCTCTATGACCCTGAATTTACTCATGAATATCGACAAGGAAGTTCGGTATGAAAGCTGCCCTCGTCGTGCTCACTAGTCAAGGACTCAAAACGGCGAACAAGGTAATCGAGAGATGGTCCGACGAGGAACCACTGAAGCTGGAGTTATGGCTTAACTGGCGCCTCAAAGGTCAGTATATTGATGAAAAGCACACCGTGCACCTCCACTACTTTAAGCAATTAAAAGAAGTAATGTCAGGGATATGGCAGAGCAGCTCGCTCTTAATCTTCATTATGGCTACAGGGATTGTGGTTCGGCAAATCGCTCCCTACCTAGCGGGCAAAGATCGGGACCCGGCAGTCATAGTGCTGGATGAAAAGGGGAATTTTGTCATCTCTCTCTTGTCCGGCCATTTGGGGGGAGCTAATGCCTGGACAAAAACCGTGGCCCAGTGGCTGGATGCTCATCCGGTGGTGACGACTGCCACTGATGTGCAGGGGCTAATAGCACCTGATGAGTATGCCCGGCAGTTTGGCTGGGCAATAGAACCTTTGACAGGGCTAAAATATGTCAATCGAATCTTGCTGGAGGAAGGTCGCCTGGGGGTATGGACGGATTGTCTTCCTAAAGGACATCCACTTCGGCAAGACATAGCCTACTGCTTTTTGGAGGATGAGAAAAAAGAACAAGCACATCTGTGGATTACGCCACAAGATAACCAACAATATAAAGACAAGAATGAACAAAACGATTCCAATGATATGAGCGGTATCAAGTATAGCAACACTATGAACAATCAGATTAATGAATTCCCCAACGATAGATGTCCTGTAAGGTTAATTCCTCGGTTTTACAGTGTCGGGGTCGGGTGTCGCAAGGGAGTATGTGTGGACCGGATTAGCGAAGCCATCGCTCAAAGTATTCGGCAGCTAGGGATTTCTCCATTGAGCATTTTTGGGATATTTAGCATCGACTTAAAATCTGAGGAGGCTGGGCTAATCGAGACAGCTCATAACCTTGGAGTGCCTTTTAGAACATTTCCTGCCCAGCAGATTCAAGAGTTGAATGAAAAATTGAGGTTAAGTTCTTCAGACTACGTCAAAGAGATGATTGGAGTGGATGGGGTATGCGAAGCAGCAAGTTTACTGGGAACGAAAGAGGGGGAATTGATTCTTCCCAAGCAGAAGCTGAACGGGGTCACGGTGGCCATCAGCAAGGAAAGATTTTTGTTGTAGGGATTGGCCCAGGAGATGAAGAGCATATGACAAAACGTGCTCGGGATCTCTGGAGTGAAGTGGATGTGGTCGCAGGGTATAAAACCTATATTGACTTGGTTCGCCCTTGGGTTGCCGGGAAGAAGTTAGTCTCCACAGGAATGCGGCAGGAGATTGACCGCTGCCGTGAGGTTGTCGAGATCGCCTTGGAGGGTCAGCGAATTGCTTTAGTCAGTAGCGGAGATGCTGGTGTCTATGGTATGGCAGGGATTTTGATTGAATGTCTAGAAGAAAAAGACGCCTTGGATATGCCTTTAGAGATTATTCCAGGAGTCAGTGCAGCCAACGCGGCAGCATCTTTGTTGGGTGCACCATTAATGCATGATTTTGCCGTAATTAGTCTCAGCGACTTGCTTACCCCATGGGAGGTTATCCAGAAGCGCGTTATGCTGGCAGCGGAGGGAGATTTCGTCATGGCTATCTATAATCCTAAAAGCAAGGGTCGCCAGGATCAGATAGAATGGGTTCGTAAAGCGGTGCTGGAATATCGTTCTCCCGCAACTCCCGTAGGGATTGTCCGTGAAGCCTTGCGGGGAGAATCCCAAGTGATCATTACGACTCTAGAGGACTTTACTCAGTCGCCTATCGATATGTTGACTACGGTCATTATTGGTAATTCGAATACTCGTGTCGTTGGCCCTTATATGGTCACCCCGAGGGGATATGTACTATGAATCTCTTGATTTTGGCGGGGACCGAGGATGGGAGAGAACTAGCCTCTGCCTTCCAGAAGCGCGGTCATCAGGTCTTGGTTTCTACCTTAACGGAATATGGGGCTGAAATTGCACTGCAACAAGGTCTTACGGCCCGCGCTGGTGCTTTAGACGAAGATTCCTTAAGGAGAATTCTGAGAGAACAGGAAATTGACGCCCTGATTGATGCTACTCATCCCTATGCTCAAGCAATTCATGGCTTAGGGCAGCGTATTGCCAGTGAATGTGACCGCCCCTATTTTCGTTGGGAACGTCTTCTGGGAGAGTATCCTCGCCACCGTCTCATTCATTCGGCTCCGACTCTCGAAGATGCAGCCGAAAAGGCAGCCCAATTGGGCAGACGCGTCTTTTTAAGTACTGGAAGCAAAAATCTTAGTCAATGGTTGGCAATACCAGTTTTGCAAGATTGTGAGCTATTCGTCAGGGTCCTCCCCACGGCTCAGGTCTTAAGTCAGTGTGAAGCTTCGGGGTTGAAACCTTATCAGATAATTGCCATGCAGGGACCTTTTACCGAAAAGTTCAATGAGGCCCTTTGGGAGCAAATGAAGATCGAGGTCGTTATCTCGAAGGAAAGTGGCTCCATCGGTGGTATAGAGGAAAAAGTCCAAGCCTGTCTGAAGTTGGGAATCCCCATCATTCTTTTGGAACGTCCAGCTTCTGCTCACCCAGAGTTAAATAGCGATGAAAATAAGTTTCAAATCATGCCGACAACGGTCGAAGACTTTATCAGAAAGGTGGAAGATATACATGAATACTGAACTGATTCTTTTGGGACATGGGAGTCGTCGAAAAGAGGCGAATCAGGGATTGATAGAGGTCGCTCATAAAGTGAGCGATATTTTAGGAGAAGAAGTAACTCCAGTCTTTATGGCCCATCAAGCCCCTAGCTTACCAGAAGGTGTATTGGCAAAGATCCAAGAGGGTGCCAAGAAGATTATCATTATGCCACTCTTTTTATTTCGAGGAGTGCATGTTACCATGGATGTCCACGAAGAGGTTCGCGAGATTATGGAAAAACATCCTGAGGTCGAGATAGTATTTACCAAGGAGCTAGGAGCTGATGATGTTATTGCCCAGTTAGCAAGCCTGAGAATTAGGGAGGCATTAGGGGCATGAAGGGATTTATAACGGATCCACATCAGATTGAGCGAGAAAGCATGCGGATCATTCAGGGGTATTTACAACTGGATTGGACTGAGCAGGAGCTGAAGATCGTGGAGCGCTGTATCCATACCAGCGGCGATCCTACTCTGGAACCGGCTATCCGTATTCATCCCCAGGCCATTGAAGCAGGGCTTGAGGCCTTAAAGCGAGGGGCCACAGTCATTACCGATGTGGAAATGGTCAGAGCGGGAATTGCTAAGAAACAATTAGCCGAGCTGGGAGGCGTGGTAGAGTGCTTTCTCAGTGATCCTCAAGTGGCGGCTCAGGCGGCTGAATGGGGGATTACTCGCTCCATGGCTGCTTTGCGCTTGAACAAAGAGCGGTTAAAAGGATCCATTGTGGCCATTGGTAACGCGCCCACTGCCTTGCTGGAAGTATTGGAGCTTGCCAAAGATCCCCAGACACGACCGGCTTTGATCGTGGGTATACCGGTGGGCTTTGTGGGTGCTAAGGAATCCAAGGAGCTTCTTTGGGAGGAGCATCAAGAATTCCCCTCCATTACTATTCTAGGGAATCGCGGGGGAAGTCCCTTAGCGGCAACCTGTGTCAATGCATTGATTTACTTAGCGGTAAAACGCGAAATCTAAAGCAAAGAGATAATCATCCTGAACCCAGTGGAGGATCTTCCAAGATAAAAGTACTAACCGGAGGTGAAAAGATGAACGGAGATAAAACATCCAAAACTGCGAAGCAGGGGAGTAAGCAGACTGCAAGGTTGATGATTCAGGGGACATCATCTAATGTAGGAAAAAGTGTCTTGGCAGCTGCCTTTTGTCGGATTTTCTATCAAGAAGGGTATCAGGTAGCTCCCTTTAAGGCGCAAAATATGGCCTTAAACTCCTTTATTACGCGATTAGGGGGAGAGATGGGCAGAGCCCAGGTTGTGCAGGCACAAGCTGCGGGGTTAGAGCCTGATGTGCGGATGAATCCGGTGTTGTTAAAGCCTACGGGGCATACCGGCTCCCAGGTGATTATTCTCGGTAAATCTCAGGGAACACTTTCCGCCCTTAAGTATCACGGTGAGTATCAAAGAAGAACGTGGCCGATTGTAGCAAAGGCTCTTCATGAGCTTCTTGAAGAAAACGAGATCGTGGTCATCGAAGGGGCAGGGAGCCCTGCCGAAGTCAACCTCAAGCGAAATGATATCGTCAATATGCGCGTGGCGATGGAAGCCCAAGCCCCTGTGCTATTGGTAGCAGATATTGATCGGGGGGGAGCTTTGGCATCCGTTGTGGGTACTCTGGAGCTTCTGGAGCCGGAAGAGCGCCAATTGGTTAAAGGGATTGTGATGAATAAATTCAGGGGGGATAAAAAGCTCTTGCAGCCTGCTCTGGATTTTCTAGAAGAAAGAACAGGAATTCCCGTGGTGGGAGTCGTCCCCTTCTATGATCAATTTAAAATACCAGAGGAAGACTCGGTAGTTCTGGAAGAGCAATATAGCAAGCACCACAAGGAGAAAAGCCGGGCAGACGCCTTGGATGTAGTCGTGATTCGCCTACCGTATTTGTCGAACTTTACGGATTTTGATCCTTTTGAGGATGAACCTGATGTCAATCTGCGCTATGTGAGAGAAGTTGCAGAAGTTGGTCAGCCAGATTGTGTGATTCTCCCGGGGAGCAAAAATACCTTATCTGATCTGCGCTTTGTGTGGGATAGTGGTTTGGGGGAGAAAATTCTCGAGCTCTGGCAAGAAAACGTACCTATTATTGGCATCTGTGGGGGCTATCAAATGCTTGGCAAGGTGGTTCGTGATCCCCTCGGTACGGAATCAGATCTAGTGGAAATGAACGGGCTAGGCATTCTGCCCATGGAGACGGAATTTGCCTTTGATAAGCATACGGTACAAAGTCAAGGCAAGGTTATAGGGACAGAATTATTCTTCCAGCGCTGTCAAGGGACAGAGATAACTGGCTATGAAATCCATATGGGCCGTTCCTGTGGGGATGGGCAACCACTCTTTGCGATCGAAGCCCAAGGAGAGACTTATGGGGATGGTTTACTCGTAGGTAGTGCCTTTGGAACCTATCTCCATGGCATATTTGATAATGACCCACTGCGGACCGCCTTGTTAGAATGGCTTTGGGAGAGAAGAGGAACACAGCGACCTGTAGGCAAGACTATGTCACAGGCGGCTATTCGTGAGCAAGCCTTTAATGAATTGGCAGAGTGGGTAAGAAATAGCATGGACATGGAAAAAGTTCGTTCCATCATGGGTCTGCAAAAGGGATGATGGTCATGATGTTTATACTGAACCCGATATCGATTGGTTTAGGATTCCTATGGGATCAAATTGTTGGGGATCCGCCCAAATGGCCCCATCCAGTTATTTTCATGGGAAAAGTTATTAGCTGGTATGAGGGACGTTTTAATCAGGGCACTCCCCGACAGCGTCGCCTCAAGGGTGCCCTTTTAACTCTAATATTAGGGACAGGGAGCTTCGCCTTGACTGCAGGGTTAATCGGTATTGCTCATGAGATCTCTGTGATTTTCGGCCTGATCATCGAGGCGCTTCTCATCGGCTCCACCTTGGCTGGAAAATCCCTTCTCGAAGCTGGAAGTCGAGTACTTCGACCGTTGAAGGAAGGAAATTTGGAGGCGGCTAGAAAAAGCTTAAGTTGGTTTGTCAGTAGGGATACTACGAACTTATCCGAAGGAGAAATCGCTAGAGGTACCATCGAGACCTTGGCTGAGAATTTTGTTGATGGCATCCTCTCGCCGCTGTTTTATCTACTCATCGGTGGCGCTCCCTTGGCCATGGCATTTAAGGCTGTCAGCACCCTAGATTCGATGATTGGTTATCGCAATGAGCGTTATGAGGACTTCGGTTGGTTTGCCGCACGTACCGATGATTGGGCTAATTATCTGCCGGCACGCCTCTCTGTCATCATTCTTGGCTTAGCGGGATGGTTCTATAGATTCCCAGTTCGTAAGGCTTTTAAGATCTGGCGTCGAGATGCCAAAGCTCATCCCAGCCCTAACGGGGGTAATCCCGAAAGTATGGTAGCAGGATTACTGGAAATCCAATTAGGCGGGAATAACATCTATCACGGAAAAATTCACCACCGAGCTGAAATGGGAGATCCCCTTCATGAATTGTCTTGGCAGGATATTGAGCAGTGCCAGAAATTAGTTCGGCTAGGGTCTTGGATTAGTTTTATAATTTTATTTGGGTTTACGGTATTTATTAATGGGTTTTATTCTTAACAGACAAAACTTACCCAAGGATTTTGATTTACAAAAGTGAGCGACTTCTAAGCGAGCAGGATGCCAAACTTCGTGAAAAGCTAGCAGCGGAGACGGGTTGGAAACAGGACGTTTCCAACCGCCCACTGAGCAGGAGCGATTTGGGCGGGCATCCGTTGGAGCGGAGAGCTTGAGCGATTAGTTTGGCACCGCGCAGCTTACTTAGCGAACGGTGTAAACAAAATCCTGGAGATAATACGTTAAGCGAAGAGGTGAAGACGAATGCTCCATCACATGCCCCCACGCATCCTTATCGCCGGAACCCACAGTGGGGTAGGCAAAACAACCATCGCCACAGGGATCATGGCAGCCTTGGCCAAGAAGGGTCTCCCCGTTCAACCCTATAAGGTGGGTCCGGATTATATTGATCCTAGTTATCATACCTTGGCTACGGGCCGTCCGTCGCGGAACTTAGATCGCTGGATGCTCAGGGAAGAGCTACTCCCAGTTTTTTTGCAGAGTTCGCTAGATCACTGGGTGGTCATCGAAGGAGTCATGGGGCTATTTGATGGGGTATCCGGAACAAAAGGGTATGGGAGCAGTGCAGATATTGCCAGACTCCTCAACACACCAGTGGTTTTGATTGTGGACGCAGGTAATTTATCACGCAGTGTAGCAGCTATGGTTCATGGTTTTTCTACATTTGATCCGGATTTAAGGATCGCTGGAGTCATCCTCAATCGGGTGAAATCTCCAGCCCAAGAAAAAATATTACGCGAAGCTTTAAAAGAAATTGAGATGCCAATTCTCGGGGTGCTACCGAAAGAAGAAAGGATTAGTCTGCCTGAAAGGCATCTCGGGTTAATCCCGTCCCAAGAAAAAGCTTTTCGGGAGGACTTTTTCGAGGGATTAATCGATGTTGTTACGCGTACGATTGACCTGGATGCGATTCAAGGGATTATGCTGAATACAACACAAAATGACGAAGAATATAAACAACGGATGGCATTATTTTTCGAAAAGTTATCTGAAAAGCCATCTATAGATGATATAGAAAATGAGTCTATTAAGCACGCAGTCCAGGACAAAGAACCAAGCAAAGACAATCAAAAAGACAAAAATGGTTCATTGCGTTTAGGAGTCGCTTGGGACGAGGCTTTTTCCTTTTATTATCAAGATGCCTTGGATACTGCGGAAAGCATAGGCTTTACGGTTATCACCTTTAGCCCTCTATGGGATCAGAGTTTACCTGAGGGGTTGGATGGGCTTTTCTTTGGTGGAGGATTTCCTGAGCTACACTTGGAGAGACTTAGCCAGAATCTAAGATTTCTAGAATCCTTGAGAGAGTTTCACCGTTCGGGGAAGACCATTTATGGCGAGTGCGGGGGATATATGTACCTCGGTCAACAGATAACAGACTTTGAAGGAAGAACCTACCCGATGGCTGGCCTTATTCCGATTAGGGCAGAGATGACTCTGAAGCTGAGAGGGATGGGTTACCGGGAAGGGGTTTTTCAGCAGGAGAGTTTTTTAGGTGAGGCAGGAAGTAGGGTCTATGGTCATGAATTTCACTATTCCCAGGTAAGCTACATGGATGATGGAAATAGCATGTCTTCCGCTTTTGAGCTTCTAAAGGGAGGAGAGTCTTTGCGGCTTGATGGTTATGCACTGGATAATATTGTCGCTTCCTATCTCCATCTGAACTTTGCAGGACATCCTGAACTTTTGCGGCACTGGGCAGAGCATATGCGGCAAGGGGAATAAACATGATTCGAGTGTATACGGGAAAAGGAAAAGGGAAAACCACTTCAGCCTTAGGCGAAGCCCTTCTAGCCCGAGGGCGGGGCGTTGAAGTGCTGATGATACAGTTTCTAAAGGGAAGTACTTATATGGGAGAACTCTATGGCTTGGGTCGTCTAGGTGTACCTGTTATTCAGTTTGGGGTAGGGTGTCGTTGGTCGGCCATGATCCGCACGGGTTTACGTCATTGTACGGGATGTGGGGAATGCTTCCGTCAGAATCGGGACCCTAATGTCGCCGTACCCCTTGTATTTCAAGGAGTTGAGTATCTTAAAGGGCAGATTAGAAATCCTCATCTAGGCTTGGTCATTCTTGATGAAGTAAGCCACGCCTTAAATAAAGGGTTTTTAGAAATAGAAGAACTGATAGAAATAATGGGTCAACGCCCAGACGATTTGGATTGGATATTGACGGGGAGAGATATGCCCAAAGACCTAATTAATGTTGTGGATGAATGGTGGGAACTCCAGCCGGAAAAACATCCTTTCCAAGCAGGAATACGTAGCCGGAGGGGGATTGAATACTGATGAAAGGGATAACCGGTTGGGCAAGATGTCCGGGATCCTGTGGCGAATGGATTCAAGGGGCAAAGGAAGGCATTCCCTTTTTAATCGGTTGTCCAATAAACCGGTTTGTGGAAGCGAGGGCGGAGATTCTTTTTAGTGATCCTCAAGCTATCGAAGAGGACTCCTTGGCACAGAAAGGGAGTGGCTGGCTATGGAAGCTTCCCGAGGGTAAGGAGAAGACGCATCAGGCCCTGCAAAGGTTTGCGAGAGAATATACCAAAAAGCTACATCTTTCCCCAAGTGTAGTCGAGATTCATATGGAATCCCAATTACAAGTCGGTAAAGGCATGGCCAGCTCGACAGCGGATATGGTAGCGGCGGTAGGTGCTATAGCCCATGCCTTAGGGACTTCCTTGGCACCGGAGGAAATTGCAAATTTGGTCTTGGCGATTGAGCCTAGCGATCCAGTTATGTTTCGTGGTGTTACTGAATTTGCCCATCGGGACGGCACTTTTATGAGATATCTTGGGCCGAGAGTTGAGGCTCACTTGCTAATGCTGGATGGGGGAGGAGTTCTTGATACTCAGGCTTTCAATGCAGGAGGAGAGTTACCGGATCATTATCGCAGGAATGAACGAGAAATAGGCAATGCGTTAACACTATTCTATAAAGGCCTGGCTCAAAACGATTTAGAAAAGATTGCCAGAGCCGGCACAATCAGTGCTCGCTGCAATCAAGAGATTAATCCCAAGCCGTTTTTTGAAGAGTTTCTTGCCTGGGTGACAGCGATGGGAGGGCTTGGTGTCATTACCGCCCATAGTGGAACACTGTTAGCGGGTGTTTTTCCGATACAGCTTCTTCAGGCAGAACAAAATAGAATTCTTAGAGAAAGTCACCAGCGTTTTTACCCTAATAGAGTTGAGTGGATTGAGACCTGTGATGGTGGTCTGGAAGGGGGGATTGCAGATGCACGGCGGCAATCTATTAGAAGCTGCTGAGGAGTATGGAAGAGATAGCTTTATTGACTTATCTGCTAATATCAATGCCTTTGGTCCTCCTGAGGCAGTCTGGAGGGCAATTGAACGATCGCTTAAAACGATTGCTAACTACCCTGACCCGGAATATCGACGTCTCCGGCGGAACATGGCTCAACGTTACTCTTTATCAGAAGAAGAAATTCTGCTGGGTAATGGGGCAGGGGAACTGATATTTACACTTTTGCACGCATTAAAGCCTAGCAGAGTGCTGATTCCTGAACCGGCCTTTAGCGAATATGGGCGGGCTGCACGTGCCTGCGGGGCAGAGGTGAACAAGCTCATCCTAGACGTTGAAGGATGGAATTCACTGGATTTTGAGCTTGTTGGTACCCTAAGGATCTGGGAAAAGGCAATGGCTGAAAATGACCTGATTTTTATCAATTCTCCCCATAATCCAACAGGTAGTTCTTTAAAAAGAGAACAATTTGAGAGGATAATTTCCTTAGCCCATAAATATAAAACTTGGGTTGTTCTTGATGAATCCTTTGTTGACTTTCTGGAGGATGAACTTCGCTGGTCCGGAAAGGAATACTTGCGCGACTTTCCAAACCTGCTGGTGTTATATTCCTTAACCAAGTTTTATTCTATACCGGGACTCCGTCTAGGCTCCGTATTTGCTGCTCCGAGCCTCCTTGACCGAATGAAGGAGCAGAGAGACCCATGGGCTGTAAATGGCTTGGCCGAAGAAGCAGGAATAGCAGCCTTGGCAGATGAGGGTTATGGTGAGCAAGTCAGGAGACGTCTAGGCGATAGCAAGGACTATTTTTATTATGAGTTTCAGAGCAGGTTGAGGGAAGGAAAGTTATCAGGCATTAAGATCTATCCGAGTACTGTGAATTTTGCTTTGATCGAAATCCTCAGCTCGGAAGGTGCCAAAGACAGTTTAGGGGCAAAGAGTAGGAAACAGGATATCATTCAAAGGCTTGGGTTTAGGGGGATACTTGTAAGAGACTGTGATAATTTCCATGGCCTTGGAGGGGAGTTTATCCGCGTCGCCATTAAAGAGCGAGAAAGTATGAAGGCGCTTTTAGAGGGACTCTAGGAATTAGACAATATAGTACTCTAAAATAAAACATTCTCCTTTTATGCTGAATGCTTGTCACCATCTACCCACTGCAGCATAGAATAGACTAGACAAGCAAACAAAACACAGTCTAAAAGGGGAGTGGAAGGTTATGTCGTCAGGCAATATTGGCGCTGTTATTGTGAGTAGCTTTATCCTAGCCCTGATTGTATTTATTTTGGCTATTCTGCTATTTGCTTAGAGCATTGAGGGGTCCCTTAAAAGAGATTACTATGAAAAGACGTGGGCATAAAGGCGGCTGGTGCGAACGTGTCGACTCAATTTGATTCGTATAGTATCAGTCGCCTTCTTAATAAAATATAATAAATATTTCACGAAAAGGTAGACTAATAAATCGCTTAGACTTATAATAAGTATAAAAAGCAGTGGGTTATATTAAACCATATAAGAAAGAGATGGGAGGAAACAAAGTTGAGCGAACTGATCTTATCCAGGTTACAGTTTGGGGTGACCACATCATATCACTTTCTATTTGTCCCGCTCACCTTGGGATTATCAGTCCTGATTGCACTCATGGAGACTTGGTACGTGAAGACTGGTGATGAGACCTACAAGAAAATGACCAAGTTTTGGGGTAAGCTCTTCTTAATTAACTTTGCCATGGGTGTGGCTACCGGATTAGTTCAGGAATTCCAATTTGGGATGAACTGGTCTGAGTATTCGCGTTTTATGGGAGATATCTTCGGGGCACCCTTGGCTATTGAAGCTCTTTTAGCATTTTTTATTGAATCGACTTTCTTAGGAGTTTGGATCTTTGGTTGGGATAAATTATCCAAGAAGGTCCATTTGTTGAGCATTTGGCTCGTCGCTATTGCCGGCAACTTATCAGCTTTGTGGATTCTGATTGCCAACTCTTTTATGCAAGAGCCGGTGGGTTATGTGCTTCGCAATGGTCGTGCGGAAATGGTGGATTTTTTGGCGGTAATAACCAATCCGCATGTTTTCTATCAATTTCCCCATACCGTGCTTAGTGGATTTACAACAGCAGCCTTTTTCGTTCTAGGCATTAGCGCTTATCATCTTTTAAAGAAACAATATACAGATATTTTTCTGCGTTCTGCTAAGTTTGCCTTGGTATTCGGGATTATCAGCGTTTTCGGTGTAACTGGTGTGGGCCACTCACAAGGCATGCATCTTGTGAAAGCGCAACCCATGAAAATGGCGGCAACAGAAGCCCATTGGGAGACAGAAGATCCTGCCGGATTAAACTTGCTGGCTATCGTGGACAACGAAAATAGAGAAAATAGTTTTGAGATCAAAGTACCGAGGATGCTCAGCTTTATGTCCTACGGAACATTCAGTGGAGAAGTGAAAGGGATTAACGATTTGCAGGAAGATGCTGTCCAAAAGTATGGCGAGGGCAATTATATTCCTCCAGTCACTTCGCTCTTCTGGTCATTCCGCATCATGGTGGGTGTAGGTACTTTATTGGTTTTGGTTGTTTTGGTAGGTGCCTTTCTGTATAAGACGAAGCGATTTGCCAATACTCATTGGTTCTTAAAACTTCTGCCGTGGATGATTCCCCTTCCATATCTTGCGAACCTAACTGGATGGTATATGGCGGAAGCAGGAAGACAGCCATGGATTGTGTATGGTTTACAGAAAACCGCTGACGGGGTTTCTACAGCAGTGTCAGCAGGCTATATCTGGACCAGCCTGATTGGATTTACTCTACTCTACGGTATATTGGCCATTGCTGATGTGTACCTAATCCTAAAATTTGTTAAACGGGGACCGGTTGAGGCTGAGGATGAGGATTCCTCCACAGATGAAGGGAAGGGGGCATCATTATGGACTTAAATATTCTTTGGTTTGTGCTAATTGCCGTTTTGTTTGTTGGTTTTTTCTTCTTAGAGGGCTTTGATTATGGTGTAGGGATTCTCCTCCCCTTTATGGGCAAAAATGATCCTGAACGAAGGGTTGTCATCAATACGATTGGGCCAGTCTGGGATGGTAACGAAGTCTGGTTGATTACTGCTGGCGGTGCAATATTTGCGGCTTTCCCCAACTGGTATGCCACACTTTTCAGTGGTTTTTACTTAGCCCTTTTCTTTATCCTAGTGGCTTTGATCATTCGCGGGGTAGCCTTTGAGTTTCGCAGTAGTGATCGCTCGCCACGTTGGCGTTCCGCTTGGGATGGGGGGATTTTTATAGGAAGCCTCCTCAATGCCATTCTTTGGGGAGTGGCCGTTACCAATCTTCTCCGGGGTGTACCCATCAATGGGGAAATGCAATATGTGGGGACTTTCTTTGATTTGCTTTCACCTTACGCCCTGATTGGCGGCTTGACGACTCTTTGCTTATTTACTTTGCACGGGGCTCTCTATTTAACCTTAAAGACAGAGGGTGAGATGGTGCAACGGGCGTGGGGAATTGCCAAAACCGTAAGCAGTTTGGCCTTAGTGGTTCTAGTGGTTCTGGCAGGTATGACTTATTTTCAGACCGATCTCTATGCAAGTTTTGGGGCCACCGTGGGGATTCTTGTCTGTGCTGTGGCCATGGTCGTGACTGTTTTGCTTACCTATCAGAAGAAGAGCGGTAAAGCATTTATCGCCAGTGGTTTAACTATTGCCTCCTTAGTGGCTTCTGTATTTTTTGGTCTTTTTCCAAGGGTCATGGTTTCCAGCTTGAATCCGGAATGGAGCTTGAATATCTATAATGCTTCCTCCAGTCCCTATACCTTAAAGATTATGACTATTGTGGCCTTAACTATGGTTCCAATCGTTATTGCTTATCAGGCATGGAGCTATTGGGTGTTTAGAAAACGTGTGACAGCCAAAAATGTTCACTATTGATTTTATATAATAATGATGATGAATGATTAGCCAAGGGAGGAGGGGGCAAGTAAGTCTTGCCCCTTTATATTTATGCTTGATAAGCGATTGATGAGGGAAGCAGCACAGGTTAAAGGTCATCTTATAGGAGCGATAGCCCTAGGGGTAGGAATCGCTTTTTTGGCGATTGTTCAAGCCTATTTTTTATCCCAGATCATCGCTCAAGTCTTTTTGGAAGATGTCGCTTTTGCTCAAGTGAAGGGGTTAGTATTGGGAATTTTAGGCGTCATTGGCATGAGGGCAATTTTTCAGTATTTCAGTGAAGTCATGGCCCGTGAGGCTGCCATCCGAGTAAAAGAAGAGATGAGGAAGCAATTATTGCAGAAAATCATCTTCCTTGGCCCCGTGTACGTTCGTGGCGAACGGGCGGGTGAACTGCTTAATACCGCAGTAGAAGGCATCGAGTCCTTAGATGATTATTTTGCTCGCTATATACCACAGCTCATTCTCGCTTTGGTTGTACCTATCATGACGTTAGCCTTCGTCATTCCGAGAGACTACTCATCTGCTCTGGTCTTAATAGTCACTGGTCCCCTCATCCCTTTCTTTATGCTCTTAATTGGTAAACTAGCTGAAAAAAAGTCGTTACGACAATGGCAAGGCCTAAGTCGCATGAGCGCACATTTTCTTGATATGCTACAAGGTTTAGCAACACTGAAAGTGTTCAATCGGAGTAAGGCCCAAGCCAAAGTCATTGGACGTGTCAGTGAAGCCTTTCGGAGAAGTACCTTAAGTGTAATGCAAGTTGCGTTCCTCTCGGCGTTTGTACTTGAATTCATGGGTATGATCAGCACGGCGATCATCGCAGTCGCTTTAGGTATACGATTGATCAATGGGACCATTCCTTATTCGGAAGCACTCTTTATTTTGATTCTCGCACCAGAATTTTTTCTGCCTTTGAGAACCTTAGGATTGTATTTTCATGCCAGACTCTCCGGGACTAATGCGGCTAATCGGATTTATGATGTCCTCGAGCTAGAGAGTGGATTCGATGAAAAAGGCACATCACAGGCAGGACTGCAAGAGTTAGTGACCAAAATCGATCAAGAGAGGCTTGCAGTCGGCAAGGGGAGGCCTTGGCTTAGATTTAACCAGGTGGAACTTTGTTATGAAAAAGATGGAGAAAAGGCCTTGGAGGATATCAATTTTGATGTTCAATGGGGCGAACACATAGCGCTTATCGGACCAAGTGGTGCAGGTAAAAGCTCGATCCTCCAGATATTACTACGCTTCGTAAAGCCAACAGGGGGCGAGGTGCGGGTTAATGGCATAGACATAGAGGCCTTTTCCGCTGAAGATTGGCGAGGGATGTTATCATATGTTCCTCAGAAACCGTGTCTTTTTGCCGGATCTATTATGGAAAATCTTCGCTTTGGCCGAGCCGACGCCACATTTGAAGAGGTGGTCAAGGCCGCACAGCAGGCTAAAGCTCATGATTTCATTCTATGCCTCCCTCAGGGTTATGAAACTCTCATCGGCGAAGGCGGAGTTCGGCTAAGCGGGGGGCAAGCTCAGCGGTTAGCCATAGCGAGGGCCTTCCTTAAGGATGCCCCACTGCTATTATTGGATGAAATCACCAGCGCTCTCGACAATGAAAATGAGAAAGATTTGCTGTTAGCACTAGAAGACTTAGGTCAGGGCAGGACGGTCATCTTTACTACTCATCGGACGCAGACTACGCTTCGAGCAGATAGAATCATCGTTCTTGATGAGGGGAGAATTATCGAGCAAGGTTCTCCCCAAGATTTAATGGAGACAGCAGGATTATACTCGCGTTTCCTAAGGACCTATCGGAGGGAAGAGGAATGAAGAATCTAGCATGGATCATCAAAGAAATCATTCCCTTTTGGCCTCGAGTTTGCCTAGCGCTTCTGCTTAGTGCTCTCACGGTCACGAGCCATATCGGTTTGATGGCGACCTCATCTTATCTGTTGGCGCGAGCAGCTCTTCATCCCCCTCTTATGGATCTGATGGTGACGATTGTGGGTGTTCGTTTCTTTGGCATATCTCGAGCGGTTTTTCGCTATTTTGAACGTTTGGTCTCTCACGATGTGACCTTTCGAGTTTTAAGCCGGATTCGGGTCATCGTCTATGAAGGCGTCGAGCCCTTGATTCCCGCTTATTTAAAGGATTTACGGAAGGGAGATTTGCTTAGTCGTATCGTCGGTGACGTGGAAGTTCAGCAAAATCTATTTTTACGGGTGCTTGCTCCACCTCTTGTAGCAGTGTTGGTTTTGCTTGGCTATGGGGGATTTCTTGCCAACATTGACTTAGGGTTTGCCTATGTTTTAGCGGCTGCTTTTTTAGCATCAGGTGTGGCATTGCCTTTACTGATTCGGGCGTTAGCGCGGGGTATCGGTCAAAGAAAAGTTCAAGCCAAGGCCAAGATGCACATATATATTTTAGATGTGTTACAAGGGATGCCGGAGATGTTAGCTTTTGGACAGAGCAAGGCGATGGGGCAGCGAATCCAGAAGACACAGAGTGAACTGAGCCAGTCGGATCGGCAAATGGCCCGTGTGACAGGAATCTCTAATGCATTGATGGGGATGGTCGCGAATTTAGGGATGTTGGCTGTTTTAGTACTGGGAATAGTTTACGTAGACAAGGGGCAGCTTGATGGAGTTTTGTTAGGGATGTTAGCCTTAGGGGTTTTAAGTAGTTTTGAAGCGGTGTCACCCCTGCCTGTCAGCCAGCATTATTTAGAAGAAAACATTGCGGCAGGGCAACGACTGAAGAATCTGGTGGATGAAGGTAAAAAGGTGCTTGAACTGGATGCTGATGAAAATAGACGATACAAGCAGTATGCTGAGGAAGATTCTAGGCAGAGTCCCGCTATCGAATTTAGCAATGTAAGTTTTCAGTATCATGCAGATGAGCCTCAGGTCTTACAAAATCTATCCTTTGAAATTCCTGTAGGTAGTAGGGTAGCTGTTGTTGGCCCTAACGGTGCAGGGAAAAGCAGTGTTGTTAATCTTTTGCTACGGTTTTGGAAACCTGATTCAGGCGAGATTCGCTTAAACGGGGTAGATATTCACGAATTATGCTCCCAGGAGGTTAGAGCGAGGATAGGTGTAGTAACCCAAAAGCCCCACCTTTTTCACGCTACCATCAAAGAAAATTTGTTGTTGGCAAAGCCTGAGGCCACTGATGAAGAAATTCATGAGGCAGCTCGTCAGGCGAAGATTCACGAGTTTATTCTTTCCCTCCCGCAAGGTTATAACTGCCTGATTGGGGAAGAAGGAATGAAGCTATCTGGTGGACAGCAGCAGCGGTTATCCATTGCCCGTGTCTTATTAAAAGATGTTTCAATTCTTATATTTGATGAAGCAACGAAGGGGCTAGACCCTATCACTGAGCAGGAGCTTATGCAGGAGTTATTCGCTTTACTAGAGGGAAGAACCCTTATTATGATTACTCATAATTTGGAATTAACCAAAGACATGGATGATATACTAGTGTTGGATAAAGGCAGAGCTGTCGAAAGAGGTAAACATCATGACCTTATGCTTAGAGAGGGTCAGTATCGACATTTATGGGATGAGGGATATATGCAAAAAGTTTTGTCCACAAATACTTAGCATATGTTATTTGTCATAATCAATTTTACGTATAATTATAATTGAGAATGTCAATAAAGGTTGGGTTAATCTGCCCATAAATTAAGGAGGAAATGGAACAATCTTTAGGTACGATGTTACCTCTCTACTCTGTCATTCCTTTTGTCGGCATGCTGCTGTCCATTGCCCTCGGTTCATTACGGCTGCGGTGGAAGAACCTGGCCAGTACTTCTGGATTACCGGTGCTTTATCTAGCTTACTCGACAATGCGCCTACCTATTTGACCTTCTTTAGCACTGCGTTAGGACAATTCTATCCCGGTATGTCTGAAGCCCCAGCGGTAGCTCAGTTCTTAGTGATCGATCTACCTCATGGCGATTTCTGCCGGTTCTGTGTTTTTGGAGCAGTTACGTATATTGGTAACGCCCCCAACTTTATGGTCCGTTCCATCGCTGAGGAAATCTGACAATAAAAAAGTACTCTCTAGCTGTTTTGAACCGCTACGAGAGTACTTTTAATTTTTGCTTTTGTCGTCTAAAGTAGATTCTGGAGATTCGAGAATGCAACGGGATCCTCTTCGAGTATATCGTTGATTCGCCAAGCTCCATCTTCTTTTTTAAGTTCCAAAGTCGTGCTATAACGGTTTAGGGTTTCTACTTCATGAGTCAAAACTTTGGCTTTAAATTGCACCTTGATCATTCCGGAATCAGGTGCAGTTTTCTTGATCCCCATGATGAAGGCGCTAACTACAGAGGATTCCGCTTGCACAGCTTTGGCGGCGGTGAAGCTTTTTTCAAGAGTGGTAGCGTAAGTCAGTTGATAATTCTTGGTTAAGAGGGGGAGGAGGCTTTGGCCAGCTTGCATATAATTGTCTAAAGTATATGTGTAATACCCGTTAGTAAAATCTAAAGCTAGGGTTTCCATTTCTTTGCGTTCAGCAGGGTTAATTGCCGGACTTCCGGTGGAAGCTAATACAGGCTGCGCAGGGGAGCTGAGATTAGAGGTTGCAGAAAATTCAGGAATCCAATGTCCAAGAAGAAATAGAGTAGCTAAGGCAACAGAAAAAAACCAAATACTGCGATTCATATTTTTCTTACCTCCTGTCGCTTTTGTTCTTTCCTTATTTATTCTGCATTAATTTGAGATTCCCTTCTGATAATTAAAAATGTTTAGAAAAGTGTACTAATTAGAAACTGGCTTTATTGGATATTTTTGGTTAGGTGATTGGTCTATGGCAAGAAATAATTACTATATTTATTAAAAGATTATTTCCCACGTCATATCTAAGCAGGATTTTGCGTCTATTATGACAAATGAGGTTTAAAAAGACAGTGAAAGAAGGGAATGGAAAATGAGCAAGAAACTACGTAAATTGGCGATTCCTATGGCAGTTGCTTTATTAGTCCAAGGCACATTACCTGCTTCAATAATGGCGGCGGAGCTTAGCGTTAAACCTATGAGTGTGATGGAGACCATTGCGGTTCCCACCCAAGTAAAAGTGACCCTGGAAGACGCGATAAAAATAGTGAAAAAGAACTTTACAGTTCCAGTAGCTTTTACGGAATTCACATCCGGTTACAATAACTATAACGGAAGGCAGACTTGGTCCTTATTCTGGAATTCAAAGGAGGAATCAGGTGGAAGCTTTAACGCTCAAGTAGATGTAGATACCGGCGAAATCATTTATATGAACAGCTGGAATAACATAAATCCCGCCAATCAAGGAAGTGTTCCTCAGTATACATATGAAGAGGCTCAAGTTATCGCCGAAAAGTTAGTAGAAAGTATTCTTGGCGATCGGTTCAATCAATTAGAACTCAAACCTGAAAATACGCAAATTATCCCTGTCGTAGACTATGGGTATACCACCTACACTGTGCAATGGCAGCGAGTAGTCAATGGAGTACCTTTTCCTAGCAATGGAGTCAGTATTCAAGTGAATGCCTATGATGGTACGGTTACAAGCTATTCTTTTAATTGGAGCAAGGAAAGTATCCCAAGCCTTACAGGTGTCATAGGGGAAACTAAGGTACGAGAAGCCTTTGTCAATCATAAGCTCTTGGAACTACAGTATTTCCTTAGCCCAGGTGTTAGACCACTGGATAGCAAGATGGCCGACGCCAAGAAAAGTGCTTTGTTGGTCTATCAATTGAATAATAAATCCTTTAACGGCATGATCGACGCCAAAACAGGTGAACCGCTTAAGCTCAACTCCGGGGAGTGGCTCCAAGATTTGACCTTAGATGCAATTGGTGGTTTGGGTGGTATGGCGAAATCTGCTGCGGAAAATGCTATAACACCTGAAGAGCAAAAAGAAGTTGATAATAATGCTAAGCTCCTTTCACAAGAGAAAGCTGTTGAAAGCGTCAAAAAGTGGGTGGAGATACCTGAGGGGCTTACTCTGCGCAGTGCCAATCTGGGCAGACAAGGAGATTTAGATCAGAAGCAAGTTTGGTCCTTCGATTGGAACAGCGAGGATAGCACTGAGGGATATAACGCTGTTTATGCTCGTGTGGATGCAGCCACCGGTGAAGTCATGGGCTTTAATGTCTATTCCTCTACCCAACACCCGAAAGGTGCGGATGCCTTAAATCGGGTCGGGGCCAAAGCGGTTGCCGATGCTTTCTTAAAGAAGATTCAGCCCAACCGCCTTCAACAAGTCGAATATTTAGAGAATCTAGATAATGGACAAAAGTATCCAGAAGACCAACCTAGTCATGATTTTCGTTATCAACGTCTAGTGAATGGGGTGGCTGTGCCTGGTAATGGATTCTCAGTCACAGTTGATCGTAATAGTAAAAAAGTGATGGCCTTTGATATGAATTTTTCTGATGTGAATTTCCCCAGTGCTTCCGTAGCCATGAGTCAAAAACAAGGGGAGGATACCTTCCTCCAAAAAAGAGCTCTAGAGCTGAAATATGTGCAAATTAACAAGAATGGTCAATTGTCCGATATACTTATCGTTTATCAACCTAAGATAGAAAACAATAACATGGTCTCCAATCTAATGGATGCCAAAACCGGCGAATTTTTGGATTGGCAGGGTAAACCCATCAAGGAACAACCAAGACCCTATAACTTCAGCGATAGCGCGGGTAGCTTTGCCGAAGAAGAGATCAAACTCCTCGGTCAAGCTGGAGCCTTTGGGGAATATGATAATGAGTTCAGACCCACTGAAAATGTTACAGTTGAATCCTTGTTAAGAGCTATGTTCGTTGCTAAAAATGGTGCTTGGTCCTATCAAGGAATGACTGATGAAGAACTTTTGAAACAAGCCAAGGAACTGGGGTGGCTGAAAGAAAGTTTATCTCTTAATGATCAAGTCAGTCGCGAGTTGCATGCCAAATTAGTTATTCGGATGCTACAGCTGGAGAAGATCGCTCAGATGGAAGAGCTTTTCCAAAATCCCTATGAGGATTCAACAGCATTTAGCGCTGGAAGCCTAGGCTATATCGCCCTCACTAAGGGTTTGGATGTTATGAACATCGAAGGAAGTAAATTTGACCCAACAAAAAAGGTTACCCGTGAGGAAGCAGCCTATACACTCGTAAAATCACTGAGGGCCAATCGTTAAGTATGAATATTTAGACCGTGCATTGAAGGAAATCAGTCGCTGCGGTATTGTCAGTCATAATTTTCCATCGATCTATGAACATCAAATCCTTGGCCTACCCATACCTGAATTCAAAGATGGAAAAGGATAATTTCTAAGCAAATAGCCATGATGAGGATCTCTAGAAACCTATCATGGCTATTTGCTGTTTGGAAGCTAAGTTTTATTTAGAAAGGACAAGCTGTTATAATAAGAATATGTTTTTGGAAATATTACGGGGTCAGACAAGATTGAGTGAAGGGAGTTTAGGCAATGAAAGAAAATACGGATAGACAGCAGATAGGCTTTGTAGGTACAGGCGTTATGGGGAGAAGTATGGTTAAAAATTTATTGAACGCGGGATATTCCATATCTGTATATAATCGGACCAAAGCTAGCGCGGAAGAACTCTTTGCGTTAGGTGCCCAATGGGTGGATACTGTTGCTGAGCTGGCGCAACAATCCGATGTAATCATCACTATGGTGGGCTTCCCTCAGGATGTAGAAGAGGTGTACCTGAGCGAAGGGGGATTGATCCCACATGCTAAACCTGGAAGTGTTTTGATTGACATGACCACGTCTAGCCCGCTCTTGGCCAAGGAGATTGCCGAGCAAGGTAAAGCAAAAGGCATAGGCATCCTCGATGCGCCAGTATCAGGCGGTGATGTGGGAGCAAAAAATGGGACCCTCGTGATCATGGTTGGCGGAGAAGAAAAGGTATTCAACTCTGTCAAACCCATTTTTGAAGCCATCGGAAAAAATATTATCCTGCAGGGGCCAGCCGGTGCAGGACAATATACCAAAATGTCCAACCAAATCACGATTGCCGCCGGCATGGTTGGGGTTTGTGAAGCAATAGCTTATGCCCAGAAGGCGGGCTTAGATCCTACTCGTGTTCTGGAGAGCATTGCCGGAGGTGCAGCGGGAAGTTGGTCTTTAAGCAACCTTGGTCCAAGGATGATTGCGGGGAATTTTGAACCGGGTTTTTATGTGAAGCATTTTATCAAAGATATGAAGATCGCTTTGGAGTCTGCCCACGAAATGGGTCTATCGACTCCTGGCCTCGAGTTGGCGAAATCTCTCTATGAGCAATTAGCCGCTCAAGGTGAAGAGAATAGCGGCACCCATGCCTTATACAAGCTCTACATAAAGTAAGTTTAAACGATGTTTGATTAGCGGCGAAGGATGATTAATAGTCCACTGACAATGAGAATGAGGGGAATGATCAAGCCAAGATTAACAGTGACAGCTAGGGCATTATAGATAAAAGATAAGTAAGCAAGCACAGCAATACTGCTCAATATTGTGATGGGAAAAAGGATTCCGCGCGGGCGATCAGATGCAAAATAGAGCTGTAGGAGGCCAAAGGCTACAGCCAAGAGGTAGATCGGCCATGTATAATCAGAAAAACGCCAATGGGTCAACATTTCAAACTCAAAGAGAAAACCAATGACGAGCAGGATTCCCCCGGGGACAAGTATTCCGGGGGCCATCTTTCTGGTGAGATAAGCTCCTTCAAAAAATAAACCCAAGAGAATCAGCAAGAGCGGCCAATGAGTGGCAATCATTTCGAATCGAAATCCGAGGAGATTAGCGCTCAACAGGATACCTCCCAGCACGATAAGGAGAATTCCCCAGAACGACTTGTTTCTTTCCATAAAATCTTCCTCCTTAGCACTCCTATAATTCATATTTGTCCGATGACTAGCACTAGCAGCCGTATGATGAGTTATGCGTTGGGTGAAACCTTTTAAGGCCACGTGCGTATTAAGCAATGAAAGAAGTATTAGATAATAATGTATTATTATCATCTTCATTATACTAAGAGGATTGGTTTTTACAAAGAAAAGCAAGCGAATTGGGAAGAATAACAGGGAGGAAATCAGCATGACAAATCGTTTGTATCGTTCTTCAAGGGAAAAGATGATTGGCGGCGTGTGTGGAGGGTTGGCAGACTATTTCGAAGTGGATGTAACTTTGGTGCGGGTAGTCGCTTTGATTACATTATTTATGGGAGGGGCAGGTGTCCTCCTTTATCTTGTAGCGTTATTTATTATACCGAGTGAACGGCGCGAACGCCCCGTTTCTTATGGTGGACAAGGTGATCATGTTCAAGATATCATGGATGAGGTTGTACAAAATGTTAAGAATACAGCAAGAGATTTTGGCGTCGACTCTTATACAAGTTCTTCGTACACTACAAGCAGTAAGAATTACTCGCAACGCGGCAGAACTGCAGGAATCATCCTAGTTGCTCTTGGTGTGCTTTTTCTGCTGAATCAATGGTTTCCGATTTGGGACACCTTATCCTTGATCATAAGTAAAATGTGGCCCCTAGTTTTAATTGTACTCGGAGCCATGTTGATCTGGAAAAAATCCTAAAAACCGATTCGTTTCAAAACGAGTCCACCCAATTTTTTAGCTACCGGTAGGCCGACCCTTTTAGCCAAGGGAAAGCCTACTTTTTTTAATAGGGGAAGAGTTACTTTATTGGCAAGGGCTGGACCTAATCGTTCGGCGAGCTGAGGAGCGACGTTTCTAGCTAAAGGCGTCCCAAATTCTCGGGCAAGGGTAGGACCGTAATTATTGAGAAGATTCAAGCCTTGTTTTTGAAGAAGAGTTTTTAGAGATGGATTGCTATTTTCAGAAGCATTTGCAGATGATTTTTCTGAAGAATTGTGAAAAGAGTTCGTTTTTGTAATTGGCTTTACGATGGTAGGGGTGTTTGGATTGACAGTTGATTGAGGGTCGCTTTGCAATGCTTTTTCCGTATTGGAGAGAGGTGCACTTCTAGGATTCGAGGGTAAGGGATAAGAACCTAGTGGAGATTGCTTATATATATTATTTTGAAAGAATCGAGAGTTGGCATGAGGGGTGCCCAAGGAATTATCTTGTGTTTTTGATGGCGAAAAAAGGTGCATATTGTTTCCTCCTTTTTGTAAAACACCTTAATTGGCTTACCCATATCTTAATCCACAATATTCGAGTGTATTTACAAAAGTTACCAATTAACTCAACAATCCTACTATATATATTTGCGGTGCTTGTTTCGAAATAGTGTGTAGTTGCTATTTTGATTCCAACTGGAACGGAATATTCTTGTTTCAACTTTTTAATAAAAACGCGGTGCATTATTGTTGCAAAGGGCAGACATTAGTCTACTAAAGCGATAGCCTCAATTTCGATAATAGCATCCTTGGGGAGTCGTGCAACTTGAACGGCAGAGCGTGCCGGTGGATTCGCTGTAAAGAAGGTGCCGTAAACTTCGTTCATAGCCGCAAAATCATTTATATCTCTTAGGAAAACAGTAACTTTAACAACTTTATCCATAGAGGCTCCAGAGCTTTCTAAGATGTTCTTAACATTTTCCAAAGACTGTTGAGTTGCTTTACGTATGTCGCTTTCTAATTCACCGGTGGCGGAATTCAGGGGTAATTGACCTGAGGTGAAAACAAAATTTCCTGCTTTGATTCCTTGAGAATAGGGTCCGATGGCGGCAGGGGCCTTATCAGTGTGTAAAACCTTGAACATAAATGAACCTCCAATTTGAAATGTTTTAGGGTAATTCTATTATAACACTAACCGTAGTTAGACATCCATAAACATCATAAACATGGTAATACTTGACCGAACAGATTTTGTTAAGGCCAGGTATCCAAACCAGATGGAGCGCAGTGATCGTAATCACCGCGCCCCATTGTGTTTATCAATTAATATCACTCTATTGGTGCTAATGATGCTTGGAAGTGACGTAGAATGGGTGGTTCCCAGGTGATTTTATATCCTTGTCTAATAGTGTGGGCTCTTTGCTTAATTTCAATCAGCGCGTCGGCCATAATATCGAGATGGGCTTGGGTGTAAACGCGGCGTGGGATGGCAAGACGGTTGAATTCAAAATCGGCCTTTAACTGCTCTCCTGTATCCGGATCATTACCTAGTTGTAATGTTAAAGAAAACCCGGCTTCGCCGTGTCTTTTGAATATGCATCCAGAAAGGCGAAGTCGTTGGTTGCCCTTATGCTAGAGGAAAGTATAGAACGAAGTTATACTTTCTGAAAGTACAAAAAAGTAAGCTAACGTTTTGCGTTAGCTTACTTGGAGTAGGGAACAGACTTTGGATTATAGTCTAAACAACATCTTGGTATAAGATGGCAACGGCCACATTTCATAATCAATCAAAATTTCTAGTTGATCAACCACTTGTCTTAATATTTTCATGCCTTCAAAGACGACATCCCGATAGTAAATACCTTGCTTATAGGCATCTCCATGTAGTAGTCTTGCAGCAGTTGTTCCTTCCTGGAGATTCTTAATCCCGAGGCTAAGTTCTTTTAGTAGGGGGGAGATTTCATTTAACAAAGAACGTTGTGCCGATACGTCCGTTTCCGGATCAATAGAGCGAATGGCATTGATAGAATTAGCCAGCTCAGTGGAATAGCGCATAACAGCAGGGAGAACTTGACGCTTGGCTACATCAATCATGGTCAGCGATTCAATATTAATGGTCTTGGAGTATTGCTCTAGATAAATCTCATAGCGAGAGTGGAGTTCTGTCCCATTAAACACTCGGTGCTTTTCGAAAAGTTCTATAGTTTTATCACTAATCAATGCAGAGATAGCTTCTACTGTGGAAGGTATGTTGGGCAAACCACGTTTTTCAGCTTCCTTGACCCAATCCTCGGAGTAGCCATTGCCATCGAAGATGATCCGCGAATGGTTGATAGCGATTTCTTTGAGTAAAGCATGCAACTCCTGACGGAAATCTTGTGCTTGCTCTAAACGATCAGCCATTTGGGAAAGAACATCAGCTACGATGGTGTTAAGGACCACGTTAGGACCAGCGATAGAAAGTGATGAAGGTACCATGCGAAATTCGAATTTATTGCCGGTAAAAGCAAAAGGGGAAGTGCGGTTGCGATCGGTAGAGTCCTTCGGCAAGGAAGGTAGGGTAGTCACCCCAATAGTGAGTTGTCCCCCTTGTTTCGATGTATTAGGCTTGCCGTTTTTTAGTTGCTCGATAATGTCGGCAAGTTCCTCGCCTAAGAAAATGGAGATAATTGCAGGGGGAGCCTCATGGGCACCAAGCCGATGATCATTGCCTGGGTTAGCTGCAGAAGCTCTCAGCAGTTCGGCATGTTCATCGACAGCTTTCATAACGGCGCAAAGAAAGGTTAAGAACTGAGCGTTTTCATGGGGGGTAATTCCTGGCTCCAGTAAGTTCGCGCCTTCATCTGTGCTCAGCGACCAGTTGTTGTGTTTACCTGATCCGTTAACACCGGCAAAGGGTTTTTCATGGAGGAGACAAGCGAGAGCATGTCGATCGGCAACCTTATGCAAGGTATCCATAATAAGTTGATTATGATCGGTGGCGATATTGGTCGTGGCAAAGATGGGGGCAATTTCATATTGACCGGGAGCTGCTTCTTTGTGTTGAGTTTTAGCTGGAACCCCCAGCTTCCACAACTCAATATTTACCTCTTGCATAAAAGCAGTGACGCGTTCATTGATGCTGCCAAAATAATGGTCCTCCATTTCCTGACCTTTAGGAGGCAAAACGCCAAAAAGAGTGCGTCCGGTAAGCATAAGATCTAAACGTTTCTGATGATATTTCTTTTCGACAAGGAAGAATTCTTGTTCGGCACCAACTGTGGGAGTAACCCGCTTGGCAGTGGTATTGCCAAATAAGCGAACAATTCTTAGTGCTTGTTTCGAGAGTGTCTCCATAGAACGCAAGAGTGGAGTTTTTTTGTCTAATGCTTCTCCTGTATAGGAACAGAAGGCGGTGGGAATACAAAGAATAACCTTACCTGCATCCTCACGCAGAAAGGCGGGAGAGGTGCAATCCCAAGCTGTATATCCTCTGGCTTCAAAGGTGGATCGGATGCCACCATTAGGAAAGGAGGAAGCGTCCGGTTCGCCTTTAATCAGCTCTTTGCCGGAGAATTCCATAATTACTCTTCCGTCAGCAGTAGGGGAGATAAAAGAGTCGTGCTTTTCCGCGGTATAGCCAGTCATAGGTTGGAACCAATGGGTATAATGAGTCGCGCCATTTTCGATAGCCCAGTCCTTCATAGCATTAGCGACCACTTCAGCCACCTCTAGTTGCAGGGGAAGACTTTCATCAAGGGTTTTATGGAGTGCTTTATAAGTGTTCTTAGGTAACCTCTCCCGCATGACCGTATCATTAAATACATTTTTTCCGAAGAAATCCATTCTTTTATCCTCCCTTAATCTGGCTAAAACAAAAAACGAAAAAGGCACCCTAAGGATTCTCTTGCGCAAGAAAATCTCTATAGAGCGCCTTAGCTCTCGAATACCTTATTAAATTAAATTACCATATCTTTTTATAAAACACAAGATGGGAAAGAGCTATAGACGAAGGTTTTTTGAGGGTGCTTAAGGGTTTGCAGAAAAGATATAAGGAATATGTAAACGGTAAGTTTATAGTCGAGTGATAAATGTCGAAATGAATCGCAAAAAAAGATAAAATACAAGCAGCGTAGCAAAAACAGCAGAAGAGCTTGACCGCCTCTCTAGAAAACTAAGTCAAGAAATTTCAAGGTTTAAAATCTAATTAAATTGTAACTACACCCAACAGGCGAAGAGTTGATCTTATGTCTGTTGGGTGTTTTTTAACCGTCTGACAATTGCCTTTTATGCATAGTTTTTTTCTTTCCGAGGATAATAACTTTGTCTACTTATTAAGTGAAGGTGGGTGTCGTTATGTTTAAACACATCAAGGATATGGAATACACAGTGCATGTTGATCGCCCCGATCCGCGGTTTGCTAATCTATTGCTCGAGCAATTTGGCGGACCTCACGGTGAACTAAAAGCCGCTATGCAGTATTTCACTCAAGCAGTTGGATGCAATAATCCCCAGATTCGGGACATGCTACAGGATATCGCTGCAGAAGAACTGAGCCATTTTGAGATGGTTGGAGAGTGTATCGCTATGCTTCTTGGGCCAACAGATAAGGTGCCAAGGGATTTCCCGGCTATCCACTTGGCTCTCTTAACAGGTGGACCTAGCTTGACGAATTCAATGGGAGCTCCTTGGAACGCATCTTATATCGAGACTACGGGGGATCTTTATGCAGATCTTTGCTCCAACTCCGCTGGCGAGCTTCGTGCAAAGTTAATCTATGAACGCTTGTTGCAACAAACCGATGATGCAGGAGTTAAAGATATGGTTCGTTTCCTTCTCAGCCGAGAAGAATCACATAATTTCTCCTTTATGCAGGCAATCGAGACTCTTAAAGGCACTGGGGTCGATGCGAATTTTCGTGATTCCGAGTTCTCAAAAAAGTATATGAATTTATCCACTGGCTTGGGAGATACTCGTGGACCTTGGAATCAGGGCAATGGAATTCAATATGAAGAGAATCCCAATGAGAAATTTGGTGGACCCGCTCAATATGGTAAAGATCGCGGTGCGGACAGCAAGGGAGAGGTTGGCCCTGGCTACCAAGATAACACCAGAAATAACCCTCAATATACACAACCCAAACCAATAACGGCAAATGTGCCAGGGCAAGAAAAACAAATGCATTAACCTTAACATTAAGTTTTTAAATACATAAAAATACAGTAAAATGGATTCACTTGACTGGAGGGATTGCAAATGGCTTGGCGAGAATCACGGCTTATGCAGGTTATTTGGACCGTACTAAGGGTTTATGTGGGATGGGAATGGTTTAGTCATGGCCTCGATAAAGTATTTGGAGCAAGTTCTGCTGTTTGGGTTGGACCGCAAGCCGGCACGGCAGTGACAGGTTTTCTGAATGCTGCCTTAGCCAAGACGGGCGGCCAACATCCAGATGTCCAAGGTTGGTATGCTACTTTCATCGAAAATGTTGCTTTGCCGAATGCCACCTTTTTTGGTTATGTAGTGGCTTGGGGTGAATTGTTAGTTGGCTTAGGGCTTATTCTTGGCTTCCTTACTTCCCTTGCCCTCCTATCCGCCATATTAATGAACTTAAGCTATCTATTAGCCGGAGCAGTCAGTACTAATCCAGTGATGCTTTTTTGGGAAGGAGTGCTTCTCTGGGCCGGTGCCGCTGCTTACTATTGGGGTGTAGATCGAGTCTTCCTTCCCCGCTGGAAGAAGTGGCGATTGGCAAAGGGATAGTAAAGCTGTCTACGTACACATGGATGTAATTGAAAAGATGCTCTCGAGAGGATTAGGCATCACCCTATCTTCAAGAGAGCATTCTTTGAGTTTTATCAATCTTTGTGTTTATGCTCGTGAACGTGGTCGTGTTTATGCTCGTGAACGTGGTCGTGTTTATGCTGATGATCATGATCGTGTTTGTGCTCGTGAGCATGGTCGTGCTCGTGAGCATGGTCGTGCTCGTGGTCAAGATCCAAGTAGTGTGCTAATCGATGCTCCTTATCAGGAAGGGTATCCATCCACCCGTCATTGGCATCGACTTTACTATCCAGTGTTTTAAAATACGGCTTGATATCTAAGAGTGGAGTGCCATTATAGACATCAATGCCTGAGATCAGAATCTCATGCCCTTCAATGCCTTTTAGCTCCACGACACTCAAGCCGATCGGATTTGGGCGGCGAGGTGTGCGACTGGCAAAAACTCCGACTTCCAACTCAGGGGCAAAGGGTGGGTTAATTTTTAAGCTTTGTTCAGAGACTTTGTCTAGATAGAAAAGAACTGTGATATAACGAAAAGACGCAAGAGAATCTAGTCCGTCGGTGTATTCTGGATCGAGACTAATCCAAAACTCCCCAGGCGCATTTTGATGAGGTTGATTAGGTATCGGAAGAGAAGGCAGATAGGGGGTATGAATAGTACCAATAGCTTGGAATTCAATTTTCATATACATCAACCTTTCTCAAGCACAATGCGATGATTGAGTAAATTCATATCCTTAATGACTGCACGAATGAACTTCTGCTTGCCATAGATGTCAACAATCTTTAGTCCTTCTTCATGGGGCTCGATAATATCCACGGCTTCCATAAACAGAACTTCTTCCGCACCATCTTTTAAATAAGCATTCGCTTCACACATATCCATTCCTCCTTGAAATTATTGTGAAAAGGCCATGGAGATACCGTTCAAACGGTAAGACCTCCATGGCCTTTACTTCCATCCATTTTTATATATTCTTTATTCTTCATACAAATGAAATTTCCTTCTCGGGTTTACATGTTTCTCTGGGAAACGGGAATTTTAATAGATGTATTTAACAAGCTATTAGGGAGGTGTAATTATATGCCAATGATTCATTTCGACGGTCCCGAACTTTCCATGGATCAGAAGCGGAGCCTAATTCACGGTATATCTCAAGCTGCTTCTCAAGCAACCGGTTTGCCCATGGCGTCTTTTACAGTTGTTCTCGACGAACATAAGTATAGTAATTTCGGTATTGGTGGAGATGTTTTAGTGGAGAGTCCATACTGGGATAAATACAAAGAGATTAAAGATTAAGACGTGATCTAATAAAAGCCGGTAGGTAACTGCCGGCTTTTATTATTTTGCCTGAAGATACTATTGAAAAAAGATGAATTTTGGTGGATGATTAGGGAAATAAGAGAAAATAAGAGAAGGTGAAAATATGCAAAAGAAATTAGAAAGTATCTTGCAAAAAAGAGATTGGTCTGGGGGCAGTGACACTCTAAGGGAGAAAAATTGCATTCGTAGCCTCATGAGCAGGATTTATGTGAAGGATGGCTTGATGTTTTGGCGGACAGTGGAAGCCTTGGGTGTAGCTGCTGCTTTGGTAGAAGAGCAGAATAAAGGTTACGCCGCTGAGCTGATCAGGAGATACTTCTGGTCCTTAAATGATGAATCCGGCGGAACAGCCTGGAATGCTTCTGAGGCGATCGGTAGTATCATGGTCCATAACCCGAAAGAATGCGGACATTTTAATTGGCAGTTAGCAAATCTCAGCGATGATGAGAGCTTGCAAGTGGGTGCTCTTTGGGGATTATGTCATCTTGCGATTGTCCTTCCGCAAGCAGTGGACCCGGTTTTCGAGAAAGTCTGTCCTTTTCTATCTGCAGAGGATGCCGAGTTAAGAGGCTTAGCGGTTTGGATTTTTTCTTTAATGGAGAATTATGCGCAAGCTGAGGAAAAGTGGGAGATTCCCGAAGATCTAAAGAAAGAACTAGAGCAGGATCATTCGATTATCGAGATCTATATCGATGGCGAATTGCAATCATTTAAAGTTTCGGAGTTGTTGAAGAAGGAAGTCATTACTTTCTGCACTAAAGAATTCCAACAAGGAGACTTTAACTGGAGTATTTGTATTGCTAGCTCACAAAAAGGACTCTGCTGGTTGAGCATTGGTAACCCGGAAACGGAGGAAAGTGAACTTAGGGCCTGGGCTAAAAAACAAGCGCCAGGGGCACTTGTCCTGCCGAGAATGCATCCCAATAGCGAAGTGATAACCCAATTGACTGAGTACCTTGCCGGAAGTCGTCAAGAGTTTACTATCCCCATTGATTCCCGCGGGACACCCTTTCAACAAAAGGTCTGGGAAGAGCTAAGAAGAATCCCTTATGGAGAAACAAGGAGTTATGGAGAAATTGCTCAAAATGTAGGTAATCCTAAAGGCCCACGAGCTGTAGGTATGGCCAATAATAAGAATCCTATCGGCATTATAACCCCTTGTCATCGGGTGGTCGGAAAAAGCGGCGATTTGGTCGGCTATGCCAGTGGTCTTGATCATAAAGAACGTCTCCTCAGCTTGGAGGCTTCCCATCACCAAAAATAGCGAGAATTGGGGAAGATAGTTTAATTTTACAAGAGTGGAGGGTGCAACTTTGAATGGGAAGGAAATGTTTCAAGGCTTAGCCCATATTGGGATTAAGACTGTGGATATGAACCGGGCTGTGGCCTTTTACGAAGATGTCTTAGGATTTGATCTGATCGAGAGGATTAAACCGGGGAACGTTGAGCTTATTTTCATGAAATTTGGGGAGAATGTTATTGAGCTTATTGAAATTGATGATCAACGCAAATTCGAAGATGGTGCGGTCAATCACCTTGCCCTAAGGGTAGAGGATATCTTCCAGGCAGTGACTTGGTTGAAGGATCACCATGTAGAGTGTATCAATGAAGAACCTCGGGAAATGGGGGAAGGGCGCTTTAACTTTTTCTTTCGAGGCCCCTCCGGAGAAAAACTCGAACTATATCAAGGTTAATTGGTAGTGAACCAAGGAAAGTGGAGGCTATATTAAGTTGAGTTACCGAAGCGAGGGAAAAACGAGCTTTAATTGGCAAAATGGAGAGAAACGTTATTATACATTAAATCAGCATTTGCGAGATCATTTTGGAGATAAGGTCTTTAAGGTATCTCTGGATGCGGGATTTACCTGCCCAAACCGTGATGGTCGAGTGGGGCAAGGAGGCTGCATCTACTGCAGTGCACGGGGCTCTGGAGATTTTGCCGGGCAAGCAGAGCAGTCCATTCATGATCAGTTCAGTGCGGTTAAGGAAGTTATGAGTCGTAAATGGTCTCAAGCCAAATATCTGGCTTATTTTCAAGCATATACCAATACCTATGCCCCTGTCGAACGCCTGCGAGCGGTTTATGAGCAAGCTTTGCAGGAAGTGGGGGTAGTGGGACTGTCCATTGCTACCCGCCCGGATTGCTTGCCGGAAGGGGTTTTGGATTATTTAGAAGAGTTGAATGAGAGGACCTATCTATGGGTGGAGTTAGGACTACAGAGCATTCATGACCGTACCATGGCATGGGTAGGCCGGGGGCACACCTATGAGGATTTTCTGCGGGGGCTAGAAAAATTGCGCCAAAGAAATATTCGAGTTTGTGCTCATTTGATATACGGGCTACCGGGGGAAACCCTAGAGGATATGTTTGATTCTGCCCAAGCCGTCGCTAAGCTCGATCTGCAAGGGCTCAAGCTTCACCTTCTCCATGTCCTGCGTGGAACACCACTGGCCAAAATATACGAAGACAATCCGTTTCCTTTACTCTCTCAGGAAGAATATATTAAGCTGATTTGTAAAACCCTAGAAATTCTTCCCGCCCAGATGGTTATACACCGTTTAACAGGAGACGCTCCGCGACAGGATCTAATCGCCCCTCTTTGGAGTCTCAAGAAGTGGGAGATTCTTAACAGTATCGATCAGGAGTTAGAAAGACAAGAAACTTGGCAAGGGAAGAAGGCAATTAATGGTTAGGGTAATGAACAATTTTTCCTTCCCAGGTTCTCAGAATAGCTTCATGCTCATTAAGGGAAACAAGGTATTGAGGTAGAATCGGGGTTTTACCGCCCCCACCCGGGGCGTTAATGATATAAGTCGGAATTGCCATACCTGAGGTATAGCCTCGCAAGTGATCCATAATCTCTAAACCGTCTTGAATACGGGGAATAAAATGACTCGTTCCTTTGACATTTTTGGCATGGAAAATATAATAGGGCCGTATCCGTATTTTAAGAAGTTCTTGATTGAGGCGTTTCATAGTATCTGGATGGTCATTAATCCCTTTGAGGAGAACAGCTTGATTACCTAAGACGACACCAGCCTTAATTAATCGGTCAACAGCCTTTTTGGTTTCTTCGGTCACTTCTTTGGGATGATTGAACTGAGTATTGATATAAAGGGGTGGATATTTTTCAAGAACCTCGCATAGGTCTTCGGTAATTCGCATGGGAAGAGTTACGGGGACCCGAGTGCCAATACGTTTTATTTCTACATGGGGAATCCCATGCAATTCTCCTAGAAGCCAATCCAACATTTGGTCGCTAAGGAGGAGAGCGTCACCCCCTGTTATCAAAACATCGCGAATTTCCGGATTGGAGCGTACGTAGTCTAAGGCCGCCTCAAGATTGGCGCGTGTTTCGTGGAGATCTGTTTCCCCGATATTCCGGCGGCGTTGGCAGTGCCGGCAGTACATGGCGCAAAGATTAGTAACATTGATAATTAATCGATCAGGATAACGTCGGGTGATACAGGGTGCCGGCGAAGTGAATTCTTCACCCATGGGATCTTCTTCCCCAGAAAGATCACGTATTTCTTGGATAGAAGGGAGACTCTGCAGTCGGATAGGATCTAGGGGATCATCCTTATCGATTAGACTCAAATAGTAGGGAGAAACTGCCCATCGATAGGCTTTGCCGACTTCACTAATCTCATGAATGTGTTTTATCGTCAGTGGTAACAAAGTGCTTAGAGTTTCTGGACTTTGAATACGGTTCTTGAGCTGCCACCGCCAATCCTGCCAATGATCAAGGTTGGCATCGAACTGCTCCAGAATAAAATCCCGATTCTTATTGTACTCCTCACTTAAAGCAAGACCGCTGGGAATTGTTTCTTTGCATTTAAAGTAAGGCTGAGCCTTTTGCTTTAATTCCAAGGCCCTAGCCAGGGAAGCCTCTTTAGGGTTAGGGGGTAGGAATTCCACTGCCATAACGTTTACCTCCTCTATTCGTACTTGAGAGCCACCGCGTTTCTTTAAGACAAATAAAAAAGAACCGATACGGTTCCCAAAGCAAAGTATTTATACATAAGCAGGTGCTTTCACCCTTTCATGTGTCTCAGTGCTGACGAGGTTAGCTGACGGATTCGAGCTGAAACATGCTCTACGCTATGAAGCGATTCACCCCACGATTGGTTCCCCCGTTTTCCCTTTGGGAAATTAAGCCTTATGAAGTTGCATAACTAACAACTTAATAGTAACATATAGGTTGGTGGTAGTCAATTGCCGATTTATTTACATCTGATTTTTTACATTGCTCACGACTGGAATTGTGATTTATCTGCTTAGAAAGGTCTCAAAGAGATGGTTGATATGGAGATAAGCTATTATGTATTAAAAAATTCATGTTCATTATAGTAGTCATTGTTGCTAAGATATGAAATCAAGGAGAGGAATCATATGGATCATCAAGCACGTTATCAAGAAATCGCAATAGATATTGCTCACTCCATCGTTTTGGGAGAATATCGGGAAGGTGAAAAGATTCATGGACGCTCAACCTTAGCCGGACGTTATAATGTGTCTCCGGAGACGATTCGGCGATCCATCGCCATACTTCAAACTATGGGAGTCGTGATGGTGAGTCAAGGAGTGGGGATTACGGTGGTCTCTAAAAGTATGGCGGAGAAATTCATGCGTGGTTTTGACCAAAAAGCAGAAGTACAAGTTTACTTTGATGAGATGAAGAAATTGATGGAGCAGAGACGGGAGATCGATGCAAAAATTGATGCGCACCTAACGAAAATCATCAATTATACGGATCGCCTGGCTAGCCGTTGGATGGATGTGGCCGAAATTGAAATCGTCCAAAGATCAAGTGCTAAAGGGAAAACCTTAAGCGATTTGAAATTGCGCGAGAGAACCGGCCTGACTGTGGTTGCCGTGGTGAGAAGTGGCATCGAACAGTTCTCACCGGGGGCAGAGTTTGTCTTGGCTGAGGGAGATATACTCCTTGTCGTAGGCTCTGAACAAGGTAAGGAGAAACTCCAGGAAATCCTCGGTGAAGATACAGGAAGTGGATTGGCATCTGTCGAATAGTCTAATAATTCGAGATGAAGATGAGGGATGATGGATGGTCTTTCAAACCTGTGTTGTTTTAGGTGTTGAATTGACACTTGTCCTAGTGACGGGTGAGATGAAACTCCTTATTCCTTTCTTAATAGGTAATACTTTTTTTCTTCTCTACCAATTAAATGTCCAATACAAAATGACATCTCGCAAAGCTACAGAACGCAATGCGGAGTTAAGCTTCAAGATTGCCAATGAGACCCTGCCTTATTTGCGCAGAGGATTAAATGTCCAAAATGCCGAATCGATTGCCAAGATTATTCAGGAGATCGGTCAGGTTGCTGCAGTTTCCATCACAGATTGTGAAAAGCAGCTGGCATATTTAGGCGCTGGCTGTGATCAACATCATCCGGGAGATCGTATACTTACTCGGGCGACCCTTGATGTGATCAGAACTGGATCCTATAAAATTGTTCGAACCCAGAAAGAATTAAATTGCCCTCGACAAAACATCTGTGACTGTCCTTTGGCGGCTGCTGTTATTGTTCCACTGCATTGCCAAGGTAAAGTTGTGGGGACCATGAAGCTGTATGAAACGAAGGATGGTCATATTTCACCGGACCTAATTCGCTTAGCCATAGGTATGGCACAGCTGTTAGGGATTCAAATCGAATTGGCAGAGTTGGACCATCAGGCCAAGTTAGCTGCTGAGGCCCAGTTGAATGCCTTGCAAGCCCAGATCAATCCCCATTTCTTTTTTAATGTACTGAATACCATAATCGCTACCAGTCGCACTAGTCCCAATCGGTCACGGCGGTTGTTAATTCATCTAGCGGAGTTTTTTCGCAAGGCCCTCAAATCTCATGGAACCTTGATCACCTTACGGGAAGAGATGAGTTTTGTTAAGACCTATTTGATCTTAGAAAAGGCACGCTTTGGGCGCAAGCTATATTTCAAGGGCGAGATTCCTGAGGAACTAATGGATGCGATGGTTCCTCGATTAAGTATTCAACCTCTCGTGGAAAATGCAGTCAAACACGGAATCGGTGAGAAGATCGGCAATGGTATTGTCTCAGTGAAGGTTGAACGTAGGGGGCAGGAACTCTATATTGACATTGCTGATGATGGGGTGGGGATTCAACCGGACCGCTTACAAGATGTTTTGAAACCCGGTGTGGGATCGGGCAATGGGGTTGGTATGGCCAACGTCCATGAAAGGTTACTTGGTTATTATGGTGAAGAGTATGGATTGAAGATTCAGAGCCAGCCTCATGTGGGAACAACAGTGACTATGCATTTACCACTCTCATTTTTAGATGATGAAGATAAAACAGGAATGGTCAAGCACGTAGGGACATAGTGCATAATTTAGGGGGTTCAATATGTTTCCAGGGGTAGATATTGTGGAAATTCAACGTTTTACCTCAGCATGTAAGCGGACGCCCAAACTGCAAGAGCGGTTGTTTACACATCGTGAAATTATGGAGTTGCAAGCTAAACCTATGGCAAGCTGGGCAGCTCATTTTGCCGGTAAAGAGGCAGTTTTAAAAACCTTAGGGACGGGATTAAGAGGTTTATCTTGGCACGACATAGAAATCCTCAGCAACGATTTGGGAGAACCTGTGGTCTCAATGACAGAGAGGGCCGAGCCATTGGTTCGCGCACGGGGTGGGACTCAAATTCGGCTCAGTCTCTCACATGAGAAAGAGTATGCTATAGGAATGGCCATACTCTACTAAATGGAGAGTTAAGTCGTAAAGAGGCAGAAGGGGAACCACGAATCTTGAATGAGGATGCGGGGGTGGAGATTATGAGGGTGGTCAGTGCCAAACAAATGCGAGAAATCGAAGATCGTGCTATCCGAGAATTTGGTATACCGAGCCTATTGCTCATGGAAAACGCAGCTTTGGCTGTGGTGCAAGAGGTTCGCCAGCTTCTTAGCCTTCGTCAAAAGGAATTGACGGGAAGTAAGGTTACGGTCTTTGTGGGTAAAGGCAATAATGGGGGAGATGGGTTAGCCGTTGCTCGCCATCTCAGTATCTTAGGGATAGATGTCATAGTGTATTCCTTTGCTGGGGCGGAGGAGTTCCAAGGTGACGCAGCACTCAATTACCGTCTTTACCAGAACACGGGAGGTAAGCTATTTACTATTGATGGAGAAAAACAACTCAGGCTGGTAAGAATCTCCCTTGTTCAAGCGGATGTGATTATTGATGCCATTTATGGCACGGGCTTTCGGGGGGCCTTACCCAGTTTAATAGAAGGCTACGTTGAAGAAATTAATCGGGCTCAGGCTCCGATTATCGCTGTAGATATTCCCAGTGGTGTCGAAGCAGATACTGGGAAGGTTTATCGCCAAGCAATCATAGCCCAAGGAACTGTGACCTTTGGGTTGCCGAAGCTTGGGCATTTTTTAGGAGCCGGTCCTGAGCATGCTGGTCGAGTGATTGTGGATCCTATCTCCATTCCGGAGAGGTTTTTAGATCATGAGACCTTAACCATATCTGTTTTAACGAAAGAAATCCGCCAGCTTTTACCCGTCCGTCGATTCCAAGGGCATAAGGGAGCCCATGGTCGAGGAGTTTTAGTGGCTGGTTCGGAGGGTATGACCGGAGCGGCTTTATTGGCCGGTAAGGCGGCACTGCGCTCAGGGATAGGACTGTTACAGATGGTTGTTCCCCAAGGACTTGCAAACGGGATCGATCTGGCCTTAAAGGAAGCCACCGTTTGGGGAGCTGAAGGGGAAAGATCCCTTAACGAAAATGCCTGGTCGGTGATTGATGAGCGGGCAGAAAAAGCTCAGGCCTTAGCTATTGGCCCAGGGTTAGGTCAAGGGTCAGAATTTCTTCTGGTCATCGAGGAAGTTTTACGCAATCTGCCTCTTCCGGTAATTCTTGATGCGGATGCCCTAAACATTGTGGCGAAAGAACCCGGGATTTTGGGCTGGCGGCAGGGAAGGGGGCCCTTAATCCTGACTCCCCATCCGGGAGAGATGGCCCGTCTCTGCGGTTGCTCTACAGAAGAAGTTCAGGCGAATCGACTTGAATTATCCCTCACCAAGGCTGTCGAATGGGAGAGTATCATCGTCCTAAAAGGCGCTGTGACAATTATTGCCGCCCCCGATGGACGGGCTTTTCTTAATCCTACAGGCAACCCTGGATTAGGAACGGGAGGTACGGGAGATGTACTCACCGGAAGTATCCTAGCCTGGTTAGCTCAAGGGGTGGAGCCTCTTGCTGCAGCCTGCTTGGGAGTATATCTTCATGGGATGGCCGCTGACCTACTGGCAGGAGAGTTTGGCTGGAGTGGTTTTACAGCGAGTGAGGTAGCGGACCAGCTGCCTAAGGCACGGAGACGCTTAGAAAATAATCAATAAGGATGAGACATCATGGATATTAGACGACCGGTTTGGGCTGAGATTGATTTATCGGCACTACAAAGGAATTATGAGCGGATTACGGCGGTGACTAACAGTGAGATAATGCCCATTGTCAAGGCTGATGCCTATGGACATGGGGCCTTGCAAGTGGTGCAGGCGCTTTATGAAAAAGGTGCCCGGCGTTTTGGAGTTGCCCTGTTGGAGGAAGCGATCGAGCTGAAAAAGGCTTTTCCGGATATAAAGCTTATGTTAATTGGAACATTACCTATGGATTCCATAGAGACGATTGTCAAAGAAGAGATCATCTGTGGCGTGTATCGTTTGGAGCAAGCCGTGCTCATATCGAAGGAAGCCAAGAAACAAGGGAAGCAGGCCGTTATTCATCTAAAGGTAGATACTGGAATGGGACGTATAGGCTTTCGAGAAGAGGACTGGGAAGAGCTTTTCGACTGCTTAAAGCTACCAAATCTTTCCATTGAAGGAATTTTCACTCATTTTGCTACAGCTGATCATGCTGATTTGGGGTTTGCACAGGAACAATTAAAGATGTTTTTGGAGCTAACCGACAAAATTAAGGCCAAAGGAGCTCATATACCGATTCGCCATGCAGCAAATAGCGGAGCATTATTGCAATTGCCGGATGCTCATTTAGATTTAGTACGGCCAGGGATTATCCTCTATGGACTTGCACCCTCTCAATATGTAGGTAATGATATCGGACTTGAACCTGTACTTTCTTGGAAGGCTAGAATCAGTCATATCAAGACAGTTCCTCAAGGAGAAACCATAAGTTATGGTAGGACCTTTCGAACTGCTTATCCTACTCAAGTGGCAACCATCCCCTTAGGCTATGCCGATGGATTGCGCAGAAGCCTTTCTAATCGAGGTGAAGTTCTCGTCAAGGGAAGACGGGCCACAATAATTGGGAGAGTATGTATGGACCAGACCTTGTTGGATGTCTCGAAAATTCCCAATGTTCAAGTGGGAGAAGAGGTCACTCTAATAGGCACTGATGGCTATGATCGGATTGATGCTGACGAAATGGCGAGCTGGCTTAATACGATCAATTATGAAATCGTTTGTGGAATATCAAAGCGGGTACCTAGGCTCTATCGAAAATAGAAAGATCAAAGGCCTCCCATCCTACAGTGTGATGTAGCGATGTGAGTCCTTTGATGGCCGAAATAGCTGCTAAGTGAGGCGCCAATAACTATCAAGCTAGCCTAATGCAAAAATCACTAAATCTTCAAGCTGGAGATTTAGTGATTTTGTTTGTTTTCCTGAATGTGCTCAATCTGTTATTGGTATAGAACTCAAGAAATCGGCAGAATGACATTTTCCCTGTGTTCATAGGACTTTTCGACATATCGATTGGCAGCGCCTTGGAGCGATTGGATCTCTTCTTTGGTGAGTTCACGCACCACTTTAGCTGGAGACCCCATAATCAAAACACAGGGTGGAAAATGTTTGTTTTCAGTTATCAAGGATCCTGCCCCCACAAGTGAGTATTCGGCGATAACTGCACCATTAAGAATGATCGAACTCATACCGATCGTAGAACCTTTTTTGATAGTACAGCCATGGAGTGTTACAGAATGCCCCACGGTGACATCATCCTCAATAACAACTGGATGACCGCTATCGACATGAATCACTGATAAATCCTGAATATTGGTGCGGTTACCAATTGTAATCGAAGCCAAATCAGCTCTTAGCACGGAATTATACCAGATGCTGGATTCGTCACCAATTTGCACATCCCCGATAACTTTAGCTCCATCAGCGATGAAGGAGTTCTTACCAAGTTGTGGCTTTTTATCTTTAAAAGAATATAACATGGATTTTCCCCTCCGTTTTTGGTTGGACTAAGTTTATTTTATACTAGAGATAGCTATAAAGCCAAATATCTTGGCAATTTATTTTCAGTCGCTTTGCATACTTCTTGATATGCTTCCTTAAAGAGTGCTAAAATTGGGACAGCGAAATAATAAATCTTATTATACGAGGAGACACAGTTGTGAAACGAACGTGGCGCTTTTGGCTTGCCCTTTGGGCAGGTAAAGGAATTAGTGGCATATTGCAGCTTCTGGGCAAAAAAGGAACAACCCTACCTGGAAAAATCGCTTTAAGCATTGAACCTCAACTTATAGGCGTATTAAGCGTGGGTTTTAACGATGGGATCATTATGGTGACGGGAACTAACGGGAAGACCACTACCGCCAATCTCCTCGCCCAGATTTTAAAAGCGGCTGGAAAGACATTTGCTTTTAATCAGGCTGGTGCCAATTTAGTCACAGGAATTACTGGAGCCATGCTAGCAAACACAGGTTGGGGAGGACAAGCTCAGGTCAAGATGGCTCTCTTAGAGGTCGATGAAGCTACCGTGCCGAAATTCTGTCAACAGGTTGTCCCACAGGTTGCGATCATAACTAACTTTTTTAGGGATCAGCTCGATCGCTATGGGGAATTGGATACCACCATCAAGCTAGTCCAAGACGCACTTCCCAAAGAGACTCACCTCATTCTCAATGCTGATGATCCACTGGTGGCACAGTTTGGACTGGGGAGTCTACATAGTCTGTATTATGGAGTGGAGCGGACAGCGGATAGTAAATCAGTGAGTACAGAGACTAGGGAGGCGAGGTTTTGTCCCCGTTGTGGAGAAGAGTTGAAGTATACTCTTTACCACTATGGTCAATTGGGGAAGTATGCCTGTTCTTGTGGTTATAAGCGGCCAGAACCGTCTGTTTTGGCTGAAGATATTATTGCCAGTGAGGGTGGAATCCAGTTTAAAGTTGAACCAACCTCATATTCTATGGCTCTTCAGGGCTATTATAATCTCTATAATGCTTTAGCCGCTTTGACCGCGGCGAAGCGTTTAGGCATAAAAGATCAGGAAATACAACGGGGCTTGAGGGAATTTGTCCCCCAAGCCGGTCGTATGGAGCAATTTGTTTTAGCAAATGGCCCGATCACTTTGACCTTAGTTAAAAATCCGACGGGATTCAATCAAGTTATTCAAACTGTCTTAAGTCGTAAGGAACTGCCGATTCGTCTGCTGATCGGCATTAATGATCTAGCTGCAGATGGGCGGGACATCTCCTGGTTGTGGGACGTGGATTTTGAACTTTTAGGCCAAGAAGAGGAGCGAATTCAAAAAATAATTTGCTTCGGTCTTCGGGCGGAAGATATGGCAGTTCGGCTTAAATATGCAGGAGTGCCGGTGAACAAGCTACACATTGAGCATGAAATGAGTAAAGCTCTGGATAAAGTGCAGGCTGACTCGGAGGGAAGGGAAACAACTTTTATCCTACCTACTTATACTTTACTTTTCCCTATGCGAGGAATTCTGGAAAATATGCAGATAAAAAAAGATAACGGAGATAGCTCCCAGTATCAAAGTCAAAGAGGGGAGGGTTCAACTTGAAAATTAAACTCTGCCATCTTTATCCGGATTTGTTGGATCTCTATGGAGATCGTGGTAATATTATGGCTCTATCCGCACGTGCGCACTGGCGGGGGCTAGATTTAGAAGTCCAAAGAGTATCTCTGGGGGAAAAGATCGATTTTCAATCCTTAGACATCCTATTTATAGGAGGAGGCTCTGACCGAGAACAGAACATTCTCGTCCAAGATCTCATGGATCGTGTGGATGATTTCAAGGCAGCCATTGATGATGGTCTTGTGGTTCTAACCATCTGTGGTGGATACCAACTCTTAGGGAAATATTATCAGACTGCTGAGGGGAGGAATATTCCAGGTTTAGGGATATTGGACCTTTGGACCGTTGCCGGAACCAACCGCCTCATCGGTAATGTCGTGATCGATTTAGACAGTGAAGATTTATCCTCTGGGAGTGATTGTGTAAGGCTTTCCACTTTGGTAGGGTTTGAAAACCACTCGGGCCGTACCTATCTGGGGAATAACCTTAAACCGTTGGGCAAGGTCATCCATGGTCACGGGAATAATGGAGAAGATTATGGTGAGGGTATGCGCTATAAGAATGTCTTTGGAACTTATCTGCATGGACCGCTTTTACCCAAAAACCCGCACTTTGCGGATTTGCTACTGAGATTGGCTATGGAAAGAAGAGGGCTGACCGAACCGTTGTCCTTGCTTGATGATGAATTGGAAGAACTTGCCCATCAGACAGTGCTACAGAGGATCATTGGTAAGATGTGATTGTTTGATCAGTTTAATAAGGTATTGCAGTAAAATCAGGCGTAAATTCTAAATTAGGCAGATTCATAGTATATCATTCTTGCTATACTCATATAATAGATATAGCTTTAAAAAGGCTCAAAAGATATGGAGACTTATGAGATACCAAAATTTACATGCCTTAAAAGGCCTGATATGTCGGTTTTTTTGCCTTCCTAAGGTCCTACTTCGTTGACACTTTTTAGGTTTATTGTCTATAATGGAGTATAGCTGTGGCTAAATGACTTGGGGGTGCTAACGTGGCTGAAAGTAAGCGGATAATGATCAGTTTACCGGAAAATTTGCTTGCGGAAGTGGACGATGTCGTTACATTAGAGAATAGAAATCGTAGCGAATTTATACGCGAAGCAATAAATAGTGTTCTCCACGAACGCCGGAAACGGGGAATCCGCGAGCAAATGCGTAAAGGATATCAGGAAATGGCTCAGTTGAATTTAGCCATTGCCAGAGAATTGTTTCTTGCAGAAGATGAAGTTCAACCGGCATTTGAAGATTCAAATGTGGAGTGTCAGAGATGATTATTAAACGCGGGGAAATTTATTATGCTGAGCTAAACCCCGTCGTCGGATCCGAGCAAGGCGGAACACGTCCTGTTTTGGTGGTCCAAAATGATATCGGAAATCAATTTAGTCCGACGACGATTATTGCCGCGATAACATCACAGATCGCTAAAGCCAAATTGCCGACTCATGTAGAAGTCCGGGCAAGACGTAGTGGATTGGAAAGGGACTCTGTGATTCTGACGGAGCAAATCCGCACTATCGATAAAAGTCGTTTGAAAGAAAAAGTGGCCGTGCTCGATGAAGAAGTGATGCTGAGAGTAGACCAAGCTATCGAAATCAGCTTGGGACTAACAGATATTTAAGTAGTGGACAGCGTTGGTTGGGAACAACTAATGCTGTTTTTGTTTGACAAGCTTTACTTTCCAATCGCATGTAATAGAGGATTCGTGAATAGAATGCTTAGTGGAGAAGCAAAGCTATTCTAGGAGGGTGAATAAATAATGGATAACATGTCAAATGTTAAGATGGAGCGAAAGCCCATCATTGGTATAACTATTGCTCATTGCAATGAAGAGTTGAAATCTTATCCGCGGGCACTTTATGTAGAGGCTGTGAAGCAAGCTGGTGGGCAGCCCGTATTACTACCACCCATTGCTACCGTCGGAGACGCAAATGAAGTCGTTGCATTAATCGATGGGCTTATCCTTACAGGTGGTGGAGACATATCACCAATTTTATTGGGAGAAGAACCTTTAAGGGGAATAGGAGAATGTCTTCCTGAGCGAGATTTCAGTGAAATTCTCATGACCCGGAAGGCTATAGATAAGTGCCTACCTCTTTTGGGCATATGCAAAGGAATTCAGATTTTAGCAGTTGCTGCTGGGGGTACGATTTATCAAGATATCGTCAGCGAATGTCCGAAGTCGATGGAACATAAAATGAAAGCACCTCGTAATTTTCCTTGGCATGAAATTCTTCTCATGGAATCACATTTAAAAGAGTTCCTAGGTGAAGAGCGCATCAGTGTCAACAGTGTTCACCATCAAGCGGTTGCTGAGGTACCCAAAGGATTTACTGTCAGTGCAGTTGCTCCAGATGGAATCATCGAAGCTATTGAAAAGAGGGGAGCCTCTTTTTGTGTGGGAGTGCAGTGGCATCCTGAAGTGATGGCTAAGGATAAAAACAGTCAGAGGATATTTCAGCAATTTATTAAGGCAGGACGAGATTATAGCATGACGAAACTAAAGTAATAATCATTACTGCAATAAAAGTTAAAAGCACTGGCTAAGGGAAGCCAGTGCTTTTCCATACGGTTTAGAAGAAGGGGTTTAAATTTTAGTACCACCCTTTAAGTTTTGCTCAGCGAATTGAATCATCCGCTTGGTCATCATTCCACCGACGGAACCGTTTTCACGGCTGGTGCGGTCTCCACCGAGTTGAACTCCCAATTCGTTAGCAATTTCATACTTGAATTGGTCGAGAGATTGACTTGCACCTTGGGTAGCTGGTTGATTATTGTTGGCCATGATAAGTAACCTCCTTTAGAATTATAATCTTCAATTTTGAAGCGCTGAATTCTTTGAGGCTCATTTATGTTTTCGGTGACTGATTCTAGTATGACCTGATCAAAACAAAATAAACAGGAAAGTTATGGATTGTAGTGTAGAAGCGAGTTAAAGGGGAGGTCACTGAAGACCTAAACGCTTAAGCTTTTTCCAAAGACCAGTACGGGTAATCCCAAGATAATGAGCAAGGGCCGTTTTATTTCCTCCGAATTCACCAAGTAAATGTTCAATCTCTTCCTTCTCGGAATTTCCTTTATTTGGTCCTGAAACTCGAAGATCGGGAGGGAGATCGTGTGACTGAATGATGGAATCTTCCACAAAAACGTAGAGTCGGTTCATTATATTTTGGAGTTGACGAATGTTTCCCGGCCAAGTGTATCTAAGGAGAATATCTTGGGCACCGGGAGAAAGTTTTTTTTCAGGAGTTCCATGAGTCTGTGCAATGTATCGGAGCATATGCTCGGCTAGTTCTATAATATCCTTCCCGCGTTCGCGCAGGGGAGGGATTTTTAATTCTATAGAGTTAAGTCGATAAAGCAAATCTTCTCGGAATTCTCCTTGCTCAACCATTTGATTGAGATTCTTATGAGTTGCTGAGAGAATGCGCACCTTAACTGGTATAGGTTTTATCGCCCCCAACGGTTCGACCTCTTGTTCCTGTATAACCCGTAAGAGTTTAGCTTGAAGCTCAGAAGAGAGTTCTCCAATTTCATCGAGTAACAGGGTTCCACCGTCAGCTAAAAGAATCTTTCCACGCTTTCCGCCCTTTAGTCCGCCGCTAAAAGCCCCTTCATAGTAGCCAAAAAGTTCAGATTCTAAGAGGTTAGCAGGTATAGCAGCAGAATTCACCACAATAAAAGGCCCCTGGGCAACCTGGCTTGTTTGATGGATGGCCTTAGCGAATAATTCTTTACCGGTTCCTGTTTCCCCCGTGATTAGTATAGGAAAGTCATATTGAGCGGCCCGGGCAGCTTTTTGAATCGTATCCTGAATGACATCAGAACTTCCAATAATACGTGAAAATCCTGGAGGAACTGCTCTTTTAGGAGACTGATGGGGAGATTTCTTAGGTGGATGGGATTTAGTGATGGATTCAGCGGAATAGTAGGGTTGGAGTCGGGCGATAATGGAGCTAAGGTGCTCAGAAGCAACCTTGAATAACCCGGCAAGAAGAGGAGAATATGCCTTTTCGTCCATGGCTGCGGCAGCAAGTACAGCGATAATACGCTCGTTTTGTTCAATCGGAGAGTAAAGTATAGAGGTAAATTTTTTGCTAAAGAAAGGATCGATGCCCAGTGATTGAGTATCAGCAATTGTGTAGTATACAATGCTTTTAGCACGGAGAACTTCAGTCATACCTTTATTGAGAGGCATCCACTCTTTTTTTAAAGAAAGGCCCTCTCCAACACTCACCAGGCATTGGCAATTCTGAAGTTGCTTATCGAGGACATAGAGGCTTATGTTTTCAAGCTCAGTTGTTCGCTGTAATTGTGCACAATAATCCGTAAGGAAATTGGGAATATGTTCAACTTGAAGGTTGCTAGTAACGCTGTGTATATAGGTGGAAGTGGCCATGGTCTGATAGGTGCGCTCCTGAATAATTCCCGAATGAAAAAAGGCCTGACTAAAGTGCTTGGCAAGCTGGTTGATTAAATAGGCATCTTCAATTTCAAATTGTAATGGTTTCATGCTGCCAAGTAGGATAGCGCCGATGACTTCGTAATCAAAAAGAATAGGAACTCTTAAGGCAGAACGAAATCCAGTCTGGTACAATAGGGGGTCTTCACTGAAAGAGAAGCTTTCGGTATGTAGTGCGGAAGTCAGCTGAGGTGCTTCGTTTTCCAGTACCCATCCTAAGCCTGTTTTGCGAATCGTAGAGTAGGGAGCGTATAAGCTTCCTTCAATACCAAAGCCGATGGAATAGGCATAGCTATATTTACGGAGTTGGGGATCTACCCGCATTAGATCAAAACGCTCGAAAGGGGTTACGTCACTGATCAGATTCACAATTCGAGAAATAATTTCCTCAGGATCAGTAGTTAAATCTTCGAGACTTCTTTCAAAATGCGAAGGAAGAATTGAGGTGCAATTAGATTCCATGCCGAGAAGTAGTAGACGGTGAGAATCTCCACTCACCTCAAATATTTCAACATTCAGCGCCACTTGGTGATTGGCTACTGACCAAGTTGTAATATCATTCTTCGGTTTTAGAGTCAGGAGCATTTCGAGGGACTCAGGGTCCAATGTATGGATCAATTGCTTGGCAAAATAATTGATCCTTTGAATGGTATCATTTTCGTCTATTCGAATTATCCCAAAGGGAAAGGCTTCAAAAAGCTCATCTCTCATTATCGTTCTCCAATATCGTACAATAATAGGTTTTCACGGTATTATTTAACTTTATACTCACACTGAAGCAGATCTCCTTTATTATTTGATTATACCTGTTCTAGGCCCAGATGTTAACTGGCTACTTATTCGTGCTTCAAAACAATAGGGCGTATTCTGAAAGCACACAAAAGAGTTAACACTGTTAACTCTTTTGTGTTAAGTAGTTAACCATTGCTTATTTCAGAAGTGGCTATTTATAAGTGATTTATCGTTGGCATAATATTTGCATAATACTTTATTGTAATTAAAAATATGGTAATAACAATCATATTTACAGGAGGAGTTTAGTTTATGAAAAATCCAATCAAATCAGTCATTGCCCTACTTATTCGTTTCTACTTCGGATACTATTTCCTTCATGCCGGAATTGGCAAGTTTCAAAGTGGATTTGGCGGGCAACAAGTTGGTGGATTCTTAAAAGGAGGTCTAGCACAAACAGCCGATGCTTTAGCCGCTGCGGGGAAAACTGGTAAACCAAATGTCACGGATACTTGGGCTTGGCTCATCAATCATGTATTTTTACCGAATGCGGACATCATGGCTCTCATGGTTAAAACAGGTGAAGTACTCATTGGCTTAGGACTTATTCTAGGATGCTTTACAACCTTAGCGGCTTTCTTTGCTCTAACCATGAATTTTTCGTTCTTGCTTTCAGGAACAGTATCTTCCAACCCTCAAATGGTTATTGGCTTCTTGTTCATTTTATACTTTGCAGCTGCATCGGGGGCAATTGGTGTAGACCGCTTCTTTATGAACAAACTTGTGGCCAAGTTCCCCTTTTTGAGCAAAGGATTTTTAAAACATTTGTTCCCGGTTGAAGCAGGGAATGTGACTAGCCATACAAAGTCAGCGAATCAGGCTGTATAAGAAGAAGGATTTCTTGCTAAAATCATAAGCGCCTGTCCATGAGAGATAGCTCCAGGGACAGACGCTCTTTTTTTACCAGCAATAATTAACATTATCTTCAGTGGATCGGTATCGGGGAGAGGTTAAGGATTCCTCGGCGGAATAACCAACAACAACTCCACAAATAGGCGTAAGTCCAAAAGGGATGCCTACTTTTTCAATGAGCTTTGGATTCCCCTTGATGCCCAACAGGGCTGATTGAATATAACAAGATCCTAGGCCAAGAGCTGTTGCAGCTATGGTAATGCACGTTACTGCACAGGAAGTGGTTGCCTCTTTTGAAGGGCTTGCTAATGGAGCGGAAAGGAGGAAAAACACAGGGGCGCCGTATAGGGGTCGGTATCCCTCAACTGCTGCTGGCCCCATCAGAAGCTTGTCGCCAGAGTTTTTAAATTGAACCAAGGCTTGTTCGCTAATTTCCTTAAGAACTTCAGAGTTTTCGATGACAGTGATATGAAAAAAGCCCACTTTGGGTGCACTATTTCCTGCTCGCACAAGCTGTGTGATAATTTCGGCTTCTACCGGTTTGGGTAGAAAATTACGTACGCTTTTTCTTAAATCAATGGCCATTAAAGTATCCATGATGTGCCCCTCCCGACTTTTGCCTCGTTCGCAAGTTGATAATCGAATAATCATTTATGTGAGTTGCCTTAAGTCGATATCGTAAATGATATATACTTTGCTAAAAAATTATATCATCTATTACCAATTTACCCAAACAGAATATATCAATTGAATTACACAGTCTATTGACAATTGAGTGATCGCTCAACTATAATTATGATTAATAGTTGAGGGGTTGCTCAATTGAAAGGTGCTATCTATAAAAGTATCGTGAAAAAGATTGATGAGAGCCTGGACCATTTGTGAAAGGGGGGTGACGCAATGATGAATAAGAATGAGGTATATTGTGATTGCGATGTAATTCATGCCGATGTAGTTGAGGAAGTCAAACAGAAGATGCCTGATGAATATATCCTTTATGATTTAGCTGACTTTTTCAAGGTTTTAGGAGATAGCACCCGAGTGAAAATTATGTGGGCGCTGGACGAGAGAGAAATGTGCGTGTGCGACTTAGCTGTGCTCTTAAATATGACTAAATCCGCTATATCTCATCAGCTTCGTTCTTTGAAGCAAGCCAATTTGGTGAAGTTCAGAAGAGAGGGAAAAATAGTCTTTTACTCACTGTCCGATGATCATGTGAAGGAGATATTTGAAAAGGGATTAGAACATATTAGGGAAGTCTAACATCATGAAATACTTTGAGAGATAGATTATTTGAAGCTACGGATAAAAGTAAATTAATATGAGGATTAATAGTGGAATAGGGGAGGCGTTTAACTTGAAGAAAAAGACCTTTAGACTTGAAGGATTAGGATGCGCTAATTGCGCTGCAAGAATGGAAAGTGCTATTAATGAGCTGGATGGAGTTAATAATGCTACCGTAAATTTTATGACCACAAAAATGGTTATTGAAGCTGAAGAAGAAAAGATGTCTTCCATTATAGAAGCGGCAGAGAAAATTATTAAAAAGATTGAGCCCCAAGTTATCGTAAAAAAGGCATAGGCGTAAAGGATGTTAACATGAAGAAACAACTTATGCGGATTATCATTGCTGTTGCTATTTTTATTGCTGCCCTGTTTACTAATACTTATTCGTCTGGTTTATCCCTGGCCTTATTTATTGCCAGCTATATCCTTGTAGGTGGGGATGTGGTTTTAAGGGCGGGTAAAAATATCCTTCACGGGAATGTTTTTGACGAGAATTTCCTGATGAGTATAGCTACGATCGGAGCCTTTGCTATTGGCGAATATCCCGAAGGGGTAGCCGTGATGTTGTTTTATCAAGTTGGGGAATTGTTCCAAAGCTACGCTGTCGATAAGTCAAGAAAATCCATTGCCAGTTTGATGGATATTCGACCGGATTATGCTAACGTAAAGCGCGGAGATCAACTCCTGCGAATGGACCCTGATGAGGTCAACGTCGGTGAGATTATCGTTATCAAAGCAGGAGAAAGAGTTCCCCTTGATGGCAAGGTCCTTGAGGGCAATTCAATGCTAGACACGACGGCCTTGACTGGAGAGTCAGTCCCTCGCGAGGTAAACGTTGGGGAAGACATTCTAAGCGGTTGCATCAATCTGAACGGAGTCCTCACTGTAGAGGTCACAAAAGAATATGGAGAATCTACGGTCACGAAAATTCTTGACCTAGTGGAAAATGCCAGCAGTAAGAAATCCAAATCTGAACAGTTTATAACGAAGTTTGCTCGTTATTACACCCCTATAGTGGTAATCATCGCTGCTCTGTTAGCCATCATACCGCCCGTCGTAATTGAGGGGGCGAATTTTAGTGATTGGGTCTATCGAGCCCTTACTTTTCTTGTGGTATCCTGCCCCTGTGCTCTTGTGATTTCGATTCCCTTGAGCTTCTTCGGAGGGATTGGCGGCGCCTCCAAAAGTGGTATTTTGGTGAAAGGAAGCAACTATCTGGAGGCTCTAGCTAAGACAGAAATTATCGTCTTCGATAAAACAGGAACGCTAACCAAAGGTGTTTTTAATGTTCAAGAAATTCACCCCGTGAACATGAGCGAAGAAGTGTTACTTGAGTTAACAGCCTATGCGGAGAGTTATTCTACACACCCGATTTCTCTTTCCCTCAAACGCGCCTATGGCCAGGACATCGATAATGACCGCATCACCGATGTCCAAGAATTCGCGGGTCATGGGGTTGCGGCTCTTATAGATGGTAAAGAAGTAATGGCGGGTAACTTCCGGCTCATGGAAAAGCTGAATATACCTTACTTTAAAGGAGAGATGGCAGGAACTGTTGTCCATGTGGCAATCGATAACCGGTATGCAGGTTATATCTTGATCGCCGATGAAGTGAAGATGGATGCGGCTCAGGCCATTCGTGAATTGAAGGATTCTCGTATTCGCAAGACTGTGATGCTCACAGGCGATACCCAAAGCGTAGGATTGAAAGTAGGTAAAGAATTAGGTCTCGACAAAGTATATGCGGAGCTCTTGCCTGGAGATAAAGTGGAAAAGCTGGAAGAGCTCTTTACCCTAAAGTCTGCAAAGGGCAAACTTGCTTATGTGGGTGATGGAATTAATGATGCTCCAGTGCTGGCTCGTGCCGATATAGGCATTGCTATGGGAGGCTTAGGTTCTGATGCAGCCATCGAAGCGGCTGATATTGTTATTATGAATGATGAGCCTTCCAAAATAGTTACGGCTATAAAAATTTCCAAAAAAACATTGAAAATTGCTCAACAGAACGCTGTATTTGCCATCGGTATCAAGGTAGCAGTCCTGATCCTAAGTGCATTTGGACTAGCAACTATGTGGGAAGCGGTTTTTGCCGATGTGGGTGTAACAGTTTTGGCCGTGCTCAATTCTTTTCGAGCACTCGAGGTTAAAGGACTATAAGAGAAGCCCCAATACCCCCCAAGTTGAAAACAACCTGGGGGGTATGTTTTGTCTATCCATCGCTAATTGTCCCTAACCTAAAGTTAGACCCATGGTTGCTCTCTAGCAGCTTCTTGGCCAGAAATACGCCCGTTAACAATACAATCTGTGCAGGCAACGCCGCCTAAACGAACTGCCCCATGCACGCCACCCGTTACCTCACCAGCTGCGTATAACCCTTTTATCGGTTGGGAATCTTGATTAATAACTTGGCATTTGACGTTTGTTACGAGACCGCCCATAGTATGGTGAACCTTCGGCCATAATCTCGTGACGTAGAAAGGCGCTTCTCGAGTAGGTTTGGCCCCCTTCATAATCATGGTATTAAAGTCATCATCCTTGCCTTTTTGTACAAAAGAATCCCAACGTTTCATTTCAGCGAGAAAGGGTTCGACGGGAATCTTGTATGCTTTAGCAACTTCTTCAAGGGTATTATATTTTTTGACTGCGCCTACTTCCATGGCGCCCTTTAAAATTTTGGGGAGGATTTGGAGTTTTACAGCATATTCATCACCAACAAGGATACTTGGTTCCCCTAAGGCGATGATGGCGTCTGCACGGACTTTACGATTCCCAGTTTCCATAATAAAACGTTTTCCTGTTTTCACATCAATCATCGGCGAGAACCCCACCAGTCGCTCAACGAATTGCGGAACATAGCCGAACCCCTTTTCTTCGGGGCTTGTCCAAGGACCAAGTTGAATCCAGTCTAAATGGACGTCCATAGCATTATGCTTTAAGGTTTCTCTCAGTAACTCTCCTGTGGCACCGGGATGGTTGGTGCTCGTAAACTTATCAGTAAGTCTAGGTTCATGGATCACACGCATTTGAATATCCTGGGAGAACCCCCCAGAAGCTAAGATAACAGCCTTATTGGCCTTGATGAGCATGAGAGTGCCACTGTTCTCATCCCCGAATTTGTACCCATCACGAACCTCAACACCTATAATTCGCTGTTCGTCGTTTTCTATAAGCCGAGTAACCTTCCTTTTCTTGGCAACGAAGATACCTTTTTCATTTAATTTTATAAGCATCGGTTTGATATAGCCTGATCCAGAGGCATTTTCTGTTTGATGGGCTCTAAGCACAGAGTGACCGCCGTGAAAGTTGAGCTTTTCGCGAAACTTTATGCCCAGGTAATTTTGACACCATTCTAAGGCTTCGTTGGACTTCTCGGCAACAATGGTGGCTTTGTCAACATGATTTAAGTTACCACCTGCTTTGAGCATATCCTTAACCATTAGCTCTACTGAATCTTTAATCCCAGCCGCTGCTTGCATTTTCGTATTGGCACAGCACATATCTCCACCATTTATTGTCGAGTTTCCACCTGCAACGTGCATTTTCTCGAGGATTATGACTTTGGAACCTGCTTCCACGACTTCTAGGGCCGCCGATAGAGCGGCAAACCCACTGCCAACCACAATAACATCCGTTTCCTCTTGCCAATTTAGTCCACCTGTTGTTTTCGTTGTGCTTGTATTATTTGTATTAGTAGTGCTGGGACCTTGGTTGGTATTAGCGCAACCAGCTAATGTGCCAGCACCTATAAGAGTCACACCAGTCAGCGCCATTTTCTTTAGAAACTGTCTTCTTCCTACCAATTCTTTAGCCATGGTTTGTTCCCCTCTCTACTGTTTAGTTTCTCCTACAATTTCCCACTCTTTGTCTAACTCTTTGATCCATGGGAAATCGTGGCATTGGGAACACATCATTTGCGATTTACCATGAACGGAGTGACATATGGAGCAATCTTCTAGGTCATAATGATGAGGGCCGTGAGGATTGGGATCCATATCTTTGGTTTTCGCTCTGAGGTCTTCTATGTTTTTGTGGCAACTTTGGCATTGCTGCTTGGTCACGGGTTTTCCTTCAGTGACATGACATTGCTCACATTTTACTCCCATCTTAGAGTGAGAGTTGTTTTGACGATCAGCTGTCTGAGTGGTTGGGGGTTGGGTACCTTGTTGGATATTTGGTTGGTTTGGCTGATTTTTGTTCTGAGTTGTACATCCTATCACGGCCACAATGATAAACAATAGACCGAGCATAAGTACTAAAAGCTTTCCTTTTAGCGAGCTTCCTTCATTTTTGAACATACATGCGTCTCCCTTCCTTGTGAAATATTATTATTTTTAGTTCTTTTGAGAATTTTATACTGGCACAGTTAAGCTACTTAAGATTCTTTCCCAAAATAATAAGAAACTTGGCCTACAACCAAGTTTCTGTATAGAGAGGTACTGCTATTGATTATTAAACTGTTCTTTAATGCTAAGGGGTAGTAAGACTGTAAATTGGCTCCCTTCGCCTAGTGCACTTTTAACTTCTAGTGTCCCTTGATGAAGAAGAGTAATCTGTTTAACTAAGGCTAGCCCAATACCCGTACCCCCTGTTTCCCGAGAGCGGGACTTTTCTGCCCGATAAAAACGTTCGAAGATCAGAGGAAGATCCTTTTCAGGAATACCAACCCCCGAGTCACGAACTGAAACAAGGATATCATTCGTTTGAGTCTCCATTAGAATTGAGATTGTTCCCGGATTTTCCGTAAATTTATAAGCATTGTGGAGAAGATTATAGAAAAGTCGAGTTAATAAATATTCATCTCCTTCTATGAGAAACGAGTCAGGCTTATCCCATTCGAGATCTATCCCTTTTTCTTGGATGAGAGGGGAGAGCTTATTCACTGTTTTATCGATGAGCTCGCTTATATCCACTTGAGTAAAACTCGGTTGTAAGGCTCCTATCTCTGCCACATTGAGATCCTTAAGATCACTGGATAACTCGACCAAGCGTTCAATTTCTTCATTAATGATGGTAAGGTTTTCGTTATCTGATGGAAGTACTCCATCTTGGAAAGCCTCAATATAGCTGCGGATGGAGGTTAAAGGAGTACGTAACTCATGAGCGATATCGGCTGTGAATTGTTTGCGGAGATGCTCTTGCTTTTTTAGGTTATCCGCCATCCCATTAAAAGCCGTTGCTAATTGTCCCACTTCATCCCGGGTCATCACAGAAACTTGTTGATCAAGATGGCCTTCTCCAACTCGCTGAACCGCATGAGTTAAGGTTTGCAAGGGGGTGGTTAAGCGACGGCTGATCCAATAACTGAGTAGACTGCCGATGATAAGAGCAAGGAACCCGGCAAGGAGCAAGGATTGATAGATAGCCGAGACGAAAGATTGGTCGGCTGGATTTAGAACCTTAGCTCTCGCAGGATAGCGAACATCCGCAAAGGCCAGGATTCCCTGAGGACTATAGATCGCCAGGGTCTTGCTTTTCCATTCTTCGACTGCATAGTTTAGTCCCATATCCATCCCCATACCCATGTTTATTTCGGAGTCACTTTGCATCATTGTTTCCATGGGATTGATTAGGGTCATGATTGTTTCTCCGGTAGGTTTTTTAAGCGAGATATGAGTTCCTAGGGGAAGGGAGTGTGCAATATCATAAAGGGAGTCTTTATCCCAACACCCATGACTAAGAAAACTACTGCTCAAACGTTCAGGTAATTGTTCCAGAGTTTCTTCTGTTGAGCGAGCAAGATAGTCACTGAATTGCTTTTGAAATACCAGATTCACGGACAGAATGCTTAGTAATAAGGTTATGAGAATAATCGCGAAGGAGGAAAAAAATAGTCGTTTATGCATTGTTTATTCCTCCTGATGGGGATTGAATTTATAGCCGATTCCATACACAGTAAGGATAATTTTCGGATCGCTGGGAACGGCCTCGATCTTCTGTCTCAATTTCTTTATATGCGCGTCAATAACGCGTTCATCTCCACCAAAATCATGACCTTGAACAATCTCTACCAACTGACCTCGGGAATAGACCCTTCCTGGATATTTTGCTAAGGCACAGAGGATTTTGAACTCTGTAGGGGTTAAGGGGACCACTTTTTCATGCAAACGGACCTCATGACGCGAGTTATCGATGGCTAAACCATTATCGTAGGTAAGGATATCGGCAAGGGGAGACGTCTCAAGAGTAGTGCGTCGTAACACGGCTTTGACTCTCGCCACCACTTCCCGGGGACTAAAGGGTTTGCTAATATAGTCATCAGCACCGATGTTAAAACCTTGAATTCGATCTTCAAGTTCAACTTTAGCGGTGAGCATGATAATGGGAGTAGCAGAGATTTTACGAATCTCCTTACAAATTTCTTCGCCTGTGAGGCCAGGCAACATCAGATCTAAAAGGACGAGGTCATAAGGATTTTCTTTGAATAGGGTTAGAGCAACCAGGCCATTAACCGCAGTGGTTACATGAAAGCCTTCCTGCTGAAGGTAAGCTTTAAGGACGTTACTGATGTTCTTTTCGTCATCTACCAAGAGTATTCGCATAGGAAATTCACCTCAAAATCTAATATCATAGTTCTATTTTATTTGACAAAAAAGGCGTTGCATAGGGTTATCCATAGAATGTTCCTAGAATTCATGAGAAATTCATAAGTTTTTCATTAGGAAATCATATAATTAAGCAAAAATATAGATGGCTAATATCAAGACAAAGCAGAGTGAAATGAAATATTGATGGAGGGTTAATATTAAATGAGTAAAGATCAAAACAGTAAAAAAGAGAGATTTTCCCAACCAGAAAAGAAAAGTAAAGCTCCTCTCATCGGCGGTATGATTATTCTTGGAGTAGCGATTATCGCTGGAAGCTTCTTCTTAACAGGCAATAATAAGTCGGACTCTGATCGATTCGCCACTGCAACTGTTGGCCAAACCGTTGATTATAGTGGACCGACTCCCCTCCAACAAGTTAAAGTTGGCCCTGTAAAGGCGGAAAATGGTAAAGTGGTGATTTCGACTCTATCGGAACTTAAGGATAAGAAATTTATCTATACGCAATATCAAGCCGGAGGTAAAGCTCTTCCACTCACAGCATTGGTTCGCCCCGATGGTAGCGTCGTAGTGGCTGTCAGCATCTGTGAACCTTGCAACAGTGATTCTTTCAGGATTGAAGGAGATATAATCGTTTGCAATGCTTGTAATACTAAGTGGGAATTAGATTCCTTCAAAGGAATTGGCGGGGGATGCACCGACTATCCACCTGATCTTTTAGTCTATACTCAAAACGGAGACAAACTGGAAGTGGATCAAGCTGTTTTGGATGCTTGGAAGCCAAGAGTTTAATATCTTGGTGCTATAAGATGAAGACCTCAGCTGCTTAGGAGGAGAATCAATTGAGTCTAATCAAAGTGGATAATGTATCAAAAACCTATCAAGGTGGAGAGGGAGCTGTTCATGCTCTAAAGAATATCAATCTCGAGGTGACCCAAGGCCAGTTTCTGGCCTTGCTTGGTCCTTCGGGGTCAGGGAAGAGTACTTTGCTCAGTATTCTAGGGGCATTGAATCCACCTACCCGAGGACAGGTTTTAATCGATGATATTTCTGTATATGGATTGGATGAGGAGAGACGATCTGATTTTCGCCATGAATATATTGGCTTTGTCTTTCAACAATATCAGTTAATTCCGTATCTCACAGCTTTAGAAAATGTGATGCTTCCCTTAGCCATAACCAAGTATTCGGATAAGGAGCAAAGGGAGATGGCCCAAAGGGTATTAGAGAAGGTGGGATTGGGCCAAAAATCTATGCGTTTACCTAACCAACTTTCTGGAGGAGAACAAAACCGGGTGGCTATTGCTCGTGCCATAGTTAACGAGCCTGTTCTTCTTTTTGCAGATGAACCCACGGGAAGTCTAGATAGCAAAACAGCGAAGGAAATCCTAGAGCTTTTCCAGGCCTTGAACAGGGATGGACAGACCATTATTATGGTAACCCATAACTTAGAGAATCTTGCTTATGTTTCCCATTCAGTGCAAATTCGGGATGGGATAATCGAGAAGAACCCTGAGCCAGTAGTCGGTGGTGCAGTATGAAGATCCTTGACATTTCCTTAGGAAATCTAAAAAGGCGCAAGCTGCGTTCTTTTTTGCTTCTATTAAGTATTATCATCGGCGTTTCTTCCAGCGTCTTTCTCTTTACCACCACCCGCTCTATGGAACAGGATGTCGCTGATAAAATCGACCAGTTTGGTTCGAACCTTCTGATCCTGCCAAAAGCGGGCGAAACCTTATCCTTTGGCGGTGTAACCGTGGGGACAAGCTCAGGTACAGAGCTGGACATGTCCATGATTCCCTTGATGAAAACGATTAAAAATAAGGAGACCCTAGCAACAATATCGCCAAAATTACTAGCTGAAGCAACCATTCAAGATAAAAAGGTACTTCTCGTAGGGGTACAATTTGCCGATGAGCTTCGTCTCAAGAAATGGTGGAAGATTGATGGTTTAGAGGCGGGACAACTTCCTGAAGTCAATGAAATTCTAATCGGAAGTGAAGTGGCTCGTATCCTAAAGCTAAGCCCTCAGCAGCTTGTCCAAATTAAGGGTCAGGAATTTCGAGTAGGCGGAATTATCCAACCTACCGGGTCTATTGAAAACGATCAGGCCATTTTTATGGACTTAACCACTTTGCAAAAGGCAGAGAACAAGCCCACAGCCATTAATCTTATCGAAGCAGCTGTTCTTTGCTACACCTGTCCAATCGAAGATGTAACGATGCAACTGAGTGAAACATTGCCAGAAGCTAAAGTAACGGCTCTACAATCCACTTTAGAGTCACGGGATGATACTGTTCAGCAATTCAGCCTTTTCGCTACGATCATTTCAGTAATCTTACTGATTACCAGTGGATTTGTGGTCGCCATGTCTATGATTTCAGCTGTAAAAGAGCGAACTCGGGATATCGGTGTCCTTCGAGCCATCGGCTTTAGGAAAAAGCACATTCTGCGCATGTTTCTATACGAAGTAAGCTTGGTTAGTGTGCTGGGTGGTTTAATTGGATTCGGACTAGGAATGGGATTAGCCATGAATTTTGGATCCTCCCTAGCCCAAATGACCGTTCAGGTCCCATTTCAGCCTATCCTCGTCCTATACTCCATCCTGGCTGCCTCGGGAATCAGCCTTATAGCAAGTATCTATCCTGCCTGGAAGGCGACCAAGCTTGATCCTGTAGAAGCTTTACGTTACTTCTAATCGGAGGTTACTATGACACTTAATCATATCGCCCTGCAAAATCTGAGAAGAAGACCCGGAAAAACGCTATTTCTCGTCTTAACCTTTGCCTTTATCGTCGCAACGATTTCTGCCTTAACCATCCTTGCTTTGGGGATGAAGGAGGACTTACAAGGTCGCTTAACAGAGTACGGTGCCAATGTCGTCATTAGCCCACGCACTGAGCAACTGAACTTAAGCTATGGTGGATTATCTGTCTCCAGTGTAGAATATGAGGTCAAGAAGCTTGATTCTAGTACTGTGGATGTTATAACCAAACAGATGGGTGAAGCGGTAACCATCGCTCCTAAGGTGATCGGCTCACTTGAGTCCCCAGAAAAACTCTACATGGTTGTTGGGGTGGACTTTGATCAGGAACTCAAGATTAAGCCCTGGTGGAAGATTGATGGTAAGGTTCCAAAGGATAATGAAATCGTCGTTGGCTTACAGTTAGCTATGAATTCAAATCTCCAGGTCGGTGATACCGTGGATTTAGGTAAGGCTAAATACCCTATAGTGGGAATCATGGCAGAAACCGGAGGGTCAGAGGATCAAGGAGTTTTTACCACGATTAATACGGCTCGGTCCCTGACTGGGATCACTACAGAATGGTCCTTAATTGAACTCAACACGCTGGATACAGCGCAAACCGCGGCGCAATTATCTCCTTTATTACCTGAGGCGAATGTGACTGAAGTGACTCAGATTGTTCAAGGTTCTAAAGAAAGTGTAGAACGCTTTACTAGCTTCTCCTGGACTATTTCCTTAGCTATGGGGTTAATCGGAGCTTTAGTGATTATCGTGACCCTAGCGGGAAATGTCAATGATCGAGCTCGTGAACTTGGTGTGCTTCGGGCTATTGGTTTTCGCCAAAAGCATATTCTTACCTTGTTTGGCCGGGAAGCATTGATCGTTAGCCTTGCGGGAAGTCTGCTGGGCTATATCGTAGGACTATTTGTTCCTTTAATCATCGGACCGCTTTTAGGATATAATTCTTTCATCTTCTCGACCCATCTAGGGCTAGGAAGTGCCCTAGTGGTTGCTTCTCTATTAATAGGAATGGTGGCAATGATATACCCTGCTTGGAGAACACTGAAATTAGATCTACAGGATGTGCTTAAGTATATATAAGTGATGTGATCATATTATGAAAAAGCTTGAGAAGCTTCTTATCATCGGCGTTTTACTCATAAGTGTTGTTTCACTTGGGGCTATGGCACTGGCGAAAACGGAGTATCAAGACGCTAATATTGTAATTGTCGTTGAAAACGAGGTTGAACAAAGAATCCCCCTCGAGGTTCAAGAACAAAGTCAAACGTATGAGTTTAAGTTTAGAGACAAAACTGGTTTTATCGAAGTGAAAAATGGCAGAGTAAGAATGCAGGAGATGGATAAGGAAATCTGTCCAAAAGGCATTTGTTCAGATACCGGATGGATCGATAGTACGAACCAAGCCATTGTTTGTTTGCCCAATAAAATTATTGTCACCATTCAAGGGATGGATGATTATTCAAGGGAGGAAATACTTTAAAAGATATTTCCGAAGTTTTCAAAACGCTATCCAAGATTTAACACCTCAAGATTAGGATCTAACATGTTAGAATATCTAGGGGTGTTATTTTTGTTTCATTTCAGCGAGAATAACGACCTTGCATACTTTCTTCCAGTATAAGGACAATTAGCGACTTCGCCTTTATTAGATGAGTGATCAAAAGCTTGGCGAAGCCGGGTTTTCTTTACGCCAAAACGCAGTAAGAGGTGAAATAGTGAAACGAGTACTTATCCTATTCTTCACACTTATTATGTTTATCTTTTCAAATGAAATACAAATAACGTATGCTCGATTTATAGAAGCTGAACAGGTTTCTCATTATCTGAATATGACGGAAGGCTATATAAGGAAGACTGAGATTGAAAATTGGATAGGGAGCTTACCTTTACCAGATGAATCTAGTATAAAATTACAGGTCACCGATAAGATTACGTTTGTTGCCGGTGACGCTGGGATTACTGAAACTGAGCTTAGCGACTATACCACAATTATTAAAGAGATTTCCTTGCCCACTTTAAAAGACAAGCTCAAGCTATTACCGGTCAAGAAGGTTACTATTACTTTGTTTACCACATCTGAATCTTATGGGCAGGCTCTCCTTCGAGCTGGGATTGCCTCATCAGATGTCACGGCGATTGTTAAAAGCTCAGGTGGCATTACCTTGAATTCTTCCATTTGGATTCCCCTCTATAATTTGGAGGGTAAAGGCGAAATTACTAATGCTCTAACCCATGAATTGACTCATGTCATGTTGAACCAAGCAGGCGTTGCTAGCAAACTGCCATTATGGTTAAATGAGGGGACAGCCTGGGTTACGGGGCTTGCAGCCCATGAAGTAGCCGATTCCTTTCAGGCCAAAGTAGAAACGGTGGCGTTGAGAGAAAGCATTCAGAATCTAGCGGAAAAGGGTGAGCTCTTACCTTTAGATAACACTGAGCAAAGCTTATATTATCTTGAAGCTCAAAGTTTTTTAGCCACAGATGCACTAATCAAAAAGTATGGCTTAGAAACCTTTCAAGAGTTTCTCAACCAAACTCGCAATAACGATGTTGAGTATAGCTTTGAACAGACTTTTAAACTTCCTCTCTACGAATATGAGAAGTCCTCTAAGAGAGAATAGCTGAATAATGAAAGAAAGTTGCGTAGCATAGGTTCACAAAATGAGTATTCTTGTGGTAGTTTTGCCAATAAGAATACTCATTTTTTATTTGAACATCCATCTTGTTGAAATTGCTATTCTAATTTTATCGCTCTTTTATATTGACTAAACCAATAGGATTTGTTAATATTCAAAGAGAGATTAAAAACAAAACCAAGCGGAATAGTACGATTTAGTAAAATACAGAAGGTGATCAACATGGCCATACAGATTAAGGGCATAGGCAAAAGCTTTCCCCAAAATGGGAAACAAACGAATGTCTTGGTGGATGTAAATCTTACCGTAAACGATGGGGACTTTGTCTCTTTGCTGGGACCTTCGGGATGTGGTAAATCAACCTTGCTCAACATCATTGCTGGGTTAGAGAAATCTACTCTGGGGGAAGTTATTGTGGATCAGCAAGTCGTAACGGGCCCAGCTAGTGATCGAGTGATGGTCTTCCAGGAAGCTGCTCTCTTTCCTTGGTTATCGGTTATCGATAATGTTATGTTTGGGTTGAAAATCAAGGGCGTTTCTTCAAAGCAAGCTGAAGAAATGGCTCAAGAAACGTTGAAGATGGTGCATTTAGGTCGCTTTACGAAAGCCCATCCCCATGAATTATCTGGAGGGATGAAACAACGAGTAGCCATTGCACGGGCTTTGGTCATGAATCCTAAATACCTTCTCATGGATGAACCCTTTGGTGCCTTAGATGAGCAAACCAAGCTTCTCCTTCACAGTGAGTTACAAGATATTTGGCAGAAGACAAAAAAGACGATCATCTTTGTAACCCATAGTATCCACGAAGCAGTTCAGCTATCCAATCGTATTGTATTGTTAGGTACACGGCCGGGACGGATTATTAAGGAATTTGCTATTCCTTATTCTCAACCTAGAGGTAAAAATGATCCCAACTTGACCTATATCGAAGGACAGATCTTTGATGACTTAAAAGTAGAAATAGAAAAGGTCATGCAGGAGGAGGTGGACCATGATTACCACGTTACGCCGAATCGTCTTCCTTGGAGCTCTGATCGGGATATGGGAAGTCATATTTAAACTAGGGATTTGGCCTCCTTATATGTTTCCTTCCCCCTTTACCGTTGCCCAAACTCTTATGCATGGATTTCAAGACGGCAGTTTCATCATTGCACTGAAGGCCAGCTTTCAGCGGTTGTTAATAGGTTATGGTTTAGCTATTGGGATCGGGGTTTTACTCGGGGTTAGTATTACTAAGTTTAAAATTATTAATGAAACGGTTGGAATGCTGGTTATTGGGCTGCAAAGTGTACCAAGCATCGTCTGGTTACCACTTGCACTGCTCTGGTTTGGGATGTCTGAAACAGCCATTATCTTTATTGTTACTCTAGGTGGTACCTGGACGATGACAACCAATACAGCGACGGGGATCCGCAACGTTCAACCGGTTTTGACACGGGTAGCAAGGACTATGGGTGCCTCAGGTTGGCAGCTTTTCGTGAAAGTCACCTTACCGGCCTCAGTTCCTTACCTGATAACAGGGATGCGTCTAGCATGGGCCTTTGCTTGGCGAGCGCTTATGGCTGGAGAATTGATCGGCAGTGGAAGCGGGTTGGGTCAAATGTTGACCTTTGGACGAGATGTAGGGAACATGAGTTTAGTTCTCTCGATTATGGTCATTATTGCCGTGATTGGTATGATATTAGATAATCTTTTATTCCAAAGGATTGAAAGAAATGTGTTGACTCGTTGGGGGTTAGCGAAGACATAAATAATCTCAAGGTTATTTAAAAAGATAAGAAAAATGAACCCATTGTGGCAGTTATTCCTAAGATAATAGATCAATAAAAACAATAAAATGAATGTAAGTGGAGGAAGAAACCTTTATGAAACTCAATCTAAAGAAAATCAAACGCCCCTTAGCACTTATCCTAGCAAGCTCCTTAGTATTTTTGGCGGGCTGCGGAACCACGAAAACTACCTCGGAAATCAGCGAATTATCTAGTGTTAAACTCGGCTATTTCCCCAACGTCACCCATGCTTCAGCCATGATTGGTGTTGAGAAGGGTTTCTTTAAAGATGAGCTCGGAGAAAGAGTAACATTAGAAACCACCCAATTCCCCAATGGATCACTTCTTATGGATGCATTGAGTACGGGGCAAATCGATATCGGTTACGTAGGACCTGAGCCAGCGATTACCCGCTACTTGCAAGGTGGAGATGTGGTTGTCCTCTCCGGAGCTGCCAATGGGGGTAACGTGGTTGTCGCAGCGAAAGACTCTAACATCAACAGCATCAAGGATCTAGATGGAAAAATTGTTGCCACACCTTCTAGGGCTTGCACCCATGACATTTCTTTACAGATCTTAATGCATGAGCAAGGCCTAAAGATGGAAAGTCAAGGGGGAAAGGTTAAGCAAGTAACCCAAAAGCCTGCCGATATGATGACCCTGTTCCAACAAAAGCAACTGGATGCGGCTGTAGTTTCAGAACCATGGGCTGCTCAAATGGAAGCAAAAGTAGGGGCAAAAGTGATTGTGGAAGCCCAAGATATGCCCTGGGATGGCAAATTACCCAGTACAGTTCTCGTTGCCTCGAAGAAGTTTGTGAGTGAAAATCCAGAGATTGTTAAAGCTATTCTTAGAGGTCATGTGGCTGCGGTAGATTTTGTAAAAGCAAGCCCCGATGAAGCTATTAAGTTAACACAAAAGAACTTAGCCGAATTGGCTAAGCAAGAATTACCTTTAGATGTCTTGGAAAAGTCCTTTGCAAGAACTGAAATAACTTACGAGGTCGATGGAAATATCCTCAATGAGATGGAACAATGGTCGAAAGATCTTGGACTAGTCCAAGGCAATACGGATGTAACTGGCTTAGTCGATCTTACCTTGCTGAATGAAGTTCTCGGAAAATAGATTTTATTAGAAATATTTACCCGTCAAAGAAGGAATTCTGATTATGAAAGTCGTAGAGAGTATTACTGAACTTATTGGGAGAACACCGATTGTCAAATTAAATCACTTGCCCTCAATAAAGGGGGCTGAAGTTTTCGTGAAGTTGGAAAATTTCAATCCTAGTGGGAGTGTAAAGGACAGAGCCGCTTTAAATATGATACTAGAGGCGGAAAAAGATGGTTTACTAAAGCCGGGGGCGACGATTGTCGAGCCTACCAGTGGCAACACAGGCATTGGCTTAGCTATGGTCGCTGCAGCCAGGGGTTATCGGACCATCCTTGTCATGCCGGATACCATGACAAAGGAAAGGATCGCGATCCTCAAGGCTTATGGAGCAGAAGTTGCACTCACTCCGGGAGCAGAGCGGATGTCCGGTTCAATTAAGAAGGCTCAGGAAATTATGGCTGAAATCCCAGGAAGCTTTATGCCCAATCAATTTGAGAATTATTACAACCCAGAGATTCATCGGCGTACAACTGCCTTAGAGATAATCGAGCAGATGGAGGGTCAGCTGGATGCTCTCGTCTGTACTGCTGGTACAGGTGGAACCATAACTGGTACTGGAGAGGTTCTCAAGGAAAGGATTTCTGGAATCCAAATCTTTGTTGTTGAACCCGAGACCTCTCCGGTCCTTTCGGGAGGAGAACCGGGACCCCATGGTATTCCTGGGACAGGGCCTGGCTTTATTCCAGCTACTCTTAATACAGGGGTCTATGACGAAATTATACTCATATCGGATCAAGATGCTGCCCAAACCACCCGGGATTTGGCAAGACGTGAGGGCATCTTTGTAGGTGTCTCGGCAGGGGCTGCCGTTCATACCGCTCTGGCTGTTGCGAAAAAGCTAGGTAAGGGTAAGCGCGTTTTGGCTATAGCACCTGATACTGGAGAGAGGTATCTAAGTACTTCTGTTTTTGACTTGTAGTTAATCTATGGTAGTTTGTCCTAATGATCCCAGCTAAACAAACTTTTTAACATACTTATGAAAAATATCAGAGGAGGCTGGCAGCAGATAATGCTTGTGTCGTTAAAACATGTTGGGGGAACGGCTTTTGAGGGAATGAGCCACTCCGGAGAGACCGTAAAAATTTCTTCTAGTATTGCGCTTTCAGAACATTTAGGTGCAAGCCCCATGGAGCTTCTCTTAATGGGCGTAGCAGGGTGCAGCGGGATAGATATTGTAGGTATCCTCGAAAAAATGCGTGTGAATTATAAGAAATTTGAAATCTGTGTTGATGGAGAGCGAGCAGAGGAACATCCCAAAGTATTTACTAATATTAAAGTCGTTTATCAATTCTGGGGGAACGATCTGCCAGAAGATAAAATACGCCGGGCAATAGACCTCTCCTTTGATAAATATTGTAGTGTTATCCATACTGTCAATAAGGTTGCACACGTCAGTTATACGTTCGAAATAAATAGCAACGATTAAGATGAAAATAGACAATTATTTGAAGCACCTACCGGTGCTTTTTTTTTGGAGATTTACAGATTAATGGGAGTTCACCACAAATTCATAAGTCTTTCATCGGATATTCTAATTGCTAAATTATACTCAAAGTATCTTAAGTGTTGTAAGAGAATATGATGGTGAAATCAAAATTTGAATAGAGGTGGGTGGTGAAGACGATGAGCCATAGAACTCTTCAGGAACTTCAATTAGAAATCACAACACTGAAAAAGAAACATAAACTCAATTAACTTTTTTAGCAGTTTAGTTTTAGATAGGTCAAAGTAATTTAGGAATATAACATGAGGATAGAAAGGGTGTTACATAGTACATGGATAAAGTTAAAAGCATCCTAGAGAAAGCCAATGGGATAAGTGAAGATTTACGCTCTATTACGTTTAAGGATTACAAGGGAACTAACGTCGAAGGAATAACCTTTAACAATGAGGTAAAAGGGATTAGATTGGAAATGCTTTGGCTGCAAGATAGAATTGAAGCTTTAGTTAGGTATGTTGAAGGCGAATTTAGTTGTGGAGGATGCGGTAAATGGTTTAAACCACTAGATGTTACGAAAAGCAATGAAGACTACTTCTGCCCAGATTGTGAAGGAAAATTTCGCGAAGAAATGGAATCTGAAAGTCTATTTTGCCTATTGTACGATGATGGTTTTGTTGTGGATGATGAAGTGAAAAAGCATGACTCTGCTGATTTTTGGCTGAGAAGCGGGAGTTGATAAATTTTATCAAATTCATGAGATATTCATGATAATGTCATTCTTTTGACAAAATACCTGTCTATAATTCAAATCATCAAGGCAACACAACATATTGAAGGGGGAAAACAACATTGAATAAATTAAACAAAAAAGCAGGATTAATCTTAGGCAGTGTCGCTTTAGTGATTGGGATTATTGCCGTACCCGTACTTGCCGATACTACCGCGGGAAAAGCAAATCAAGCAAACTTAGCACCGGCGGAAGCGGTCCGTGAAAGTATCCAATCAGTAGAAGGTTCTAACGTGAATAACTACATGAATATTGGAGCTATGCAAAATATCCATAATTCTGAGGTTATGCAAGATGCTATGAAATCTGGGGATTTTGAGAAAATGAGGGACGCAATGAATTCTCCCGAGATTAAAACTCAACTAGGCGAGGAAGTAGTTGACGCTATGAATCAAATGATGAGTAATGGAAGCATGAATGCTATGCATCGTGGGAACATGATGTCAGGGACCAATATGATGAATTGGTAATAATCCGAGATTGGAGGCTGAATCTACTCAAGGGGTGGTTTAATAAGAGTAGAAATATTGCTTTCAGTTCAGGATAAAGGTAACTTACTTCAGGTGGAGTTTTGGCTCCACCTGAAATTAAATATCTCTTAATTAAGAAGTGGGATTTTAGTAGCGGTTTGTTATTGTAGAAAAGGTGTAGGAGGTGATTGTTATGATGATGTGGGGTTATGGACCTTGGTCAGGTGGCGGAAATTGGATTTGGGGACTCATTATGATGGCCGTTCAAGTTCTTTTTTGGGTGCTAATAGTATGGCTTGGAGTGTCGCTCTTTAAAAAGGGTAATGATCGTACTGATACATTGAATAGTCGTCATGATGCAATGGATACTCTCAGAGAGCGATATGCTCGAGGCGAGATCGATTCTGAAGAATTTCATCGACGGAAAGAAGATTTACAAAGGTAACTGTGTACCAATTACAGCACTTATAAAAAAAGGATGACCAAGGCGATATAATCCTCTTGGTCATCCTTTTTTTGTAGCGTATATCATTTAACGAATCAATTAACAAAGTTGACGGGTTTTCTGGAGGTTTTACGTTCAATCCGCCGTTAGGAATGTAATCCATTCATAAGAAAATCACATCTAATTCATAGCTTTTTTAGATCATTAATATATAGTAATTAATGCGGCACAAGGGAGGCAATAGAGTGCGAAAATTCAATCACAGGGCAAGTATTTTCGATTAGGTCGAATAACGATGCGATCAATATAGATGATTTTCATTCCAAGGTAATATCAATATTGCTTAAAAAATTATAATAAGGAGGTAATTATGGCACCAATTTTATTTACGATAGGGGATTTTTCACTTCGTTCCTATGGAGTGATTGTAGCTCTCGCAATTCTATTAGGTTTGGCAGTTGCTTATTGTCTTACAGATGATAAGGATTACAGGGAATATTTATTTGATGTCCTTATTTATGGGATTATAGGTGCAATTATTGGAGCAAGATCCTGGCAAATCCTTTTCTATGAATGGGATTACTACTCGCAAAACTTAGCTGAGATCCCGAAGATTTGGCATGGAGGATTGGCAATTCAAGGAGCTCTGGTCGGCGCATTTCTTGTCGCAGTCATCTATACGAAGGTTAAGAAGATTAACTTTTGGCGTTTGGCAGATATTGCAGCACCAGGATTAATCTTGGGGCAAGCGGTCGGTAGGATTGCATGTTTTCTTAATGGAGATGCGTATGGTACACCTACAGGATCGAATTTTGGAGTTGTTTACCCTGAAGGGACACCTGCTTATTCGGCGTATGGGAGCCAACCGTTATGGCCGGCTGAAGTATGGGAAGGACAATGGAACCTTATTGTTTTTGCCCTAATTCTTATACTTGCACGTTGGCGTAAATGGCCGCAAGGAGTTGTTTTCCTATCCTATATCATTTTTTATTCAGTCGGTCGATTTGCCCTAGAGTTTCTCCGCGGAGATAGTCCATACCACTTGTTCAACTGGACATCAGGCCAATGGACCAGCATGGGGATGATTATCATAAGTCTTGGATTTATGTTGTTTTTGAGGATCAAGCACAACAGATCAGAAGGGTAAATACTGTATTTATGAGAATTTCATAGGTTTTTCATAGTGGAATCAAACCTATGGCTTATAGTGGGTTGAAAAAAGTTAAGTAATGCTTAGTCTGAGGTGCAAAGCCTCAGAACGGGGGATACGTCTCGTGGGGTGAATCGCGAAAATCGCGTAGGGCATACACCTTTTGTCCGAATCCGTCAACTAACCTCGTAAGCACGAAGGGTGGTAAAAAATGAATATATCTTTTTCGAAGAAGGGGCTTAGTGCGGCATTTATTACGGGTGTTCTGTTAGCTTCGAGTCTATATAACGCTGCTCCGACACAAGCTTATACTGTCCCATCAAGTATTAGCCCTGAATTAGGCAATCCTTTCCAGATCAATGAGAGTCTTGATCAAGACAAGATAGCTGTTGGTATTTATGTGGCAGATGATTCTTTTAAGGAGGAGATTCTCCAAGAGAAGAAATGGCTGCAACAATTGAGTGAAGAAAAAGCACAGTTATCTGCTAAGAAGTCTCAAGTACCTGAAGAACCGAAGTCAACTGAGGTAAAGACTGAAAACATAGAGGTATCTAGTTCGCCAGCAACGGCTAAACCAAAGCAAACCACAGCACAACCTCAGAAGCCAACAGCTCACAAAGACTCTCCTCTGGCGGTCTCTAGGGGGGCTGGTGAAGTAGAACAATTACTTAATAGGGCTAACAGTTTAATAGGTGTTCCGTATCTTTGGGGAGGGACAACCCCTAAAGGGTTTGATTGCTCTGGATTTGTTGGATATGTATTTAAGGCATCAGGCATTTCCTTACCACGTACTTCATTTGATATGTATAAAGCCGGCATTCCAGTAAAGAGAAATGAACTCAAACCTGGGGATTTGGTGTTTTTTAGTACGTATACTGAAGGAGCCTCTGACGTACGAATTTATATTGGAGGAAATCGCACCATAGGCGCATCAAGTGGCGGCGTAGACATTCGCAGTTTGTCGGAGAGCTATTGGGATAACCATTATTATGGAGCAAGAAGGTTTTATTATTAAAAAAACGGCAAGAGATTGGAGCTCTTGCTGTTTTATTTAGTTGGATAGGCTTGCTTATGACGATTGCATTCTGGTGCCTAATCATCTGGTCTGGTGTTTCTCTCTTTAGGCGAAAGGTGGTTGGAATAGACGCAATGACGCATTAAATGTTCTTAGAGAGCGATATGCACGGGGAGAGATTAACTCAGAAGAATTTAATCGGAGGAAAGAGAATTTAAAGAGGTATAGTTAATACAATTATAAGTCTTTATAGCACAGTAAAGTTGAAGATAAGATAGAGGATTTGGTTCTCTATCTAGAAGGTGAACTTAATTGAATAAGAAGCGGCAGCTTATGCTGATAACACTGGACGCTTTTTTTCAAGGATTGAGAATCTTCGCAAGAAATTCACTGGCCATTCATGAGATAATCAAAACCTTATCTTATACTTATAACTAAACGTACAGTAATCCAAGAAGCCTAGCAATAAGCTGTTTTCATGAGAGGAGCAAATAAATGAAATGTTGTGATGACCATAAGTCAAATGTAACTGAGAGTGGGAATGAGACGGATTGTCAACATGAGAAGAAACATAAGGGATTTTTATCCCACATGTGGATGATGGTTTTATGCTGCGGTTTACCCATTGCAATTATTTTACTTTTACCACTTATGGGAGGTTTGTTATCTCCTGGCATAAGGACTACTTTGCTAACACTTGCGCCTCTCCTCTGTCCATTAATAATGATCCCGATGATGTTCATGATGAGAGGGCACAACGAAAAGGGATAAATACTGTACCCTTGGATAGATAGCTTAACTATTGAGGAAATTCACGAACACCTTTTCTAATATGGCGACCGCTTTTAAATAGGCTGTAGCCTCCACAATGCTGCCCATAGCCCCCCCAAGATCTCCGTTATTAATAGATTAATGATAAAAGGGTAGAGCTAAATTCCTCGAATAGGAAGTTAATTCTACTCTTATTTGTATTTCTAGTTGAATTATCCTAAGATATATGTTAAATTTATTTTCAGATAAACCTAGTAAATCGCTAGGTATAGGGGGATATAATATGAATAGATCCTGGGTAAATGATGAGTTAAGTGACTTTGAGAAATTGAAGCTAGAAAAGGATGGCTTAGATATTGTCAATAGACTTCCGGAATACAAAGAAACAGGATTTGAATCTATAGATATTCAAGAGCGAACCCTCTTAAAATGGGCAGGGGTGAATGTCCAGAGACCTAGGGAAGCTGGGTATTTTTTGATGCGGGTTAAAACTCCCAGTGGAATCCTAAACTCTGATCAAGCTCGTGTCTTGGCGAGGCTCTCTAAAGATTATGGCCGAGGTATTCTGGACCTGACCACTCGCCAATCCTTTCAACTTCATTGGCTTACCATAGAAACGATTCCTGAAGTGATGGAAATCTTGAGGGAAGCTCAACTGACTGCGATTGGGGCTGAAGGGGACTGCCCTCGAACAATTATGGGGAATCCCCTTGCAGGACTTGACCCCAATGAAACGATGGATACTCAGGATATTGTAAAAGAGGTTTCTGATTATTTTCAGGGCAACAGAGAATTTTCTAATTTGCCGAGGAAGTATAAAATATCGATTTCGGCCAATGTGGATAATGCGGGTCATGCGCAGATCAATGATCTTGCCTTTACCCCGGCTGTTAAGAAGGATGGGGTAAAGGATGTCTATGGATTTCATGTTTACGTAGGTGGCGGATTATCGGCAAAACCTCATCTTGCTCAGAAGCTGAACCTCTTTGTGTATCCAGATGAAGTGCTCAAGGTAGCCATAGCCGTGACAACTCTCTTTAGGGATTATGGATATAGAAAGAACCGCCACCATGCAAGACTTAAATTTCTTGTGGCGGATTGGGGAGTTGAAAGGTTTGAAGCGGAGCTTCTAAAACTATCTGGATCTCTTGAAACAGCGGGAACTGATTTAATGCGAGGCTGGAATGGCGGGTATTTTTACGGAGTTCATCCGCAAAAGCAAACAGGGCTTAACTATGTAGGACTTTCTGTGCCCCTTGGTCGCTTAACTCCTGAAGAGTTAATAGAAATTGCCAAGTGTGCCGACGTGTACGGCAATGGCTCCCTCCGGGTATCCCCTTCGAAAAATCTCGTGCTTGCGAATATACCCGATGAAAATATCCAGTCTCTTCTCGCTGAAAGTACTATTAAGCGCTTTACTCCCAACCCTAATTCCTTTGCGGGATATACAGTTTCTTGTACCGGAAAGGAATTCTGTAATTTAGCCTTAGTGGAAACCAAAGACTTTTCTTCAAAATTGGCTCAAAGTCTAGATGAAAAGGTTCAACTGGATACACCAATTCGGATCCATGTCACAGGCTGTCCTAATTCTTGTGGTCAATTACAAATTGCTGATATTGGTTTAAGAGGAGCCATCGGTAGGCAGAATGGGAAAACAGTCGAGAAGTTTGAACTATACATTGGCGGAAGCCTTGGTGTAAATGCGGGATTTGCAACAGCGCTTAAAGGGGCAGTTCCAGCAGATAAGTTAGAAGAGGTTTTGCTGGACTTTATCAATTTTTTTAAAAGCAATAAACATTCTCATGAGTCGTTTCATGACTTTGCTGTTAGACATGGAGTTGGAGCTTTTCAACAACTTCTGGATTCCTATGATAATCCTTTGGGATTGACTGGAAAGTAGGGTTGGGTCTTATATCGAGATAGCCTTAGGGGATAATGAGAAGGAGTGGGGTTTCCATGGCAGTGGAAGTTAAAACTCTTCCAACCTGCTCATTTATTAACGAGTCAATGACTACGAAGTATAAAATATAAACAACTATTTTGAAAGTAAAATATCCTTAAGCGCCATTCAAATTTCTTCCTCAATGTCTGTACTTAGGACTACTGATATTGACTGTGTTCGTAATAGCTAGAGAAGGCACTGGCTTTGGAATATTTATGTTGATGGTCATATCAATTGCCTATATCGCAGAAATGTAAACCGGGGAAAGTCGAGGTAAATGGCAAAGCCTGACGGCTGCGGGTGGATTCTGTGCTATGCCTGTCATTGGGGTGATCTCGTTTCACGTCTGAGTGGAAGTGGCAACGGTATGATGGGCTCTTCAGAAGAATGGGACAAGAAAAAGGCCGCTACTAATAAATTGTAGCAAGGCCTTGGGGGTGGAAGTAACTTTAGAATATTTTAAAGGTTATTGTTGGTTAGGGGATGGTTTTAGTACATCATATTAGAAGCATAGCCTTGATTCATCATATTAGAACCGTAACCACCGCAATGTTGTCCATAAAAACCGCCAAGGTTTCCTTTTTCGATAGCTTGATTACGATATTGTTGGTCTTGGTTGATATTATCTTTCGCATATTTAGCTTCTTCTTTGGTCATAGCACCGGCTTCTACTTGCTTATCAATAATCTGTTGCTGTACAGTAAACAATTGGCTATAAAGATTTTTGAGTTCATCAGCTTTAGTTGAATCGTTATCAGCAAAAGCCGCTGTTGCCCCGCCAATCGTAAGAGCAATTGTAAGAATTCCTAAGGCAATTTTCTTTTTCATGTTATTCCCTCCAATATTTTTCCTTGAGTGAATTAAGTACATTATTAGCATAGCTCAACCTTATGAAGAGCTTGAGAAGAAGTTTTGAATATCTTGTGAATTTTGGTCATTATAATAATAATTTAAAATCGATTAAATCGGTTGCTTCAATTTATGAAGGTAGCCTATTTTTTGCACTATGAATTCGGTTTCAACACATGATAGATTTTGAAGATATGAAACTCAAAATTTATTTTAGAATTAAATTATTCTTGAAAGATTCACGGATATGGTCTACAATGCAAATATAGGATATATAGGGTACCCCCCTATACTATATGGAATTCCTAAAGGGAGTTGTGTGCTATGGGTGACGAAGTCAAGGATAACTGTTCTAGCTGTGGAACTGATGAGAGCGGAATAAGAACAGCCCACCATGACGAAAAGACAATTAAAGAGTTAGTTAATCGTTTGAATCGAATTGAAGGGCAGGTTCGAGGTGTGAAAGGAATGATTGAAAAGCATACGTATTGTGATGATGTGCTTAATCAGATCACCTCGGTACAATCTGCTTTAGATGGAGTGTCTAAGTTGTTGCTAGAAAAGCATTTTAAGTCTTGTGTCAAGGATCGTTTGAGTCAGGGTGATGATGAAGTTATCGACGAACTATTAAAGACTATATTCCGCATGAAGAAATAGTGCGAATTCTACACATTTGGGTATATAAAAACAACGCGGAATATTAAGGAGGGAAAAAACATGGCTAATAAAACCTTGAAGATAGAGGGGATGACCTGTGCGGCCTGTGCTAAGGCTGTGGAGCGAGTCACCAAAAAACTCGAAGGGGTTACCGAATCCAATGTTAATTTGGCGACTGAAAAGCTTAATATTAGTTTTGAGGAGGACAAACTAACCGTTGGAGATATACAAGCTGCGGTGGAAAAGGCAGGCTATAAGGCCCTTACTGATGATGTTAGCAAAACGTTAAAAATTGAGGGCATGACTTGCGCAGCCTGTGCTAAGACCGTGGAAAGAGTGACGCGTAAGCTTGAAGGTGTGATTGAGGCCAATGTGAATTTGGCGACTGAGAAGCTGAGCATAAGCTATGAACCCTCTCTAGTGGGCGTATCCGACATAAAGAAGGTCATAGAAAAAGCGGGCTATAAGGCAATAGAAGAAGAAACGACAGTCGACCTTGATAAGGAACGGAAGGAGGAAGAACGGAAACAACTTTGGCAGAGGTTTGTGATCTCGGCAATCTTCACGGTTCCCTTACTTTATATGGCAATGGGACATATGTTTGGAGAAGTGATCGGTTTAAAACTACCCGTGTTTATTGATCCTATGATGAATCCGCTTAACTTTGCCTTTGTTCAACTGCTACTGACAACCCCTGTTATGATTGCAGGAAGAAAGTTCTTTGCGATAGGATTTAAATCCTTGTTCCGAGGAAGTCCTAATATGGATTCCCTCATTGCCATGGGGACTTCTGCAGCATTTTTTTATGGATTATATGCTATCGTTCAGATTTATGCTGGAGATGTAGCTTATGCCAATCAACTCTACTTTGAAGCGGCGGGAACAATTATTACTCTAATTTCTCTGGGTAAATATCTTGAGGCTGTTACAAAGGGTAAGACATCAGAGGCCATCAAGAAGCTGATGGGACTTGCACCCAAAACAGCCCTTGTCGTAAGAGAGGGTAAAGAAGTTGTCATCAACATTGATGAAGTTGAGGTTGGAGACGTAATTATTGTCAAACCCGGTGAAAAGATGCCAGTAGATGGTGAAGTGATCGAGGGAAATACGGCTGTAGACGAATCTATGCTTACTGGTGAAAGTATGCCGGTAGAAAAGAATATTGGGGATACAATTATTGGGGCAAGTATTAATAAGAATGGAACGATAAAGTATAGAGCCACTCGGGTTGGTAAGGATACGGCGTTGGCTCAGATTATTAAACTGGTTGAAGATGCCCAAGGCTCCAAGGCTCCGATCGCTAAACTTGCTGATGTTATTTCAGGTTACTTTGTACCTATCGTTATCGGAATCGCCACCTTTTCAGCTTTGGCCTGGTATTTTATAGGCGGGGAGTCCACTGTGTTTGCCCTCACCATCTTCATCTCTGTCTTGGTTATTGCTTGTCCATGCGCTTTGGGTTTAGCTACTCCGACTGCGATCATGGTGGGAACAGGCAAGGGTGCTGAACATGGGGTATTGATCAAGAGTGGCGTGGCTTTAGAAACAACTCATAAAATAAAGACCATTGTCTTTGATAAAACCGGTACCCTTACTGAAGGTAAGCCGAAGGTGACCGATGTAGTGGTAGCCAATGGGATATCTCAAAATGATTTATTACAATTGGCCGCTACTGCAGAAAAAGGTTCAGAGCATCCTTTAGGGGAGGCCATCGTCAAAGGGGCAGAAGAGCAGGGCTTAGAATTTAAAAAGCTAGAATCCTTTAAAGCCATTCCAGGCCATGGAATTGAAGTAGATATTGAGGGTAAACATCTTCTGCTGGGCAACAGGAAATTGATGATTGAAAGAAAGGTATCCCTTGAAAATTTGGAAGAAACTTCGGATCGGCTAGCTGAAGAAGGTAAGACTCCTATGTATATCGCTATGGACAACAAGTTAGCGGGGATCATCGCTGTAGCGGATACGGTCAAAGAGAACAGCAAAAAGGCTATTGAAAGACTTCATGACATGGGAATTGAAGTGGTCATGATTACTGGTGATAATAAGAGAACCGCTGAAGCGATTGCTAAACACGTAGGTATAGACAGAGTATTAGCCGAGGTTTTGCCTGAGGATAAAGCGAATGAAGTTAAAAAGCTTCAAGATGAGGGCAAAAAGGTGGCCATGGTGGGTGACGGAATCAATGACGCGCCGGCTCTTGCCCAAGCTGATATAGGTATAGCCATCGGCTCAGGGACAGATGTGGCCATGGAATCAGCAGATATCGTGCTAATGAGAAGTGATTTGATGGATGTGCCAACTGCGATTCATTTGAGTAAAAGTACAATACGAAATATTAAACAAAACCTATTCTGGGCTTTCGGTTACAATACCTTAGGAATACCTGTTGCCATGGGAGTTCTCCACATCTTTGGTGGACCGTTGCTTAATCCGATGTTTGCAGCAGCAGCCATGAGTTTCAGTTCATTGTCTGTATTACTAAATGCTTTGCGTTTGAAAGGGTTTAAGCCTGTAGGATAACTCAAATTGCCAAACCCAATGCCAAGAAATTGAGATAATCTGCAAATATACGGGCAGATTAGATATTATCAGTAGTTGAAAGGGGTTAATTAAATGAAAAAGAAAATATCTATTGAGGGAATGAGCTGTGGACATTGCGTGAATCATACAAGAGAGGCTTTAAGTGAATTAAATGGAGTAACCCAGGTGGAAGTTAGCCTTGAGGGTAAATACGCTATAGTTGAAGCAAGCGAAGATGTAAGCGATGATACAATTAAAGCTGCCGTTGAAGAAGTGGGATACGAGGTTGTAGGGATCGAAGAAGCATAATCCTATCAAGTGATTCCAAGCTTCAGATGGAGTTTGCCTATATCAGCAGTTATCTCTCACTTATAGAAGATGTAAGTCTTAGGGCTGGTAGTCATCGTTAAATAATTAGAGATAAACAGAGAAGCCCCAAGCGTTTTGCTATGCTTTCTATGTGGAAGTGTATATCATTTTGCTTAGGGCTTTTCTTTATGATTGTTTGCTTTTATATTTTATGAACACTCTTGCTTAGAACTAATTCATAGTGATAAGCTACAAAGTGAATGAGTATCTTCAATAAGTGGATGCTCATTGTTTATGAAGGAGGTAAGTTAGGGATGAAAGTCATATTAGTTAATGGTAGTCCTCATGCGCATGGCTGTACATATCATGCCCTAGAAGAAGTGGCAAAGACGCTCAATACTGAAGGAATTGAAACACAAATCTTCCAACTGGGTACAAAACCCTTAACTGGCTGTACCGCCTGTAAATCCTGCTCAAAATTAGGACGCTGCATTTTCTCAGACTGTGTCAATGAGTTTCTTGACCTTGCCCAAGATGCTGACGGTTTTATTTTTGGTTCTCCTGTGCACTATGCGGGTGCTGGTGGTGCGATCACTTCTTTCTTAGCTCGGGTGTTCTATGCAGATTCCCACGCAGGCAGAAAGTCATTTTATTTAAAACCAGCTGCAGCTGTCGTCTCTGCCAGGAGGGCTGGAACAACAGCCGCCCTTGACCAGCTCAGCAAGTATTTCACTATATCCCAGATGCCAGTAATCTCCTCACGATATTGGAATATGGTTCACGGTATTACACCTGAAGATGTTAAAAAGGATTTAGAAGGCCTACAAACAATGCGTATATTAGCAAGGAATATGGCATGGTTCTTAAAGTGCAAAGAGGCAGGGATAAAAGCTGGCGTGCCGTTCCCTGAAAAGGAAGAAATCATCCATACTAATTTCATCCATGAGTAAAAATACAAGGTCCTGAGAAAGTACATTTAATTTAGAAGTAAGTGGAGGATACAACCACTTGCTTTTTTTTTATTGTCAAAAAGCATAACGACCTTGTATAGTTTCCTCCTGCAAAAGTGCAGCTAGGCAGCTGTCTCGCCAGAGGCTTGGCATCAGCCAGGCATTCCTTTAAGAATTGATTCAAAGGCGAAGGAGAAAACGGCAATTATGGTTGGCTATAGCTAGTGTAGCAAATGAGACAATCCCTGTTTGATATCACTCATTATCGATTATATTGAAAGCTTTAGAAGCCCTAAATATGCCAAAGCAAAACGGAATTAAGCTGTAATAAGAGGTGTGTCTTAGTTGGCATGAGATTTGCATTATGTTAACCGCGGCCCAAATTATAAGGAGGAATGCGTAATGCAAAAAAGAAAGGCAATAAAGAGAGGGATGCTCATCTCTCTGATTAGTCTGAGCCTTTTATTCAGTTTTACTAGTATTAGTTTGGCTGAAGAAAGTGGACAAATGGGTGGGATGGATATGAAAGTAGAGTCAACTTCAGAGAATTCTATGTCCGAGCACGAAGCCACGCCTGACATGGATCTCAACATGGAGGGAATGAAGGAAAGTGATAAAGAAGAAAAAAATACTGGAGAACATGGTGAAGAACAAAGCGAAGGTCATGAAGAAAAAGGCGAAACCTCTGAGGAAGTTAATTGGGTAGTCGTCGGAGGATTTCTAGCAATAAACGCAATGATTATCCTAATTGCCGCTATCTCAAAGCACTCAAATAGAGTTGAACCTCAACAGTAGATAAGGAAGGTGATAAGAGTATGTCAGTCACAAGAAAAGCTGAATCAAAAAGCCAAAATATTCCTGAAGGAAAAAAGAATAATTTGCTAAATAATAAAGTGATTCGTTCTATTCTCACGAGTCGCTGGTTTCCAGCTATAATCCAGATACCTGTGCTCGCTGTATTTACGCTCATAGTTGTTGAATTAATTGCCGGACCTGGTTCCGCACATGATAACTTTGGTACAGCAGGAACTTGGGTGCTCTGGTGGCCTCTCATACCGATCATTTTCGTTCTTCTCGGAAGGTTCTGGTGTGCAATATGTCCTTTTGCTACAGTAAGTGACTTTGTTCAAAAAATAGTAGGGAATAATCGACCTGTCCCGCAATTTTTAAGGAAATATGGGATTTGGATTATTGATATCTTCTTTATCTTAATCACATGGTCTGATCATACCTTAGGTGTTGTGGAAAATCCTCGAGGCTCTGGAATACTGCTTCTTATAATGACGACTGGAGTTATCGCCAGTGGGGCATTTTTCGAGCGCCGTACCTGGTGTCGGTATGTGTGCTTCTTGGGGGGGCTATCTGGAAACTACGCTCGTTCTGGCGCTTTAGAACTCCATGCGACCCCAGAGAAATGTGCGAAATGCACGACCCAGTCTTGCTATAAGGGGAATGAAAAAATTGCTGGTTGCCCAATGTTTGAATTTCCTCGGACTATGGATAGCATGGCCCGTTGTAACTTATGTGCAAACTGCATTAAAACCTGCCCGAATGATTCTATTCAATTAGTGACACGAGTCCCTTCCAAAGGCTTGTGGTTTATTAAGAAACCGAAATTTGAGGAAGCTTTCCTCGCGATAGTCATCATGGGAATTGTCTTTGTTCAGAACATTACTATGCTGGAAGTCTGGCAAGAAATTCTCAAAGCACTTGAAAACTTTATAGGTACGACAAATTACTTTGTAACCTTTACGATTACCTTCCTTATCGCAATGGCTATACCGGTGCTTGCCTTGTTTGGAAGTAGTTATGTTTCGGAACTTGCGAATAAACGAAGCACAATTGAAAACTTCGCTCGTTTCGGTTACGCCTTAATTCCTTTGGATCTTGCTGGACACATTGCCCATAATCTGTTCCATTTACTTGCTGAAGGGAAATCCGTCATCTTTACTTTTATGGCACTATTCGGTGTAGAGGTGGGTCACGGAGCATCAACAGCACTGATGAGTGACTCAACAATTCAAATATTACAATATGTGTTAATTGCAATTGGTACGTTTGCCTCGATTTTCGCAGCCTATAAAATTTCTAAAACGAATTTTGAAGCTGAAGGCAAAACAATATCAAGTTTCATGCCTTTTGCAATCTTAACTTTAATACTAGGAGCGATCAATATTTATCTCTTCATGCTCCCGATGGCTATGAGAATGTAGTAAAAAAATATTTCAAGGAGAAACGCTTGAGCCCTTGTTCGCGTTTCTCTTTTTTGTTATCTTTATTTTTAAATAGGTATAGAAGTCAGACTATATACTGCAGATAGCAGTGTGACGGCCAAAAGAATAGGTAAACGTTAAGTATGAGGCGATACGGTTAGAAAGGTTTACGAATGAACTTTAGTAAACCTTTTTTGTATTGGCAAAGGTATTAAAGTTTAGCAAGGGTTGAAACTATAAACGTTAATAGCATTTGGAGGTAACCATGAAGAAAGTCCTAGTAGTTGATGACGAAGCGAATATGCGGTGGGCCTTAGAAAAGGCACTGCTCAAGGAAGGGTATGAGGTTTTAACTGCCGCGAATGGCCAAACTGCTCTCGATGCGATCCTTTCCGAACGCCCCGATTTGGTTTTGCTTGATTTTAAAATGTCTAAGGTTAATGGTATCGAGGTTTTGAGAGAAATAACAAGTTTTACTCCTCAACTTATAGTCATTATGATGACCGCCCATGGGAACACGGCTATTGCTGTTGAGGCCATGAAGCTTGGCGCCTATGACTATATCATGAAGCCATTTGATATTGATGAACTGCTTTTAACAGTTGAGAAGGCGTTTGAGTTAAGGGATCTACGCCAACAAGTGAATTCACCTAAACAGGAGGTTATGGAACAACAGGGCTGGGAGCAAATGGTTGGGCAGAGCGCACCGATGAGATCTGTGTTAAATTTAGTCAAAAGGGTAGCCCCCACCTCAGCCACTGTACTTCTCCAAGGAGAGTCAGGGACGGGCAAAGAACTTGTGGCTCATGCAATCTACTCATTGAGCTCACGCTGGGAAGGTCCACTGATTCGGGTCAATTGCGCTGCACTTCCGGAATCCCTAATGGAAAGTGAGTTGTTCGGGCATGAAAAAGGAGCTTTTACAGGAGCACATGCCCGCAAAGCAGGTCGATTTGAGTTAGCTGATGGGGGGACGCTTTTCCTGGATGAGATCGGCGAGCTCTCTCTTGGGGTACAGGCTAAGCTCTTAAGAGTCCTCCAAGAGCGTACCTTCGAAAGGGTTGGAGGTGTAAAAACCCTTAAGGTGGACGTAAGAATTATTGCAGCAACCAACAAAGATCTTCTAGAGGAAATAAAAGATGGGCGATTTCGGGAAGATTTATTTTATCGCTTGAGTGTATTTCCCATCAATCTTCCACCCTTGAGGGAACGGATAGAGGATATTCCGCTCTTAGCACAGCATTTTCTTGAAAAGTTAAGTCTCAATGGAGAAACGAAAAGATTTAGGGAAGAAGTAATAGAGCGGTTTAAACACTATGATTGGCCTGGAAATGTACGTGAACTTCAAAATATCATTGAACGGATGGTTATCCTTTGTCCATATCAGGAAATCGGAGTGGAGTGGATACCTGATTTGTTCATGAAAGGAACTCAAGGGAAGGGTGCTCAAGCATTTACCTTGCCTTCAGAAGGGATATCTCTCGAAGAATTAGAAAAAACACTTTTGGAACAGGCATTAGAGCGAGCAGATGGAAACCAAACTCATGCTGCACAACTTCTAGGATTATCTCGTCATGCTTATCTATACCGATTAGAAAAATACGGAATTGACCGGAAAAATAGGAGGTAGCTATCGTGCTGAAGAGGCTCAGGCTAGTAAGAGTTCCACTGAGGGCTATTCTCGATATGCTAATTATTACCGGACTTATTATCATTTTGACTGTGATTCACTACACGAGGTATAACTATTCAGTTGATTATCATCTATTGCTCCAATTTGGCTACTATATACCAGTTATTTATGCAGCAATCCGCTTTGGGCCTCCTGGAGGTATTGGGAGTGGGTTGATTATTACTGCTTTGTATCTATTGGTAATGACTGATTTCCAAATGTTGATGGGCAAAGAGGCTAAATATACACAATGGATTGAAATTGCTTTAATCAATGGTTTTGGTTGGTTTACAGGATTTCTAGTTCAACAGGAACGGAAAGCCAATCGGAATTTAATAATTGCCTTAGAGACGAAGGAAGATTTGTTAAAGAAGTTAGAGGTTGAGGCCCAAGAACGTCTGCGGCTTGAAGCGGAAGTTCGACGCAACGAACGATTGACTGCGTTAGGGCAACTAACTGCAGGTTTAGCCCATGAAATTCGTAATCCATTAGGGATAATACGTGTGACAACTCAACTCCTTGCTAAAGAAAAAACAGAGGATCTAGTGGTCTCTGAATACTGTCGAGTTTTGCAAGAAGAAACAAACCGTCTGAACAGATTGCTTACAAATTTTCTGAACTTTGCTCGGCCAAAAGCACCTGAAGGGCAATTAATAAGTCTGGGTACATTGGTCCAAGAAAGTGCAGAATTAGCAAAGCCTATGCTTGAAGAAGTAGGGCTAGTGCTTGAACTAAGGTTGAGCGAGGCTGCCAATATTACGGTAAAAGTAGATAGAGATCAGATGAAGCAAGTTATCCTCAATTTACTTATTAATGCTTTAGATGCTCAAAAAGGGTTGCGAGGGAAAAACATTATAATTGAAGGGATCCAACAACCAGGATGGGCTGGCTTTGCAATTATTGATCAGGGTCTCGGTATCTCTAGTGAAACTATAAGCAATATGTTTAATCCCTTTTTCACGACAAAAGAAACTGGGACGGGATTAGGTTTATCAATCGTATATCGGATTGTCGAACAACATCAAGGACGGATTGCTTTGAGTAATACGTCATCAGGTGGAGTGCGGGCTGAGGTATTATTGCCTCTCTAAAGAGTGGAAGGGAACGTTATTGTAGGATATCCAACATGAAGGTGTGTCAAATGGCACACCTTCATTTACTTATTTAAAGGATAATTGCCAACAAAGCCTTGAAACACATGAAATCAGTATTTCAATCGAAGTTGGTATGAATTTTGCATTATATCCTTTACATGGGGTTCGAAAATTTTTTGGAGGTGTCCACGCATGGGATCGATGACGCATTATATGGAGCTTTTAGCATCTAATCAACCATGGAATTTGTTAATCTTTATGGCAGTTCCAGTAATCTGTGCAGAGACTTTGGCAATAACTGAACTAATAATCTTATTCACTCGAAATTTTAAAGGCACTGCACGAAAAATCAATAAGGGTACAGGAATTTTTGCAGGCATATACTTTCTGGGAATCTTCTTATATCTTTTTACTACAGCCGTAATTCCGATTACTACAGGTGGAGAATGGAGAGGCTTTGCTGACGTCGTCGCCGTTGGATTTTATTTGCTTGGGGTTGTTCCGTTGGGTGGGCTTGCTTTACTAGAGCTCGGGCTACTGGGAAAAAATCGCACACCTGAGCAAGAATTAGCACTCCATGCTACATTAGTGGGTATATTTCTCGTTATAGCTCATGTCGCTATGATCTTCGGTATGCTAGATCCACATCTCTTCATTACGGATTTGACTCAAGGGATGCCAGGAATGAAAATGTAAAGAAAACTTAATAGTATCGAACCCCTGTGCTCTCCAAGTTAAGAAACAACCTGGTGGGCACGTTTTTTATCCATTTGGAAGACTCTATCGGGCAAAAGAAAGAGGGTTATTGCAAACGGTGGAATAATCCGAGACCTTAACTAAGAATGTCCCTGAGAATCTAAAGGATGAGGAAAACTGGTACCATCTTGAGTGGATAAGTCAACTAAGCCTCAGATGGAGGAAAACTCCATCTGAAGCAAGTTTCCTATATCCATGACTAATCACTAACACGTTCACAATCTGCGATTAGATCATTAACTACTTGCCCCGCCATGAGAAGTCCAGATACTGGTGGCACGAAGGAAATGCTGCCGGGTATTTGCCGTTTTATTGCGCAATGAGCATCTCCTCCTGGGCAAACGCAGTTATTCCGGCAATCAGCTTCGGTAGGTAGTGGAGTAAGGGGGAGATCCGGAGAATAAACTACTTTGATCCCTTTGGTTATGCCTTCCTTACGCAGTAATTTCCGCACAGCTTTCGCCAGAGGGTCACCACTGGTTTTGGATATATCTGTGATCCGATAGTTCTCAGCGGAGAGGCGATTACCAGCGCCCATACTGGAGATGAGGGGAATACTTCTACGGATACATTCTTTGGCCAAAGTGACTTTACCTGAGACAGTATCTATGGCATCCACTACATAGTCAGGCTTGCTGCCTAGGAAGCTTTCCGCATTTTCGGCAGAAAAGAACTCTTTGATGGCTTCCACCTTCGCTTTAGGGTTAATGTCTAGAATTCGGGCTTTCATAACTTCAACCTTGGGTTTGCCTATAGTCGAGTAGAGGGCATGAAGCTGACGGTTGATATTAGTCAAACAAATCTCGTCATAGTCCACTAGAATTAAATGGCCTACACCAGCCCGTGCCAGTGCTTCAGCCGTATACGATCCCACACCGCCAATACCAAAAATTATTACGGTGCTTTCGCTAAGTTTCTTCAAAGCAGGTTTGCCTATAAGAATTTCGGTTCTCGAAAATTTATGTTGCATGAGTGAAACCTCCTAAATTGATGCGTAATTCAAACGACGTAGTCGAAAATCAGTATATCATGACAGACAGACTAAATAAAATCCATGTTTTTCTGTGCGGATCAATAGTTCTTCTTGATTTTGCTGGCAGGATACTTCTTTGTTGCACAGCATGGATTAGAGCAGACAATGGAGCAATACTTTCATTACTTGCTTCAAAGCGTTATAACAATTAGAGTATAATGAATAGGGTTTGGAAGTGGAGGTTAATGACTGTATAGCGTGAACAGGAGGAATATCTGTGACACCAAAATCAGCACTGTTATTTGGGGCCAGTGGCTTGGTGGGAAGTGAACTGCTTAAGCAATTATTAAATAGCTCAGAATATGAGAAGGTTATCATCTTCGTTAGAAAATCCCTTGAATTAAAACATCCTATATTAGAAGAGGTAGTGCTAGAATTTGATGATCTAGCTCAATATAAGGCTTGTTTCGATGTTAACGATGTGTTCTGTTGTTTAGGAACAACTATTAAGAAAGCCGGAACTCAAGAGGCCTTCAGAAAAGTTGATGTTGAATACCCATTGGAAATAGCCCGCCTAGCCAAGGAAATGGGAGCTGAAAAGTTTCTCGTGATTAGTTCGATGGGGGCAAATCCTCGATCTAGGGTGTTCTACTCCCGCATGAAAGGCCTTCTTGAGCAAGAGCTTAAGAAAGTAGGGATTGCTTCTCTTCATATCTTTCGACCCTCTTTGCTACTGGGGGATAGAAGAGAATTTCGATTGGGTGAATCAGTGTCGGCAACCCTTAGTAAAAGATTGCCCTTCCTCTTTGCTGGGCCCCTTAGCAAGTATAAACCAATTGGTGGAGAAACTGTGGCTCAGGGGATGATTTTGGCAGCTCAGAGTGGGGCAGAAGGTGTTTTCATCCGCGAGTCTCATGAAATAGAGGAAATGAGGTAAGTGAGGCAAGTGAGGATAGAACAATGGTAGACAAAAGGAATAGATGGACTTATCTTGCTCTAGTAGTGATGACCATGATACTTGGCCTAAGTAGTCGGCAATTTTCAGGGTATTTTCCCAGTTGGATTAATCTCTTTCTGGGTGATATGCTATGGGCGCTCATGGTTTTCTTCGTATTTGCATTTATATTTAGAGCAAAAGAAACCCGCTGGATTGCCCTAATGGCGCTGCTTTTTTCTTATGGAATCGAAGTCAGTCAGCTTTATCATGCAACGTGGATTGATGCCCTAAGGCAAACCACTCTAGGCGGTTTAGTATTGGGGTATGGGTTTCTCTGGAGGGATTTAGTGTCTTATGCCATGGGGATTGGGATAGGAGCATTGGTGGATCAAGAAATACTCTATAAATAACTCGATGTGAAAAATTTAATTTTGGATAATGGACCAACAAAATGCTACACTTACCTATGGGGGTGAATGCATTTGTCATGGTTAGAATTTAGAAATGTGTGCTTTGAAAACGATGGTGCCAAGATCTTAAGAGACCTATCGGTGACCATTGAAGAAGGAGACTTTATTTCTATTGTTGGGCAATCGGGTAGTGGTAAGAGCACCTTCCTAAAACTCTGTAGTCATCTAATCAGTCCTACCCAGGGGGATATTCTTTTTAAGAACCAAAGTCTTTTTGCATATAACTCCACAGAATTGAGGAAAAGTATCGCCTATTGCTTCCAGATTCCCTATCTTTTTGGAGATACAGTTATGGAAAATTTGTCCTTCCCCTTTACGATCAGGAATCTAAAATTTGATCAAGAAAGAGTGCAGGAATTGTTTTCTTTGTTCCAAATGCCCCAGAACTATTTAAATAAAGGGGTGAAAAATCTCTCGGGAGGAGAGAAACAGCGGATTGCTCTTTTAAGAAGCTTGATTTTCATCCCAGAAGTATTGCTCTTGGACGAAGTGACATCAGCTTTGGATAGTGAGAATACGGCTATTGTGGAAAAGGTGATTTCACAATACCATGAAAAAGGTTTAACTATCTTGTGGATTACTCATAACTTAGAACAGAGCCGTAAGTATGCTAATAGATTATTGACTTTGGAAGCGGGTAAAATTAAAGGATGGGAGGTTATACGATGAATGGCTCTGATTCCATCACCATAACCTCCTTGCTTTTAGCTTCGTCCTTGGTTTTGGTGTCCCTATTCTTCTCATATTGGCAAAAGCTCAATTTGGAGAAGGAGACCGTCATTAGCGTCATTCGAGCGGTAGTTCAGCTTGTGGCGGTGGGGTTTGTACTAGAGTATATTTTTGGGTTGCATAATCCTATCTTTACCACCCTTTTACTGCTCTTTATGATTTTAAATGCGGCCTATAATGCGGCGAAAAGGGGCAGAGAGGTCAAGAATGGTTTTCTAATCTCCTTTGTATCCATTGCAGCGGGGACTATTGTGACCTTAGCAGTCCTAACGTTATCGAAAACTCTCAAATATGAACCCTACCAAATGATCCCCGTGGGTGGTATGATTATCAGCAACTCCATGGTTGCTTTAGGATTGTGTTATAAACAATTGGTCTCAAACTTTAAAGCGAGACGGGAAGAAGTGGAGACAAAGCTTTCCTTAGGTGCTGATATCCTGCCGTCCTCCATTGAAATCATCCGAGATGCTACCAAGACCGGGATGCTTCCCACCATTGATTCCGCAAAGACCTTAGGGATTGTGTCATTGCCAGGGATGATGACTGGGTTGATTTTGGCGGGGGCACCGCCTATGGAAGCGATTAAGTATCAGATTATGGTGACATTCATGTTGCTTTCCACCACATCCATTTCCTCGTTCATGGCTTGTTATTTATCTTATCGGGGGTTTTTTAACGAGAGAAAGCAGCTAATGTTGTGAGCAAGCTGCTTTCAATACAATGGTGGGTTTTTAGATAATCGAGAATATCGGGATTAACTGAGGAGAGAAATTGAGATGAGTTACATAAAAAGGATTATATATTTATTATTTGGTACTTCTTTATTATCCGTGGGTATTGTCATGACGATGCAGGCGAATTTGGGCTATGCTCCTTGGGATGTATTCCATCGGGGTATTTCCGATACGATTGGCATGTCCATCGGGAATGTCTCCATTGTGGCGAGCATCATAATCTGTGTCATTGTTGTGCTGCTAGGGGAGAAGTTGGGCTTTGGGACCCTAGTTAATATTTTTGTCATTGGCATTTTTATGGATTTACTATTATCTTTTGAAATCATCCCTGAGATGCAGAGCTTTGTATCAGGGCTTATTATGCTGATTGTTGGACTTTTTGTTTGTGCCTATTCTTCCTATCTCTACATTGCCTCGGGTTTCGGTGCGGGGCCTAGGGATAGTTTGATGGTTGCCTTGGAACGCTTAACCAAATTATCGGTTGGAATGTGTCGTGGGACCATTGAGGTATTGGTATGCTTAATAGGGTGGATTTTAGGGGGACCCGTCGGGATAGGTACAATTATATCTGCTTTTGGAATAGGTATCTGTGTACAGATCATCTTTTCTTGGGTGAAATTCGATGCGACTTCTGTAAAACATGAGACGCTTAATGAAACCATTAAGAATTTTAGAGCATATTTTAAGAGAACGATTAAGGAAGATGTGTAGCAAAAAAGGGTTCATGAGACTGGAGAGGTTTACCAATCACGTGAACCCTTCTTTATTTTTCAACGAAAATCTAAACTTATAATACCTTCTCTATAAACACTTTGACTATTTCTGGGTCAAACTGGGTGCCTGCACATCGCTTTAACTCGGCAATAGCTTCTTCTTTGTTTTTTGTTCTTTGGTAAGGCCTTTTGGCGGTCATAGCTTCATAGACATCAGCTACAGATATAATTCTGGATGCAAGGGGGATGTCCTCGCCCGTAAGGCCGCAGGGATACCCTTCACCATCCCAGCGTTCGTGGTGATAAAGGACAGGCTCAGCTAAGGAGACGTATTCATCTACGGATCTTAGCATTTGATAACCTGTTTCGGAATGTTTCTTAATGATCTCATACTCTTCGTCAGTGAGCTTTGAGGGTTTGTTTAATATATCGGCAGGTAAGGTGATTTTTCCGATATCATGTAAAGACCCTGCAGTCTTAATATCTCTTATCTCTTTTTCGCGTAAGTTCATCGCCCTTGCAATAGCTTCACAGTATTCAGAAACTCGTTCGGTATGAATTTGTTCAGAATCATATTTGAGGTTAATATTTCGGAGTACGGTTTCAATAGTATGGCTGCGCATTGATTTGCCGGAGTGCCTTTTATTTTTATACATATTATTCTCAGCGTTAGTTATAATCCCATCGATATCTTGATCGCTCCTAGTTTTAACGGCACAACCTGCAGCCAGTGAGACAATCACAGAGTCTAAAGTTATTTGGGAAGCAGTAGAGACGATCTTTTCTTGGATTTCTTTCGCTATGGTCTCGTTCGTTCTAGGAAGTACGATGGCAAATTCGTCGCCCCCTAATCTGCCAATAATATCACCGGCTCGGCAAGCCCCTTGCATAACTTTGGCAACAGTTCTAAGCAATTGATCTCCCGCTTGGTGACCGAAAGCATCATTTGACAGTTTTAATCCATTGACATCGATAAAAATAAGCGCAAGGGGGAGGTTTTCCTCGGTATCCAATTGCTTGAGTATTTCACTTATGTATCGACGATTATAAAGGCCAGTTAGCGAATCGTGAAAACTCAGATATTCGATTTGCCTTTGTTTTTCTCTTTTCTCAGTAATGTCTCGAAAAACAATAACAATTCCCGTAGCTTTTCCTGTGCTGCTCCGAATAGGAGCTGCACTTACTTCTATAGGGGTCTCCGTGTTAGCTTTAGATAAGAGCAGAGTATAACCACTCATTTTAAAGATACCCGCTGTTTCTAGGACTTTTTGCACTGGGTTAGAGCATTTCTCTCGGGTGATTTCATGTATGACTTGGAATACTTCTCCGAGAGACTTCCCTAAGGCTTCTTCGCGGTTCCAAGCTGTCAGTTTTTCCGCTATGTTATTCATGACAAGAATATTTCCACAAACATCAGTGGCAATTACGCCTTCGCCGATGGAAAGGAGGGTAGCTTTAAATTGTTCCTTTTCATTGAAGATGATTTCTTCCATTTTGCGACGTTCGGTTATATCGCGAATGGTGCAGAGAAGTTTGTTCTTTGTCACCTTATCCCCGAGAATAATGCTGACTTGTATATCATACCAACCGCGCCCCTCGTGTAAATCAAGATAATATTCAGCACGGCTTGGTTTGCCATATTGCAAGGTCGCTTCTATAGATTCTTTGATAGTACTTTTGGCCGGTTCAGGGAAGCCGATCTCATCATAGTGCTTGTTAAGAAAATCTTCAGGTTGTAAATATAAGACATCGCTTTCAGGATAATGAAACTCTATTATGGTTAATTGATCATCCAGTACAAAAACCAGCTCTTGCAGGCTGTTAATCAACGCTGCCTGGCTACGATTCAGAGATTCTAGTTTGACAATATAATTCCTTACTTCATTTTCTAAACTATTTTTCTTCAATTCTATTTCACGAAAGATAATATCTTGGGGAGTTTTTATAGCTATTTGCATTACAGCTTTATAAATAAAATAGACGGACAGGATTTTAAAATAATGTCCCAAAGATTAAAGACATCAAAAGGGTCTCCATAAAAAGTGAACATTAGGTCGGTGAGTATTGCGGAAAGGAAACTAAGATAGAGAAATCTTCGAACATTTTTATCAAATCTATCCCTTTTTAAGAACAGCAATAGGAGTGATATTAGAATTATACCTACAATGACATATTCACTTATTATTTTAAAAGGCGTTAATCCTTGACCTTCGATAAAGGCATTTGGGAAAAGTCCGGAAAAAATTAAGCTAACCCCGCTAATAGTTATTAGAGGGAAGAATAAATAGATATAGTTAATCTTGATTTTTTTGCCTACCGAGAGGGTTGCCAAAAGCAAGGCAAAGCCCTCGACGTACCTAGAAAGAATCCAGAGCTGAGTTGGCAAGTTAGAATTATAACCTATAAATATATTCATCCCTTTATAGGCTATCATGTGTAGAAAATCAATAAGGATCATACATAGATAACCAGTGCTTAGTATTCTAATGAAATGATTGTCAATATGAGTATTTGAATTAAAGACTATAAAAACGATCCCTAAGGAAACCGCAATACCATAACATTCCACAAAGGCATGAGATAAATTGTAGTTATATTCTCTAATGGCGAATAAGAAAGCTAATACAACGAGTTGGATAAAGGCGAACTTAGCAATTTGCACGGGCCTTTTCTCAACATTGTCTGTCATATACTCCCCTCCTTTGGCCCTTTGTGTAAGAATGTACAATTTTCTTAGATATTCTCTACAATAACTGCTTTTACCTGCTATTCTGTCAATATTTTCGTGACGATTGTGATCTTTACAATGTAAGCATTAGGGATTGTATCATTGCTGGGGATGATGACTGTCTGTTATGATGCACAATATACGCCATGATTAGTAGTATGGGTTTACTCGTGCTATCTTAGGGCGGACTCTAAGTCGCGAATTAAGTCCTCTGCAGCCTCGATACCTACGGATAGACGGAGCAGGCAATCGTCAACACCAAGCCTTGCCCTGACTTCTAAAGGAATATCGGCATGAGTTTGGGTGGCAGGATAAGTGATCAGGGATTCCACCCCACCAAGACTTTCAGCATAACAAATGATCTCGAGGGATTTTAGAATCCTGGGGATAAGTGAAGAATCCTTCACCCGGAAGGAGAGCATAGCGCCAAAGCCTTTGGCTTGGTTGAGTTGAGTTGCATGGCCGGGATGGTTTTTTAATCCGGGGTAGTAGACATCGGTGACCTTAGGATGATTTAATAACCACTGGGCGATTTGCAGGGCATTTTCCTCTTGAGCCTTCATGCGTAGGGCTAAGGTTTTTAGTCCTCGAATCATCAGCCACGAATCTTGGGGACCTAAGGTAGCTCCAAGTGAGTTCTGCAACCGTCCAAAGCGAGTGGCGAGTTTTTCACCTTTAACCACGACCAGTCCAGAGATAATATCATTGTGCCCTCCGAGATACTTGGTGCCGCTATGGACGACGATATCGGCTCCACACAGAAGAGGTTTCTGGAGGTAGGGGGTTAGGAAGGTATTGTCTACAATATCTAAGAGCCCGTGCTTTTGACAAAGGCGAGCGATTCCATGCAAGTCGGCGATCTTCATCATTGGGTTGGTCGGTGTTTCAGTAAAAATAGCTTTGGTATGGGGGAGAATTTCCTTTTCTATGGCTTCAAGGTTACTAGTGTCGGCAAAGCTGACTTGGAGGCCGAAGCGGTTAAAGACTTCCTCAAGTATGCGATATGTTCCCCCATAGAGATCCTCAGTGACAATAATATGGTCTCCATGAGAAAATAAAGTGAGTATTGTTGTAATAGCGCCCATGCCTGAGGAAAAAGCGAAGCCCTTTGTGCCTTCCTCCAAACGAGCGATGGCATCCTCTAGGACTTGGCGCGTGGGGTTATTCGTACGAGAATAATCGAAACCTGTGCTTTCCCCAAAGCCTGGATGGGCAAAAGTGGATGAATGGTAGATGGGAAAGCTAATCGCTCCTTTTGGATCTAAGCGATTGCCGATCTGAGCAAGTTCGGTTAAAATATTCATTTAGTAGTCCTCCTTTGTGGATTGGATAAAAACCAAACAAAAACGACCTCATAGAGAGGTCGTAAATGTTAATCTACTTCCTCTTATCTTCGAACATTAAAGTTCTCAGGATTTAGCACCTCGCAATAATGCAGGTTGCCGGGCTTCATCGGGCCAGTCCCTCCGCCACTCTTGATAAGAGCTTTGACAAAAGTCAGTATTTAATTCATTTTTTAGATGGAAATTTGTTAGAATCAATATATACTATTCCTATGGGTTTTGCAATGATGTTTAGCATTGTTTTTGAACAAAACTAGCATAGAGAATCGCTAGCCTTATGAAATGCTTAGGAGGTAGATCATGCAAAAGAAGTTGAATCAGTTGAAGCAAATCATTAAAGAAATGGAATCTGCAGTGGTAGCGTTTTCGGGTGGGGTGGACAGCACGTTTCTCCTAAAAGTAACCCATGAGGTATTAGGTGATAACTGCCTAGCCATCATTGGGGAATCAGAAACTATGCCCACCACCGATTACAACAATGCTTTACAGCAGGTGAAAGAATTTGGGGCCGATTATTTAATCATAAAGACCGAGGAAATGACTAAGGAGGAATTTGTAAAGAATCCCCAAAACCGCTGCTATCATTGTAAGAATGAGTTGTTTACAAAGCTTTTAACCATTGCTCAAGAAAAGAAGATCCAGTGGGTTCTGGATGGCAGCAATGCAGATGACTTAAAGGATTACCGCCCTGGAATGCAAGCTGCGAGAGCATTGGGGGTAAGAAGCCCGCTGCAAGAAGCAGGCCTAACTAAAGCGGAAATCCGTCAACTTTCCAAGGAAATGGGGCTTTCGACATGGGATAAGCCCTCTAGCCCGTGCTTATCCTCACGCTTTCCCTATGGCGAGGAGATCACCCTTGAAAAGCTTCAGCGGGTCGAGAGAGCAGAATCCTTGCTGAAGGATCTGGGGTTTAAAAATTTGAGAGTTCGGCATCATCAAGATCTGGCTCGACTGGAGATCCCCCAAGAAGACTTTCCAAAACTCATGGAGCTGGACCCTGAGGATATCGTCGAACCTCTTAAGGAATTAGGTTTTACCTATATTACTCTAGATTTAGAGGGCTTTCGGAGCGGCAGTTTAAATACCGGGCTACATATTCATTAATGAGTTTATGTTGCTTGATACCACTACCACTGATAATTTAGGTGCTTTTAGCGAACTAGTATAGGCTAGTTCGCTTTTTTGTTGGTTTCTCTATAATTCGCACGATTTATAGGTTGATATGATATATATTTCCGGAAAGAAGGATTGGGGCATAAGGATAGAGAATCCATCATAAGTTAATGGTAAATAATGGAACATATATCATGACTGAGACTGAAGACTAAACTGAGGGAGGGAGCGCTATCAGGAAACGATGGATTATTCGCAGTGCCCTGCTTTTCCTGGGGATGGCACTATGTGTTGCATTCATGAATATGGGTATCTTTCCAATAAGTGCCTTTAGGGGACCTAGTGCAGAAGAACTGGCTTATTCAGAAACGCAAGTCACCAATCCTGACCAAACCCCTCAGCAAAGAATGCAACAACAAAGAGCCAATTATGCTGCTTATGTTAAGAAGGTAAAGACCGCTGCAGCAGAGAATCCAAGTCCATCCAATAGTGGTTTAGTGAAAGAAGGGCTTCCGCAGTCAATAAGCACTGCGCCAACGGAACAACTTTTTCACGTGATTCCCAATCCCTATGTTCCTGACTTTATTCTTCAGGGTAATTATGTGGTTCATGGGAGTTCTCCGAATAAACGCTACACAGCTTATATCTATCCGGATGAGTGGGAAACCATCGGGGATATTTATATCAAAGATAGTGTTACCAGTAGTTGGTCACGACTCCAGCTGGACCAAGAGTATCGCGTAGAGTTGTGGGATTATTACGCTCCTGAAGGTCAATACACTCCGAAGAAGAAAATTCACTGGCTTAATGATGATGAGTTCATAACGATTATTGGCTTTGCTCATGGCACAGTATCTAAAGGAGGAGAGTTGGTTAAAGTACATCGATCCACGGGGAAGGGGGATATACTTTATCCGGACGATCCTAAGTTTAATCAAGAGGTCGTGGATTTTGAACAAATAGGCAGTGATTTGGTTCTGAACATCAATCATATCGACGCTAACGGTGTTTGCATAAATAAAGGTGAGATTAGGGTTCCGCTGAACCATTTAGACTTATTGAATCAAGGCGCGGTTGCTATTAGTAGAGATTGAAAACAGACTCCCAACAGGCTCTCAATAGGGCCTGTTTTTTTGCTTTCCCCATCTTTCTTTAGCTTTTTAAGGAAAGAATGATATAATAGAAAATTGAGAACGATCAGGAGGGATTATCCTTTGGAATTTTCAAAAATCATCGCGCAAGAACTTGGTTTTCGGCCCCAGCAAATCAACGAGGCGATTCAACTCTTAGATGCAGGAAATACGATTCCCTTCATCGCCCGTTATCGTAAAGAAGCAACAGGGGAGTTGGACGAGAATGTGCTCCGTAGCATTGTGGAGCGCTTGGAGTATTTAAGAAATTTAGAACATCGCAAGAGTGAAGTCTTGCGTTTGATTGAAGAACAAGGAAAGCTTACAGATGAGTTGGCCGTTCAGATAACCAAGGCAACTATTCTTCAAGAAGTGGAAGATATTTACCGCCCCTATAAGCAAAAACGTCGGACGCGGGCAACGGTGGCAAGGGAAAAGGGACTAGAACCCTTGGCACTGTGGATTTTAGAGCAATATCCCAAAGCCCAACCCTTAGAAGAAGCTCAAAAATATATCAATGGGGAACTTGGTGTAGAAACTTCAGAAGAGGCAATTAGTGGTGCCTCGGATATTATCGCGGAAATGATTTCCGATGATGCCACCATGCGTAAAAGGGTGCGGGAAGCAACTTTTCGCCTTGGTGATATGGTAGCTTCTGCGAAAAAAGCTGAAGAACGCTCAGCCTATGAGATGTATTACGATTATCGAGAGCCTGTGAAGAAGCTGCCTCCCCATCGCATCCTTGCTTTGAATCGTGGCGAGAAGGAAGAGCTTCTCAGTGTGAAAGTGGAAGTTCCTGCAGAGCGCATTCTAGCCTTAATCGAACAGGTCTTTGTGAAGCAAGGTCCTGCAGCGGAAATCGTGCGTTCAGCAGCGGATGATTCTTATAAACGCTTAATAGCACCTTCTATTGAGAGAGAAATTCGGTCTGCTCTAAGTGATACAGCAGAAGAACAAGCGATCAAGGTCTTTGCCGGGAATTTGCGGCAACTTTTACTGCAACCTCCAGTGCGTGGGAAGGTGGTACTAGGGTTAGACCCGGGATTCCGGACCGGATGCAAATTTGCTGTAGTCGATGACACTGGCAAGCTCTTTCATGTAGGGGTTATTTATCCACATCCTCCCCAAAATAAGCGGGAAGAAGCTAAAAAAATACTGAGAGATACGATGGAAAAATACCAAGTGGATGTGATCGCCATCGGAAATGGTACAGCTTCACGGGAAACTGAGGAAGTAACAGCTGAGTTACTCCGTGAAAGCGGCTTAGCTTCTGAGTACATAATTGTTAGTGAAGCGGGTGCTTCGGTGTACTCTGCCTCTAAGCTGGCAGGAGAAGAGTTCCCGGATTTTGACCTCTCCTTGCGTAGCGCAGTCTCTATTGCTCGGCGCTTGCAGGACCCCTTGGCAGAGTTGGTTAAAATTGAACCCAAAGCCGTAGGAGTTGGGCAATATCAGCATGATGTTCAACCCAAACGGCTTGAGGAATCCTTACATGGAGTCGTGGAATCGGCCGTTAATGCAGTTGGTGTGGATCTAAACACTGCCTCAATCTCCCTCCTTCAATATGTAGCAGGCCTTAAACCGACCATTGCTAAAAATATTGTGGCCTATCGGGAAAACCACGGGAAATTTAAGAAACGGGATCAGCTAAAGAAGGTCCCCCGTCTTGGTGAACAGACCTATGTGCAGTGTGCTGGATTTATTCGTATCCCAGAAGGAGATAATCCGCTGGAAAACACACCAGTCCATCCTGAGTCCTACGAGCTTGCCCAAAACATTTTGCATAAAGCAGGTTTTACCATCGAGGATCTCCAACAACGTTCTAATGAAGTTCGCCTAGGGATTGCTCAGCTAAGTCCAGAAGAATGTGCTCAAGAATTTAGTGCGGGTGTTCCTACAGTCAAAGATATTCTGGCCGCTCTCCAGCGACCTGGCCGAGATCCTCGGGAGGATTTGCCAAGGCCTAAATTGCGCCAAGATGTTACCCATCTCGAAGATTTGCAAGCTGGTATGATCCTGGAAGGGACCGTCAGAAATATCGTGGATTTTGGAGCCTTTATCGATATTGGAGTTAAACACGATGGTTTAGTGCATATTTCTCAGATCAGTGAAAAGTTTATTAAGCATCCTATGGAAGTGCTCTCTGTGGGGGATATTGTCAAAGTCCGCGTTTTAGGTATCGACTCGGTGCGTGAGCGAGTAAGTCTGTCCATGAAGGAAATACCAGTGGATGCATTAGTTTCAATGTAATTATTATATCTGCAAGCATCGATTCGGACGGAATTAATTCCTAATGAGAATAAAGATTTTCGGAGGTAAGTATGAACCTAGAGACAAGCCTTTTTATTCGTAATGGTCGCATCAAGACCATGAAAGGCCAAGAATTTATTGGAAGCATCCTTGTGGAAGGTACTCAGATCAAGGCTATGGGCGAAGAATTAGTTGCACCTGAAGGTGCAACAGTTATTGAAGCTGAAGGCAAGCTAGTTCTACCTGGCTTTATTGACGCTCATTGCCATGTAGGCCTTGGTGAGGAGATATACCAACACGAGGGAGATGACCTCAACGAGATGACAGAGCCTATAACTCCAGAATTGCGTGCAATTGATGGAATTAATCCTGAAGATGAAGGATTTCGCGATGCACGTTTAGGCGGGGTTACAACGCTGTTTTCCACTCCGGGTAGCGGCAATGTGATCGGAGGAACCGGTGTTGTGCTGAAAACTGTGGGCAGGGTCGTAGATAAGATGGTTGTGCGAGAGCCTGCAGGGTTGAAGGTGGCTTTTGGTGAGAATCCTAAAGCTGTTTATGGAGCAGAGCAAAAGAAAATGCCCATGACTCGTATGGCAACAGCATCCCTGCTACGTCAAGCGTTAGTCGATGCTCAAACCTATCTGGAAAAATTAGAACAAGGAATAGATGATCCAGAAAAGTTTCCGGAACGAGATCTGGGAATGGAAAGCATGATTCGCGTAATTAAGCGCGAAATTCCCTTGCGGGCACATGCACATCGTGCGGATGATATTATGACTGCTATTCGCATTGCTCAAGAGTTTAATGTGGATTTAATCATAGAGCATTGTACGGAGGGTCATAAGATTGCAGATGTGCTTGCCGAGTACGGATATCCTGCTGTAGTCGGTCCTGTTCTTGTGAATCGAGCTAAAGTGGAGCTAAAGGATAAATCCTTTGAGACACCTGGGATTCTTACCCGGGCGGGAGTCAAGGTTGCCATTATCACTGACCACTCTGTTACTCCCATTGAACAACTACCGCTCTGTGCAGCTCTTGTTGCTCGAGCTGGAATGGATGAAGAAGAGGCCTTAAAGGCTATTACCATTAATCCGGCAGAAATCTTGGGTGTGGATGACCGAGTAGGCTCCCTTGAAGTGGGTAAAGATGCCGACATCGTGCTTTGGAGTGAACATCCCTTTGTCTTAAAAGCTCGACCGGAAACTGTGATTATTAACGGTCAGGTGATAACCGACTAGGCTTTAGTGGTTAGACTTTACAGGATAGTTTGGAGGGTCATCATGAATCGAGAGATTCAAAGTCTAAGTCCAGAATATACTCATGCCTTAGGATTGAAGCTTGGGAAACTGCTCCAAGGAGGGGATGTAATCTGCCTCATTGGAGATTTGGGTGCGGGAAAAACTGCTTTAGCCAAAGGAATTGGCGAAGCATTAGCAGTCAAGGAGCCTATGACCAGTCCGACCTTCACCTTCCAAATAGAGTATTGCGGGATTGCTGGTAACAAGCCTATTCGACTAATTCACATGGATCTTTATCGACTACGCTTTCCCGAAGAAGTAGAAATCATCGGGGTTGAGGATGCTTTTCAAGAAGATGCTATTTGTCTGATTGAGTGGCCGGAGATTGCCGCAGATATCTTGCCGGAGGATTGCTTAGAAATTCGTATTGAAGGATCAGGCGAGGAACCACGCAACATCACCTTCCGGTCTAATACAATTGACTGGGAGAGACGCCTAAAGAAATTTGAGGAGGTCTCATGAAATATCTTACCATTGATACCACCACCAAAGTTACGGCTTTAGCACTGGCTGAAGACGGTCAACTGGTGGCTGAAGGTTTTTTGCATTCAACCAAAAATCACTCGGAACGCCTGATCCCAGTCTTGGATCAGGTTCTAATAGCCTCAACTTGGAAACTGCAGGATTTGGATTTTATCGGTGTAGTACGGGGGCCAGGCTCATTTACTGGCATACGCATTGGAATTGCCACGGCGCAGGGGTTGGCACAAGTATTAAAGCTACCTTTAGTTGGAGTGCTCTCTTTGGATTCCTTAGCTTGGGCTGGTCATAGCCGCAAGGAAGCCATTATACCTATTTTGGATGCGCGTAAGAATGAATGGTATACAGCCCAGTATTACTGGTCGGAGACAGAGCAAAAACCGGTGCGCATTAGAGAACCCTTTGCCATTGAGCCTGAGAGTTGGCTCAAAGAATTGGCTGCACAGGATCAGCATCATATCTTTGTGGGCGATGCCGTTCTCCGCTACGGAGAAAAAATAAAAAACTATTTAGGTGAACGAGCGGTTCTCTTGCCAGACTACTTAGCCCTTCCCCGAGGAGGGTATACGGCCCGCTGTGTATGGAATGCATGGGAGAATAACCAGCATCATGAGCAGGTAGAACCTTATTACATACGACTATCCGAAGCCGAGGTGAACTGGGCTAAGAAAGAGAAGGTAGGTCAAGGGAAATGATCATTCGTCCCATGCAAGAAAAGGACTTACCAAGGATTATGGAAATCGAACACGCTTGCTTTCCCGCCCCTTGGGCGCCTCAGTCCTTTGTTGGAGAGTTGAGGGATAATGAATACGCCCGCTATTTTTGTCTAGAATACGAGGGCAAGGTTATTGGCTATATGGGGCTATGGTTCATTCTTGAAGAGGGCCATATAACTAATGTTGCTATCGCTCCTGAGTATCGAGGCGAAAGACGTGGAGAATTCCTGATGCGTTCCGTGATCGATTTTATGGTTAGGGAAGGCATGGAGCGGATGACACTTGAAGTTCGTGCAACCAATACTAGTGCTCAAAGACTTTATGAACGTTTGGGCTTTGCGACTGCGGGTGTGCGCAAAGGATATTACTCGGATAATCAAGAAGACGCTTTAATTATGTGGCTTGATATAGCTAATGATTATCGATAGTGCAACCACCGGGAGGTCGTACCAGTGAATGATAAATACATTAATATATTAGGGATTGAGACAAGCTGTGATGAAACCTCAGCAGCAGTACTCCAAGATGGCCGTGATTTGCTGAGTCATGTCATCTCTTCCCAAATTAAGACCCATCAGAAATATGGCGGGGTTGTACCGGAAGTTGCTTCTCGGGAACATATCTTGCATTTGCAAGGTGTGGTGGAGCAGGCTTTAGAAGAGGCCAAGATGGACTTTGCTGATTTGTCAGGGATCGCTGTGACCTATGGTCCGGGGCTCGTAGGCTCTCTTTTAGTGGGGGTAGCCGGAGCGAAGGCCATGGCCTATGCCGCGGGGATCCCTTTGCTGGGAATTAATCATTTAGAAGGGCACATTTATGCTAATTTCCTTCACAATCCGGAACTGGAGTTTCCTCTACTGGCTCTTCTCGTCTCCGGGGGGCATTCTCACTTGGTATATTTTGAAGAGCATGGACAGTACAGCGTCCTTGGGCATACTCGCGATGATGCTGCCGGGGAAGCATTAGATAAGGTGGCTCGGACCTTGGGACTCGGCTACCCGGGTGGTCCTTATATTCAAAAGGCTGCTTTAGAAGGGAATCCACATGCTTTTGAATTTCCAAGAGCTATGCTGGAACCCGGGAGTTTGGATTTTAGTTTTAGCGGGGTTAAGTCAGCAGTCCTTAACACCTTGAATTCAGCAAGAATGAAGGGAGAAACAGTCAAGGTTGAAGACGTAGCGGCTTCCTTCCAAGAAGCCATCGTCGACGTACTTGTGCGCAAAACCCTTCTAGCTTTAGAGAAAACAAATGCACCAACGCTAGTCCTCGCAGGAGGAGTTGCTGCAAATACCTTGCTAAGAGAGCGGTTGACAGGGGAGAGCCAAAAACGGGGAATAGCATTCCATTATCCTCCGCCTATTCTCTGCACGGATAATGGTGCGATGATCGCGACAGCTGGCTATTATCGTTATTTAGCAAAGGATTACGCACCTTGGGATTTAAATGCTATACCGGGGTTAAGTCTTGTATAGAAATAAACCTGCGGGAGCGGAGAAGATTCATAAAACGGTACCAGAGAGAGCCCCTCATTCACATATGGGGGCTCTTGTCGTAGTAGTATCAGTTCTGTCTGTGGCGAATATTCAATGGTTTTGGGCTCTAAGCTTTAAGATAACAAGAAGTTACATGTTTGAATAGGTTGAAGTAATCATCATAAAATAGGCCTTTCGGGAAGTAGACCCTTTGGGGGGATAATATGTTCTGTGGATAGTTGCTTTTGTGGATAATGTGGATAACTTTGTGAGTAACTGGTATTAGCGGATCGAGGAGTTTCAAGGATTTGAGGATAATTTGCATAAATTTACCCACAGGTCCTGTGGATAATGTGGATAAGTTGGTAATCGGAGCACTTTTGCGGGAATGAGGATGGGGATAACTTAGCAGGAGTGCTCATAGGAACAAATACCTTTTCTTTTTTCTACTGTTCGATATAAAATGAAAAGGTGCGCTATTGAATTTTATGAGAATGGAGAACAACTATGTGGATACTATTTACATGCCTTATTGTAGGAGCTGTGGTAGGGTGGTTTCGAGTGTTCCCGAAGCGACTCCTTGATCAGGCGGGACGAGGCATGATGCTTGGGGTTGTGCTCCTTTTATTAACCATGGGTCTACGCATCGGTGTAGACAGGAATGCTCTTTCCCAACTGGGGAGCTTTGGGTTTCAGGCCTTTATCTTTGCAGTCGCGGCCATACTAGGCAGTGTAGTGGCTGTGCAAATTCTTGAGAAGTTATTTATCGGGAAATCGCCTTTATTTCCCGAACACGATACTTTGGAGGTTAGCGCAACAGAGTTAGGTCATCCTCACCGAATGACAGCTGCTATAATGGGGGCGTTTGCGCTAGGAATTTTATCGGGAATGACCTTCTTTCCCGAAACGTGGACGAATACATTGCCTTTGATTACGGATCTTGCCCTCGATTTTACCCTCGTAATGGTCGGAATTGATTTGGGAATGAATCGTGAGATTTGGAAACATATGATTAAAGTGGGTTGGCAGGTATTCTTAGCACCAATAGGGGTAGTCCTGGGTAGTATTCTTGCGGCAATGGTGGTTGGCCTATGCTTCGGCTGGGATTTCCGAGAAGGTGGAGCAGTGGGAGCTGGGTTTGGCTGGTATAGTTTATCCGGAGTTCTGATTTCTGATCTTCACTCGGTTTCTTTAGGAACGATTGCCTTTTTGAGCAATATTTTTAGAGAGGTCTTAGCAATTATTTTTGCTCCCTTTTTGGCAAAGAAGTTGGGGCCTCTGGCGCTGGTAGCTCCCAGTGGAGCTACGGCAATGGATTCGACTTTGCCAGTGCTGGTCGCTGTTGGTCCGAAAGGGATTGGTATCGTGGCCATAATCAGTGGACTTTCCTTATCCCTTCTTGTTCCTGTTTTAGTGCCCTTAGTTTTAGGATAAAATCGAAGATTGGAGAAGGAATCCTCTAATATGTGCCGAACTCATTTAATAGTCTGACATATTTTTGCATGCGATTTGGAGGATTATCGGGTGGCTAAAGAAAAGAGTTTACTTCGAGAAAAGGTTCTATCCCTTCGCGCAACACTGACTCAAGAAGAGCGGGCTGAGTATAGTCAGAGGATTCGGGGTTACGTGACTTGGACTCCTGAGTTTTTGGAAGCCAGCACGATCATGCTCTTTCTTAATTTTCGCGATGAAATTGAGACTACTGAATTGGCTCAACAAGTCCTTGATTCAGGGAAGCGATTAGTTCTGCCACGTTGTGCCCCTAAAAGTGTGCTTATGCTATCCCAGATCGAAGATTTGGAAAAGGATATTGAACCGGGAATGTGGGGGATTCGCGAACCGAAAAAAGAAGGCCTCTTATGCGTTGATCCTGAAGAAATCGATTGTATACTTGTCCCTGGAGCAGCCTTTGATATGCAGGGAAATCGCTTAGGCTATGGTGGGGGTTACTATGATCGTTTTTTTGAACGTGTCAGAGAAAAAACTCCTAAGATAGCGCTTGCTTTTCACTGCCAGATTGTCGATAGTATCCCGGTTGAGATTTATGATAAAAAGATAGATGCGTTGATCACAGAACTGGGTATCATGCGTTTTGAATAACGCTTTGATTTTGGAAAAAGGGAAAAGGAAAAAGACCAGCTAATTAAAGTCAAGGTGTAATGTAAAAAAAGTTAGTTTCAAGGTCCAAGAAAAAAGGGTATAGAAAACCAAGCCATTGAAAAATCCGAACAATGACCAAATCGAGGTATGAGGGA